>JAXIZI010000010.1:0-134716 GCA_036304065.1 Collinsella sp. | reverse complement strand
GACGTCCTCCGATCTCCCGGGGCCGGCCGATCCGGCCCTCAGGGTATCGGGTTCCCACATTCATCCGTACATGTACGGATGAATGTGGGAGGTGTTCGGATGAAGTCGATAATCAAGGCACCTTTGTGGTGGTTTTTCAGTTTGCCAACGATATGTGAACGGCTAAAAAAGTCTGCTATACTCTTTCCCGCTGTCCCCATCGTCTAGCGGCCAAGGACGCCACCCTTTCAAGGTGGATATCGCGGGTTCGAATCCCGCTGGGGGCACCATTTGAATTGAAGAGCCCGTTACCCTCGCGGTAGCGGGCTTTTTGCTACCCATGCGCCGGGATTCGAACCCGACAGGGTGCGGAGCTGAGGAAACGCGAAGCGTTTTCCAGCGCAGCACGCAAGGAGCGAAGCGACGCAGCGAAAGCGGGCGGCGCCAGCCGCACGCGGACATCCCGCTGGGGGCACCAACTCAAAAATGTACGAACCCGTGCGAGTTACCATCGCACGGTTTCGTTCTATTTTGACATTAGATGAAGAGGGCTCCAGGCCCCTGTGCTAGACAAAAAGCTCGCATTCTTTTCTCTCAGAACAAGCTTTGCTCAACATCTTGGTAGCCGCAGAGAGCATGACAGGACTTAGCCCACGCGCGCCCCGCGGACACACGGCAACGCAGCGCATGCAGGAAATGCAGGCCTTTTTGTCCACCCTTTTGGGATCGTCTTTATCGATAGCGCCAACGGGACACGCTGTGGCGCAAGCCCCGCAGGCGGTGCACTCCTTTGTGGCCTTAGGCACCATACCAGTGCCCCCGGCCTTCTTATAGGGACGATTGCCCGGAATAGCCGGCTCAGAAGCATCTCCTGCAGATATCTTTTGCTGAATCTGATTCGCAAACCCAGTGAGCTGTGCCGCGTCCTGCGCATCTGGTCTGCCGGCGGCAATCTGGCGAACAATAGAATGCTCGGCGATGGCAGAAACCGCCGCGATCACCCGAAAACCTGCGCCCTTTGCCGCGTCCTCAAGCTCGACCAGTGTGTCCTCATATGCGCGGTTTCCATAAGCACAAACCAGAACCGCCTGTGCGCCATTTCCTCGCATCATACCCAAACGCTCCGCGACCACAGCCGGGACTCGCCCACCATACGAGGGCACCGCGATCACGGCTACATCCTCTTTTGTCATCGCAACCGTACGAAAACCAAGCCCGCTATCTGTCAGATCTACGGCAACGGTTTCCCCTTCTAACGCATTGGCAATGTAGTTAGATACCTTTTCCGTTCCACCCGTCGGACTAAACACGATATCGAATACCCTCATCGGATAATCCTCCCCTTTATGAACAAACGCCCGAAACGTCCGCATGCCCAAAATAGGTTACAACTTTCAAGATGCCCCGCGCGAAACGCTCACTCGACAGCATGTTCAAAGAAGGTCCGGCGACAAAAAAGAAGGGGCCTCGCACAGGCGAAACCCCTTCGCACGCAAAATCAAACGCGTCTGTTACACGTAGAACAGGATGTCGTCGTAGGTCGGGACCGGCCAGTAGTCGGCTGCCACGATCTCCTCCATGGCGTCCACGGCGGCACGCAGCGCATCCATAGCGGGAACGACCTCGTGCGCGTACACGTTGGCCTGCTCCTGGCCATCGAGGGCCTCAGCCTTCTGATGCACGGCGTCGAGCGCCTTGATGGCGTCGTTGATGGTGGTGATACCGTTGCAGAGCTTGTTGAGCGTGTTCTGCTCGCACTGCATGGCGGCCTCGGCACCGGCGGCACGAATAGTCTCAAGGCCCTTAGCGACCTTGGTGGCATAGGCGGTAATGACCGGGCGATAGGTACGACGCGCCTCGCGAACCATCGTGGTGGCCTCGATGTTCATGAGCTTGTTGTACTTCTCGAGCTTGCAGTCGTAGCGGCACTGAGCCTCGGCCTTGGTCAGGACGCCCGTCTCCTCAAAGAGCGCGATAGCCTTATCGGAAACAAAGGCGGGCAGGGCATCGGCCGTGGTCTTGTTGTTGGCAAGGCCGCGCTTCTCGGCCTCAACGGGCCACTCGTCGGAGTAGCCGTCGCCGGAGAACAGGATGCGCTGGTGGTCAGTCAGGACCTTCTTGCAGTACTCGAGCGCGGCGTCCTGGAACTTATCCTCGGGCGTACCCTCGAGTGCGTCGGCGAAGGACTTGAGCGACTTGGCCACGGCAGCATCGAGCACCAGATTGGAGTCGGAGACGTTCTGCTCGGAGCCGCAGGCACGGAACTCGAACTTGTTGCCGGTAAAGGCGAACGGGGAGGTGCGGTTGCGGTCGGTGTTGTCCTGCATCAGCTTGGGCAGGGTATCGGCGCCCAGGTCGAGCACGCCGCGCGTGGCATGGACGGAAGCCTTGCCATCGATGATCTTCTCGACAACCTCGGTAAGCTGGTCGCCCAGGAAGATGGACATAATCGCCGGAGGAGCCTCGTTGGCGCCCAGACGATGGTCGTTGCCGGCCGAGGCAACGGAGGCACGCAGGAGCTCCTGATAGTTATCGACGGCCTCGATCACCGCGGTGAGGAAGACGATGAACTGCAGGTTGTCGAGCGGGGTGTCGCCCGGATCGAGCAGATTCTCGGACTCGGTGCCAAGCGACCAGTTGTTGTGCTTGCCCGAACCGTTGATGCCCTCGAAGGGTTTCTCGTGCAGCAGGCAAACCAAGTCGTGGCGGGAGGCGATGAGCTTCATTTTCTCCATCATGACCAGGTTCTGGTCGATGGCCTCGTTGACTTCGCCATAGACGGGGGCGAGCTCATGCTGGCAGGGAGCAACCTCGTTGTGCTTGGTCTTGGCGGGAATGCCGAGCGCCCACAGCTCATCGTCCAAGTCCTTCATGTAGGCCGAGACGGTGGGGCGGATAGCGCCAAAGTAGTGCTCCTCGAGCTCCTGACCCTTGCATGGAGCAGCACCAAAGAGGGTGCGGCCGGTAATGACCAGGTCCTTGCGCTTGCGGTAGGCGTCCTTCTTGATCAGGAAGTACTCCTGCTCGTCGCCCACGGAAGGAACGACCTTCTTGGGGGTCTTACCGAACAGCGCCAAAACGCGCTTAGACTCACGCGAGAGCGCGGTCATGGAACGCAGCAGCGGGGTCTTCTTGTCCAGGGCCTCGCCCGTGTAGGAGCAGAAAGCCGTGGGGATGCACAGGACATCGTCCTTGATAAAGGCGGGGCTAGTGGGATCCCAAGCGGTGTAGCCACGGGCCTCGAAGGTGGCGCGCAGGCCGCCGTTGGGGAAGCTGGAGGCATCGGGCTCGCCCTGGATGAGGTTCTTGCCCGTAAACTTGGTAATGGCGGTGCCGTCGTGGTTGGGCTCCAGGAAGCTGTCGTGCTTCTCGGAAGTAATGCCCGAAAGCGGCTGGAACCAGTGCGCGTAGTGCGTCGCGCCCTTGGAGATGGCCCAGACCTTCATGGCATGGGCAACGGCGTTGGCCACATCCAGGTCGAGCGGCTCACCGCCCTCGAGGGTTGCAGCAAGGCGCTTCCAAATGTCCTTGGGGAGGTAGTCCTTCATGACTTCCTCAGAGAACACCATGGTCCCGAAGCGGTCAGTAAGTTCGGCCATACGGAACTCCCTTCGTATCGGCACCGCGTGAGAAGCGGTGTTGATTACTAACGAACGAGTCATAGCTTAGACTCGCCGTGTTTCCGCGACATTACCGTTATGTTGCTGTCGCGAAACCAATCAATGAGGTTACCCTATCGAGGCGGCGTTGCCACCCTCAACAGCCAATCAACTGCATAAATTGCAGACCTCTCCCCATGGTTTAAGGGTAGTCAATTTGGGATGGAGCTCTATTAACTGGTATTTTGCATCAGATACCAGTCTTTATAGTCCGTGCCTAGATTAGCCGCTCTGTTATAGAGAAAGCCGATAGCAAGGCATCTTTGATTGGTATCCCCGAATAACGAGTGAAACTCCACCGTGACACAGTGGTGCTGTAGAATCCTTACAACACATCACACTATTACGTATCTAGAGGAGCACGATATGCGCGTCGACGAGGTTTTTAAGCAGGCAGCATCCCAGGGCACCGCGCCCGTTTCGTTTGAGATGTTCCCGCCCAAGGGCGAGCTCACCCTCGACACGGCTCGCGAAGTGGCAGGCAATCTGTGCAAGCTTTCGCCGAGCTTTGTCTCGGTCACCTGCTCGGCCGGCGGCTCGGGCAACGGTGCCACCACCGCCCCCATCGCGCATATGATTTCGAGCGAATTCGACACGCCCTCGGTGGCACACCTCACCTGCGTGGGCCGCACCCACGCCGACATCGCCGCCAAGATCGACGAGTATCGCACCGCCGGCGTTGAAAACATTCTGGCCCTGCGTGGCGATCTCCCTGCCGGCGCGACCGAGGACGACAAGCCCGCCTCCGACTACGCCTACGCCCGCGACCTCATCCCCGAGCTCGTCGACGCCGGCTTTTGCGTGGGCGCCGCAGCCTACCCCGAGGGCCACATTGCCTGTGAGGATCTCAACCTCTCGGTCGAACACCTCAAGCAAAAACAGGACGCCGGCGCAAGCTTCTTTGTGACGCAGCTCTTCTTTGATAACGAGTGCTTCTACCGCTTCCGCGAGCTTGCCGACAAGGTCGGCATCACCGTGCCCATTACCGCGGGCATCATGCCGTTTATGGGCAAGTCCCAGATCAGCCGCATGGTCTTTATGTGCGGCGCGTCGCTGCCCTCCCCCGTCATCAAGATTCTCGCCAAGTACGAGAACGACCCCGAGAGCCTGCAGGCAGCCGGTGTAGATTATGCCGCCCGCCAACTTTGCGACCTCAAGGAGCACGGCGCCGACGGCCTGCACCTGTACACTATGAACCGTCCTGCGATCGCCGCGACCATTATGGAGCGCCTGGGGTAATGGAAAAACCGCACATCGATACAACCGCTGTCGAAGTGCCGGCCGACCTTGCGTCGCCGGCGCTTTACCGTGTCGATGCCGCGCACCATCCCCGTGTCGACCGTGCCGAGATGCTGCGGTATCTGGGTTACGGCGGCCAGCAGATTGAGCCCGAACTGTCACGACGTATTGAGCTTGTCGTTGAACGTCTGGAACTGGACATTGAGCCCCGTGGCGTGCGCCGCGTGTTTGCCGTCGATGCCACGGGCGTGGACGAACAAAGTGAGCCTTGCATTCGCTTGGTCGGCACCAACGTTGAGCTGCGCGGTCGCGATATCTATCGCCACCTCAAAGACGCCCGCTTTGCCGCACTCATGGCATGCACCCTCGGCATGGACGCCGAGCGTCGTCTGCGCACCACGGGAGCCCAGCAGCCCCTGGAGGGAGCCGTGCTCGACGCCGCGTGCTCTGCCTATGTAGAAGCCGCCGTTGAGCAGATGGACCAGCAGGCCAAGGCTGCGGCCGCCGCACACGGGCTCGCCGGCAACTGGCGCTTTAGCCCCGGCTACGGCGACTGCCCGCTCTCGGCCCAGCGCTCGATCGTCGATGCGCTCAACGCCACGCGGCTCATCGGCCTTACCGTCACGCCCACCAGCCTGCTCATGCCCACCAAGAGCGTGACCGCGGTGATCGGTCTGTTCGACGGCAAAGTCCACGACGCCCAGAGTCGCCCCACCTGCAATATCTGCCGCATGCGCGAGCACTGCCGCTTCCGCGCCGCCCACACCACCTGCTATTCCAGCCACTAGGAGCCCCCGATGTTCACCCCGCTTATTACTCATAATTCGGATGGTGCCGCGCTGGCGGCGCCCGTCAATGCCGCACGCTGCAACGGCGCTGTGTACAAGCCACGCACGATCGACGACCTGCGCATTAAGGACGATCGCCTGCGCGCCGCCATCGAGGGCACGGGGCACCTGCTGTTTGACGGCGGCATGGGCACCATGCTGCAGGCTGCCGGCATGAAGGCCGGCGCCCTGCCCGAGCTGCTCAACTTTGAGGAGCCCGAGGTTATCACCGATATCCAGCGTCAGTATGTCGAGGCCGGCTGCGACGTGATCACCGCCAACACCTTTGGCGCCAACGCCCACAAGCTCGACGGCGCCGCCACCGTGGCAGATGTCTTTGCCGCCGCTGTCGCCTGCGCCCGCGAGGCCGGCGCCCGCTACGTCGCCGGCGATATCGGCCCCATCGGCGCGCTGCTTCGCCCCTTGGGCACCCTGAGCTTCGACGAGGCCTATGACCTCTTTGCCGAGGAGGTGCGCGCCGGCGTCGACGCGGGCGTGGACCTCTTTATTATCGAGACCATGACCGACCTTGCCGAGATCAAGGCGGCCGTCCTCGCCTGCCGCGAGAACTCCGACCTGCCCGTCTTTGCCACCATGACCTTTGAGGAAGACGGTCGCACCTTCTTGGGAACGAGCCCCGAGGTCGCCGCCATCACGCTCGACGCCATCGGCGCCGACGTTTTGGGTATCAACTGCAGCCAGGGCCCGGCCGAGCTCCGAGGGCTCGCCGCACGTATGCTCACCGTTACCGACAAGCCCGTTATGGTGCAGGCTAACGCGGGACTGCCCCGCGTGGACGACGACGGCAATACCGTCTTTGATATCCAGGCCCCCGAATACGCCGAGGCCGTCGCCGGCATGATCGAGGACGGCGTGAGCGTCGTGGGCGGCTGCTGCGGAACCACGCCGGCGCATATGGCGGCCTTGCGCACGCTTATCGACAACCACACGCCCAGCCCGCGCCGCCGCAAGCCCAGCATGTCGGCCACGAGCGCCCAGACGGTCGTGGACCTTCCCTGTGACGGCCACAAAATCGCCGTCATCGGCGAGCGCATCAATCCCACCGGCAAAAAGCGCCTGCAACAGGCCCTGCGCGACGGCGACCTGGACTACGTCGTGAGCCAGGGCATCAGCCAGCAGGAACAGGGCGCCGACATCCTGGACGTCAACGTGGGCCTGCCCGAGATCGACGAGGTCAAGATCATCCAGCAGGCGACCGAGCAGCTCCAGGGCTCCACGCTGCTGCCGCTGCAGATCGACTCCACCGACCCCGCAGCCGTCGAGGCAGCCGTGCGCCGCTACGCCGGCAAGCCCATCATCAACTCGGTCAATGGCAAACAGCAAATCATGGATGAGATCTTTCCGCTGGTCGCCCATTACGGCACCAACGTCGTCGGCCTCACGCTCGATGAAGGCGGCATCCCCGATACCGCCGAAGCTCGCTTCGCCATCGCCGAGCGCATCGTGGCCGAGGCCGCCCGCTACGGTATCGGCCCGGACCGCATCCTCATCGACTGTCTGGTCATGACCGCCTCGACCAATCAACGCCAGGCCGAACAGATCCTGCGCGCCATGTCCCTGTGCAAGGAGCGTCTGGGCGTCAAATGCGCGCTCGGCGTGTCGAACATCAGCTTTGGTCTGCCTGCCCGCCCGCTGCTGGGCTCGGTCTTTTTGGCTGCCGCTTTTGGCGCGGGCCTGGACGCCCCCATCATGAACCCGGGCTCCAAGCGCTTTATGGATACCGTCTACAGCTATCGCGTGCTGAGCGTTGAGGACGAGGGCTCGACCGGATACATCGAGCGCTACGCCGGCTGGACCGATCCGTACAAGATCGCCGCGAATCCGGCGGCGGCTCAGGCGGTATCGACCGACGCCGCGCCCGCTGCTGGCACCACCGGCACCGACGGCAACGACGACCCGATTCGTCGCATGGTCGTCTCGGGCCGCAAGGGCGAAATCGCGGCCGAGACCGAGCGTCTGCTGGCAGACCATGACGCCATGGACCTCATCAACAATCACTTTATCCCCGCCCTCGACGAGGTTGGCGTCCTCTTTGACCAGGGCAAGTTCTTCTTGCCGCAGCTTATGGCCTCGGCCGAGGCCGCGCGTGTGGGCTTTGACACCATCAAGCGCCTGATGCCCGCCGGCGAGATTGCCGACAAGGGCAAGATCTGCGTGGCCACCGTTAAAGGCGATATCCACGACATCGGTAAGAACATCGTCAAGATGCTGCTCGATAACTACGGCTACACCGTCTTTGACCTAGGCCGCGACGTCGACCCGCAAGAGGTACTCAAGACCGTACGGGAGCGCGACATTAAGCTCGTCGGCCTCTCGGCGCTTATGACCACCACGGTCGTCGCTATGGAGGAGACCATCAAGTTGCTCCATGCCGAGGTTCCGGGCGTCAAGATCATCGTAGGTGGCGCCGTGCTCACCCCCGAATACGCCAAGCAGATCGGCGCGGACTACTACGCCAAGGATGCCGCCGAAAGCGCGCGCATCGCCGAAGAGGTCTTTGGGCAGTAACACAACGGAAACAACCGAGCACCAAAACGTGCCGCACGCGCCACTTGGCACGTGCGGCACGTTAGAATAGATAAGGCTATGCTCGTTTTGGCAGATAGGAGTGCAAGGATGGCGATCACGCCCGCAGAAATCGCGGAAACCCGCGGCATGGTTGAGGAGCAGAACCTCGACATCAGGACCATCACCATGGGTGTTTCGCTCATGGGTTGCGGCGACGAGAGCCTCGACCGCATGTGCACGAAGATCTACGACCACGTGACGCACACGGCTGAGCACTTGGTCGAGACCGCCGAGAACCTCGAGCGCGAGTACGGTATCCCCATCGTCAACAAGCGCGTTTCCGTCACCCCGGTGGCGCAGATCGCCGCATGCTGCAAGGATGAGGACCTCACCCCCATCGCGCATGCCCTCGACCGCGCGGCCGAGACGCTCGGCATCGATTACCTGGGCGGCTTCTCCGCGCTCGTTCAGAAGGGCATCGGCGACGCCGACCGCCGCGTCATCCAGTCCATCCCCCAGGCGCTCGCTACCACCAGCCGCGTCTGCTCCAGCGTCAACGTCGCCAGCCTGCGTGCCGGCATCAACATGGACGCCGTGCTCATGGCCGCCCAGACCATCATCGATGCCGCCAAGCTTACGGCAGATGAGGATTCCGTTGGCGCCTCCAAGTTTGTCTGCTTTGCCAACATGGTCGAGGACTCCCCGTTTATGGCGGGCGCCGTCCACGGCGGTGGCGAGGCCGACGCCGTCATCAACGTTGGCGTCTCGGGCCCCGGCGTTATGGCGGCAGCCCTGGAGAAGCTGCCCGACTCCGCCTCGATGATGGAAGTCGCCGAGAAGATTAAGCAGACCGCCTTTAAGATCACCCGTGCCGGCGAGCTCATGAGCCGCGAGGCCGCCCATCGACTGGGTGTCGAGAAGGGCATCGTCGACCTGTCGCTGGCGCCTACGCCCGCCATTGGCGACTCCGTTGCTCGCATCCTCGAGATTATCGGCGTGGGCACCTGCGGTGGCCCGGGCACGACCTGCGCGCTCGCCATGCTCAACGACGCCGTCAAGAAGGGCGGCGTCATGGCCAGTTCCAGCGTCGGTGGCCTCTCGGGCGCCTTTATCCCCGTGTCCGAAGACGCCGGCATGATCGCCGCCGTCGAGGCCGGCGCGCTTTCGCTCGAGAAGCTCGAGGCCATGACCTGCGTGTGCTCCGTCGGCCTGGACATGATCGCCATCCCCGGCGACACCCCGGTCGAGACCATCGCCGGCATCATCGCCGACGAGATGGCCATCGGCGTCATCAACAATAAGACCACGGCCGTGCGCGTGATTCCCGCCATCGGCAAGGGCGTGGGCGACTGCGTCGAGTACGGCGGCCTGTTTGGCCGTGCGCCCATCATGCCGGTGAACCCCAACGCCGGCACCGTGCTTGCCCACCGTGGTGGACGCTTCCCGGCACCGCTGAACTCGCTGAAGAACTAGCTGAGGGGGACTGGCGAGGAGCCCCGGGGAGGGCAAATATATAAGGTCGCCTGCTCGGACAGTCCTGACTCGCACGGAGAGCACATTAAGTGCTCTCCGGCTCGTGCGGAACTCGCGATCGACCTTATATATTTGCCCTCCCCGGGGCTCCCGCACAACGGGACCTCGGTTGGGCTCTATCCCGGTTGCAGTTGCTTCGCTCCTGCACCACTAGGCTGGTGCGACGGTTTGGCGTTGGATCGGTTCTTTCTGATATATGCTGGTTGCGGCTCTTCTTTTGGGGGGGAGTCGCTTTTTTGTTGCTAGGAGGTTAGCCCGTGGTTGATGGGGATGCTCGCTCTGAGCTTCTTTCTGCTGATTGGAATCAGGAGTGGATGCGTCTGCAGGCCGCTCGGCATCGGGCTGATGATTCTTTTGAATGGGATAAGCGGGCTCGACATTTTCGACCTCTTGAGACTGCTCCGTATGCCCGGGATTTTATGAAATTGCTGGCTCTTGAGCCTGGTGAATCGGTGCTTGATATGGGGTGTGGGGCTGGGTCGATTGCTATTCCGCTTGCGCAAGACGGGCATCCTGTGATTGCGGCTGATTTCTCCCCCGCCATGCTGGGCACGCTTGATGCCGGCATTGAGTATTACGGGCTCGAGGATCTTATTACGCCGCTTGAGCTTGCTTGGGATGATGACTGGAATTTGGTTGGACCGGTCGCGAAAGCGGTAGATGTTGCCTTTGCCAGTCGCTCTGTCACCACGACCAACCTAAAAGGCGCGCTTGCCAAGCTTGATCGTACGGCTCGTCGGCGTTGTGCTGTCACGATGGTCGCCAACTCCAGCCCGCGCTATGACCTGCACCTGATGAACGCTATCGGTGCCTCGGTTACCCGCAGTAATGGCTTTGTGTATGCCTTCAATATCCTCATTCAGATGGGCGCCCTGCCGCAGGTTACGTACTTTGAATCGCCTCGTCGCGATACCTTCGATAGCCTTGAGGCGGGAGTGGCGGACTTCTCCCGCATGCTCGAGCACGGTAACGAGGATAAGATTGACCGTCTACGCGACTACGTCGCTCAGCATATGATTGAGAATCCCCATGCCGGCGAGCCAGGGTCCAAGGGCGTACCGCAGGGGCGTTACATGCTCGACCACGTCCGCAAGGTCCGTTGGGCGTTTATTGCATGGGAGCCGGTCTCCATACCCCGCCCGTAGCCCATCTAAAGCTTGCATCGTCTTCCCGCCCGGCATCCGCATTCTTTGCGAACTGGGCAAACGCGCTCCACACCGCGCCGTTCCTGCGCTATCGTGGGACAGCTCACGTAGATTAAGACCCCATTGCGGGGCGCCCCATACATAGAAAGCGAGAACCCATGGCACTGACAGGAGCCCAGGTCAAGCAGCTTCGCAGCATGGCCCATCACCTCAACCCCGCCATCATCATCGGTAAGTCCGATGTCAACGAGGGCACCGTCGAGCAGACGGTTGCCTACCTGGAGAAGCACGAGCTCGTTAAGTGCTCCGTGCTGGACGGCTCCAGCCTTTCTGCCCGCGAGGCCGCCGAAGAGCTCGCTGAGCGCTGCCACGCCGAGGTCGTCCAGGTCATCGGCCGCAAGTTCTCGCTGTATCGCGAGTCCTCACGCAAGGACATCGAGAAGATCAAGCTCGTCTAAGAGCCAATGATCCGGCGAGCCAACACATAGCAAGCTTACGGGTGCCCAAGTACTTTGGGCGCCCGTTTTTTATCGCTCGACCAGCACGCGATTGAGCCGCCCCTCCACCAAGCGCTCGTATAGACGCCGCGTCTCGGGCTCGGGCACGCCATTGACCTGCTCCCTCAGATGGTGCATATGCCCGCTGTATAGCTCGACGATATCGCGCCGCCGCCCCGCCGCACTGTAGACGCGCATGGCGCAGCGCACCATATCCTCGCGCGCCGTTTCCTGCCGAAGCCCCGACTCCGCCAGCCAAATCGCCGACTGCAGATCGTTTTCTTCTAGAGCGGCATTGGCCCCCTTAATCATGCAATCGATGTACTTTGACTGCATAATGCGTCGCATACGCAAAAAGTAGGTGGGATTACAGCCATTGGGAACATACAGCGGTCCGGCATAAAGCTGCTCAATCTTAAGGCACAGTTCAACTAAATGGGGCCCGCGCGCACCCGTGCGATTTCCCAAAACCTCGCGGCTTATCTGGTCAAACAGCCGTACATCGGTCTTGACGTAGTCGCCGTTGAGTCCGATGCATTCATTTTGGATGAGCACGCACGACTTGCCGTCTGGCGTCGGCCCCAAGGCCGACCGCAAGCGCGATATCGTCGAGTACAGGTTGTTGCGGGCGCTATTGAACTCGGCATGGGGCCACAGCTCCATGGCCAGCGTCTCACGATCGACGAGCGCATCCATGCCCAGCGCAAGCCGCTCGGCAAGTGTCGCCGCCTTCTTGCGGCGCCACATTTTGTCCGTGATGGGAAACCCGTCGCGCTCGGCGCGAAACGCACCAAACATGCGAATCTCGATATGGTCGATGGTATCAACGGCTTCAACCTCGCCAGCCTGGAACAGACGCTCGCCCTCCCCTTCCAAATCGTCGCGCAGCGAGTACCGCGACAGCTCGCGCACGGGAAGCTTCTTGCGTATCCTGCCCGCCGGCTCGCCCAGACAATGCATGGCAAGGCGCGCAAAGAGCCGATACGATGGCTCTAGAATCCCCGCACGATTCATGGACATCCAGGCCGCAAGGTCGCTGTCTCGGCCCGCACAGGCCAAATGCAGCGCCACGACCCAGGCTTCTGAGCCACCGACCTGCGTCTTGCTAATATCGAGCAGCTCCGCCTCTTCGCGAACCGATACCAGCGACGTATTGCGCAGATACGCCACGCGCTCCAGCAGCAAAGCGTTTTCGCGCATGTACGTAATCGATTCGTCGGCGAGCTTGAGCACCTGGACCGCACGGAACTTTGCGTTGACTGGCCGCCCCTCCGCCAGCGATTGCCAGCCCTCCAGCAATAGCCCAAACAGCTGAATTTGATTGTCGCGAACACGCACCGCAAAGCGGTCGAGCTCGCCAAACGCCACATCGTCGGTCACGGGCAAGCCCGCGAGCAGGCGCCGCGCCGCCAGCACCATACGCAGTCAAATGGATGGCGCCTTAAGCCCGCGGATATCGAGCGCCTCGAGTATCTGCGCCATCTTGTCATCGCGCTCGTCGGGTTTAGCAAACGAGCCGTCGAACAGCTCCACCAGCATATGGTCGGCCTGTATGAGAATCCCCGCGATGTCGAGCTCGCAATCATAGGCTTTGCGCGCCTTGAGCTTCGCGAGAACATTGCCGTCTTTCGCTCGCTCGGTTAGGTGGCGCTTGACCTCGATATGCGCGGACAGCATGTCGAGCACCTCGCAGGATGTCTGTTCTTGCACAACAGGGTTGGCGGGAAGCCCCAGGTCATTGTCGCCGTAAAAGGCGATAGTGAGCGCCTGTGCTATTTTCCAGGTAGCGGGGTCGAGCTCGCGCGCCGCCTGATCGCCCGCACGTTCGATAACGGACGCCATATACCTTGCGAGCTTTGTATTGCACACGCTGACAGCCGCCAGATACACGCCGAGCGCCTCGGCGGGTGCCGGCTCTTTCTCCTGCTTTTCCGCATTGACCATCGCCGTCGCCGCGCGGCAAATGTCCCCTCCGTGCCCGGTCAGGGCAAGATCGGCCCCATACTGCCCGGCAAGTTCCAACACCACATGGCGGTCCAAGAACGCATCGGCCAGGTCCATAGCCAAATCGCATCGGCCCGCCTTAATCAAAATGCGAGCAGCCCGCGATACAAGTTCGGGACGGATCTCGGCAACGAGCTTTCGCAGCCTCAGGCGCGCGTTGTCCTTAGCGCCCAAACACCTAAAGGTGCGATCAGACGGATCCACGCCAAAAAACGGATAATCGCGCACAAAGATGGACTGGTCGATCATCGAAAGCCTTACACCGCACGCCTCTAGCTCCGCAATGCGACCCTCGCCCATCAGCACCATCAAGCAGGCAACGGTAAACAAAAGGTTGTTCTCGAGCGATGCGAGATCTGCCAGCGCCGCACCGTACACGTTGACGATTTCGTTCTCGAGCAACCCGGCAACATCGCCCTGTCCATACATTCCCGTCTGCAGGGCAGATACCAGCTCTGGCACACCCTGCGTGAGCCGATAAAAATCGAGCGATGTACTGATCGAAAACGCCGTAGCCCATGACGAATACTCATAGGCGTGCACCTTGAGCATCTGCGCATTGACTTTTACAGAATCGCCCAACCCGTGGATAAGCAATCGGTTGGAGGGGCGGCAAGTAATAAAGACCCCCGTCCCCGTAGCACGTAAGCTGCGGATTCGATCGATGAGGTCCTCTGTTTCGCGCTGCTCGAGATTGGGCACGTTGTCGATCGCAACGAGCGAATGCGGTTTGTCCTTAAGCTCATCGGCGACAACCTCGAGCTGCATAAAGAGCTCGCGTCCAATCGCGCGGTCGGCCTCGATTATCCGAACCGGCCCTCGCGTGGGATCCGATTTAACTTCCTGCACGTATTGCAGCAATACCGACGTCTTACCAAACCCGTCGGGCGCGTAAAGCAGAACGATTCCTGCCTTGCGCCCTTTAACGATGAGCTCGTTCATCAAGCGATCGCGCCGCACCATATAGCCGCCGCCCGTCGGCATCAACTCGAGGTCGTCCGTATTGCCCAGATCGTTTACCATGCCTGCTCCTCAACTCGACCATATGGACACCGTAGCTGCAGGACCATATGAGCCACCCCGTGAATAGCGCGACTTAGAGTTTTTGGTTGTCTGCCGGTACGTGTTTGGCAAGTTTTTGTACAGCGAGGCCCGATGGTAATTTATCCCCCGACCAATAGGTCTTTGCGCAGGTCAATGCGCTTGCCAGCATGTCCCATCCAATTTGCAGTGTAGCGCAGTCGTCTGTTTTTATTTGAGTTGCGCAACTCGCCTATTCCTCGCTACCGCTTGCGACTCTATAGTGGCAAATGTGCATAGAATCTGGTACGGAATGAATCTCATGATTTAGAGCCCACTCGCCAAGCATGTGGCAAGGTTTCCGTCATGCACACATTACGGCCCGCATCCACTAAAAAGGCCCCCGCAAAGCGAGGGCCTTTTGGAAAGCTATGTAAGATCGCTTGGTCGCGTTACTCGCAGAGCGAAAGGGCGGCCTCGTCGGCAACGACAACGCAGTTAGTGTGCAGCTGCAGGATCGAAGCCGGGCACTCGGGCGTAACCGGACCATAGCACATGTCATGCACGGCCTGAGCCTTGGCCTCGCCATTGGCGACGACCAGGATCATGCGGGCATACATGATGGTCTGGGTACCCATGGTGTAGGCCTGACGGGGAACATCGTCGATGCTGTCGAACAGGCGACTGTTGGCCTGAATGGTGCTCTCGGTGAGGTCGACGCAGTGCGTGCCCTTGGAGAAGTGGTCATCGGGCTCGTTGAAGCCGATGTGGCCGTTGTTGCCAATGCCGAGCAGCTGCAGATCCGGGTAACCGGCGGCGGCGACGATCTTGTCGTACTCAGAGCAGGCAGCGGCGGCGTCGGGGTTGGAACCGTCGGGCACATGCGTGTTGTTCAGGTCGATGTTGATGTGATCGAAGAAGTTCTCACGCATGAAGTAGTGATAGCTCTGGGGATCGTCGTGCGAAAGGCCGCGATACTCGTCCAGGTTATAGGTGCTGACCTCGGCAAAGTCGACGTCGCCCTTCTTGTACCAAGCAGCGAGCTGCTTGTAGGCACCGATCGGGGTGGAGCCGGTGGCAAGGCCCAGCACACAGTCGGGCTTGAGGATAACCTGGGCCGAGATGATATTAGCGGCCTTGCGGCTCATATCCTCGTAGTCTTTAGCTTTAATGATCTTCATTACGCGTCCTTTCTCGTACAAGAGAGGCAAGGCTCCCTTACAAGCACTTGCCCGCGGCCCGCGTCGGCCGCAACCAACGTGTGCGGCCACCAGGGCGAGGTCGCGTAATGTATGTGTCTCGTGTCTAGCCGCGTCGAGGCCCCTGCCCGTCCACGGTGACCCAAAGCCTTTTAGCTTCGGACAAATCCCATCTTGCCACTGAGGGCGTCCTCTTTCAAGGGCGCCCTCCGTAAACGTGTTTGAATTGTAGACTAATGGCCACGTGCACTTGCTAGCGCTCGCGAGCAACGATGAGCTGGTCCATCTCTTCGACATGCACGCCAACGGAGCCCTTGATGCTCGAGAACTCAACGGAGTTGCACACCAAGATGGGAACCGTCACATCGTAGCCCTCGGCAGCAATTACCTCGCGATCGAACTCAATGAGTACATCGCCCTTATGGACGATGTCACCCACTTGCGCATGTACGGTAAAGTGCTTGCCCTCGAGCTGAACAGTGTCCAAACCAACGTGGATGAGCACGTCCAGGCCATCGACCGTGTTAAGCGCAACGGCGTGTCCCGTGGGAAAAATAGCCTCGACCTTGGCATCAGCCGGCGCGATCACGCGCGTTCCGGTGGGCTGAATCGCCACGCCCTGGCCCAAAAGGCCGGTAGCAAACGTCTGATCGTTTACCTCGGAGAGCGGAATGACGTCACCCGAGATGGGAGCATCCAACGTAAGGACTCGACCACGCATACCAAAAGACCTTAGGACTTTAGTGAACATGCTCCCCCTCGGACATACCGATCAACCAAAATAACCTTAACAGTTTACCACTTGGCACCCGTTTTTGACCATTAGGGAAGTTCGCGCTTGACAACCTCGACGATGTCGTCGACAACGCGCTGGGTCAGCTCGTGCGTCTCGGCCTCGGCCATCACGCGGACCAGCGGCTCGGTACCGCTCGGGCGCACCAGAATGCGGCCGCGGCCGTCAAGCTCCTTCTCGGCAGCAGCGACGGCATCCCAAATGGGCTGGCAATCGTCCAGACCAGCCTTGTTGTCGGAATGCACGTTGACGAGTACCTGCGGGTACTTCTTCATGATGCCGGCAAGATCGGTGAGGGTGCGACCGGTACGCTTGAGCACGGCCAGCAGCTGCAGAGCCGTCACCAGGCCGTCGCCGGTGGTATTGTGCTCCAGGAAGATGATGTGGCCGGACTGTTCGCCGCCGATGACGGCGCCGTCCGCGAGCATGCGCTCCAGAACGTAGCGGTCGCCCACGGCGGTCTGGACCATCTCGAAGCCCTGCTCCTTCATAGCGATGGAGAAGCCCAGGTTGCACATGACGGTCGAGACGATCTCGGAGTTGGCGAGCTTGCCGCGAGCGGCGAGGTCAGAACCGCAGATAGCCAGGATGTAGTCACCGTCGATCTCATTGCCCCCGCTGTCCACAAAGAGCACGCGGTCGGCGTCGCCGTCGTGGGCCAGACCGATGTCAGCGTGGGTGCGCAGCACGAGCTCGCGCAGGGGCTCAAGGTGCGTAGAGCCGCACTCAACGTTAATGTCGGTGCCGCAGTAATCGGTGTTGATGGCATGGACCGTGGCACCCAGGCGCTGCAGCGCGGCGGGCGTAGTCTGGCAGGAAGCACCGTGACCGCAGTCGACGGCAACGACCAGGCCATCGAGCCTCAGGCCATCAAGCGTATCGATGGCATGATCGACATATGCCTTGCGGGCGTCCTTCATCTTGATGATGTGGCCCACGCCGGCGCCAGTCGGCAGCGTGTCGGCAGCCATGGCTTCCTCGGACATGACCCAGGCGCTGATCTCTTCCTCGACAGCATCGGGAAGCTTCATACCCTTGCGGCTAAAGAACTTGATGCCGTTGAACTCCGGCGGATTATGCGAAGCAGAGATGACGATGCCGCCGTCGAGCTCGTTTTGAACAGTGAGCAGCGCCACGGCGGGCGTGGGAATGACGCCGCAGCAATGCGGACGGCCGCCCTCGGCCATAATGCCGGCGGTCAGAGCGCTCTCGAGCATGGTGCCCGAAAGGCGCGTGTCGCGGCCGATGCAAATATCCGGACCAAGGAACTTGGTCGCCGCGCGGCCCAGGCGAAACGCGAGGTCGCACGAGAGGTCGGCATTGGCGACGCCACGGACGCCGTCGGTACCGAAGATGTTCTGGGGCATAGGATCGCTCCTTCCCTAGCAGGCGATATGCAACCGCCCACCCTAGTCGAAAAAGAAAAGCGGGACCCGCCGAGGAATCGGCAGGCCCCGCTTGTACATTGTATCTCGAAAGGAGATAAAACCTTAGCGCTTGGAGAACTGGGGAGCGCGGCGGGCCTTCTTGAGGCCGTACTTCTTGCGCTCGACCACGCGAGCATCGCGCGTAAGGAAACCGGCCTTCTTGAGGTCAGCACGGTAGTCGCCAGCGTTCAGAAGAGCGCGAGCGATGCCCAGACGCAGAGCGCCGGACTGACCGGAGATGCCGCCGCCATCGCACAGAGCGATAACGTCGAACTGACCGGCGGTGTCGGTCACCTTGAAGGGAGCAAGGGCGTTCTCAACGAGCTGATGACGGCCGAAATACTGCTCGGCGTCACGCTTGTTGATGGTCACCTTGCCGGTGCCGGGGACGAGACGGACGCGGGCGACGGCGTTCTTACGACGGCCGGTACCCTGGTAGACAACGGTGTTCTCAGCCATCTTTAAGCCTCCAGCTCAATCTTCGTGGGGTTCTGGGCAGCATGCGGATGCTCGGCACCAGCGTAGACCTTAAGCTTGGTCATCTGGGCACGGCCGAGGGTGGTCTTGGGCAGCATACCGCGAACGGCGCGCTCGATGACCTTCTCCGGGTGCTTCTCCATAGCCTGGCGGAAGCTCTCAGCCTTGAGGCCGCCGTTGTAGCCGCTGTGGCGATAATAGGTCTTCGTGTCGGCCTTGTTACCGGTAAGCTGGACCTTATCGGCGTTGATGACGACAACGAAGTCGCCGCAGTCGCTGTTGGGCGTGAACTGGGGCTTGTTCTTACCGCGCAGGATCATTGCGATCTGGGTGGCAAGACGGCCCAGGACAGCACCATCGGCGTCGACGAGAACCCAGTTGCGCTGGACCTCGCCCTGCTTGGCGTAGTGAGTCGATTTCGAAATCACTTAGACTCCTCCATGTACAGTACGTGTTGTTACAGAGATTCACGGGGCTCTGCAAGTAACCCGTCCATATTACCCCGCTCGCCGTACGAGTCAACAGGTATTTTGGCTCTGACCAGAGTTTCTGCACATGTCATCCACGAGCCGTGATTTTCCAGCTCTTTAGCTGTTGTCATTTTTTGAGGGTTCGCCGTCGCTAGCGCTCAACGAACTCTTGGATTTCCGCGAGCAGGCGCTTTGCCTCCTGACGGCCCTGGATATACAGGTCCAAAAGCTTTGCCGAATCGTGCTCGACATGGCCGACCTCGACCGGCTTTTGCGGAGCAACGACCAACGCGCGGCCCTCGCGCTCATACTTCCACAGGTGCATGCGCTGGATGTTGTAACGGTCGTGGCGTGTTTCGATAGCCTCGAGCAGATAGGGGTAGTCGGCATAGCGGGCGCGCGCGGCAGGCATAAACTCGTAGGGCTTTTTCTCGTACGAGCGGTCCTGCGTGACAATGACAACCGCGCGGTCGAAGCCCGCCTCCTCGAGCACATGCTCGATAGGAACCGAATCGGCCACGCCGCCGTCGACGTATTTGTGCCCGTCAATCTCGACCGGCGGCGTCACCAGCGGCAACGACGTCGAGGCGCGCACGGCGTCGAGATCGAGCACGGCGCTTTTGACCGGGAGGTACGTGGCGGTTCCAAAGAGCATGTCCGTCGCGACGGCGTACATCTCGATGCGGCTCGCGTCGAACGTCTCGTTGTCAAAGGGATCCAGGCGGTCTTGGACGTCGTTGAAGATGAAGTCGTAACCCACAATGGAACCCGTGGACGCAAACGATGCAGCGCCCATGAAGCGGTTGTCATTGCAGAAAGCCAGGTTGATGCGGTTGGCACGGCCGATCTGGTGCGACTTGTAGTTCACGCCGTTGAGGGCGCCGGCCGATACACCGTAGACCGCCGGAATCTCGACGCCGGCCTCCATGAGAACGTCGAGCACGCCCGCAGTAAACTGCCCGCGAAAACTACCGCCCTCCAAAACGAGCGCGACCTTGCCAGCGTTCTTTGCCTTATCTTCTGCAGTCATGTTGACCTCCTGCGATTGCGTTTTGGCTTTCTTCTACCCAGTTTTGGGATGGCGAGCGCGCAGGTTTTTCGAGGCGGCAGGTGAAGCGGAAAGTGTGCCCCAGTTTGAGGCGGGATTCCGGGATGCGCTTTCCACTTGGACCGCCGCTGGGAAAGCGCGTCCCGTTCTGAGCGCGGATTCCGGGACGTACTTTCCGCTAGCCATTCATTTGGAAACTGCATCCCATTCCGAACGAGGATTCCGGGATGTACTTTCCGCTTGAGCTGCCATTGGGAAAGCATATCCCACTCTACGGCTCGATTCCGGGTCGCAGTTTCCGCTTGAGGCATCATCCGGAAACTACATCCCAGTCTGAGCGCGGATTCCGGGATGGGCTTTCCGCCTGGGCCGCCATTGGGAAAGCACGTCCCACTCTGCGTCACTGAGGCGTTTTCTTTACGCTCGCGCCCTGCACAGAGTTCGATTCTCCGCGGTACGGGGGGGGATCCGTTGATGCGGCGCATGGCCGGCTGAGATTCGATAAACATCGCATCCGTTTTGAGTCGGAAGTTTGCGCGGAGAATCCGCGTATTTGCTTCGCAAATACGCACCGGCTTCGGCCGCCTGCCGGCGCCCTCGCCCGCTCACTACAAACGCTCCGCGTTTGCTTAACGCTCGCGCCCTGCACAGAGTTCGATTCTCCGCGGTGCGGACCAGAAATAAAAAGGCAGGTAGATATGAGTATCTACCTGCCTGTTGCTTATGGTGGAGGCGCGGAGAATCGAACTCCGGTCCACGAAAGCCCCCTGATTGGCATCTCCAAGCTCAGTCGCTGGTTTAGTCTCGGACGCTTTGCGCGCAGCGACACGCTCGCGGCATCCCAACCGGTTCGGTCTTAGCCCGCGCCATACCGATTACGTGCGCGGGAGCATTCCCCTAAAATGACGTCGCGCCGGTGTCGGGGAAATCACCGGGTTGACGCGCCGCTATAAACTAAGCAGCGAGAGCCATAGGCTCAAAAGAAGAGTTGTTGTCAATTCAATTTGACGGTACCCCTGTTTAACGAGGCGAGGAGACCTCGGCCTGCTTCCTCTCTCAGAGCTATCGTGTCGAAACCAGTCGCCCCCGAATGTCGGGAAAGTCTGGATGGTATCGGGCCTACAAACACCCGATAACCGTCGACTTTTCAAGGAACATACGGGGCGAGCCCCGCTTGTGATGAGTTATCTTACCACGTTCTGAAAGCAGGCAGCTGTTCTATGCACGAGCTGTGAAGACCCCAATGTGCGCTGCACTTCGCACTTTTGTTACCGATCGCGTCACGTATATTTTCGCCAAGCAAAATTGACCCGCCGAAAGGACCGTTATGGATACCAAGCAGCAACTCGTCAATGCCCTCGCAGGCCTGGGCTCAACCATTACCGAAGCCATGGATGTCATCGAAGGCTTTGTCCCCTGTGGACATCCCGCCCTCACGGTATCGAACGCACTCGTCGCGCTGGACGCTGACGATGATGCAGCTCTCGCCCAGCAGCTTGAGACCGTCGAGGGCTTTATCGACCACGTGAGTGAGAACCGCGGCGTGGCCGCCTACCACGACATCGAGGTCGAGCTCGCGGGTCCCAAAGCCGATCTGCTCGCAGCAATCCGCGAGGTAGGCGCCCTTATGCAGACCGCAGGCGTCAAGAACACCCAGGTCAACGAGTGGGTCTACCGCAGCCTGGCAGCACTCGACAGCTCTGACGAAAAGGCAGCCGAGCAGCTCGCAGAAAGTCCCGCCATTAAGGCCGAGCTTTTGTAAATAGCAGACGCGGGCCCCTTGGCGCATCGTCGTCCAAGAGGCCCGCAAACAGTTCGCGTTAACCGATAGCCGCGCCGCCGCGTTCGGTCAAAGCCAGAATCGGCATCATTTGACGAGGTGTCTTTGCTGCAAGATCGGCATGTTCGAGCAGCTTGCGATCGTTAGTTACCAAGTAATCGACCTGCGCGCGCTTGCACGCGGCGAGCACCAAGTTGTCCTCGTAATCGCGATGGAGCGCTAAGTATTTGTCGGCCAGCCAAAGGTCCGACGCATCTGCACCCACGGCCGTAGCGTTTTCGGTCATATTCCGAACAAACGCCAGCGCCGCATCGCCAATCGCGCGGGCAGAAGCCTCGTCGAGCGCTCCCCCGCTGGCAAGAACGCTACGCTTCAGCTCGTGTTGGACAACATACAGCACGTCCTTAGCGATATGCACCGGAAAGAACAGCAACGCCCCCGTCTCCGTCGCCTGCCCAATAAACGCACGCGCGGCAAGCGACTCGGCATGGTCGACGCAAAACGAATCAACCCATACGTTGGCATCCACCATGATCTTGAGAGGCGCCCCACTCACTGGATCATCCCCTTTTGGCAATAATGCTCATCCATGGCTTCGGAATAGATTGTGTCCCAACCGCGATCGTCGGATACGGGCAACGCAGCGATGCCCAAATCTGCATAAAGCCGGTCTGCCGCTGCCCACGACGCGGCGAACGGAGTATCGGGCGCGACGGTCTGCTGCCGGTCGTCGACGGCCGCAAGCACTTCCTCGCACTGCCCGCCACCCTGCGCGACCTTGGCCACCACCTTTTTGATGAGCTCGGGCAGTGACCCGCCCGAAAGCCGCAGCGCTTCCTCGGCACGGTTCTTGACCTGGCGATCCACGCGAACGTTCACCTGCGCCATGCCGTCAACAGCACCCATCTCAACCTCACCTTCGACTTCCGCTATCTTAGCTAGCACAACTATATATTGCTGCTAGCACATGGTCAAACGCAAAAGGCCTGCATTCTGGCGGCTGCAACACCGCCCAAATGCAGGCCAAAAACTTAAGTAAAAGCGCTAATGCAGGTAAGCCTTCGCGTTGCTCAGGCTGTAGGCAATCGTCGAGCCGTTGTGCAGCAGTGACGACGTCTGCGGAGTGATCATGCCGGTAATACCCAATGCCAACAGCGCCGAGTTGGTGAGCATCACCTTGGAATACGAACTCGACAGACGGTCGATAAGCCCCTGACTCATGCGGCGCAGGCGCACGATTGCAGCCAGATCCGTATCGGTCAGGATGATATCGGCGACCTCCTTGGCGATGTCACTTCCGCCACCCATGGCCAGGCCCACATCGGCCAAGCCCAGCGCCGGTGAGTCGTTGACGCCGTCGCCCACCATGGCAACATAGCGCCCCTCGCCCTTAATGCGCTCCACATACGCGTACTTGTCCTCGGGCAGCAGCTCGGCCTTAAACTCGTCGACACCTGCCTCGCGAGCAATGCGCTCGGCCGTGCGTTCGGAGTCGCCCGTAAGCATAACGACATGTTTGACGCCCAGCGCATGCAGATCGGCGATGGCCTCGCGCACTCCGGGCTTGAGCGGATCCTCGATGCCGAGCACGCCCACGACCGTGCCGTCGACCGCCAGGTACAGCGGCGACAAGCCCTGCATCTGGGACTCGATGCGCTCCTTGATGTCGGATTCGAGCTGCGCGCCCTCATCCTCAAATACAAAGTGCGCGGAACCGATGATGGCGCGACGCCCTTCGATGGACGAAGCGATACCGTGTGCCACGATGTACTCGACGGCGGCGTGGCGCTCGCGATGCTCGAGCCCACGCTCGCGGGCGGCGTTGACCACGGCACGTGCCACCGGATGCGGAAAATGCTCCTCCAAGCAAGCGGAAAGGCGCAGGATCTCGTCCTCGCTCCAGCCATCGGTGGTGAGTACGCAGGCAAGACGCGGCTGCGCCTCGGTGAGCGTGCCGGTCTTATCAAACACGATGGTGTCGGCCTTGGCAAACGCCTCAAAGTACTTCGCGCCCTTGACCATAACGCCCATCTTGGCGGCATCGCTCATGGCGGTCATGACGGCGACCGAACCCGTGAGCTTGAGTGCGCACGAGTAGTCGACCATCAGCGCCGCTGAGGTCTTGATAAGGCTGCGGGTGGTAAGCGCAACCAGGCCCGCGAGCAGGAAGTTCCACGGGACAATCTTGTTGGCGAGGTCCTCCATATGCGACTGGCCCTCGGACTTGAGTGAATCGGCCGTCTGCACGAGCGAGACGATCGAGCGGAGCTTGGTCTGAGCCGTGTTGGCGCGCACGCGCACCAAGATGCTGCCGTCTTCCACGACGGTGCCGGCGAACACGTCGTCGCCTGCGCTGCGCTCGACGGCCAGCGGCTCGCCGGTCAGGGTCGCCTGGTTGACCATGGCGCTCCCCTGCTCAACCACGCCGTCGATGCAGATGGACATGCCAGTGCGCACAGCGACCAGATCGCCGGGATCGAGCTCGGTCGCGGCAACGCTTACCTCGGTGTCGCCGACGACCTTTTGCGCCTTATCGGGCACGTCGAGCAGCGAGTTGATGAGCTCGTTTTCGCTCATGGCGCGGGTGTAGTCCTCGAGCAGCTCGCCCACGTTGAGCAGGAACATCGTCTGGCCCGCGGTGTCGACATCACGCTTGACGAACGAAATGCCGATGGCCGAAGCGTCGAGCACGGGAACGGTCAGGCGCGGCTGCGCCAGCTCATGAAGGGCAGCGCGCAAAAATGCCATGTAACCGGCCACAACAAAGATGGCACGCAGCGGCGTAGGTAGGAACCAGCGACGTGCGTAGTGGGCGCCGACAAGCGTGGCAAGATCCATGACGAGCTTGTGCTTGCGTGGCTCAAGCTGCATCACGTAACCCGTCTTTGCGTCGGCAATGGCCTGGGCATCGAGCGCACCCAAGGCGGCGAGCACGCTCGCACGACACCGCTCGTCGTATTCGAGCGCCATCTGGCCAATACGGCCGTAAACGCGCACCTTGTGCATGCCGTCGATATCGCCGCTGAGCTTAAGAAGTGCATCGAGATCGCTCTCTGGCACAGGACCCGCCAATTGAAGACGGGTCCTGCCGGGGATCTCGCTAATAATCGAGAATCTCATAGTTTGTGCCTGGGAGCGTTACTCGGCTGCCTCGTCAGCAGCGGCCTCGCTCTGGGTGATGTAGGCAGCCTCGGCAACCATGTCGTCGACATTAGCCTTGGCCTGCTCGACCATGTCCTGGTAGCCGTTCTTGATGCGCATGCCGCACGCGATACCCTGCACGCAGGCATTCTTGACCGGAGCGCTGGTAAGCAGCTTGATGCCGGCCGTGCCAAGCAGAAAACCGCCACCAACAAGCAGGGTGTTAAACGTGGACTTCTTCATGATGTCTCTCCCTTTTCCGCAACAACTGCGGCACGGTGCCTCAGCACCCGAGTAAACAAGTTTGCTCGAGCACACTTTTGGAAAATAGTTTAGTTTATCTAACTATTAAGTTCAACAATGGTTAACTTTTTGGAAACTATGGGGGTGAACTCAATATGACAAAGGGACTGCCCCTTTGTCATATTCCTACAGCTGCCAGTCCGCCGCCTCCTTTTGCAGCGCAACCATGCGGGCGAATTCTCCACCTGCCGCCTTGAGCTGCGCCGGGGTGCCCTGTTCGGCAACCACTCCATTCTTGAGCACAACGATTTTGTCGGCATTTTCCACCGTACGCATACGGTGGGCAATAACAATAACCGTCTTACCTGCAAGCAGACGGGAGAGTGCCTGCTGTACCACGGTCTCGTTCTCCACATCCAAGCTTGCCGTCGCCTCGTCCAACAGCACGATGGGTGCGTCTTTGAGCAGCGCGCGGGCGATGGAGATGCGCTGGCGCTCGCCACCGGACAGCTTGGAGCCGTTCTCGCCGATCATGGCGTCGTAGCCCTGCGGCATGCGGCACACAAACTCGTCGCAGTTGGCGGCACGCGCGGCCGCAAGCACTTCCTCGTCGCTGGCATCACGACGACCGAGGCGGATGTTTCCCATCACCGTGTCATCAAAGAGCAGCACGTCTTGGAACACAATGGCGTAATCGCGCAGGAGCACCTCGGGATCGACGCTCGCAACATCCACACCGCCCACGGTAACCTTGCCCGCAGTGGCATCCCAAAAGCGTGCGGCCAGGCGGCTCACCGTAGACTTACCGGAACCCGAAGGACCGACCAGCGCCGTGACCTCGCCTTCCTTGGCGGTAAAGCTCACATCGGTAAGAACTTTATCGCCGGCGCGTCCGTCCTCGCCCGCACCATAGCCAAATGCCACGTGATCGAACACCACATCGTGGCCCACGGGCTCAAATTTCTCGCTGCCCCGCGCCACAGGCTCTTCCATGATGGAACGCATGCGCTTGGCAGACGACTCGGCGACAAACAGCTCGGACATTAACATTAACGCCTGGTCAAAGGGCGCATAGATACGACTCACCATAAGCAGGAAGGCAAACATCACCAAAAAGTCGACCTGCCCGGAGGCGACCATCGCGGCACCCGTGACCAGCGTGGTGGCAATGCCCAGACGCAGGATGGCAAAGGCGGAGTTGACCAAAAGCCCGTTAACGAGCTCGCCCTTGGTAGTCTCGCGCTCCTCGGCATCGATCACGGCGTTGAGCCCCTCAAGATAATGGGCCTCCTGGTTGGTGGCGCGGATCTCGCGAACGCAGTCGAGCGTCTCTTGAATTGCCTCGGTAACCTTGACCTTCTCAGCACGCACGCGATCGAACACCGGAGTCATGGGGCCGCGCGTTAGATACAGCACGGCAAAGGCCACGGGAACGCTCCAAAACGCCGCAATCGCCAGCTGCCAGCAAAAGAACAGCGACGCCACGAATACAATGGCGCTTGCGATGATGGCACCCCAAAGCTCTCCCAGCACGTGGCTGTAGGCGTGCTCCATGGCCTGGACGTCACCCATGATGGTCTCGGTTAAATCGGCCAGATCACGACGACCAAAAAACGACAGCGGCAGTTTGCGCAAGCGCTCGGCGATCTCCATACGCTGCTTGCCGCACTCCTCGTAAAAGATGCAGTAGGTGTAGTAATACTGCTGCCAGTTAGAGGCAAAGAGCATCACGAAAAAGACCAGGAGGCCGCCCACGATCGGCAGGGCATCCGGCAGGTCAGCCCCGCTGGCGAGATGCTCGACAAAGCCGGCCATAACCAGGAATAGAAAGCCCATGCCGGCCATGGTAATAAGATTGGTGAGCGTGGTCCAGAAGATGCCGCGTTTTACGCCGGCGATGCCTTTATCGGATAGGAAATACTTCTTTTGGAATGAGGCGAACATTTAGGCCTCGCCTCCCTTCGCGACGGCGGTATCCGCGGTCGTAGCAGTAATCTTCCAACTCGCGGCCTGCTCGTACTCAGCCCACATCTTGGCATACAGGCCGTTTTGGGACAGCAACTCGGCATGGGTACCCGACTCCTGCACGCTGCCCTGGTTGAGCACCACGATTTGGTCTGCGCCCACCACGGTCGAAAGCCGGTGCGCAATCATAATGACCGTGCGACCCGCCGCCAGCTTGCTAAAGGCGCGCTGGATGAGCGCCTCGTTCTCGGGATCGGCAAACGCCGTAGCCTCATCGAGCACCACGATAGGTGCGTCCTTAAGGATCGCGCGGGCGAGTGCCACGCGCTGGACCTCGCCGCCCGAAAGATATGCTCCGCCGGCACCGAGCATGGTATTGATGCCCTGTGGGAGCTTGGCCACAATGTCGTCGCACTGAGCTGCGGAGAGGGCCGCACGCACTTCGTCGTCAGTGGCCGTAGGCTTGGAGGCGCGCACGTTATCGGCAAGTGTTTGCCGGAACAGCTGGTTGGTCTGGAACACGAAGGCGACCTGGTCCATAAGCTCGTGCGGATCCATATCGCGAACGTCCGCACCGCCCACGAGCACTCGACCCGAGGAAACATCCCAAAAACGAGGGATCAGGCTTGCGCAGGTTGACTTACCGCCACCCGAGGGACCCACCAGGGCGAGGGTGCTACCAGCAGGAACGCTGAAACTTACATGGCTAACGGCAGGTGCTTCGGCACCCTCGTACGTAAAGCTCACGTCCTCAAATCGCACTTCGCCGCCGGCAGGGTGCTTGGGTTGGGCGGGCACGGAGAGCTGCTTGGAATCCATGACGCTTCGAATACGAGCCAGCGAATCGGCACTCATTTGAGAGGCCTCGCCCACAAACATGAGCTTGGTCATGGCCGTCGGCACCACGGCCGAAAATATCGCGTAAAACGTGAAGTTGGTCATAAAGCGTGCGAAGTCCGTCTCGCCCGGCGCCAACAGCAACGCCACGGGCAACAGGAATGCCACAAGACCATTGAGCGCGGTAAGGTTGAGCACCTGCGGACCTCGGCAGAACGTGCCCGCATAGTTTTGTGCCATGTCGGCGTATTCGGCGATCGCATCGTGGAAGGCCTTAAAGGAGTAGACCGTCTGCTGAAACACCTTGACCACGGGGATGCCGCGTACGTATTCGGTGCCGGTCTTGTTCATCTTGACCAGCGCTCCCATGTAGGCCTTCATAAACTCGGCGCCTTTGCCGCTCATCATGGTGGCCATGGCGCCAAACGAAACGACGACCGAGATAAGGCATGCCGCCCCCAAACGCCAATCGAGGGCGAAAAGCAGCACGAGCAAGCCCACGACCATGGCGGCGGCGCCTGCGATATCGGGCAGCATGTGTGCGAGCAAAGTCTCGGTGGAGGCGGCGCATCCGTCTACAATGCGGCGCAGCTCGCCGGTGGCATGCGTGTCGAAGTAGCCAAGCGGCAGCTTAAGCAGGTGCTCGCTCGTAGTCTTGCGGATATTGGACGCACAGCGAAACGCAGACAGGTGCGTGCACATGAGCCCCACGAAATAAGCTACGATGCTTGCCAGTGCAAATCCCACGGCCCACCAGCCATACATCGCGATGTCGCAGGCTTCGCTCCAGTTAGGTGCCACGGCGATCAGATCGCGCGCGATAAGCCAAATGCACACGTACGGGCCAAAGCTCAGCAGCTGCGAGAGCGCCGAGAGCGCCATGCCCAAATACGTTAGGAATTTACGGTCGCCGGCATATGCAAGCAGCTCGCCGATACCGCCGCCTTCCCTTTTTGATCCCTTTGCCATGAGATTCCTTTCTAACGGCTTGAGAGTTAACCGTAATGAACTTATCATTGATGTGTTAGCCATGGCTCACAATCAAGCCAGGCGTGGACGTTTCTGCAAAGGAAAGGGACGCTTTTGCAAATGCGGCGGGCAGCGACCGACATAACCGAGCTCTACGCACCGCAATTTGAGCAATTTGGCCTAGAGCTTACCGGCAAGGGCGCCGTCTTTACCGGCGAGGTGGCAAACGACCGGGCGCACGGCCGCGCATGGATCATGCCTCTCTCCCCTGCCTGCATCGTCATGGAGCATTTCATCACCCCGACGCACGATATGTACCTGGCCGAATACACACCCGAGCCATACGCCTGCGTGAGCGAAGTCAGCGCGCCCACACTTACATGCATGCCCGAGGCTGGCATAACGCCCGCGAACCTCAAACCATTGCATGGACCGTGGCCAAACAATGCCGTTTGCAGCTTTATCCAAGATAGCTGTGGCGAGGAATTAAGCCCGCTGTTTGCGGGGGAGCTTTATCACTCGCGCTCGGTGCTCTTTTTGCCTGGATATTTTGACGAACTGGAGCACCGCTATCCCACCGAGTTCGCGGGAATCTTTGAGGCGTTTGCCGAGCCATGGCACGAGGAAGCGGCGTCTGCCATCTGCCACACGCTGCGCCGGATTAACGAGGACCGCGCCCGCACCGTAGGCGGACACGTCTATATGCAGGGCATCGTGGAGACCATGGTCGCGGAGCTCGCCTGTTCGCGCGCGGCCCACAAGCAGGCGCGGCAGGCGGCAGACACACGCGTCAGCATAACCATTGCCGAAGAAGCAACGGCAATGATTGAGCGCGCGCTCGACAAAGGCAGACGTGTGGGTATCAACGAGGTGGCCGAGAGACTCTACACAAGCCGCTCCAAACTATGCGCCACCTTTAAGGCCCAAACTGGCGAGTCCCTGGGCGCCTACATACGAAGGCGCCGCATGGAGCGAGCGCAGGACCTTTTGGCCGATAGCGCGCTCACGATGGCGCAGGCGGCAGAGCGTCTAGGCTACCCTCAGCAGGCCGCCTTCGCCCAAGCCTTCAAACAATACACCGGCATGACACCCACGGCTTGGCGAAGCAAGCATCGCTAAGGCCCAAGCTCCCTGGCCGTAACGGAGCGATTAATTAGCCGCCGCCCGTCAGCTCACCCAGGATCTAAACGTCAAGATGTGCACAATCAAGCGCCTTTTTGATAAGAGGGACAGATCGATCAGCCAAATACAACGGAATGTTGAGCACCCCGTCGTCGAGCTTTAGGTTCTTAAGTGAGTAGCGGACCCTCAATGGAGTCGTCTCCGCATGCTTGTCGGCATAGTACTTAAGGCTCTTGGAATGAACGACCTCTCCCGATTTGACCTCGACGGGAACGATTTCGTTTCCGACTTGAATCAAAAAATCGACTTCGTGCTTCGGCTTCTCGTTTGTCCAATAACGCGGAGCGACATCCAGCTGCAGAAGCAATGCCTGAAGCACATAGTTCTCGGCAAACGAACCTTTGAACTCGGAAAATAGCGCATCCGAGATGGCAAAAGCGGACGCATCCAGCCTTGCCATGCGGCGTAGCAAACCGACATCAAGACAGTAGACTTTAAATGCCTTGAGGTCATCGTATGCAGAGAGCGGCACGCCACCGGCAGCATTAAGGCGAACCGCCATGATGAGCCCAGCATCGGCAAGCCATTCCAGAGCATCCTCGTATTCTCGAGCACGAGCCCCCTCGCGCACCGCACCCCAAACGAACTTTTTATTCTCGCGCGCCAACTGAGTTGGAATCGAGTTCCATATTTGCGAAAGCTTGGCGAACTGCGCATGGCCACCATGCTTGGCAAAATCGCGCTCGTAGGAATCCAAGAGATCGGACAACACCTTATCGACCTGAACGATATCGCCCGTCTCCACCCACCGACCAAGAGCCTCTGGCATGCCGCCACATGCAAAATAACGACGAAGATGCTCGACGAGACGGATATGGAAGAAATCGGGCACTGTCTCGATCTGATCCAGGCCGCCAAGGTATTCGTCGTAGTTTGCAGCGCCCTCGGCTTTCAGAAACTCGGAAAAGCTCATAGGGTGCATCTCCATGAACTCGACCTTTCCCACCGGAAAAGCGCTGGTCTCACGGGACAAGCGAACGCCCAACAAAGACCCTGCGCATGCGACGTGATACTCGGGGGCCTCGTCACAGAAGTATTTAAGGGCGCCGACTGCAGAAGGGCAATCCTGGATCTCATCAATAATAAGCAGCGTCTCGCCGGGATCGATAGGCTGTCCAAGTGCCAGGGAAAGGTTTGAGATGATCCGCCGAGGATCGCGCGTACCTTCGAAAAACTGAGCGTACTCGCTCTGTACCCCAGGTGACGGTTCCTCGAGCGTCAGATACACAAAATTGCGGTACGAGGTTCGACCGAACTCCTTAAGCGCCCACGTCTTTCCAACCTGGCGCGCCCCCTTAAGGATAAGCGGCTTACGATATTCCGACGCTTTCCAAGCGTTAAGCTTGGCAATGATATCTCGCTGCATGACCGAACCTCCCGCAAAGAAACTTCCGAAAACGTGATATTTGCCACATTTTACCCCATGGAAAACGTGATGTTTATCACATTTACGGAAGTTTTAAGCTCGTTTCGCCACACTTTCATCACATTCAAAAGACGGAGGCGCTACTTGCGCCTCCGTCACCATCTTTCTATCAGCCCGCCTGACCCGAACGGCCGAGTCGTCACAGAACCCGGGAGCCCCGGCAGGGCGGGTGCTTGCTCAAAATGAGTTCCGCACGCAAAGAAGGCCACTTAATGTGGCCTTCGTCTTGCGCAGGACTGTTTGAAATTTTGAGGAAGCACCCGCCCTGCCGGGGCTCCCGGGTTCCCGCTTACGAGAGCGACGTTCTCAGCAACTCGTTGAAGAGCTTCGGGTTGCCCTTGCCGCGGCTCGCCTTCATGCACTGGCCCACCAAAAAGCCGATGACCTTCTGGTTGCCGTCGCGGTACTGCTGCGCCTGCTCGGCACAGTTTGCCAGCACCTCGTCCACGATCGGCTGCAGCGCGCCGGCATCGCTCACCTGGCGCATGCCGCGCTCGTCGACGATCTTGTTGGGGTCGTCGCCGGTCTGGGCCATGGCCTCAAAGACCTCGTGCGCCTGGTTGGAGCTGATGGCATCGGTCGCCAGCAGCTTGGCAAGCGCCGCCACCTGAGCTGGTGCAATACCGGACTCTGTCAGCGAGACCCTCGCGCCCTTAAGGTAGGCGATCATCTCGTTCACCAGCAGGTTTGCGACCGTCTGGGCCTCCTTGCCAGCCATACCGGCAGCGGCGGCCTCAAAGAACTCGGCAAACTCGGGGTCGCCGGCGATCTGCTCGGCATCGGCCGCCTTAATACCAAAGTCAGCCTCAAAACGGGCACGCTTGGCATCGGGCAGCTCGGGGATCTCGCCACGACAGCGGTCGATAAACTCGTCGTCCAGATCGAACGGCGCCAGGTCGGGATCGGGGAACAGACGATAGTCGTCAGCCGTCTCCTTCACACGCATGACTACGGTGCGCTTGCGGCTGGGCTCCCAGTGGCGGGTCTCCTGATAGATGATGCCGCCCTCCTCGAGCACCTCGGCCTGGCGGCAGATCTCGTAGGCAAGGCCGTCGTGCAGGCTCTTAAACGAGTTGAGGTTCTTGAGCTCGGTCTTGGTGCCCAGCTTGGTCTCGCCGCGGCGACGCAGCGACACGTTGCCGTCGCAGCGCATGGAACCCTTCTCCATGGAGCAGTCGGAAATGCCCAGCGTCACAAAGATGCGACGGAGCTTCTCCATAAACAGGCGAGCCTCCTCGGGCGTGCGCAGGTCGGGCTCGGTCACGAGCTCGATCAACGGCGTGCCACAGCGGTTGTAGTCGACGAGCGACTCGGCCGCAGCGGTAATGCGGCCCTCGGCACCGCCCACGTGCACCATCTTGGCGGCGTCCTCCTCCATATGGATGCGCAGGATGCGGATGGGCACCGTGTAGGAGCCGTCCTCGCGGCGCTCGGGCATCTGCAGGTTGGACGCATCGTAGCTGGCCAGGTGGCCGGCGCGCTGGTTGCCCTCGCGCATGGTCGACGTCATGGACGTGGACAGGCCCTCGGCGTTGGCAGAGGCGCTCGCCAGGCTCTGAGCCTCGGCTTCGCCAAACGCGCAGTCGGGGCGCTCGGCGGCGCCGCGGCCGGTCACGTCCAGGTCCAGATGGCCGTACATGGCAAAGGCGACCGGACCCTGCGTGGTCTGGAAGTTCTTGGCCATGTCGGGATAGAAGTAGTGCTTGCGGTAGAACATCGAGTGGCGCTGGATCTCGCAGTTAGTGGCGAGACCGGCCTTGACGATGCTCTCGATGGCGCGCTTGTTGGGCACCGGCAGGGCGCCGGGCAGGCCCAGGCACACCGGGCACACGTTGGCGTTGGGCTCGTCATCGTGGCTGAGCTTGCAGTTGCAGAACATCTTGGTGTCGAGTGCGGTGAGCTCGGTGTGGATCTCCAGACCGATCACGGCCTCCCAATCCTGCAGGACCTCGGAAAGCTCCTTCATTACAGCTCGCCTCCCTTCCCGGCAAAATCGGGCGCGACGGAAAGCGCGGGCGCACCCGTGGCGGCATCGGCAAAGCCGCGCTCCAGGGCGCGGGCAAACGTGAGCAGCTGACGGTCCTTAAAGGCAGGTCCCACCAGCTGGGCAGAAACGGGCAGCTGAGTATCCTCGCCCAGGCCCAGCGGCACCGAGATACCACCATTGCCGCAAATGTTGAGCGAGATGGTGTACAGATCGGAGAGGTACATCTGCGTGGGGTCGCTGATCTCGCCAAACTTAAAGGCCGTGCGCGGCGAGGCCGGCATGAGGATGGTGTCCACCTTGGCATACGCGGCGTCGTAGTCCCGCGTGATGAGCGTGCGGGCCTTTTGCGCAGCGTAGTAGTACTTGTCGTACACGCCCGAGCTCAGCAGGTAGGCGCCGAGCATCTGACGGCGCTTGGCCTCGGCGCCAAAGCCATGGGCGCGCGAAAGCGAACTCTGGTCGGACAGGTTGGCGCAGCCCTCCTCCTGATAGCCGTAGCGAATGCCGTCAAAACGGGCCAGGTTGGAGAACGCCTCGGCCGGGCCGATGACGTAGTAGGCGGCGATGGCGGCGTCCAGGTGCGGCAGGTCGACCTCGACCAGCTCGGCGCCCTGGTTCTGCAGCTCCTGGGCGGCGCGCTGAACAGCGGCCTTGACCTCGGGCGTCAGGCCCTCGGCCTCCATAAACGCGGGGATGATGCCCACGCGCTTGCCCTCGATGCTGTCGTTGAGGTGCTCGGTAAAGTCGACGGCGCAATCCTGGCTGGTGCAGTCGTACGGATCGTGGCCCGCGCCGGTAAGCGCGTTCATGGCCAGCGCGACATCCTCGACCGTGCGGCCAAAGGGGCCCACCTGGTCGAGCGACGAGCCAAAGGCAACCACGCCGTAACGGCTCACGGCACCATACGTGGGCTTAAAGCCCACCACGCCGCACAGCGACGCCGGCTGGCGAATGGAGCCGCCGGTGTCCGAGCCCAGCGAGAGCGCGACCTCGCCCGCGGCGACGGCGGCAGCGGAGCCGCCCGAGGAGCCGCCGGGCACGCGCTCGGTATCCCAAGGGTTGTTGGTGCGATGGAAGGCCGAGCTCTCGGTTGAGCTGCCAAAGGCGAACTCATCCATATTGGCCTTGCCCATGGGCAGGCAGCCGGCATCGAGCATGCGCTGGACGCAGGTGGCAGTGTAGACGCTCTGGTAATTCTCGAGCATGTGGGAAGCGCAGGTGGTGCGCGTGCCCACGAGGTTCATGTTGTCCTTAATGGCCAGCGGTACGCCCGCGAGCGGGGGCAGCGGCTTGCCTGCGGCACGGTCGGCATCCACGCGCGCGGCGGCCTCGAGCGCAAGCTCGGACGACACCTGCAGGAATGCCTGGACCCCGCCCTCGCGCGCCTCGATGGCGGCAAGGGAGGCATGGGCCACCTCGGTAGCGGTAAAGTCGCCGGCGGCAACGCCCGCGGCGATCTGAGCGGCGGTAAGGGAATCGAAGCTCTGAGCCATTACTCGCTCTCCCCCTCTCCCAAAATGGACGGCACGCGGAAGTAGCGGTCACGCGCGCTGCCGGCGTTCTCCAGCGCAACGTCGAGCGGCAGATCGCGCTCGGGCTCGCGCAGGTCGTCGCCCATCACGTTGGAAAGGCTTCCGATGGGATGGAACGTGGGCTCCACGTCGGGCAAGTCATATTGCAAGACGGGCTCGAGCATCTGGACGGCGTCGTTCATGTAGGACGTCATCTGGGTGAGCTCGTCATCGGTCAGTGCGATCTTTGCGTACTCGGCGATGCCGCGCACGTCTTTCTCGCTGAGTGCCATAGGCGCTCCCTTCCGCATAACAGTTAAACCGCTCTAGTATACAGGGCAACGCCGACTTGGAGCAGGCGCTTTACCCAAATGCAGCGAAAACGTAACGAGGGCGGCGGACTGACAGGCGGCGAACTGGCGGTTCTGCAACGAAACCGCACCGTTCACAACGAAAACCGTCTCGCCCACAACGAAAACCATCCCGCCCGAAACGAAAAGCATCACAACATTCGACGCTTTTCGCCAAAATCGAGATTTTCATCGAATGTTGTGATGGTTTGGAAGCCCCCGACCACCACAAAGGTGCCTGTCCCCATTGTGGTGGTTCTGGAGAATGTTATGCCGAGGCCTTGGCCTTACGGCGCTTGCGGACCGCGCGGATCACGATGTCCAGCAGCAACAGCACAATGGCCACGACCACGATGAGCACAGCAAACTCGCGCTTGCCCCAGTGGCGACCGGCCAGCGACTTTTGCTTGTCGACGTCCTTCTTGCTGTACTTGGTGCGCACGCAATGCACCAGCAGGCGATGGTCGTTCACGCCGTAGGGCGTGCAGGTAACGAGCGTAACCTTGTCGGCGCCGGGCTCGATGGTCAGCGACTCCATCTCCTCGGGCAGCACCACCTCGGAGTCCACCATCTTGTAGGCGAGCGTCTTGTTCATGGTGTGCAGCAGCACCAGGTCGCCGGGCTCCAGCGAATGGATGTCGTCGAACATGCTCAAGTTGCGCATGCCCGAGTGCGCGGTGAGCACGCAATGCGTCGAGGTGCCGCCCACCGGCAGGCTCGTGCCCTCCAGGTGGCCGACGCCCGCCATAAGGACTTCCTCGCTCGTGCCGTGGTAGATGGGCATGCTCACGTCGATGGAGGGGATCTCGACCCAGCTCATCATGGGGTCGCGGTCAAAGATAAGTTGCTGAGCGTAGGGCTCGATTTGGTCGGCAGGGAGCTCGGTGGCCTCGCCCGCCAGCTGCTCGTTAAAAGAGCGCGCCTGGAGCAGGATGCGCTCGCGCTCCTCGGCAGACAGCGCGTCCACGGTGCTGGACACCGTGCTGATCTGGTTGAACACGCCCGAGGCCTCGAGCCGGTCCAAGATCCACGGCCAGGTCATAAGGCCCACGCCAATAAGGATGATGACGATGGTGATGAGCCGGTCGGCCCAGCGCGGCAGCCGCTTGCGGCGGCGCTTGGGCTTTGGTTGAGGATTGGGCTGAGGGCTTGATCCGCCGTTGGCCGCGGCGTTATTGCTCTTCATATGTTTGGCGCTCTGCACCATCGCCGGTCACTCCTCTACAGCTCATGTTGTCTAAACAAATAATAGCCGAATTGCGAGGTTCCGCGCCGAACAACGCAGCTAGACTGCACTGTCCGGGCCACGTTACCCCACTCAACGGATCAAGCCATATGTTGCTTTCATCGTCTCGAGCAACTGCACCATCGTTACGCCCGCAACCCCGATCTGTTTCAGATTGACGTCGCCCACCTCGCAATCTTTAACAAACGCAAGCATATCGTCCTTCAGTTCTCCGCCCAGGTCGACACCTTCCGACTCGCCAAGCAGCTGAGCAAGCCTCAGCGCATCGCGTTTATGCTTTTTTACCTTCCTCGAATCAACGTTCTCCCCCGCTTCCCTTCTAGCTTTTAGGTCGAGATACGCCTTCGCTTTGAACGGGACAATGTATTCCGTACCCAGGACCGACACGCCTCCTACGGTCCGAATTCCCTGAAGGAACAAGCTGTAGTAAGCATCGTCCAACAAAATTGCCGAAAGACTGCTTATGTTTTCATCAACGTGAATTGGCGCCACATCAATCCCCTCACGACCCTTTAGAAAGTCGGGGCACTTCGCGAAGAGTTCAATCATATGGGGGTAACCCGGCCTCTTAGGCTCTGTAAACCGATAAAAACATGAGCCTTTGCCTTCGCCCCAGCCGCAGCGGTAACCGCCATCACGCACCAAAGTCCATATAGCTTCTGCCGTCTGAGGCAACCGGTCATCGGCGACAATTACCACATCAAAATCGTGAGTCGCCCTAAACGGAAGTCCCGCCTCCGCGAGCAAAATGTCGCATGCCGTGCCGCCGATAAGGGCATACGATCCTGCAGTTTCTTGCATATGCTGCTGAAATTCTTGAAGGCCTTCTACAGCGCTTCTTGCCATGGATATTCCTTTCCAAACATGCGATCGACTTCGAGCTGAATTCGCTCATCGTCGATGGCCGCCAAAGATAGCGCAAGCGAAATGTCGTCGACACGGGAGGAGCCGGCAAACACGGGCGCATAGCGCCACACTTGGATCATCGCCGTCTCGTTATCCGGCAACTCCCCGTCTGCGACTTCGAGGTCGCTCAGTTGACGCCATACACTTCTTAAGACGGCCTTTTGTTCCATACCCGGCGCAGCGAGCATCGAACGCGCAGCGAGCGCCGTCTCCCCGGCATCAACAAGATAGTCGATCTGCGGCGTCTTCCTTGCAAAAAAGACCTTCGAGACAGGCGAGGAGAGCTCTGCCATGTGCTCGCTGAGCAGAAGATCAACGGCAACAGGGAACACGACGACACGTCGCTCGCGACGCTCGCGCCTCGCGAGTCCCCTGTCAACAAGCTCGGTTATGGCCTCACTCGCGCGGCTTGCCGAGATCCCAAGTGCACGACAAAGGTCATAGGGACGATATGGCTCCTGGGCTGCTCCCCAGATTGCGGCAGCCTGCGCGTTGGGTGACATCTTGGTCGCGTGGTTGCGAAACCGGGCACCGCCCCTCTCCGTGCAGGCTGTGCCCATAAATGGAAGAAAAGCCTGTCTGCCGGGGCAAACAAACGGAATCCCTAATGCGACCAATGCTTTGCGCTGACGTGCATCGGCATCAGGAAACAAAACGACAACAGGAGTCTCCGCACGCAAGGCTAGCTGGCTATAGACTCTCTTAGCCTCGGGAAGCCCGACGCCAGTAGGCAAACTTGCAAGCAAAAACGAAAAACCGTTTGCGTCAACAGCGCGGACCTCAATCGCCCGCAGATGCAGCGGCAAGCGTGCGAATCCAGGCCAAGTTTTGGCCTTGGCGGAGAGGCCTAGTGCTTCTTGTAAGTAGATTAGCGCTTCGTTCATTTCCATCGTTTTCGTTCGATTCCAGTTTGTATTGGAATTATACATAATTTTCGGAATTAACGAGATTCCGTTCGTGCCTAAGCCCATATTTGAGTTTTCAGAATATCCCGGATCGGCTGGGCGATTCGGGATACAATGTCAATAGAAAACGACGCACCCCGCGTAAATGTTTGGGAGCGCGGGCGGCCTAGTTTTCAGCTTTTGTTAAATGCCCGGGCCTCTAACCCCGGGCATTCTTATTTGCGCTTGTTGCGGCGCAAATGCCTTCTACCGTCCGCACCGCGCGTGCGCCTACGGACCTTAAACCGAACCTCATACGAGTCAAGAAACGCGATGACGAACGTGCTCGCATCGGACGATGGAGGCTGGCTGCGTTATCCCAAAAGAACGGGGCAAACTCCAGTACGGAGTCTGCCCCGAAAAGAGAGTGGCAAAGCAAGAACGTCGATGGACGAGAAAAGTGTCCGCAAGTCTCATGGCCATCACATCCCACCTGCCAAAGGGATGGGTGAGCGAGCGTTACTCCTGCTCGGACTCCTCAGCCTGTTTACGGCTGCGGATGAGGTGCGCCACGCCGATGCACAGCACCGCGCCACCAGCGATCCAAGTGAAGGTCACGCCGTTAAGGCCGGTGAGGGGAAGGCCAACCTTCTTGGTATCGCCAACGGTGATGTTGAAGGTACCGTCGGCGTTTGTGGTGGTGCCAGTTTGAGCCTCAAGCGTGTTGTCGCCCGTCACATCGTTCGGCGTGCCGATGATGACCTGACCGCTCGGAGCGCTTAGTACGTACTTTTCTGCATTCGAGTTTTCACCCGAAGCCTCATTTTCGCTCTTCGAATTAATCGTGAAATCAAAAGATGCGACCTTGTCGTAATTTTCGGGAGCGTCAGTCTCCTCTACCGTATAGGTTCCCGCACCGAGGCCCTTGACAGTAATGACACCGTCATCGCCAGTCGTGAACGCGTACGCGTCGGTCCCAAGGGTTCCATCGAACTGAACGTATTGTCCCTGCAAACTGGTATCCGCTGCTGTCTTCACCATGATGGTAAATTTCGCATTCGGAAGCGCCTTCTCGGTGCCAAGGTCAACTTTATTAAGCTTGAGACCATAGGTATAACTCTTGACCTCATCAGGGACCGTCGTGCCGTAGTCGCCGGTCATAGGGTTGTTTGAGTACGTAAGCGTAGCGGTGTTGGTGTTGCCTGCGTTGTCTCCAATGGCAGCCTCGCTGTTAATCTTTGCCTTATAGGAGAGCACGATGCAGGATCCCGAAGTAACGTCCGCTACCTGCTTAAGGTTGTCACAAGTCCAAGTTGCCGTAACGTTGCCGTTGGCATCCGCGGATCCAGAAGCCGGGGTAAATATGTCAGTAATATCTTTTCCCGTATTGTTCTGATGAGTCGGATCGGCCTTCGCCGCCGCCTCGTTCGCATAGAGATAGACCTTAGCCCCATTCTGCAGTGTCAGGCCCTTGGAAAGTTGATCGGAGAACCGATAGAAGTACGTGCCGTACGTGTCGTAGTTGTCATCGATAGTGCCGTAAAGGTTGTACGTTACGTCCTGTCCAACATGGGAGTCACTAGCATCGAGCTCTTTATCGCCCTTGGCACTCAAGATTTTCTTATCGACGGTGGGTACGCTCTTTTTGGGAGTCACCACTTTCTTGGTCTTGCCATCAACGACCGCATATACGGGCGAAGTGAAAACATCTTTCGAGCTGGTATCCGAGCCTTCTGCCACGCTATTGGTCAGGAAGAGCCAGTAACCGGCGGTGAGACCAGAAAGGGCTTTATCGTCCTTGCTGGTCGTTTTCCAAGCGCCAGAAAGAGACTTAGCATTCAGTTTTTTCGCAATCACATTCAAAACGTGACCGTTCGCAACCTTTGTAGTTGCAGTCGTTCCAGCATGGTCATTCAACCATTCGGCAGCATCCTGTGCATTTTGGTTGCTGTAGCTATTGTTGGCATCTTCTGCCTTCACGGCTTCATCAATTGCACTGACCACAGCGTCCCGAATTGCATCCTTCTCAGCCTGGGAAGATCCGGCCCACTGAATATTGGTGACAGTAGAGCCGTTCACGTTAGCCGTAAAGATCTGGATGCCCTTATAGGTCGTAGTCTCTTGATAAGTAGGGTCATTGAAAGTTACGGTCGAACCCGCCGCACCATCAGCAAACGCCATCGTAACCGGGGCCATCACACCGCCGAAGCTCAGCGCTGCTGTGAGGCCTGCTGTCACTGCCAGGCGTGCGATGTTCTTGCTCATGCTCATCTTCTTTTCCTCTGCTTTCTGCTCGAATTCCATTTGATCTAAATCTGTCTGTCTGTGTCTTAGCATCTGTTTCGCTACGTCTCGCCCCGCTCTCTGCGGGGCTGCCAGCTACTCTTTATGGCTGCCACCTCCCCGCTTGACCAGGAGCGCGACCACGATGAGCGCGGCTCCGGCGACCGCTGCGGCGGCCGCGGCGTACATTGCCATATCGCCAGTCGAGGGCATAAAGCCTCCGGTGGTAATGCTAGGGGGTGTGCCGGTGGGCGTGTTGATGAGCGACGCCTCCAGGCTGCCCGTCGACCCGTCCGCGCTGTCGGCGCGCAGGGGCGACTCGGCCGTGATGGTGAGCTTGGGCTTGGCGGCGGCCACCTGGTCGACGTCCAGGCCCTCGGCCTTGACCGTCACGGAGCGCGTGCCCCCAAAGGCGGTGTAGCCCTTGGGCGCCTTGAGCTCGCGGACCTCCAGCTTGCCCGAGTCCACACCCGAGACGGTCACGCGGCCGTCCTCGCCCGTGGTGACGGTGGCCTTGCCCTCCGCATCCCACGTGCCGTCGGCCGCCAGTGTGCGGCCGCGGTCGTCGGTAATGCTCAGGACCGCCCCGGCAAGCGGCTTGTCGCCGTCGCTGCCGCGCTTGGTGAGCGCGAGATCCCAGGTGTAGGCGCACGCGTCGTCGCTCGGCGTGTGGGTAAAGCCGGCGTCGCCCGACTGGTCGGCAAAGGGAGAGCGCGGGTAGCGCAGGTAGACCTCGTTGGGGTTGCCCTTCGCGATGCCGTGGTTGCACGCGCTGTTGAGCGGCGCGTTGTACACGGCGACCACGCGGGCGCCCGCGGCAAAGGCGTCGGCCCCGCCGAGCGCGGCGATGAGGTCGCCGGTGCGCACGGTGAAGGTCTTACCGTCGGCCGAGACCCTGCACTGGGCCGTGATGTCGGTCCAGCCCTTCGCGGGGTCGGTGCCGACGCGCCCGTCCTTGCCGGCCGAGACGGCGTCGAAGCCACCGTCCGCGCCCGCCGCCACGTACACGCGCATGCTCGCGGCCACCTTGGAGGGGTCGAGCCCCGCGCTCATGGTGTCGACGAACTGCACCGCATAGGTGTCGTAGGCCGTGAGCCCCGCCGGGACCGTGGCAGAGAGGCGCCAGTACAGGTCGTCGGCGACCGTGGCGTCGGCGGCCTTCTGCCAGGCGGCGGTGCTGTCCTCCAGCACGTGCTTGGACACCTTGGGCGTCGCGGCCTTGGGTTTGACGGTGACGGCGCCGCCGCCCACCAGGGCCAAGATCGGCGCTGTGCCGGCCTCGCCCTGGGCGATGGCGTCGTCGTCGGCAACGATGAGCCAGTAACCGCAGGGCAGCTCGGCCGCCGTGCCCGCATTAAGGGCCACGGACACGGCGCCAGAGCTTTGGAGGGAACGAGCGAGCTGTGCGCTCAGCGCGCTCGTAAGGTGGGAATCGGTGTTGAGCCACTCGGCAGCTTCCTGCGCGGTGGTCTGGGAATTGGGCATGCCGGCGCTGCGCAGCACGGGCAGTGCGGCGTCGCGCACGGCGTCGCTTGCCCAGGCGAGGTCGGTGGCGATCTTGGCGTCGCTGTCGCCGTCGACGACGTTGGCGCTAAAGATCTGGCAGGCGTCGTAGCTGCGCGCCACGGTGCCGCTCACCGTGATGGAACCGGTCGAGGTCGGCGCGGCCTGCGCGGATGCGGGGAACACAACCGCGCAGGTGCCGATCAGGAGGGCAAGCAGCGCAAACAAGATCGGGAAGGAGCAAACTCTCTTATTCACGACGCTCGCCCCCCTTCGCATTCGCCTTGCGACGAATGTGCATCCAGGCCGCAGCAGCGCAAAGCACCGCCGCGCCGGCAAGGTACGTCAGAGTGACGCCCGACATACCAGAAAGGGGCAAAGAGGTGGAGTAGGTGTTGGTGAAGGTGGAGGCGGGAATGGCGTCGGGCGCGGCGTCCTTGCCGATGGTGTTACTCACGGTGTTGCCCATGTCGTCCTTTACCTGCGTGACCGTAGTGGAAGTGGTGAGGCCGGAGTACTTGCCGGTCTTCTCGTCCAAGACGGCTTTCACGGTGACGGCCACTTGGTACTCGGCCTTGGAGTAGCGGAGCTTGTCGATGGCATCGGCGTCGGGCGCGACCTCCTTCACCGTGTAGGTGTAAGTCTTGGCGCCCGTCGGGTTCGAAGCGTCGTTCGTGGCGAGGTACTCTTTGGAGAACGAGATTTCGCCAAAAGATGCCTCGATGTCGTTGACCTTGGTGGAGTCTGCGGGAGCGACGGAAATAGTCTTCGAGTCAGGCATAGGAGCGCTATCCTTATTTGGCCCCGTAGCCTCGATGCTGAAGTCGAACGCAACGTATTTACCGCTGGAATCCTTCGGCCAGTCCGTATTACGGACGGATTTAATCACCGGGATTTTCACGGACGTAACGGAGCACGAGTCGGAGATGTACGTAATGCCATCAACGATGTTCGGCTGCTCGTTCTCGATCCACGTAATGGAGCCGCTTGTGCTGTCCACCGTGAACTTGTAGGTGTTCTTGTTCAGTTCGTAGCCAAACGGAGCCTGGGTCTCCGTGAGCGTGTACGTGCCCGGCAGCAAATCGGCCAATGTGAACTTGCCATCCTTGGCGTCGGTATCGGCCCAAGTGGTTTCGCTCGGAGTCGATTGGTCACTCACGGTCCAGGACTGCGCCTCAGCCAAGCCATCGGCACCCAGTTTCGCAAGCTTCCACTCGGAACCAGCCAAAGGAGTGTGTTCTGCATCGTCCTTCTCCACCTTGGCCCAAGACACCGTACCGGTGATCTTGGTGTTGGCGATGGCACCCGTGGTGTTAGAAGGTGTGAACGGAACCTCGTTCCCGTTCTCATCCACGTAGCCCTGGACATAGTTCACCGACTCACCAGCATTGTTCATGGTTGCGTAGTAGATCTTGTCCGAAACCTGGTAACCCTCCGGCGCCGTCTCCTCTTTGATGTAATAGGTGAATGCCGGATTAGAATCCGAGATCTCCTTACTCGGATCGGCCTTCTGGTTCAAATAGTTGAACTGAAGCTTGCCATCAGTAGAAGCGTAATCGTTGGCAGCGCCATCCGTTACCGTAACGATGGGACCCGTCCCGTTCTTGGCATCTTTGACAGTGCCGTATATCGTCCACGAGGAACCGGGAAGCAGCTTAGTACCATCCGCAGCGTCGACCTTGCTCCATGCAATGGAGGAACCGTCCGGTGTATACGAGCCAGACCACGGGAAGTTGTGACGCTCCTGGTCCATATCGATAACGGAAGCCGAGTTACCCTCACCAAATGCTGCGGCAACATTCGGGCTGTTCATTGAGAAATCGGCGCCGGCGTACACACGACCATTGGTGGTCACATGGTCGTCGAAGCTTCCGTTGGGAACGAGAATCGATCCGATCATAGCCGCCGCAGGATCGTCGTCAGTCCACTTGGCACCGGTAGTTGCGCCATCGTATCCCCAGTCCGCGCGGTCCTCTCCCGCGATGCCGCCCCGAATGGTAAGGCTTTGCGTATCGACAAAGTTCCACATGATGGACTGGGAAGCCGTCGCGTATGCTTCACCCAGTGCCTTGCCGGAATATTGAGTTTCGTAACCACGCGAAATCTCGATGCCGTTCCACCAAAAGCGCCAGCCATTGTGGAACTCAATATTCGAAGATCCGGTAACGTTCACAACAACCGAGGCGCCCTCGGGAATGTCCTCGAATGCGAAATCAACGCCACGATAATACTCGTTGTTGTATGTATTGCTCAGCTGAGAAGCATCGATGGTGAACACCTGCTGCATAGAGGTGTTGTCGCCCTTAAACGTGATAAGACGCTCGCTATTCTTGAATTGCTTACCATTGAGCGACGTATCGGCGCAGTCCTCATTGATGGCCTTATACGACCCATCAAACACCAGGCCATAGCTACAATCCGTCTTGTTGTACTTGTTGATGATGTAGCGGTTGTCCTTATCGCACGCCGGAGCAACGCCGTAGCTCACTTTGCCCGTCTTCGCAAACGAATTCAGCTGATTAGAAAGCGTGTTGAGATAGCCTGTCTCTCCGCTGTAATTCGAATAATCCTTGCCATTAATGTCCTTGAGGAAGTTAACTTGGTTGAACAGGGTACTGTCCTGAGCGTTCTCGCCCGCGTACCAATAACCCTGGGTTTTCACCACAGACTGGCGCCCGTTATTAGTATTCCAATAGGTAATGGGACCGGCGATCTTCGCGGTGTAGTCATAGCCAGCGGAGTCAGCCGTTCTCGCTTTGCCGACCCAAGCGCCTTTGTTCCAAGCGCCAACGGTAGTCTTCCCCGGCAAGTCGCCGCTGTAACCAACGCTCATGTTGGTGATCGCACTGTCGATTCCAGCCACCGCAAGCACGGTGCTGCCGTCGACAGGACGGAACTGGGAACCAAAACCAACGGTGCCAAAGCGGAAACCAGCGCCAATACCTTCATAGGGCCAGCTCTCTTTGAGTGGATTCATGGCAAGCTTGCCACGGACCACGGTAAGGCCCTCCGCCTCAGCGGCATATGAGCCGGCGGGGGCGTTGCTCGCATCAAGAGTTTTAGTGTTGCTCGGTTTACCACCGATGTACATGTCGCGGCCGACGTAGGTGGCCACGCCGGGATCGGGGGTAGAGACATCGATATTCGTACCGATGCCGATAGGCGTGGGAACGTAAATTCCCGGCTTCACGGTGGCCGTCGCTCCCGCTGAAGCTGCATTCGCACTCTGAGCCTGCTCAACACTATTTGAAGAGCCAGACTCGCCGCCATCGGTCTCGTCGCTATTCTGGTTTTCGGCATCCTCGCTGGTGTTACCTACAGCAGCGGACTCACTTGAGGAACCCCCCCCCATTACAGTTTCCGCGGTAGAAACTGTCTGGGCATCGTTGGCAATGGCCTGCGAGATTGGAGGCATGACGAGCGACAGTACCAGGCTCAACACGGAGGCTCCGCACAAAACGCCTGCCAGTACACGGCGCGTCGCTTTTTTACTCTGCTTAGTTTTTTCTGAATTCGCTTTCATCGATGTCTCCTCCCCAAGAGACCGCGATCTTGCTCTTTCACTATCAAACGTATCTGCGCAATCTGTAATTGCGCACGCTTAGTAATGACTATTCTAACGATTGTTTGAACATCTGGGCAAATAAACCGATAGTTTTGTAGCGAATTGTCAATTCTCTTGACAATTGCTCAGATTTACCTTCGTTTATTCGCTATCTATTTTTTGTTTCTACTGGTAATTTAGTTGCCCATCATTTTTTAATGGCATTAGATTTATTTGCATAACATTTTGCTCAAGAGTAAACATCCTGTAAACAGTCGAAAATTGACCATGAGCTGTAGGTCATTTACCGGGAGAAATACCCTACCAAACTGATGAGAATATCTTTAACTCATCGGTAGTCAGAAGCGTAATGTTCAGACAACCATATTGGTATTTGCGCGCAGATTGCAGGCATCAACTCGCCCAAATCGCCTGAGGCCGCCGCAAAGGCGCCTATCCCCATTGTGGCGGTTCTCCCCCGGCGCTACAGCAGATGCTCCTCGATAAAGATCGCGATGCCGTCTTTGTCGTTGCTCGCGGTTACAAAATCAGCTGCGGCGCGGGTGGCGTCGCTGCCGTTTGCCATGGCCACGCCCACGCCGGCGTCGGCCACCATGCAGGTGTCGTTATCGGCATCGCCAAACACGCAGATGTTCTGGAGCTCCATGCCGTTGAGCTCTGCCACGCGCACAAGGCCGCGTGTCTTGGACACGCGCGGATCCATGAACTCGTAGAGCCGCTGCGTGGTTTGCAGAGCCGCCGCCTTAACAGTGTCATCGACAAACGTCGACGCGCGCTCGATGACCTGCGACATCACCTCGGGCGCCATGGTAAACATCACCTTGGGCTGCGGCTCGCGCAAAAACTCGGCAAAATCGACCACCTGGTAGGGCACGCCGTCGACGCACGACAGGTGCTCGACGCACGCATTGCTCTCGGGCACGTAGAACACGCCGTCTCGGGGGCAGACGGGCGTTGCCGGAAGGTCCGCCATGTGCTTGCAGATGCGCGCGATGGTCTCGCCCGGCAGCGGATAGCTCAGCTCGTTGATGTCGTGCGCACGGTCGATGACCTCGGCGCCACCGCAGCCCACGAGCACGTCCACCAGGCCTTCGATGCCCCAGAGCTCGTACATGGCCTCGGTCGCGTGGGCGTCGCGCCCGGTGCACAGGCCAAACAGCACCCCGCGCTCGCGCAGGGCGCGGATCGCCGCAACGGTGCGCGGGGACACCGTGTGCTGGCTCGTGAGCAGCGTGCCGTCGATATCGCAGAGTACGGCTTTAATGTGGCTGAAGGTGGTGTCCATGGGGGCCTTTCTGGGTTGTGCGGCGGTGTGGGGTGTATTCGTGAACGGCGTACATGGTATACCAAGGCACAGGCGCGGCCCGTCAAAGCAAAAACCACCACAAAGGTGCCTGGCCCCTTTGTGGTGGCCGGACCCGAAGGGTGGCCTGGCCCGAGGCGCAAACCATCACAACATTCGATGTTTTTCGGCAAAATCGCGATTTTCATCGAATGTTGTGATGGTTTTTTACTGCTTTGCGGCACGATCCAAGTGCCAGCGACCAAACAGCAGCAACGCCGCGGGAACCGCCGTCACGACCATGCCCGCACCAACGAGCGTCTGCTGCACGCCAAACGTCGCCGCCAGCCACGGGGCAATCGCCAGCGGGGCCACGCCGGCGAACATGTTGCCAAAACCCATGACCGAGTTCACGCGACCGAGCTGCTCGAGCGGGGCCGTCGTTTGCACGATCGTGTTGTGGAGCGGGTTGACGACGCCCCAGGCCACGCCCAGGGCAATCTGGCCAATGAGCGCCACGCCCACATACGTTGTTCCCACGTAGAGCAGGCTTCCCAGGCCCACGGACATAAGCGCCGCGAGCAGCGTTTTAAGGTTGATCAGATGCGGCGGCAAACGGAGCGCAATAACGGCGCCCAGCACCGCGCCCACACCGCTGGCCGACGAGAGCCAGCCCATCCACTCAACACCGACATGCAGAACATCGCGGTAGAAGAACGACTCCAGCGGATCGAAAGCTCCATAGCCAAAGTTCGAAAGGAAAATAATGCAGAACAGCAGGGCGAGGACGCTGTTGGTAAAGACCGTCTTGATGCTGGTCGCGAAGGTGGCGCGGGTGGATTTACTGAAGTCGGAGCTTTGACTGGCAGTACTTGCCGTTGTGCTGCTATCCGCGGGAGTACTTTCGCGCGCGGCGACGCGACCTGCTTGCGGCCTAAAGCCCCAACCGGCGACGAGCGCCAGTGCGGTAAAGAGCATCATGAGCACGAACACCGCGCGTGACGATGCAGCCGCCGCGACAAAGCCGCCCAGCGTGGGGCCGACAATAATACTCACGTTTGAGAACATGGTTATGGCGGAGTTAATGTCTTTGAGCTCGACGGGATCGTCGGTGAGGTAGGCCGGATAGGACGTGGCGATGGGCTGGGCAAATCCCATCACAAAGCCCAGGAGCACCGCGCCGAGCAAGACGATGCCGGTCGCGCTGCCAAAGGCGAGGATTGCCGCGCCGGTTGCCAACGTGCCGACGATACTCGCCCGGAAATGCCGGCACGGACCCCAAGCGTCAAGCGCCGCTCCACCCGCAAAGGATCCCAAGATCACGAATACGTTCATAAAAAGGACAGCCAGCGATGTCGCCACGACCGAGGCATCGTCTGCATAGGTGAGCGTTCCGATAACGCCGATAAAGTAGCTAGTCTGGAAGCCGGTGTAGATGAGAAAGCGCATCGCCACCAGACGCTTGGCCTGCACGGACAGCGATGATTGAGGCTTTGAGAAAAGAGAGGAGAGCATGGAGACTCCTTGTTTCATACGAATACGGGCGGCGGGCATTCGCCACCGTCTGTCAAATCAATCTATCCGCATGAAACATTAAGGACGCATCAAGCCCCTTCTCTCCGTTTTTCGCCCGTCATGAACTACTTGGTAGATTGTAAGGCATGTCCCACACATCTACCAAAGCAAAAACCACCACAAAGATGCCTGTCCCCTTTGTGGTGGAAATGACGTTTGCTCAGATAAAACAGCCAAAACAAACCTGTCCCTTTTTGGCATGTTATGGCAGCGCAGCGAGCCGGTTCCAAGTGCCCCAGGTCGCCCCGAAAGAGGAGCGACGCGTACTTTGGTACGCGAGCGACGGCTTGAGGGGCGAGATGGGGTGCTTGGGGCCGGCGCAGCGTCAAGCCTGAAGGTGATCTTGGATCAGGTCGCAGATGGCGCGGGCGTCGTTGATGTTGATGGCTCGGGTCGCAAAGCCGGCGTCGAAGGCCTGACGCGCCAGGGCCTCGTTGCAGGCAAGGGCCAGTGTGCGACCGTCGACCAGGTCGAGCGAGCTCTTGCCGCGCAGACGGTCGACACCGGATCGCGCGACGACGATGTTGTCGAAGCCCTCGGTCTTGTAGCCCTCGATGATCACCACGTCGACATCGTTGTAACGCGACAGCAGCTCGCGTGCGGGCATCTCGTCCTCCTCGCGCGTGTCGGCGTACTCCGCCCAACGCGTGGCGCAGATAAGGCCCACGTGCTTTGATCCGGCCTGGTGATGGCGCCAGGTGTCCTTAGCGGGCACGTCGATATCAAAGCCGTGGTGCCCGTGATGCTTGAGAGAACCCACGCGCAGGCCGCGGCGGGTGAGCTCGGCGATAACCTTCTCGACGAGTGTGGTCTTGCCCGAGTTTTGGTAGCCGATAAACGCGATCGCGGGGACGGCCGGTGTCGGAGCTGCGGGCGCGACGGCGACGGGTGCGCCCGCGGGCACGTTGCTCGCGGCACCCACGGCTTCGACAGCAGCAGCCTGGCGCTCTGCGCGATCCCACACACCCGAGCGGCCGCCTTCCTTGTGCAGCAGGCGAACGTCGACGATCTCCATGCCGCGATCGACGGCCTTGCACATGTCATAGATCGTTAGGCACGCGGCACTCGCGCCGGTCAACGCCTCCATCTCGATACCCGTTTTGCCCGTCACGCCTGCCGTGACCAGCACATGAAAGCCAACCTGCCCGTCCGCACGGGCCGGTGCCCAGCCCTTGGGTACGTCCTCGGCCGGCGTCCCCGCCGGAACGATGGGCGCAATGTCGCACTTGCTCTTGGTAATGAGCAACGGGTGGCACATGGGGATGATGTCGCTCGTGCGCTTGATGGCCATAATGCCCGCCACGCGCGCGCAGGCAAGTACGTCGCCCTTTTTGGCGCGGTCCTGCAGCACCATGGCCTGCGTCTCGGGGTGCATGAGGATGGTGCCCTCGGCGATGGCAATGCGATGGGTCTCGGCCTTGTCAGACACGTCGACCATGCGCACCTCGCCCTTGGCGTCCACGTGCGTCAGCTCGTCACGACGGGCGTCGCGGGCGGGCTCGGTGGCAGCGCTGGCAGACGGCTGCGCGCCTGCAACGGCATCGCTGGCCGCAGCCGTGACTTTGTGGGCAGACATCGCGGCCCTGCGAGCGGCCTTGGTGGCATCGGCGTACCTGCTCTTGGCCATATGATCATCCTCCGATTTGGGACATAAATCGTTGCGTGCCCTCAATTATCGCGTGTTCCTGCGGTTTGTGGGCCACGGCATCGCGCCAAATCGAAAGCACCTGCATATCATCACCACGGCGTAGCGCCTCGCGCACCGAATACTCGGCATCGCTGAACAGGCAGGGGCGCACGCTGCCGTCGGCCGTCAGGCGCAGGCGGTTGCAATTCGCACAAAAATGGTTGGACATGGCGCTAATAAAGCCAACCGTTCCCGCCGCGCCCGGAAAGTGCCAATAGCGCGCAGGGCCCGCGCCGGCAGGAGCGTCGTTGATGTCGAGCGGCTCGAGCTCGCCCAGTCCCGCCGCGGTGGCCCCGACATTGATGCGCGCCCGCAGCTCGTCGCTCGGCACGGTGTCGCTCGCGTCCCACAGCTCGGGATTGAGTGTGGGCGCGTGAGGGTCTACGGCACAATGCGAGCTCGTGTGCTCGTCGCCAATGGGCATGTATTCGATAAAGCGCAGGTGGATGGGGCGGTCGAGCGTGAGCCGCGCGAGGGCCGCCACATCCTGGTTGAGCCGGCGCACAACAACGCAGTTCACCTTAACGGGCTCAAAGCCCCAAGCCAGCGCCGCATCGATGCCGGCCATGGTCTGCTCGAGCCGGCCCAGGCGCGTGATCTTTCCAAAGAGCGTAGGGTCGAGCGTGTCGAGCGAGATGTTGACGCGGTTAAGCCCGGCATCTTTGAGCTGCGGCGCCAGCTTGGGCAGCAGGGCACCATTGGTGGTAAGCGAGATGTCCTCGATCTGCGGAATCGCGCGGATGTCGCGGATGAGCGGAATAATACGGCGGCTGACCAGCGGCTCGCCGCCCGTCAGGCGCACGCGGCGAATGCCCTCTCCCGCCACCAGGCGCACAAAGCGGGCAATTTCCTCGGCGCTGAGTAGCTCGTCGTGTGCGCGGGGCGCCACGCCATCGGCCGGCATGCAGTAAATGCAGCGGAAATTGCACTTGTCGGTAACGGCAATGCGCAGGTAGTTGATATCGCGACCAAAGCCGTCATGTTGCACGTGCCCGTCCACGCAGGCTCCCCTCACGCGGCGTTTTATTCTTCGGAAAACATAATACCCCACGAGAGAATCATGCCGACACCCGTACGACAGGACAGGTCGCTTCGAGCAAGACCGGCTTCCCAAGCCCATCCTCAGCATACAAACCATCACAACATTCGATGCTTTTCCCGTTTTTGGCGATAAACGTCGAATGTTGTGATGGCTTGCCTGCCCACGGCACCCCGTAGAAGGACCAAAACGCCCCTAAAGGCCGCCGTCCCAGTGTCGAATCACGAATTCTCGCAGGTCGTTTTGACGTTTCTGGAACGCTTCGCTTCGGTCGCACTTAAGGCCCATAGCGAGCGCGATGGCGTTCATCGCCCGGTGCAATTGCAGCTGGTGGGCAAACTGAGTCCCGGTGAGGACGATCATCCTAAAGCCCAGCGCGCTCAGCACGGTCATACGCTCCGCATCCGACGCGCTGCGCTGTTTATCAAGATGGTCCGAGCCGTTGTATTCAATCCCTGTACCGCTTGCAGGCGCATATACATCGATCTCGAAATACCCGGCCTTTGCGAGATACTTGAACTCGTTGGGAACATTGACCCGATGGTTGAGCTCGATCTTGGCGTATCCCAGCCCGCCCTGGGAACGTTTTGCTACGACCATGATTGCGGTGGCCGTCTCCATGGGCGACCGCGCACCATCGTGCACGCGCTTGAGCGCGGCGGCCGCGCGTATAGCCCCCTGACGAGATCGGTTCTCATTGCAATAAGCAATCAAGTCGGCAACGGTATACCTCTGCCCCATCTCGATATAATCGCCTGTCGACAGATGGTTCAAATGGTAACGGGCGCAGATTTCGTAGCCATATTCCAGCCGCTCGGGCTCACTCATCCACGAACCCGCCTGGACAAAGCACATGACCTCATCAACCACCAGAAGGCCCTCCGCCACCTCGATAAGATGGCCTGGAGGTACCGGCGCCCCAAACACGTGGCACCTAAATCCAGCCGGCGTCGAGCGCTCAAAATCGAAGTTGACGAGCGTGTCGATATGATTGAGTTCTTCTCGCGGAATACCAAGCGAAACCAGATAGTCGGTAACGATCCCAACTGCCGTTGAAGCCCTCAGCCCCTTGGCATCGAGTCCCAATTTGGGCAGGCCCGCGGTCGGCTCCGCCTCGTTGGCAAGCAAGTCCTCATCGTATAGGCTGCTTGCTCGCGAGAGCGGCTCGGACGGGCGCGCCACGTTGTGGTACAGCCAGGCAGTCTTATGGGACAGGACGATCGGCAGGTCCATGAGCCCTCCAATGGAGTCGGATAACCAACCTTATTCCCCTGCCCACGGGTCCGCACACCTTCGTGCACAAGAAAGCGTTTCCGCCCGGTCGAGTGGCAGAAAAACCATCACAACATTCGATGCTTTTCCCGATTTTGGCAAAAAACATCGAATGTTGTGATGGTTTGAGGCGAGGTGAGGGGCACGGAGGGGTCAAAGCATCGTGCTCGGAGCGTGACTTTTTTCGCCCCACTGCCAACACAAACCTTGACTCTACAATCGTTGTAGGGTTTTCACTACACTGGTACGTAAACGAACCCAGCCAGAAAGCCCCGCCCATGGAACACGACCTCACACGCGGCAATGTCCTTAAGACCATCGCGGTCTTTGCCCTGCCCTATATGCTCTCGTACTTTTTGCAGATGCTCTACGGCATGGCCGACCTGTACATGATGGGGCAGTTTAGCGGCGCGGCCGGCATCACAGCCGTGGGCAATGGCGCGCAGACGCTCTATATCATTACCGTGACGCTCGTGGGTCTGGCCATGGGAACGACGGTCATCGTCGGCCACGCCGTAGGCTCGCGCCGGTTTGACCGCGCCGAGACCGCCATCGGCAACACCATCACGCTCTTTATGAGTGTCTCGGTGGTGCTAGCCGCTGTCCTGCTCGCACTGTGCCCGCAGATTGTGGCGCTCATTGGCACGCCGGCCGAGGCGGTCGAAGGAACCGCCGCCTACCTGCGTATCTGCTTTATGGGCATTCCCTTTATCGCCGCGTACAACATTCTTTCGGCCATCTTTCGCGGGCTGGGCGATTCGCGCTCGCCTATGTACGTGATTGGCGTGGCGTGCATCATCAACATCGCACTCGACTTTCTGTTTATCGGCCACATGGGGCTCGGCCCCGTGGGCGCAGCGCTCGGCACAGTGACCGCCCAGACGGCAAGCGTTGCCCTCGCGCTCGTGTGGCTCAAGAGCCGCCGCACAAACATCCACGTTAAGCGCAGCGACCTGCGCCCCCAGCCCGAGGTGCTCGGCAGCATCCTTAAAATCGGCGTGCCCGTGGCTGTGCAGGACGGCTGCATCCAGGTGGCGTTTATGTTTATCACCGTCATCGCCAACCATCGCGGCCTGGTCGACGCCGCCGCCGTGGGCCTGGTCGAGAAGATGATCAGCTTTTTGTTCATTGTGCCGAGCTCCATGGGTGCCACCGTCAGCGCGCTCACGGCGCAAAACGCCGGCGCAGGCAAGGGCGATCGCGCGCGTCAGGTGCTCAAAGATGCCATGACGATCTCGGTGGTGTACGGCTGCCTGATCACGGTGCTGATGTGGCTGGTGGCGCCGGCGTTTATCAGCTTTTTCGCCAAGGACACTGCAGTAGTCGCGGCCGGTACCGGCTATATGCGCAGTTATATTTTCGACGCGATTTTTGCCGGCATCCACATTTGCTTTAGCGGCTTTTTCGCTGCGTATGGCAAGAGCTACATCGGCTTTGCGCACAACGTGCTGGCGGTGGCGCTCATTCGCGTGCCCGGCGCGTGGCTGCTGTCGAATGCCTATTCCGATACGTTGTTTCCCATGGGCATCGCTTCGCCGTGCGGGTCAATTCTGTCGGCAGTCATCTGTGTTGTCGCGTTTACCGTGCTCAACCGGCGCGGGGCTTTTGACAAGTTGATGGCGTAGCGGGGCGACGCGAGCCTGGCGCCCCTCCCCTGCTTTTTACCGAAAGGAGCGGTCCCATGGCCGACTCGCCAACCGAACATACCGAGGGCCTGCTCCGCATTGGCGAGGTGGCGCGCCTGTTTAACCTGAGTGTGGGCACGCTGCGCCATTACGAGCAGATGGGCTTGCTGGACCCGGCGCACATCGATCCGGCGAGTGGGTACCGCTACTACGGATCGCGGCAGCTCTCCACCCTCAACACCATCAGTCACCTGCGTGTTCTCGACTTGCCGTTGGCGCAGATCCGCGAGTTTGTGACCACGCGCGATGTAGACCTCATGCAACGGCAGCTGGCTCAGCAGCAGGAGCTCATCGAGCGCAAGCGCCGTGAGTTGGAGCGCGTGTCGTGCAAGATCGATAACCGGCTTGCCCTGCTGCACGATGCCCTGAGCACCGAGCTCGATACCATTTGTACAATCGATGCGCCCGAGCTTCGCTGCGCCGTGTTGCGCGAACGCGTCAACCCTACCGACGCCTATGCGTTGGAGTGGCAGATTCGTCAACTGCAGAAGGGCCAGCACGAGACCTTTGTCTTTCTGGGCAACTTGGGCGTTGGGATTAGCGCCGAGCGCCTGGCCGCCGGCGACTTTGACGGCTACGACGAGGTCTTTTTGCTGCTCGATGACACCGATGAATACCTGGGCGATGTCGAGGTGCGACCCGCCGCGCGGTGCCTGACCATAAGCTTCCGCGGCACACACGGGCAAGCGGGCCCGCGCTATAAGCAGCTGCTCGGCTATATGCGCGAGCACGGCCTGGCACCCGCCGGTCCCTCACGCGAGATCGCTCTCATCGATGACATCATCAGCGACGACCCCACAACCTACGTGACGCAGATCACGGTGCCCGTTGCCCCAACAAAGTAAGAACCGCCCGGAAAGCATCGTGCTTCCGGGCGGTTCTTACTAATCATCATCCAGCAACTCGAATCGATTCCTAGATATCACCAATGCGGCATAATCTTGGCTTTGGTGAAAAACATGGGCAACCACAACGTCCTCGTTATCGTAGTAATAAAGCATTACATAAGAATTAACGAGGCAAGCATGGTAACCAAGCACTGCAAGCTCGGGCAACTTCGATAAGCCGTAGTCAACTACACCACTTTGAAGAAGCTGGAGCTGACTACGGTATTTATCAAGAAAGCGCCGGGCAGTAAAAATACCATGCCCCAATAGATAATCAACGATATCGTCAACTTCTTGTTCAGCTGAAGGCAGAATCTTGACGTTATAAGCCATATTTTGCCTCAAGGTCATCGAGAGCCTCAAAGGCATCACGTGCCGTACCAGCAGCACGCTCCCGTTCGGCCACAGCTATACGAGCCATCAGACGAGCCTTAGCCTGTTCCTGAACCATGAGGTCGTAGTCCTCGGATCGAAGTACAACAAATTTGCTATAGCCGTTTTTTGTAACAGTCACTGGACCAGTAGTAGTTTCAACGAGCTCCGAGAATTTCGCGGTGTCCCGCATATCTTTAATTGGAACGCAAACGGGCATGTTCAACTCCAATCATAATTATGTGCATAATTATGAAGTATAGCTCAACTAACGAGCGTCAGCTACAGGAGAACCGCCATGTCGAGGACAGTCCCCGATATGGCGGTTTTACTCCTCCGGAATCGGAAACGCACGGATGAACTCTGCAGGCGAGAAGGTCTTGATGGTCGAGCGCACAAAAGCGGCGCGGTCACGCGTGATGATAAAGTCCACGCCGGCACGCTCGGCCATCGCACGGATACAGCCGTCCTCAAAGTCCGGCTCATCGGAATAGGCGGAGGTAAAACAAGCTTCTTGGTCGAGAGACTCTACCGAGTAGCTCTTAAGGCAGTCGCGCACTACCTCGCGGGCGCGCGCCTCGCCGGCCTGTTTGGTGAGAATGTAGTACGCGTCCTTGAGAGAGCAGGCCGAAACAACGCCCTCGATAAGTCCCACGTCGACGAGCCCCTTAATCGTTTGCGCCGCTGCGTGCTCCGGCCGGCCCGGAAGCACGCAATCGAGCAGAAAATTGGTATCGAGAAATACCCTCATAGGTAGCGCTCCCTCGCGACGCGCTTTTCATCTTCAACCGTCATCGTATCGAGCGGCGTTCCCTTTGGCATGTTAGCCACGATATCGAGATACTCCTGGTAGTCCTCATTCTCCGCGAGCATCTCACGGATCTCCTTCCAGGTGATCTTGGGATGCCACATCGTACCCACGTCGCGCTTGGGCTTGCCCGTGCCGCACATCGGTTTTGCGCCCCCACGCTCCTGGGCAGCGTCATATTCCACCGTAACTGGACCTTGATAGTCGAGCGGTACGATCTTGAACAACGGCTTGCTCCGCTTGAAGACCACAACCTCCTCGCCCTCATTGGCAACCTTTTCGGCCACCTGCGTAAGGTTTTGGCGCAGTTCCGAAAACGCGACGGTAACCATAACTGCTCCTCTCAACATATATCTTCACTGCTAAGTATACACGTTAATGTTAATGTTTATATATAAAGACCGCCGCAATGGAGAACCGTCATTGTGAGGTCCCTCTGCCCTGCATGAATCTCTTATCGCTCTGGGACGGCACCGGTTCGCAGGATCGCCCTCATCGACAATATCGTCAGCGACGACCCCGCGACCTACGTGACGCAGATCACGGTGCCGGTTGTTCCGGCAAAGTAAGAACCTCCCGAAAGGCATCGTGCTTCCGGAAGGTTCTTCAATTTGACTATTGATGCACTAAGCCTGGGGTACCTCACCGGTAGCCAAGATCTGCTCGAGTGCGTCCTCATCCAGCACGGGCACACCCAGCTGCTCAGCCTTGGTGAGCTTGGAGCCCGCTTTGGGACCGGCAACCAGATAGCTCGTCTTCTTTGACACACTGCCCGAAACCTTGGCGCCGAGCACCTTGAGCGCCGCGCCCGCCTCGTCGCGCGTGCGGTTGACGAGCGTGCCGGTGAGCACGAAGGTCAGACCCGCGAGTGGCTGTGCATCGGCGAGCTCGCCCGCCACGCCAGCGTCAGCTGCAGCTTGCGCGTGTGCGGCGCCCAAATCGACCTCGAGCGACAGACCCGCCTGGCGCAGGCGTTCCAGCACGGCGAGATTCTCGGGCACGGCCAGGAACTGCTTGACGCTCGCCGCAATCTTGGGACCGATGCCCTCGCACTCGGCAATATCCTCTTCGCTCGCCAAGATAAGCTTGTCGATCGACAGGAATCGCTCGGCGATGACCTCGCCCACACTCTTGCCCACATGGCGGATGCCCAGGGCAAATAGCACGCGACCAAGCGGCTGGCTCTTGGACTTGTTGAGCTCGGCGATGATTTTCTCGGCCGTCTTGAGGCCCACCGGGATAGGGTCGCCCTTCTTGACGCCCTTTTTGCTGTTGGAGCTGGCATAGGTACGCCCCGTGTCTAGCCCGGCGATATCGTCGACCGTGAGCTGGTAGAAGTCGGCGACGTCGTGGATCAGGCCGGCGGCGATCATCTTGTCGACGATCTCGTCACCCAGGCCGTCAACGTCCATGCAGCCGCGGCTCACCCAGTGGAGCAGACGCTCCTTGAGCTGCGCCGGGCAGTCGATGGACACGCAACGGTAGGCAACCTCGCCGTCCTCGTGGACCACGGGACTGCCGCACACGGGACAGACCTCGGGCATGTGCCAGTCGACCGAATCGGCCGGGCGCTTGTCGAGCACCGGGCCTACGACCTCCGGGATTACGTCGCCTGCCTTGTGCACGATGATGGTGTCGCCCTCGCGCACGTTTTTGCGGCGGATCTCGTCGATGTTGTGCAGCGTGGCGCGCGCGATGGTAGAGCCGGCGACCGTCACCGGGTCGAACTCGGCGACCGGCGTGAGTACACCGGTGCGGCCCACCTGGATGCGAATTTCGCGCAAGACGGTCTGCTTTTCCTCGGGCGGGAACTTAAAGGCAATGGCCCAGCGCGGCGCACGGGCGGTAAAGCCCAGGTCGAGCTGCTGCTGAAAGCTATCGACCTTTACGACCACGCCGTCGATGTCGTAGTCCAGGTCGCCGCGGTGCTCGAGCGCCTGGGCACAGAACTCGTGGACCTCGGCCGGCGTGGCGCAACGAGCCACGTTGGGGTTGACGCTAAAGCCGGCGCTACGCAACCAATCGAGGAACTCGCGCTGGCTGTGGACGTGCAGCGGGTCGGTATCGGCGATGGCATAGATAAAGGTGGCGAGGTCGCGGCGCGCCGTGACCTTGGGATCCTTCTGACGCAAGGATCCGGCGGCAGCGTTGCGCGGGTTGGCGAAGGGGTCGCGCCCCTCGGCATCGGCCTCGTCGTTCAGGCGCACAAAGCTGCCCTTAGGCATGTAGACCTCGCCGCGTACCTCAATGGTGCGCTCGCGGTCGGCGCCCATGTGGGCGAGTGCCGGCTCGGACAGGTGCATGGGCACATCCTTGATGGTACGCACATTGAGCGATACGTCCTCGCCCGTGGTGCCATCGCCGCGTGTGGCTGCGCGTACGAAGGTGCCGTTTTGGTAAGTAAGCGCGACGCCCAAGCCGTCAATCTTGAGCTCGCAGGTATAGGTGACGCTGCCGGCACCGAGCGCATCCTCGGCGCGCTGGAGCCACGCGTCGAGCTCGTCCAGATCCATGGCATCGTCCATGGAATACATGCGTGCCATGTGCGTTACCGGCGTAAACTGCTCGCTCACGTATCCGCCCACACGCTGGGTATAGCTGTCGGGCGTCACCAGGTCGGGGTAGGTCGACTCGATTTCCTGCAGCTCAACGAGCATTTTGTCAAAGGCGGCGTCCGTGATCTCGGGCGCGTCGAGCATGTAGTAGCGATAGGCGTGGTAATCGAGCTCGTGGCGCAGCTCGGCCGCGCGCGCTGCCGCCTGGGCACGGGCATCGGCCGGTGCGGCGGCATCCGCGCTCGCGGGCGTTTCGGTATCGATGTCCACGCCGTCACCAAACAGGCTCGATTGCTCCATAGCGGCACTCCTTCGCTCGATTTCAAACGGATACAAGAGTACCACCGGTCGCGATGGAGCCAAATCGCCCTTTCCAACCGCACCGAATCGGCAGCCGCCAGACCGGGGTGGGTCGCGCAATCAAACCATGCCCTTGCCATTTCCAAATGATCCGTTTTCCTCCGTCCCCAACGGATCAATAAGAAAAGAGGGGACTGCCCCACGTTGATGGGACAGCCCCCTCTGGCCTCGATATACGCGATACGGCTCGCTAGTAGCCCTGACCGTAGCCTTGACCCTGGCCCTGCTGGCCCAACAGCTCCTCCAGATACTGGCGCAGCTGCTCGTCGGTAATACCGCCGTTGCCGGTGTCGGTCGCGCTGTCATCCTGCTGCTGGTTCTGCAGCTCCTCATCGGAGCCCAGCTCGACGGTGACCTTCTTCTCTTCCTTGCCGCGCATGAGCGTGATCTCGACCTTCTCGCCCACCTCGTGGCTGCGCAGGGCGATGATCAGGCCATCGGCACTCGTAATCTCGTCGTCGCCCAGCTTGGTAATGACATCGCCCTCCTGGATGCCGGCCTTGGCGGCGGGACCGTCCTCGACGACACTCGCCACGTACGCGCCGCTATCGGTGCTGAGCTTGTTAGTGCGGGCGTTAAGCGCATTGACGCTCGAAAGCGTGGCGCCCAGGTACGGGTGCACCGGCGTCTTGCCGCCGATGATCTGGTCGGCAATGTTCTTGGCATAGTTGACCGGAATGGCAAAGCCCACGCCCGAGCTGGAGCCCGAGTAGCTCTCGATGAGCGAGTTGATGCCCACGAGTTCGCCGTTGTCGTTGACGAGCGCGCCACCGGAGTTGCCCGGGTTGATGGCGGCATCGGTCTGAATCATGTTGGCATAGATGGTATTGCCGCTGGTAGAGCTCATGGCCGTGGAGCGATAGAGCGCCGAGACGATACCCGTGGAGACAGACTGCTCGTTGCCGAACGGCGAGCCGATCGCCATGACCCACTCGCCCACGTTGAGCTTGGAGGAGTCACCGATCTCGATCGGCGTGAGCTTTGAGGCGTCAGCATCCTTGAGTTTGATGACGGCCAGGTCGCTCGAGGCATCGTTGCCCACGAACTCGGCCTCGTACGTGGTTCCGTCGTCCATGGTAACCACGTACTGGTCATAGCCATCGACCACGTGGTTGTTGGTGAGGATGTGGCCCTCGGTATCGAGCACCACGCCCGAGCCGACGCTGCCCGAGCTGTCCGACTCGTCGGCAGACTGCGAAAGCGAGCCATTCTGGCTGCCGCTCGAAGTGGCGGTGATGGAAACGACGGAGGGCAAGGCCTTGGCAGAAACGGCCTCGGCCAGCGTGGTGTCCTCGGAATCGATGGTGATCTTTTGCGTCGATGAACCCGAAGCACCCGCCGTCACGGCGTTTCTGCCGCCGCCGATATCGAGTGTGCCACTCATAATGAGCGCGATGACCAGCAGGGCGCCGCACGCACAGCCAGCGAGCGCCGTAATAAAGATCGGCAGCTTTTTAGTCTTGGTCTTGACCACCGTGTGTTTGTTTACAACCTGCTGCCCGTCCAGCGGCTTGCCGGTCTGCGTGTCGTAGGCTTGCACGTAGGGAATGTTGCCGTCGGCAGGCGTCGACTCCACCTGCACGCGCGGCTGCTGCTGAGTATCGCCGGCATTGCCCGGATCCTGGGGGCGCTGGGAATCGTTCTCGCTCATGGCTGCGATCCTTTCGTCAAATAACCAAAGGCCCGCCAAACATGTGGCGGGCCATCATTGTTCACGTTGAGTTGTACCCCAATATGCGGGCGAACGTGTATGAGAACGCAATCTTTTAGGAAGGCTTAAGTTCTGCTGCAAATTCGAGAGGAACCCGCACCTGCGTCAAAACCACCACAAAGGCGCCTGTCCCCTTTGTGGTGGAAATCTAGTCCTTAAACAGATAGCCCACGCCGCGGACGGTGGTGATGTGCGCCGCGATCTGCGGGCCCACCTTGGAGCGGATGCGTCGGATGTGCACGTCAACGGTACGCGTGCCGCCGCAGTACTCAAAGCCCCACACGCGGTGCAGCAGCACTTCGCGGCTATAAGCGCGGTTGGGGTGCGTTGCCAAAAAGCTCAGCAGCGAGTACTCCATCAGCGTCAGGTCGATGGGCTCGTCATCGAGCGTCACCTGGTAGGTAGCCAGGTTGATCTCGAGGTTATCGATGTTGAGCACATCGTCGGCGGCGACGGTCTCCTCCTCGCCCATCAGGCGCTGCGCTCGAGCCTTGAGCTCGTTGGGCGTCGCCGTGGGGCATACAAAGTCGGCATGCGCGTGATTCGGCAGGCGCAGGGTGCCGAGCGCCTCGTCGTCGACGATCACCAACATGGGGACGCCGCCGCGATCGTCGAGCCACTTGGCAATCTGATCGATGCGGTCGCTGCGGATGCCGTCGGAGTCGAGAATCAGCAGGTCAAAGTCGTGCGCCGCAGTCGGCGAATCGGGTGTGGCAAGGCTCACCTCGACACCCAGGGTGGTCGTCAAGCTGCGGGCAAACTCGTGGAAGCGCGTCGTGCGCGCCATGAACAGGGCACTCTTTTCGGACATATCGGCCTCCAAAGAAATGAGCTCAATCGTGCTGGAACAAGCCGGCGCGATTAGGAGTTCGCCAGGTAGTGCTTGATCTCCCACTCGGTGATCGTAGACTCAAACTTATGCCACTCGTCGCGCTTCTTTTTGAGGAAGAAGCTGTGGATATGCTCGCCGAGGGCATCCTTCATAAACTGCGAGTCCTCAAACACGTCGAGCGCCTCTTTGAGCGAACGCGGCAGCGGCGTGTAGCCGGCCTCGACCATCTGGCGGTCGGTGAGCTTGAGCGTCTCGGCCGTTGCCTCGGGCGGGAGCTCCAGCTTGCGCTCGATGCCGTCCAGACCAGCCGCCAGCGTGACGGCGTTGACCAGGTACGGATTGGCCATGGGATCGGGACTGCGCAGCTCGATGCGCGTGGACAGCTGCTTGCCGGGCTTGTAGACCGGGATGCGGACCATGCTCGCGCGGTTGCGCAGGCCCCACGTGGCGTACTGCGGCACGGAGTCGCCGCCCGTGGTGATGCGCTTGTACGAGTTTACCGTGGGGTTGGTGATGGCGCTGATCTCGCGCGCGTGCGCCAGGATGCCGGCCATGTAGTGCTTGGCGATATCGGAGAGGTGATACTTCTCGTCGTCCTCGCCCCAAAAGACGTTGTTGCCGTCGTGGTCGAATAGCGACTGGCACAGGAACATAGCGCTGCCGTCCTCGCCCGTCAACGGCTTGGGCATAAAGGAGGCGTGGCAACCGCTCTCGTAGGCCTGCTGCTTAATGATGAGCTTGGCCGTGGTGATGGCGTCGGACATGCTCAGGGCCTCGGCGTGGCGCAGGCTCATGCCGTGCTGTGAGCGGCCGGCGGCGTGGAAGGTGTACTCCACGGGCACGGACATCTTCTCGAGCGTGAGGACCGTGTTGCGGCGCAGGTCGCGGGCGGCATCGCTCACCGAAAGATCGAAGTAGCCCACGTTGTCGAGCGGCTCGGGCGTGTGCTCGTCGGGGAAATAGTAATACTCCAGCTCGGCGCCCACGTTGAGCAGATAGCCGGCCTTTTCGGCCTTGTAGAACATGCGGCGCAGGGCATCGCGCGGGTCGCCGGCGAAGGGCTTGCGGTCGGGGGTACACACGTCGCAGAACACGCGGGCGACGCCGTTGTGGCTCGGGCGCCACGGCAAAATCTGGAAGGTCGAAGCATCGGGAAACGCCAGCATGTCGGCTTCCTCGGGCGTGGCAAAGCCCTCGATGGCGGAGCCGTCAAAGCCAATACCCTCCTCAAAAGCGACCTCGAGGTCCTCGGGGCTAATGGCAAAGTTCTTGAGGCGGCCGAGAATGTCGACAAACCACAGGCGCACAAAGCGGATGTCACGCTGCTCTACGGAGCGGAGTACGTAATCGATGTTCTGCTGGTTCATGTCGCTCCCCTTTCTTTCGGGCGGGTTTCGACTGGTCTATATCGCAGATACTATCGCAGAAAAATGTTTCCGCAGGGTTAAAGCGTATCAAGCGCTCAAAAAACGTGCGCGAACAGGCAGTTGCGAACGAGCGGTTAGCGCGAGGTTGATGCGCGGTGTTCGATGTGGCCGGGGATCTCGATGCGTTTGGGCGCCAGCTTTGCGGCCTCGCCCACGGTGGTGGTAACAACGTCGATGCGCTCGGAAAGGCGCTCGACTACGCGCTCGGCAATGGTGAGGGTGTCTTGCGCGGCCGTGGTGACGCCGCCAAAGAGCACATGGTTCCAGGGGTAGTCGTCAAACGTCGCGATCTTGAGTCCTGCCGGCAGCGAGGGACCAAGCTGTGCCAGTGCCTCGGTCAGGCGCAGAAAGACCAAGCCGTTGACAGCAATGAGGCCGAGCTTTTTGCCTGCATAGCCGCGGATGGTCTCGTCCAAGCGACCGACACCCGTGGCGCCACCGTCGGCCAAGGTGACGACCTCGCCCGCAAGGCCGCGTCGCGAAAGCTCGTCGGCAAAGGCCTCGGCACGCTCGCGACGCACGGGGCTGTCGTCGCTTGCCTCAGTGAGCAGGCACAGGCGCTCGCTGCCAACGGCGGCGAGCTCGTCTACCAAGCCAGCGACCAGCTCACGGTTGTTAGATGTCACCAGATCGACACCGCCGTCGGCAACATCGCGGTCGAGCAGCACAACAGGCAGACGTCCCGCTGCCGCGGCGATCGCCTCGTCATTGCCTCCGCAGGTGTTGACGACCAGACCGTCCACGCCGGCATCGATAAGTCTGGTGAGCGACTCGGCCTCCTTGGCGGGATCGTTGCCGCTAATGGCCGTCATGAGCGAGCAGCCGCGCGCGGCGGCACTGGCGGAAAGGCCCTCGAGCATAGCGCTGGAGAACGGGTTGGCGATGTCGGCCAGGATCACGCCGATGAGGTTGGTGCGCGAGCTGCGCAGATTGCGCGCGGCAGCACGTGGGCGATAGCCGGTGCGCTCGATAACCGCCGCGATGCGAGCGCGGGTTTCCTCGGTCATCTGCCCGGGGCGGTTGTTGAGATAGCGCGAGACCGTGGCCGGGCTCACGCCCGCCTCGGCGGCAATGTCCTTGATTCTCATCTGCGCCATGGCGCACCCCGTTTCCCAATTGTCAGCAGTCTGAGCCATTTTAGGCATTTTTTTAAAAATCTCGCTTGCAAAACGCTGTAAGTGAGTATACTACAACTCGAAACGAAACCGATTTCGTAAACCGATTTCGGCGAGCGTTGGCACGCAGGTGCAAAGACGCACCCTACCGTCTTGGCACCTGCGTGCCAACGCCATATCAAAGGTGTACGCACGAGTAAAAGGAGCTGCGCGACCATGGGTAAAACGGTTCTTACCTTCGGCGAGATCATGATGAGACTCTCACCCAAAGACCACCTGCGTATTGAGCAGGCAACCGAGTTTGACGTCCGCTACGGCGGCGCCGAGGCCAACACTGCGCTTTCCCTGGCCTACCAGGGCGACAAGGCCGCTTACGTCTCCGTTGTCCCGGCCAACCGTCTGGGCGAGTGCGCCCTGCGTTCGCTGAAGGCCTACGGCGTCGACACAACGCGCGTCGTGCGTCAGGGCGACCGCCTTGGCTCCTATGTGTTTGAGGTCGGTGCCTCGCAGCGCGGCAACGGTTGCGTCTACGACCGCAAGTACTCTGCCATCAACATGGCCAAGCGCGACGTCTTTGACTGGGACGAGATCCTCAAGGGCATCGATGTCTTCTATTTCTCCGGCGTGACCCCCGCCGTCTCCGATGAGATGGCCGCCGCCTGCAAGGATGCGCTCGCCGCCTGCCGCGCCAAGGGCATCACCACCGTGTGTGACGTGAACTATCGCGGCAAGATGTGGTCGCCCGAGAAGTCGCAGGCCACCATGAGGGAACTCCTGCCGCTCGTCGACATCTGCATCGCCAACGACGAGGATGCGCCTGCTGGCCTCGGTATGACCTGCGTCTCTGGCTCCCTTGCCCACGGCATCGAGGAGCGCGACACCTATGTCGAGATGGCCCGTCAGATCTGCGCCGAGTACGGCTGCAAGAAGGTCGCCTCGGTCGTCCGCAACATCTCCTGCGTCGAGCGCTCCATCTGGATGGGCATGCTCTTTGAGGCCGAGAGCGGCGAGCACTGGTTCTCCCCTGCTCACGACGTGCACGTACTCGAGGGCGTTGCCGCCGGCGACGCTTTCAACGCCGGCCTCGTCCATGCCCTCATCAACGACTTTGACCCGCAGGACGCTGTCAACTACGCGATTGCAGCCTCGATCCTCAAGCTCACTATCAAGGGCGATTCCAACTTGGTGACCGCAGACGAGATCGCAGCCGCGGCATCCGCCGCCGACGGTGGCACCCGCGTCGCCCGTTAATTCGTTCCCCATTCCGCGGGCCGCAGCTTTCCAATCCCATACCCCTGCGGCCCGCTCCCCGATTCCTCCGGCCGGGCAAAACCACCAGTCCCATTCCGGTTTAGCCTGGCATTTCCTACATGACTGGTCGAGCAGCCGGTTTTGGAATTGCTTGAACCCCAAGCAGTGCCTCCGATAACCAATCCAAAATCGGCTCCTGACCAGCACATTTGGCAATCACGCGCCCATGCGCGCCACACATCGAAAGGAACATCATGTTCGATCAGTTCTACACCACGCTTGAGTCCCTGGGCATCGTGCCGGTCGTTGTGCTCGACAAGGTCGAGGACGCCGCTCCGCTCGCCCACGCCCTTATGGCAGCTGGCATGAAGTCCGCCGAGGTCACCTTCCGCACCGCCTGCGCCGCCGAGTGCATCGCCGCTATGGCCGAGGCCGAGCCCGAGATGTGCGTTGGCGCCGGCACTGTCCTGACCGTCGAGCAGGTTGAGCAGGCCCGCGCCGCCGGTGCCAAGTTCATCGTCTCCCCGGGTTACAACGAGAACGTCGTGAAGCACTGCATCGACATCGACCTGCCCGTCCTTCCCGGCACCGTGACTCCCTCCGAGGTCACCGCAGCCGAGAACCTGGGCCTCAAGGTCACCAAGTTCTTCCCCGCGTCCCAGTATGGCGGCCTAAACACCATCAAGGCCCTCGCCGCTCCGTTTGTTGGTCACCGCTTTATGCCTACCGGCGGCGTGAGCACCGCCAACGTCGAGGAGTACCTGAGCTCCTCTGCCATCATCGCCTGCGGTGGCACCTGGATGGTCAAGCCGGCCCTGTTTGCCGACGGCGACTTCTCCAAGGTTGAGCAGATTGCCCGCGAGGCCATGGACGTCGTCAAGAAGGTCCGCGGCTAGGTTTAGCTCTCTATCGTGAAAGGGGGCGTGCCCTAGACCTCGCCCCCTTTCTTTTAAAGCGGCTCGGAAGCGCGCCGTTTCCGTCACGAACAAGAACCGAAACCGTCTTGTATGCTGATAGAACGTGACGGAAGCGACACGCCCCCGAACCGCTTTTCCTGCTCGGTTGGCGACCACGCCCAGCAGAGCCACTTCGACAAAAGCCAAGCCACCAAAACAGCTACGGCGCCGTCTGGAGGAATGGACCCTTGCTTCCGGTCTTTTCCTCCAAGCGGCGCCGCAGCTTTTTCGTGCCCCGATAGTACCCCGGCAGTTGCGGTGAGATACGGACTGTTTACACCATCAGAGCCGCAAAACAATCCCTATTTCACCGCAACTAATGAAGGGAACGAGTTAGATGGCCGAGTCTTTGGACAGCTCAAAGTAGTCGGGATGCAAGGCAATAACCGGACCCTGCTCCTCGGGCATTAGATGCAAATGCGTCTCTGCCAGATAGCTCGCCGTGTCGGTATCGCCCTTCTTAATGGCCTCGAGAATCCGGCGATGCTGCCCACGGATCGGCTCCCAGTCCAGATCCTGCGACACCATACGCAACCAGTTGTATCGCTCAAAGTGCGTATTGACGCTCTTCATCCAATCCCACAACATGTGACGGCCGGCAATCGCAAAACACGTCTCATGGAACAGGTTGTCCAGGTCGAAAAAGCGACGCGTTTCGCCATGGTCGAGCGACTCGGACTCGGCAAGAATCTGCTCAAGCCGCTGCTTTTGCTCGGGCGTAGCAGCCGAACAACATTTAATGAGTACGCTTCTTTCGAGCTTTTCGCGCAAGAAACAGGCATTCTCGGCGTGTTCCATGCTGATCTTAGAAACGTAGGTGCCGCTTTTGGGACGTGTTTCGACCAGCTCCTGCTCGCGCAGGCGCACAAAGGATTCGCGAATGGGCGTACGCCCAATTCCTGTCTCTTTTTCCAGACCAATCGCCGAAAGGCGCGTGCCGGGCTTGAGCTCGGCATAGATGATCTTGGAGCGCAATGCGTTGTATGCCTGATCTTGCAGGCTCTGATAATGCTGGTGTTGTTCCATAAAGCCCTCGGATAAGTCCTCGGTTAGTCGAATACCACCATGCAATACTATCGCATCCCCCGCCCCCTCATAAGTTGCGGTGGAATAGTTCCTGTTCAAGGCCTTCAGCAGCAAAAACAGGAACTATTCCACCGCAACTTCCAACAGTCTTTTTGGGACGGGGCTTTTTGGCCACCCCGGGCCGCAGGTCGGCCCCTTGCCACAAAAGCGGCCCATCTACTACGTTAACGCGGAGAGCCCAGACCATGCTGAAAAGTGCGAAAACAAAACCGCTGGTAGAGAGCTTGTCGATTTTCGAAAAAGCCGACTATGGTTGACCCCTGCGGCTTAAACGTAGTAGATAGGCCCTTTTCGTGGCGCAGCACTACTGCACCCCAAATTGGCACCCCGAGCCCTCGTGAGTTGCCAACAAGCTGTTCGTCCAGCGCTTTATCCGCGCGGCATTTGGAAAATAGCACCACCGCAAAACCCGCGAGTAGCGCTTACTTTGCTATATCTCACTATACTTTGCTATATCTTGCTATACTTTGCTATATCTTGCTATATCTTGAGCAAAGGTGGCTCACATGCAAACAAACCCTTTTAAGCCCACAGCAGGTAAAACACCTCCCACGATTATCGGCCGCGAAGATGTGCTCGAAGAATTCAATGAGGGCCTCGTCAACGGGCCCGGTGCCCCGGGGCGCCTAATGCGCATAGCCGGCGTCCGTGGAACGGGCAAGACGGTCCTCCTTGACGAGTGCTCACGTTTGGCGCAAAGCCGTGGCTGGACGGTCATAAAAGAGGTCGCAACCGAGGGACTTTGCCAGCGCATTCTCGAACAGCTGCAGCCCAAATTCCAGGCCAAACACGCCAGATTTGAGCCCACCGTAGCTGGCATATCCATCGGCAGCATAGATATTGAGCGAATCGGCCCATCGCTACGCGACGCCATGAGACAGACAATAACCAAGAATGGAAATGGCCTGCTCATCACTCTCGACGAGGTTCAAGACGCAGAGCTCGATGAGGTCCGAACGCTCTCCATTGCGATTCAGCAGGTTATCGGCGAAGACCTTGATATCGCCTTTGTTTTTGCTGGGCTTCCTTCGATGATTGAAAGCATCATCAACGGAAAGACACTTACGTTTTTGCGCCGTGCCCTCCCCTTTGATCTGAAGGCTGTGGCAGTAACCGAAGTGTCGTACTCCCTCGAGGAAACCATTGAAGCGTCTGGCATGGAGTTGCAGCCAGGTATTGCCGGCCAACTTGCCGAGGCAACGCAAGGCTATCCTTTCATGATCCAACTCGTTGGATACTACGCATGGCAGTTGGCAAGACGTGCACATACAGCGATTATTGGAGAAGAAGAAGCCGAGCGCGGCATTGCAACGGCACGCGAACGCTTCTGCGCCATGGTGATTGAGCCCGCGCTGCAGCGCATTCCGCCCACGTGCATCGCTTATCTGCTGAGCATGGCGTCTTTGGGGCAGACGAGCTCGACCAGCATGGTTGCCGACGCCCTAAACAAAACGCCTCAACAGGTGAGCTCCGTCCGCAGCCGCCTGTTAAGAGAATCGATTATCGAGGCTCCTTCGTACGGCAAGGTCTCATTTGCCATCCCCTACATGCGCGACTACCTCTACGAGCACAAAGCCGAACTGGAAGTTGAACTGTAGAAACGGCAACTGCCCTGCAAGACGAAAACCGTTTTCGTACGGATTTAAAGCAGACGTAAACGGTTTTCGTCTGTTTTACGTTCGGAAATAAGACGCAAATTGCACTTTCGTATGGTTTTACGCCAAACACAACACGCTTTCGTCCGGCTATGCGTCCCCAATCCAGACGAAAAAGGCCCCGAACTCGTGTGAGCTCGGAGCTTTTCGTGCCACGCATCTATGAGAGGGGAAATTTGATGCGCCCGGGCGCTACTCCATGTAGCCACCCTGGATGGCGGAAACTGCATGCTCGATAAAGAACTTGAGCGTGCCGGAGGTGTAACGATTAGCCTTAGGCTTCCAGGCGGCGCGACGCTCGGCCAGGACGGCGTCGACCTCGGCCGGCTCCATCTCCTTGCCGGCGATGCCCACGATGGACAGCGAGCGCTCGGGGATGTTGATCTGGATCAGGTCGCCTTCCTCGATCAGGGCAATCGGGCCGCCCACGGCAGCCTCGGGCGAAACGTGACCGATAGCCGGGCCCTTGGAGGCGCCGGAGAAGCGGCCATCGGTGATCAGGGCAATGCTCGCACCCAGCTCGGGATCGCTGGCGATAGCCTCAGTGGTGTAGAACATCTCGGGCATTCCGGAACCCTTGGGACCCTCATAGCGAATGATAACGGCATCGCCGGGCTTAACCTCATGCGTCAGGACGGCGTGAATGGCGTCCTCCTCGCAGTCGAACGGACGGGCCTTGAGCGTAGCCTGGAACATCTCACGCGGAACGACGGTGTGCTTGACGACGGCACCCTCGGGGGCAAGGTTGCCGTGAAGGATGGCGATGGAACCGTCGGTGCCGAAGGCCTGGTCAAACGGACGGATGATGTCCTCGCGCTTGAGATTCCACTTCTCAAGGTAACGACCGCACTTTTCGTAGTAACCGTTGTTCTTGAGGTCCTCGAGGTTCTCGCCAAGAGTCTTGCCGGTGACGGTCATAACGTCGAGGTGGAGCATCGACTTGATCTCCTCCATAATGCGCGGCACGCCGCCCGCATAGTAGAAGAACTGCGCCGGCCACTCGCCTGCGGGGCGAACGTTGAGCAGGTAGTGGGCGCCACGGTGCAGGCGATCGAAATCGTCGGCGGACATCTCGATGCCAAACTCGCGGGCGATCGCGGGAATGTGCAGCAGCGAGTTGGTGGAACCGGAGATGGCGCCGTGGACCATGATGAGGTTCTCGAAGGACTCCTTGGTCACGATGTCGCGGGGGCACAGGTTGTGCTCGGAGAGCCACACGGACTGACGGCCAGCCTCGCGCGCAAACTCACGCAGATCGGAGCTGGTTGCGGGCAGCAGGGCGGTACCGGGAAGCATAAGGCCCAGGGCCTCGGCGGTAACCTGCATGGTCGAGGCGGTGCCCATAAAGGAGCAGGCGCCGCAGCTGGGGCATGCGTTGTGCTTGGCAAACTCAAGCTCCTCGCGGGAGATCTCGCCGCGCTCGTAGCGGGCAGAAATCGCGCCGAGCTGCTCCAGGGTCAGCAGATCGGGACCGGCATCCATGACGCCGCCGGTAACGACGATGGAGGGGATGTTGATGCGGCCCATGGCCATGAGGTTCGCAGGCAGGCCCTTATCGCAGCTGGCGACAAAGACGCCGGCGTCGAACGGGGTGGCCTTGGCGTGGATCTCGATCATGTTGGCGATCATGTCGCGGCTGGGCAGCGAGTAGTTGATGCCGTCGTGTCCCTGGGCCTCACCGTCGCAGATATCGGTGCAGAAGTAACGAGCACCGTGACCGCCAGCCTCGGCAACGCCAGCACGGACCTCCTCGACCAGCTCAAACAGGCCGGCAGAACCCGGGTGCGAGTCGCCGAACGTCGACTCGATAATGACCTGCGGCTTGTCCAGATCCTCGATAGACCAGCCAGAGCCCAGGCGCAGCGGGTCCATCTCGGGGCTGATGGTGCGAAACTTGCCGGAACGCGGTTGCAGCTTGGCAACCAGGTCGGCTGCCTCCTGCTGAATCTGTGCCTTGGTCTTCTCGTCCATGATGCTCTCCTCTTTTGATTTGAACGGTTGTACCAATCGTTGGTTAATGAATCAGGTGTAAATGGGCACCGAGCGATGCGCTCGGCAAAAGATGCTTAGCTACGCGAACTAGGCGAAGAACGAAATCACCAGGGCGCAGGCAAGACCCGAAAGGCCGATGAGCGTCTCCATAACGGTCCAGGACTTGAGGGTGGTCTTCTCGTCAATCTCCAGGAACGAGGAGCACATCCAAAAACCGGCATCGTTGACGTGCGAGAGGGCCGTGGCGCCGCCGCAGATGGCACGCATGGCGGCCGAGCACGCAACCAACGACCAGGTCGTCTGTATCAAAGAGCTCTGCGACGAATCCGAGCGCCTGGCCGAGGCCGGTGAGGATTACTCCGCCGCCGACACCGCGTTCCACAATGCCATTGCCGAGAGCTCCGGAAACCTCGTCGTTCCCCGCCTGATGGGCGTGCTCAAGGCATCCGTCCCCCTCTTTATCGACGTGACCGGAAAAAAGCTCGTCGAGGAAACTATCCGCACGCACCGCGATGTGGCCGACGCCATCGCCTCGCGCAATCCCACCGCCGCGCACGACGCGATGTATCTGCACCTGGTGTATAACCGTAACATGATCGCAGAGGGCACGCAGGAACAGAGCGAATAAACGTCCGCGCGGCAAGGGCGAAATCACCGTTTACCTTTTAAAAGTGAACGTTCACCTGATTTTAGGAGAATCTGATTTTTAAATCATCCTCTTCTCCTATACTGACCTTGTATGAAAAGCAAGACTTATATAGATGAACGTTTCTTTTGAAAGGATCGCTATGTCTGATCTTATGGACAGCTTCCGTCTGGACGGCAAGGTCGCACTGGTAACCGGCGCCACCTATGGCATTGGCATGGCTATCGCCGAGGCGCTCGGAGAGGCTGGCGCCAAGATCGCCTTTAACGCACGTCACGCCGACAAGGTAGCCGAGGCCGAGAAGCACTACCGCGAGCTGGGCTTTGAGGCTCATGGTTACGTGGCAGACGTCACCGACGAGGCCGTCGTTGCCGAGCTCATCGCCAAGATCGAGGCCGACTTTGGCACCACGCCCGACATCCTGGTCAACAACGCCGGCGTTATCCAGCGCACCCCGATGCTCGACATGAGCGCCGAGGACTTCCGCCGCGTCGTCGATATTGACCTCAACGCACCGTTTATCGTGTCCAAGGCCTGCCTGCCCGGCATGATCGCCAAGGGCCACGGCAAGATCATCAACATCTGCTCGATGATGAGCGAGCTGGGCCGCGAGACCATCGCCGGCTATGCCGCGGCCAAGGGCGGACTCAAGATGCTCACCAAGAACATCTGCTCGGAGTTTGGCGAGGCCAATATCCAGTGCAACGGCATTGGACCCGGCTACATCGCCACGCCGCAGACCGCACCGCTGCGCGAGACGCAGCCCGACGGCAGCCGCCACCCGTTTGACCAGTTCATCATTGCCAAGACGCCAGCAGCCCGTTGGGGCACGCCCGAGGACCTGAAGGGCCCCGCCGTGTTCTTGGCTTCCGATGCATCGAACTTCGTCAACGGCCACATCCTCTATGTCGACGGTGGAATCCTCGCATACATTGGAAAGCAGCCTCAATAAGCGTCGCCGCAACTGCCCATATCAGGTTTCATCCACTCGTTTTTCATTTGAGTTGCGGTGAGATAAGGATTGGTTTTGGCTTCTATCAGGCAAAACAGTCCGTATTTCACCGCAAGTTAGAAATAGGAAGGTAATTCGCAATGAAAATCGCTCTGATCAACGAAAACTCTCAGAACTCCAAGAACCCTATGATTGAGGCTGCCCTTAAGAAGGTTGTCGAGCCTATGGGCCACACCGTCTTTAACTATGGCATGTATGCCGACGCCGACTCCAAGCCCCTCACCTATGTGCAGAACGGCATCCTGGCCGCCGTGCTGCTCAACTCCGGCGCTGCCGACTACGTCGTGACCGGCTGTGGCACCGGCGAGGGCGCCATGCTCGCCTGCAACTCCTTCCCCGGCGTGCTGTGCGGCCATGTTGCCGACCCGCTCGATGCCTACACCTTTGCCCAGGTCAACGATGGTAACGCTGTCGCCATGCCCTTCGCCCTCAAGAACGGCTGGGGCCAGGAGCTCAACCTCGAGTACACCTTTGAGAAGCTCTTTGGCTTTGGTTCGGGCAACGGCTATCCTGCCGAGCGTGTTGAGCCCGAGCAGCGCAACAAGAAGATCCTCGACGGCGTCCGCGCTGTGACTATGCGTCCGCTCGTCGACGTTCTGGGCGAGATCGATCAGGACCTGGTGAAGGGCGCACTTGCCGGCGAACACTTCCAGGAGTACTTCTTTGCCAACGCAACCGACGAGGCCATCATCGCCAAGGTCAAGGAGATCCTGGGCCTCTAATCGCACGACTCATTGAAGCTAACGCAAGCGGCGGTCGTCCCATGTACGGGACGACCGCCGCTTTTTGCTATCTACCGACTGACGCCGCGGGGATAGGCCTCACATGCACCAAGGGGTTGACTAGAGCTCGCAAGCAACCTTGTAGCCATCGCCGATGGCGTCGCGGATGTTGCCGCACTTGTTGGCATCGCCCAACACGTGGGTGGTAACGCCGGCTGCAGCAAGGTCGTCGGCCAACTTGGTATTGGGACGATAGCCCATGGCAAGCACCAGCGTATCGGCACCGGTGATGGTGTGGACCTCGCCGTCCTTTTCGTAGCTGATAGTGTCCTCGGTAATCTCGGTCACCTTGGCCTCGGTCAGCACGTGAACGCCCTTGGAGAGCATGCGCGTGATGAGCACCGCGCGACCGGCACCGCCCTCGTTGGCGGCGAGCGTCTTGGTCATCTCGATGACGGTGACATCGCGATTGGCCGGCGACAGGTCGTTGACCAGCGGGGCCAGGTAATCGGCCGTCTCGCAGCCAACGGTGCCGCCGCCCACGATGACGATCTTCTTGCCCGGGAAAGCCTTGCCACCCAGCAGGTCGTCAGCCGTCATAACCTGCTTAAAGCCCTGCATGAAAGCCGGAGCGATGGGCTCGGCGCCATAAGCCAGGACAACCTCGTAGCCCGCGTAGTCACGCTGAATGTCCTCGGCAGTAAGCTCGGTGCCAAATATGCACTTCACGCCCGCCTCGGCCAGACGACGGTACTGATACTTGATCACGCGGGTGAGCTCCTGCTTTGCCGGCGGAACGGCCGCGATGCGCATCTCGCCGCCCGGCTCATCCTGCTTGTCAACGAGCACCACGTTGTGGCCGCGCTTGGCGGCAATGTAGGCTGCCTCCATGCCCGCAGGACCAGCGCCCACAACGAGCACATTCTTGGCCTCGGCGGCAGGCTCGTAGCCGGCCTCGTCGCGCTCAACATCGGGATTGACGGTGCAGGAGATGCGCTTGCCAAACATAATGCCGTTCAGGCAGCGCAGGCAGCCGATGCAGGGGCGGATGTCGTCGGCGTTGCCGGCAGCGGCCTTATTGCAGAACTCGGCATCGCACAGATTGGCGCGGCCCATCATGCAGATGTCAGCAGCGCCGTCCTCGATCAGCTCCTCGGCGATCCAGGCCTCGTTGATGCGGCCGACGGTGGCGACAGGAATGTTGACGTGCTTTTTGATCTCGCGCGAGCAGGCAGCGTGCGAGGCCTGCTGCGTGCCGGCGGCAGGAATCGCGGAACCGCGCTTGATGGTGGTGCCGCCCGACACATGAATCATGTCGACGCCGGCCTTCTCCAGGCGACGCGAGACGTAGATCATGTCGTTGAGGGTCAGACCGCCATCGGTGTACTCATCGCCCGAGATGCGGACGTCGATGATAAAGTCCTTGCCGCAGCGCTCGCAAATCTCGGCGATGACCTCGAGCAAAAAGCGCATGCGGGCGTCGAGCGAGCCGCCGTACTCATCGGTACGCTTGTTATAGAGCGGGGTCAAGAAACCGCCGAGCATGCCGTGGGCGTGCGCCGCATGGACCTCGACGCCATCGACACCGGCCTTCTGCATACGCACGGCAGCGTCGCCAAACTGATGCGTGAGCTCGTGAATCTCGTCGACCGTGATGGGGCGCGGTGCCTCGCGGGCGTAAGACGGGCCCACAAAGGACGGAGCGATCAGGCGAGGCGTGCCCGGAATGTTAAAGGCCATGTAGGCGGGGTGGAAGAGCTGCGGCATAATCTTGCAGCCGTACTCGTGGACGGCCGCGGCGAGCTTTTCCCAGCCGGGGATAAACGTGTCGTCGTAGCAGCACATGTCACCCGGCAGATAGGTATAGGTGGGCTCGACCGTCACGACCTCGGTGATGATCAGGCCCACGCCGCCCTTGGCGCGAGCACGGTAGTGGTCGACCAGATCGTCGGTCACATAGCCATGATCGGCCAGGTTGGTAGACACCGGCGGCATAAAGACGCGGTTCTTGACCTCGGTCGTACCGACCTTGATCGGGCTAAAGAGCATCGGGTAGGCGGAGGACTCCATACAGGGTTCCTTTCGTTTGAGCCGCTCGGCGGCACTTGCAGACGTACCTATCGTATCAGCAACCGCACAGCACCCGACCGCACGCGCTCCCCTAGTCTCTGCTCAACCCCCAAAAAGTTGCGGTGGAATACGGAGCAGATAAGGCTTTTGACAGCCAAAACAGTCCGTATTTCACCGCAACTGATGGGCGGGGTGGAATTGAGGGCTCAGATAGTCAGTCATGCCCTCATCCGCCACTCCCCCGCCTACAGCGCGCCGTCCAGCATAAGGTTCACCTTGAGCACGTTGACCGTGGGCTCGCCGAACACGCCGAGGAAACGGCCCTTGGTGCACGCGGCGATGATGTCGCGCACCTCGTCCTCACTTTTGCCCGTGGCCTTGGCAAGGCGCGGGACCTGGTACTCGGCGGCATCCGGAGAGATCTCCGGGTCGAGGCCGGACCCCGAACACGTCACCAGGTCGACGGGCACAGCGTCTATATCGGCATCGGGATTGGCGGCGCGGATCTTCTTCGCGCGCGCATCTATCAGCTGCCGATACTCCTCACTCGCCGGGGACAGGTTGGACGGGGCACCGTACGCCATGAGCTCGCCGTCTTCGCCTTCGACAATTGACACGTTCTGGATGCGGCCCCACATGTGGGCTTCATCATCGAAGTTCTGGCCGATGAGCTCGGAACCCACAACCTTGCCGTCGACCGTAATAAGCGATCCGTTCGCCTGGTACGGAAACGCAAGCTGCGCGACGCCGGTCACCACGAGCGTGTATCCCAGGCCGCAGACGATGGTAAACAGCGCGAACACGCCAAGTGCGCGCGATGCGATACCTTTGAACATACAAACCTCCGTCTACATCATGCCAATGCCGAACAAGGCCAGCAGCATGTCGATAATCTTGATGAATACGAACGGCGCCACGATACCGCCCAGACCCCACACCAGCAGGTTGTGGGTCAGCAGCTGGCCGGACGAAAGCTCGCGGTACTTCACGCCTTTCAGGGCGGCAGGAATCAGCGCGACGATGACCAGCGCGTTGTAGATAATGGCGGACAGCACGGCAGTCAACGGGCTGGTGAGCCCCAGGATGTTGAGGGCGTCCAACCCGGGGTAGATCGGCGAGAATAGCGCCGGGATAATGGCGAAATACTTGGCGACGTCGTTGGCGACCGAGAAGGTCGTGAGCGAGCCGCGGGTCATGAGCAGTTGCTTGCCGATACGCACGATACCGATGAGCTTGGTGGGGCTGGAGTCGAGGTCGACCATGTTGCCGGCCTCCTTGGCAGCCTGGGTTCCCGTGTTCATGGCCACGGCGACATCCGCCTGCGCCAGCGCCGGCGCGTCGTTGGTGCCGTCGCCGGTCATCGCGACCAGATGGCCCTCATGCTGGAACGCGCGGATCTTCTCGAGCTTGCCCTCGGGGGTGGCCTCGGCCAGGAAGTCGTCCACGCCCGCCTCGGCTGCGATGGCGGCGGCCGTCAGCGGATTATCACCCGTCACCATGATGGTCTTGATACCCATGCGGCGCAGATCGGCGAACTTTTCCTTCACGCCGGACTTGATGATGTCCTTAAGGTAGACGACACCCAGCACACATCGGTCCTTTGCCACGACCAACGGGGTGCCGCCCACCTTCGCAATGCGTTCGACGGCCTCGTCGCACTCCTTCGAGAACACTCCTCCGGCAGCCTCCACATAAGCGCGAACGGAATCGGCCGCACCCTTGCGAATCTCGCTGTCGGCGTAGTTCACACCGGACATGCGGGTCGCCGCGGTGAAGGGGATGAACTCCATGCCCTTATCCTCGAGTGTGCGGCCGCGCAGCCCAAACTGCTCCTTGGCGAGCACGACGATGGAGCGGCCCTCAGGGGTCTCATCCGCCAGAGAGGACAGCTGCGCGGCATCGGCCAGCTCCGCGGGATCGACACCGTCGACCGGAATGAACTCAGCGGCCTGGCGGTTGCCCAAGGTGATGGTACCGGTCTTATCGAGCATGAGGATGTCGACGTCGCCGGCGGCCTCGATGGCGCGGCCGGACATGGCCAGCACGTTGGCCTCGTTCAGTCGGCTCATGCCGGCGATGCCAATGGCGGACAGCAGCGCACCAATGGTGGTGGGCGCCAGACAGACGAGCAAGGCAACGAGCGTGGTCACAGCGGTGGGATTCGCCATACCGTTGAGCCCTGCAGAGAAACTCGAGTAGCAATACAGTGCGATCGTCACGAGGATGAAGATGACGGACAGAGCAACCAGAAAGATCTCGAGCGCGACCTCGTTGGGGGTCTTCTTGCGGGCGGCGCCCTCGACCATGGCGATCATCTTATCCAGGAAGCTCTGGCCAGGCTCGCTGGTAATTTTCACCACAATCCAATCGGAAAGCACGGTAGTGCCGCCAGTGACGGCAGAACGGTCGCCGCCAGCCTCACGAACCACGGGTGCAGACTCGCCGGTGATGGCCGACTCATCAACCGAGGCGGCACCCTCGATGACATCGCCGTCTCCCGGAATCTGCTCGCCGGCGCGCACGACCACCAGATCCCCGCGTGAGAGCTCGGTACCGGGAACGACCGTGAAACGGTCCTTATCCTCGACGGACTCGATGCGATGGGCCTCGACGTCCTTTTTCGCCGCGCGCAGGGAATCTGCCTGCGCCTTACCGCGGCCCTCGGCAAGCGCCTCGGCAAAATTTGAAAAGAGGTCGGTCAGCCAGAGAATGACGGCAATGGCGATCACATAGTACGTGGGGACGTCGGCGTCCTGTACCCCAATAATTGAGGCGATAGCCAGAATGGAGGTCATGGCGGCCGACAGCCACACCAGGAACATGACCGGGTTTTGGACCTGGACACGGGGGTCAAGCTTGGCAAATGAATCGCGCACCGCGCGGCTCATCATGTCTTTTTGCATAGCCATAAATCTGCGACTCCTTTACGCAACCATCTGGAAGAATTCGGCAACGGGACCAAGCGCCAACGCCGGGAAGAAGCTCAGGGCGCCAATCAGCAGAACGACGAATACCAGCAGGAACACGAACATGGCATTGGTGGTGGAAAGCGTGCCGGCGCCCTCGGCGACCTTGCCCTTCCCGGCCAGCGAGCCCGCGATGGCGAGCGTGCCCGCAATCGGCAGGAACCGCGCGAACAGCATCTCGATACCCAGCAGCACGTTGATCCACGGGATGTTGCAGTTCATGCCGGCGAATGAGGAGCCGTTGTTGCCGCCAGCCGAAGTAAGGGTGTACAGGACCTCGGAGAAGCCATGCGCCCCGCCGTTGTTGAGTTGGTCGACAAGACCGGGCACCATGCAGGCGATAGTGGAGCTCACCAGAATGGCGAACGGGGTGGCGAGACACAGAACCACCGCCCAGCGCATCTCGGTCGGCTCGATCTTCTTGCCCAGGAACTCGGGCGTGCGGCCGACCATAAGGCCGGCGATAAATACCGTGAGGATGGCGAAGCCGATCATGCCGTACAGGCCGCAGCCCACGCCGCCGAACACCACCTCGCCCAGCGCTATCTGGAGCATCTGGACAAACCCGCCGAGCGGGGTGTAGGAGTCGTGCATGGAGTTGACCGAGCCGTTGGAAGCAGCCGTCGTGAAAGCGGACCAGGTAGAAGAGGAGGCGATGCCAAAGCGGCTCTCCTTGCCCTCCATGTTGCCGCCCGCCTGGCCATCGGTCATCTCGATGTTGACCGCGCCGCCATCTGCCAGCTGCGGCGTACCCATATGCTCGTTAACGGCGATGATGCCGGTAAAGACCACGAGCAGGATAAACATCGCCGCGAAGATGGCCTTGCCCTGCCTGGCATTCTTGACACCGATGCCGAAGGTGAAGCAGCAGGCGACCGGAATCAGCAGCAAGCTGGTCATCTCGATGATGTTGGTGAAGGCATTGGGGTTCTCATACGGATGCGCAGAGTTCGCGCCAAAGAAGCCGCCGCCGTTGGTGCCGGATTGTTTGATGGCAACCTGGCTGGCCGCAGGACCCTGGGGCAAAAACTGCTCGGTGACCACGCGGGCGCCCTCGACGACCTTGCCGTCGACCTTGACCGTGTCGCCCTCGATCTGGGCGCCGTCGATGACGCTCCAACCGCCGTCTGCATTAGGCTGGACAGCAACGGGCTCTACGAGCTCAGCCTTCTGAGCCGGCTGAAAATTGGAGATAACGCCACCGGCAGCCAGGCAGATGCCGAACACGAGGTTCAGCGGGATGAGCACATACAGGACGGTGCGGGTGAGGTCGACCCAGAAGGAACCCAGACCCTGCTCCTTGACCTGACGGAAACCGCGGATGAGCGCGAACATGACCGCAATACCGGTGCCGGCGGACAAGAAGTTTTGCACGGTGAGGCCCATGAACTGCACAAAGTAGGACAGGGTGGTCTCACCGGAATAGGATTGCCAGTTGGTGTTGGTTATGAAGGAAGCAGCCGTATTGAACGACAGGTCCCATGACACACCCGGCAGGTGCTGGGGATTGCCTGGCAAGAAAGACTGAAGCACCTGGAGTGCCACAAGAGCCACGAGGCCGATCCCCGAAAAGACCAGCACGCTCGCCAGATAGCGCCTACACCCCATCTGCTCTGCCGCGTCGATGCGAAGCAGACGATAGACGCCACGCTCCACAGGAGCAAACACAGGCGACAGGAACGTATGCTCACCATCCATGATATGGGCCATGAACCGACCGAGCGGAACGGCCAAGACGACGAGCACGGCAAAGTACAAGATGTACTGAATCGCAGCATCCATAGTTTACGAATCACTCCTCATCAGAATGTAGATGTAATAGATAAAGAGTCCAATGCAGACGACTCCGATGATGGGACTGAGGATGTCCATTTACCGCCCCTTTCACGCGCGGTCCGATGTCTCGGACGCCTGCTCTCGCAAGCGTCTGGGGACAGTAAACGCTTCTAGGGATTAAAGAGGCGTGAGGGCCGGGGCCCACGTCCTTAAGATGCCGTAAAGATGCAGGTAGAAAGCACTATTGCGGCTGCAGTGCGCCTATACTCGACCTCGCGAGCATACAGTGGCGTCCTCACCGCGTATGCACGCATGGACAACGCTTCAGAAAGGCTACGCTATGCAGCGCGACGCATCGGACACTCGCGTCAATCCAGACCTCATCCTCAAGGCAATTGAGAAAGACGAGGTCGCCGATGACGCTCGAACCAGCCGGGGACACCTCAAGATTTTCTTTGGCTACGCTGCCGGCGCAGGCAAAACCTATGCGATGCTTCAAGCCGCCCACGCCGCCAAGCGGCGAGGTGTTGACGTCGTCGCGGGGTACATTGAGCCGCACGAACGTCCGGCAACCGCCCATCTTGCACAAGGGCTTGAGAACGTGCCCTGTAAACTCATCGAGCACAACGGCATTGCGCTCAGCGAGTTCGATCTAGATGCGGCTATCGAACGCGCCCCTCAGCTCATCCTTGTCGACGAGCTCGCCCATACGAATGCGCCGGGGTCTCGCCACGACAAACGCTATCGAGACGTCGAGGAACTTCTACATGCGGGCATCGACGTCTATACGACCGTGAACGTTCAGCATATCGAGAGCCTAAACGACATGGTTGCATCCATCACCGGCGTTGTCGTGAGCGAACGAATCCCCGACCGTATCTTCGATGATGCCGACCAGGTCGAGCTCGTCGACATAGAGCCCGAAGACCTACTTGAGCGCCTTCGCGCCGGCCTCGTCTACCGTCCCGCGCAAGCCGCCCGAGCGCAACAGCATTTTTTTACCGTCGAGAACCTCACCGCACTCCGAGAAATCGCGCTGCGCCGCTGCGCCGATCGCACCGGCCACCTCACAGACGCCGCACGCGTGCTGGGAAACCGTGACTACTACACCAGGGAGCGTATCTTAGTCTGTGTCTCCCCGGCGCCGACCAATCCCCGCATCGTCCGTGCCGCCGCGCGCATGGCGAAAGCGTTTCGCAGCGAGCTCGTCGCCCTGTTCGTAGAGAGCCCGCACACGCAAGCCATGAGCGATAATGAGCGTACCAAGCTTGCAGCCAATATCGCCCTAGCCGAGCAGCTCGGAGCACATATGGAAACCGTCTATGGCGACGACATCGCGTTTCAGATCTCCGAGTTCGCGCGCCTGTCGGGTATTTCGAAGATCGTCATGGGGCGCACGGGCGAGCGCAGCAGCGTCCGTCAGGCCCTCTTTGGCCGCAAATCTCTCGTAGAACAGCTCATAACATTCGCCCCGAACCTCGACATTTACATCATTCCAGACCAGTCGACTCCGCCCTCCCGGCCCAAAGGACGCCGCCGTACGCTCGCCCTGCAGCCGCCCAACAGCCGAAACGTGCTTCGCACGCTGGCCCTCTCTCTTGTCGCCACGGCGATCGGCACGGCTTTCCGCCATCTGGGATTTGCCGATTCCAGCATCATATCCCTCTATATCCTCACGGCCCTGCTGACCGCCGTCACCACGACGGGGCGTATCTGCACGATCGTATCGAGCGTGCTCTCTGTAGTGCTTTACAACTTCTGCTTCGTCACGCCTCTGTTTTCGCTCGCCAGCTACGACCGAAGCTATCTGGTCACGTTCGGCATCATGTTCGCTACCGCTATGGTCGCCGGCGAGTTAACTGCGCGCATCGCCGACAACGCCCGTACCTCCGCCGAGAACGCATTCAAAACGCGCGTACTCCTCGAAACGAACCAGCTCTTGCAGCAAGCCCATAGCGCGGAGGAGTGCGCCCGCGTCGCCATGAACCAACTCGTCAAACTGCTAAAACTCGACGTGGTCTTCTACACCGCCGAACATGGCACGCTCGGCAAAGCGCTCTATGAGTCCGCTGGCACCGAAAACCGATCCGCGTCGCTGCTCACCGACTACGAGCGCGCCGTTGCAACCTGGACCTACACCAACAACAAGCGCGCGGGCGCAAGCACGCGGACCCTGCCTGAGGCACACTGTCTCTACCTCGCGGTTCGCACCGGCGACAAGGTATTCGGTGTCATCGGCATCGCCCTGGAGGGGCGCGAGATCGAAGCCTTCGAGCATTCGATCGTCCTATCTATCGTAGGTGAATGCGCCTTGGCGCTCGAAAGCGACCGGGCGGCGCAAGAGCGCGAAGAGGCTGCGGTCTTGGCGAAAAACGAGCAGCTGCGCGCCAACCTTTTGCGCTCCATCGGCCACGATTTGAGGACACCCCTCACGGCTATATCCGGATCTGCGGCAATCCTTCGGAAGAGCGACGAGAAGCTCAGCCTCGAACAGCGCTGCGATCTCGCCGATGCCATCTACGACGATTCCCTCTGGCTTATCGATACCGTGGAAAACCTCCTCGCCATCACACGCGTCGAGGACGGCACCATTCGCCTCAACTTCACATCCGAGCTCATCGACGAGGTCATCGAGGCCGCCCTCAGCCATGTCGCCCAAGCATCGCATGGACGTGCCGTCACCATCGAGCACACTGACGACATCCTGCTGGTACGCATCGACGTCCATCTCATCATGCAGGTGCTTACGAATCTCATCATGAACGCCTTCAAATACACGCCCGAGGACTCGACTGTCACCATCAGCGCACGTCGCGAGGGTGCGTTCGTCGTGGTGGACGTCGCAGACGATGGGCCGGGTGTGGCAGACTGCGACAAGCCTCATATCTTTGAGCGCTTCTTCACCTCAAGCAATACGCGGCCCGTGGATTCGCGTCGAAGCATCGGCCTTGGGCTGTCGCTCTGCCGCTCCATCGTGGAGGCGCATGGCGGCGTCATCGAAGTTCGCGACAACCACCCCCATGGGGCCGTCTTCCGTTTTACCCTGCCCGCCGAGGAGATCGAGATTCATGAATAATGCCGCTAAGCCACGCATCCTCCTGGTCGAAGATGACCTGACCGTTCAAAACCTCGTTTCGACCGCGCTTGACCTCCACGGCTATGTCGTGAGCAAGGTTTGCAACGGCCAGGCCGCCATCATGGATGCGGTGTCGCACGGCCCCAGCCTCATCATGCTCGACCTCGGCCTTCCCGACATTGACGGTATCGAGGTCATCACGAAGATCCGAAGCTGGTCGGCAGTCCCCATTATCGTCATTTCGGCGCGCACCGAAGATTCCGACAAGATTGCAGCACTTGACGCAGGGGCAGACGACTACCTCACCAAGCCCTTTTCTGTGGATGAGTTGCTCGCGCGCGTCCGTGCGAATTTGAGGCGCTCCTCGATGGCGTCGAGCGAGTCGACAGAAGCGAGCACGTTTGACAACGGTCCGCTGCATATCGACTACGCCGCGGGATACGCGACGAAAGACGGACGCGAGCTCTCGCTCACCCCAACCGAGTACAAATTGCTCGTCCTTCTGGCGAAAAACGTCGACAAGGTGCTCACCCACACCTTCATCACCCGCGAGATATGGGGCACGAGCTGGGACAGCGATTTGGCGAGCCTGCGCGTGTTCATGCGCACCCTGCGCAAGAAGATCGAGGCAGACCCCTCTCACCCCAAGATGATTCAGACGCACATGGGTGTCGGGTACCGCATGCAGCGTCTCTAGCCCACCTCACAAAAAAAGTTGCGGTGGAATACGGAGTAGATAAGGCTTTTGACAGCCAAAACAGTCCGTATTTCACCGCAACTGATGGATGGGATGGGATGGGCTAGAGACCCAGGTAGCTGGTCATGCCTTCGACGGCGAGTTTGGCGCAGGCTACAGCATGGACCACGGTGAGCGGGCCGTTGACCACGTCGCCGGCGGCAAAGACACCGGGCACGGTAGTCATGCCGTTCTCATCGACCGAAAGAAGGCCGCGATGGTCGGTCTCCAAGCCACCCGTCGTAAGCACAAGCTTGTCCTTGGGCACCTGAGACGCCGCAATCACAACTGTGTCGGCAGACGCATGGTCGAGCTCCTCCTCGTAGCCCACCACGTTGTTGTCCTCGTCAAAGATAGCCGTCTCGAACACCGGACCGTTATCGTCGATGGCGCAGATCGCCTTGCCGCACACAATCTCGGCACCGTCAAGCTCGGTCAGCTCGACCTCGTCGTCGATGGCCGAGATATGGCGCGAGCGTGCATACACAGTGACCTTGCGAGCACCCGAACGCAGCGCCGTGCGGGCCACATCCATGGCCACATTACCGGCGCCGATAACCGCCACGTTCTGCCCGATCGCCACGCTCGAGGGATCGACCAGGTAATCGATACCAAACAGCACGTTGCCGCGCGACTCGCCGGGAATGCCCAGTTTGCGGGCACGCCAGGTACCGGTACCAACAAAGACCGCATCGTAGCCGTCGCGCAGCAGATCGTCGATATGCAGCGCGCCACCGATGGTGGTCGAGGGGCGCACGCGCACGCCAAGCGAGCACATCACATGACGGTACTTTTGCACGAGCGCACGGGGCAGGCGGAACTCGGGGATACCGTATTCCAGCACACCGCCGATCTCGGGGCGCTGTTCAAATACCGTGACGGCACAGCCTAGCTGGGCCATCTTAATGGCCACGGTAATACCGGCGGGACCGGAACCGACCACAGCAACCTGTTTGCCGCACGACGGTGCGGCCTTCCACTCTTTGCGGTCCAAATACGCCGTGGAGATATAGTTCTCGATGCTCGAGAAATGTACGGGTGCGCCCTTGCGGCCCTGGATGCAAGCACCCTCGCATTGGCCCGAATGGTTGCACACCATGGAGCAGACCGCGCTCATGGGATTGTTCTGGAACAGCAGCTCGCCCGCCTCTTCTAGACGACGCTGTTTGAACAGGTCGATGATCTGCGGAATAGGCGTCTGAACCGGGCAGCCCTTAATCTGACAGAACGCCCTTTTACAACCTAGGCAACGATTCGCCTCTTCGACAATGTGGATAGCCACGCAACTCCCCTTTTTAATGCAATCCAATGGGGGCGACGATAAAGACCCTTCACCGCCGCCCCCATACAGGTAATCTCAATCTGCCGACACAGCAAAAGCCAATGCTATAACTCGCGATGCGAAGCCCCGCAGCGAGCGGACATGTGCTCGAGTGTCGCCAGGCAGTCAGCCGCCGTCGCCGGCACACTGTTCTCGACCACGCAGGGAATCCCAGGGCAGGCGGCAGCCGCCCAGGCCACTACGGGCTCAAAGTCATAGCGGCCCGTCTCGCCCACGCCATGACACACCAGACGTGAACCCGTACCGTCGCACCAACCGGCTTCGTCCTCGTTATCAACGACCTCAAAATCCTTGGCGTGCAGCACGCGAATCTTGCTGCCGCATAAATAGAGCATGCGCGCGGTGATTTCCTGCGCTTCGTCAACGACGCTGGGGTGCAGCAGCGACACTGGGTCATAGATCACGCCGAGCGACGGGCTCGAGACGCGCTCCAGCACCTCACGGCAGCGATCTGGCGTGTTGACCGTCTCGTTCCAACCGGGTTCAATTAGAACCTGACCGCCCACGGCCTCGGCCCGATCGCAGACGTGTGCGAGTCCGTCCATAAAAGCCTCGAGTGCCTCATCAGTCGTGCGGTCGTCAGCAACGCGGTTCTGCGCATTGGGGCGACCGGTCTCGGTGCCAACCGGGCATCCGCCGAGCATCTGGGCAAAGTTCAAGCATGCCTCGTACTCGGCAAAGTTATCCATGAGCTGTTGGCGATCGGGCGTCGCCAGATTCTTATAACAGCCGAGCACGGCGACCGAAACGCCCGCCTCGTCGAGCACCGCACGCAAATGGTCGGCAAGCTCGTGGGTCAGGCCGCCTCGATCGATCCCCATCGATGCGTAGAGCACCTTGCTCGGCAGTTGAATGCACGAAAAGCCCAGCTCTCCCGCCATGCGAATGCGTTCCTCGACGGTCCCCTGCGGAAGGTCGTGCAAACGTACGCCCGGAGTAATAGCCCCCACGTTATTCACATCCCTTATGAGCGTTGATGCCCGGGGTGTATCCGCCAAACGGGTCCTCGATGGAGCACACGCCCGAGGGGGCGAGCGGATCGCGCTTACCGGCCAGTTTGTCGTGATGCATGGTCTCGATATAGGCAAGCACCAGCGGCGCCACACCCTTTGCATCATTTTTGACCACGGGCTCGCTCATGTAGTAATCAAACGTGCCCTCGCGGTGCGCGGTGTTTCCCAAGCCCGCAACCAGGCAGATGTTGTCGAGCGCCAGCTGCCCGTCATACTCGGACAGGCAGGTCTCGCAGATGCCGTCGAAGGCGCGACGGCCGTACTGGTAGTAACGCTCGCCCAGCACGCCCAGACGCACGCCCTTCATGATGGCGTTGGCAAAGATGGCGCCGCCCGACTCCTCCAGGTAGTTGGGGGCGATATTGGGCAGGTTGATAACCTGGTGCCACATGCCGGTCTTCTCGTCCTGATACGGCAGCATGGCGTCGATCAGATCGTGGAACATCTTGCGGATCTCGTCCTTCTCGGCCGACATCGAAGGCGGCATAAGCTCCCAGGTGTCGATGAGCGCCATGGCAAACCAGCCCTCGGCGCGCAGCCAGAAGTTAGCCGAAAGGCCGGTGACCGGGTCGCACCAGAACTGTTTGCGGCTCGCGTCGTAAGCGTGATAGTACAGACCGTTGAGGGGGTTGCGCATCAGGTCATGCACGACCTGGAACATATGGAAGCTGTCCGAGCAGGCACGACGGTTGTGGAAGCTCAGCTCGTACTGCATGTAGAACGGCTGCGCCATGTACATGCCATCGAGCCAAATCTGGTTGGGATAGACGGCCTTGTGCCAGAACACGCCCTCTTTGGTGCGCGGCTGGGTCTCGAGCTGGCGGTAGATGGTGTCCATGGCGGCACGGTACTTGGGCTTGCCCACCAGGTCATACAGCTTGTAGAGGGTCTTGCCCGCATTGACGTTATCGAGGTTGTACTCCTGCGGGTTGTAATGCTTGATGGTACCGTCGTCCTGGACAAAGAAATCGATATAGTCATCGGCGAACGTCAGGTAGCGCTGCTCACCCGTGATCTCGTACAGCTCGATGAGCGCCTTGATCATGCAGCCGTCGATATAGTTCCAGGTGTTCTCCTTGCCGGCGCGAATCTTTTCGATATTCCAAGCCGGCGCCTGCGGCGTAGAGGTTTCGATCAACTGCTCGATATAACGGTCCAGGATTTGATTGCAACCCATTGCTGTCCCCTCTGACATAAACGATAGGTGAACGTTAACCCTAGTGTAACGCGAACGGGGAATATAGGGTGAACGTTAACCCTATATTCCCCGCGAACGGCAGACTTTTAACGGCAAACGGCGGCTAAGCCCGCGGCGATGCGATGCGCCAGGCGCTCATAGCCGGCAGGACTGTAATGCAGACCGTCCGGCATATAGAGCTCGCGGTGCTCCGGCAAAAACGGGCTGATGCCGCTTTGCGCATACAGGTCAATCACCGGAACGGAGTAGCGGTCGCAGACCTCGAGCATCGCTCGCACGTAGGCGGCCTGCGTCAACCCCAGGTGGTTGAGCTCGTCGCTTGCCGGGATATCCTTCTCGTGCTTACCGCTCGTCTTACACGGCGTCATAAACACGAGCTTTGCCCGAGGCGAGCGTGCCGTGATGGTGCGGATCAGGTAATCGAGCGCACCGTAGAACTCATGCACATCGGTACTGCCCAACTCGCCAAGCGGCACGTTGCGGCTAAAGTCGTTGACGCCGCCAAAGACAATGTAGATATCGGCCGCATCGTCGATACCGTCCAGGCGCTCGACAAACGAATCGGTACGGTCAGCCTTGATGGCGATACGCGAACCCTTGATGCCAAAGTTCTCGACGACCGCGCCTCCCAGCAACGCGCCCAGGTGCGAGGTCCACGAAATGTCGTTGCCTCCCCCACCGCAGCCGTTGTCGCCCCAGGTGGTCGAATCGCCAAAGCAGCAAACGGTCGATTCACTCAAGCTCTTCGTTTCCATAATCTTCTCCTCATCCGCCCATCGGCGGTCATACAGGAACGTACCGTTAATTCGCAGCATGCCGAGGGGCTATGCACGGGCGCGTGCCGCAACGTGCGAATCAAGCCATTCGATATTCTCGGCAAGATGTGCCACGCCCAGATGGTGTTCACCCGGACACACCTCGTGCCGCAGGCCATCTCTGCGACCCAGCAACTTGTAGGCATCGCGCACAATCTCGAGCTGCTCGTCAACATTTTTCAGCCCGCGCGAACCGTTCAGATGATCCTCTTCGCAGCTCTGCACCAGCAGCGGATGCGGCGCGATGAGCGAGGCAATATCGCCCATGTCGAGTAAGCGCCAAAGTCCGGGTGTGTAGTTGCAGCTGCAATTGCCATTGAGATGCAGCAGCGAATCGTCGACACCGTACAGATAGCCCGAGACAAACGCCTTGCGCACACGCGGGTCGAGTGCGGCCAGGTACAACGTCATGTAGCCGCCACCCGAAAAACCAAAGCAACCCAGGTCATCCATGGCAATGTCGCCGCGCGCCTCCAAGTAATCGATCAAGCGCATGTTGTCCCAGACGTTGAGGCCCGCAACCGTAAGACCCAGCGGCTCGGCCATACGTGCTTGATTCAGACACGTACCGCGCAGGTAGCCGTTCTTGTCATCGCCCTGACCCTTCCAGTCACGACGGTATCCCCAGCCGCGCGCGTCGGGGCAGACGGTCACGTAACCCATGCGTGCCAAACGCAGACCGTAGTCGTAATTGAACTTACGCACGGCATCATCGACCGCCGGCACGCCCGTCACGCCCGCAACACTTACGGCGCCTGCTCCCTGATGGCCATGCGGGCAGATATAGCAACGCTTGCGGCCGCGCGCATCGAGCTTAGGCGACTGCGGCTCGAGCAGGTAGAACGGCATCCAAACGTCGCGCTCCACCTGCAGCATCGCATGGGTGCGCACGATGCCGCCGGCAACCCGCACACGGCTGAGCTCACGAATCTCAATCGGGACGCGGTCCATAAGCGAAAGGCCCAAAACATCGTACAGGCGAGTCCTGGTCGCAATCTTCCACGCCTCAAAGTCTGCAGGGGTCTTGCCCGCAAATGCGGCAGAGCGCCCCTCGCGCTTCAGCCGGGCACGCAGCGCAGGTTCGTCTTCGCAGTACGTCTCGATGTGCACGGTGCGGCCATTGGCAGATAGCCCAGCCGTCTCCACCGCATCACCGTCGCCGCCCTCGGGATCCCAGCCGTCCGCACCGGCAAGCACCTGTTCGCGGGCGTACCCGGCGGCAGCCATCACATCGAGTTCATTCGCCCACGGCACCCAGCCGGTAGTATCGCCCGCCGGCCCATGCAGGATCGCGCCAGCATACTGCGCGCAGTTGTGCGCCGCCGGTTTATTCCAATCCCACCAGCCTTCGCGCTTGATATGTCGCCCCAGCCAACAATCGATCAGCGCAGTTTGCGCCCATTCGCGCCAAGGACGGCCCAGGTAGACCGAATCCGGCGCCACGCCATCCGGTGCTGTAAACGAACAACCGTGGAACACAAATCCGTACGGCTCGCCTTTAGGCGTGGAGGCTGCCGTTACATACCCGTTGACATCCATATCGCGGTTAAGCGAGCGGATCTCGCACCCCTCAAAGTAGGCACGCGCGCCGCCAAAGATAAAGTCGACATCGCCCTCGATCCGGCAACGTCGAAAATACTGGCGCCCCACCCGGCGCGGCGCATACTGTTTGGGCCCTATGAACCCACCCGGTTTAGCCTCATGCGGCGGCAGCGGGCCCAAAAACAGTGTGTCCTGGTGCCCCTTAATGCAGCAGGCATCGACAACCAGACGGTCGCCATCGGCATACAGGGCAATCGCCTGACCGACCTCGCGCCCATCGCCCGCATCGTTTTCGATCGTGAGGTTTGCAAGCGTCACGTCATCGGCATCGACCAGGACCGTATACGTGCGGAAGGTGCCGAGCGTGCCGTCGACGCCCGAGCCGTCCTCCGAAGGCATCTTGGCACCTAGGCCGCCCATGATACGCACGCTATCGGCCGTCTCTCCCTCAATCGTCACATGCGGGCGACGAATCTCGACCCGCTCGCGGTACTCACCCGGCTCGACGCGAATCATCACCGGTTGCTCGGCATCCGGATAGAGCTGATCGGCTGCCGCCAAGGCATCGGAAATCGTTGGATACGCTCCTGCCGCAGCCCTCGAAACGCGCAGCGTATAGATACTTTCGCTCATCGTCCATCACGCTCCCAGGAAGCGAACTGTTCAGGCCAGCCCTGAACTTGTGGCTGAATATGCTCGGCGCAGCCCTTAAACGCCGTTTGGGCCGTGGCGAGCGATGCCCCATGCTTTCCATGCGGAAAGACATGTAGGCTAAAGCCAATCCCGTGGTCGGCAAGAGCCTGCGCAAGAAGGAGGCTATTTTGAACTGGTACCGATGCATCCTCGGCGGTATGCCACAAGAACGTACGGGGGAAGCCATCGCCCACCATATTCTCGATCGACAACTTTTGAGCCAAAGCGCCGTCGGCACCCGTTAGGTGTTCAAACGAACCACGATGAGCATAGGCCCCCGAGCTTACGACCGGATAGCCCAAGCAAAGTGTGTCAGGCCGAATCGACTCAGGCGATGCCGCAATCGACTCTGCAAGCCAGGGTTGGTCCCAAAGCGCCCCGAGCAAGCCAACCAGATGCCCACCGGCCGAAAAACCCATGACCGTAATCCGATCAGGATCGACACAGTACTCTGCCGCATGGCCTCGGACGGTATCGACCGCCCGCGCGAGTTCTTGCAATGCCAGCGGATAGACAGCCGGAGCAACCGAGTAGTTCAGCACAAACGCTTGGTAGCCCATCGCCAACAAACGGAGCGCTACCGGCTCGCCTTCGCGCGGCGAAACGTGATCGTAGCCGCCTCCCGGCACGACCACAACTGCAGGCAGCGGTTTTAAAGCATAAGCATCTTCGGTCGGGGCAAAAACATAAGACGCAATCGTGGCAGACGAGCCATCGACCCCGACAGGAATCGTTTTATTGAGCATGTATTCCCTTTCACCATGATGCGTAGCGCAGCGCACACGGCCGTATCGCATAAGGGCTGCATTGCCGATCTATCCGACAATGCAGCCCTGGTCATCAACCCGAGTTAGGAACGGACAACCTTGTCGACGTTCTGGAGCTGCAGTTCCTCGCCGTCCTGGCCCTCGATCACCACATTTTGCAGGTCGAGCACCTTGACGTTTTGCGCAATGATGCCCTGACGCACCATGGGCTCAACGCCGCAGGCCATGGCCGGGACAAAGGGCTCGGCATCGTCGGCAAAGGTCACGTGAACGTCTTGGAACGTCAGACGCGTCACCTTGCTCTCGGGCAGACCCGTGATATAGGCCGCGGCAGCATGGCAGTTGGTGGCCTCGATATCGCAAAACGTCGTGGCACCAAAGCCGGGCGTGCGGTCGTCGACGGGCAGTGCCTCGCGAGACTGCACGTAGTCGGTCTTGCCGTCCTTGTCGCAGAAGTAGAACGAGTTGACCACGAAGGGCGTGAGCACCTCGTCCATGCGAATGTGCTCAAAGGTAATGCCCTCGTTGACGGCATCCTTGCCGCGCCCGCGGCGGGTCTTGACGCGCAAGCCGCGGTCGGTGCGCTCAAAGAGGCACTTGCTCACGGTGAGGTCCTTGATGCCGCCGGCAGCCTCGGACCCCAGGACCACGGCGCCGTGACCATCGTGCATGTAGCAGTGAGAGATCAGCATGTCGTGCGTGGCGGGACGAAGCTCGGGCTCAATGCCCAGTTTGCCGCTCTTGATGGCGATGCAGTCGTCACCCACTGAGAACTGACAACCAAGGATGCGAACAAAACCGCAGCTCTCGGGATCGAAGCCGTCGGTGTTGTGGGAGTTCTTGGGACCCTCGATGGACAGGCAGAGCGCATCGACATGCTCGCACAGGATGGGGTGGATGTTCCACGCCGGGCTGTTGCGGACGGTGAAGCCGGCCAAGCTCACGTTCTCACACTCGGATAGGAAGATCATGCGCGGGCGGGCGACCTCGCGGCCCTCCTCGGGGCGAAAGATGTTCTTAAAGTCCTTGTTCCACCAGTTGTCCTCGGCAAAATCAGTCTGACCGTCGATCGCGCCGCGACCATAGATGCACACGTCGTGCACGCTCAGACCCGTAAAGGTAGAGCAGTAGGTCGAGAAGCTCTCCCCCTCCCAGCGGCCCAGGGGCAGCATATCGGTACCGGCATAACCGGCGCCCTCGTTGCCCGTGACCGTTCCCGGAATGTAGGCAAGCGCGGCACGATCGTGGCGGGCCAGCAGCACCGCTCCCTCGGCGAGCTCAATGTTGATATTGCTCTTAAGGAAGAGAGACTTGATGCGATAACTACCTGCGGGGATCAGCACGCGGCCACCCTTGGGGCAGGCCATGATGGCAGCCTGGATGTTGGTGGTGTCATCATGCTCGGCATTGCCCTTGGCGCCACAGTCGCGAACGTTGATGGTAAAGGGCTCAGCCGGCGTGGTGACACCTACGCTCAGCTCACGCTCGCCACAGACAAAACGGACCAGGTTGCGCTTGCCGGGGGTCAGGCCGTCGACATAGGTCTCGACCGTATTCGTGGTACCGGCGGGCTCGTCGTTGACAAAGATCTCCCACGTATCGGCGCAGGTAAAGTAACCGCCGTCGTCAAGCTCGATAACCGCCGCGCGCGCGTTGCGCCAGATAACGTTCGTCTCCATGGGTTTCTCCCTCAAAAAGATGCTCTAAAGGCAAATTGTACGCTGTTGAAAAAGGGCCGTGCCTGCCGGCGGAATTCCGGTGGCACGGCCCTGTGATTTGGACGATATGTCGGCCTTACTCGGCGGGAGTTACGCTACCGTCCTGGAAGCCAACGTTGTTGTGGGCAAAGCAGTCCTCGTACTTAAAGCCGGAGAGCTCCTCGCAAAGCGCCTTGACCTCGGGCTTGACGTCGGCCATCTTGCCACCCTCCTTGACTCGGTGAATCTCGTCGCAAAGGACGTCGCACTGCTCCTTGTCGATCTTGATGCCGCGGGCAAGGACGGCCGCAAGCAGGAAGAAGCCGGCGCAGCCGATGATCATGTAGCCGCAGATATACAGAGGCACGGTAGCGGGCTGGGTCACGGCGTCGCTATTGCCGGCGGTCTGAATGAAGCCGGAGGCAGCAAGGACGATGGCCCATGCGTTAACGGCGATAGCCTGGGCGATCTGCTGGCAGAGCTGCTGAGCGGAGCTGTAGATGCCCTCGCGACGACGCAGGGTGATGAGCTCATCGACATCGGGGATGTAGTTGAGCAGAACATCGGGCAGGTACTGGAAGCCGACGTAGAAGAACTTCCAGATGGCGAAGATGATGGGGTAGGCGATCATGGCGATGGCGACCGTGGAGGTGCCATTGATCTGACCAAAGGCGAAGTAGTTGTAGGCGATGATGCACGCAGCGCAACCGACGTTGGCCAGGTACCAAGACTTGTGGAAGCCCTTCTTGGCCATGAGAGCGACCCAGATGGCGGTGCAGACGATAGCGACGACCTTGCCAGGCATCTCCATCACGGACTCGTAGGACTTAGGAATCTGCAGGCAGTAGACGATGAAGAAGGACAGGCAGGCAGACCAGCAGGCAGCAGCGAGCTTCGTGGAGACCTGTGCGTACAGGACCTTGCGGAAGGACTTGTTGCGGAAGGTGGAGATTACGTCGATGAAGAACTTCTTGATACCCTCGCCGACGCTCTCGATCTTCTCCTGAGCGACCTCCTCGGGGGTGTGCTCCCACGTGGACAGGTACACACAAAGCAGCGAGATTGCCATGACCGAAGCGTTGATCGTAGCGATGATGAAGTAGCTGAACGGGTTGGTCTCGCCGAAGGTGCCAAAGCCGAAGCCCACAAGTGCAGCCATCAGGAAGCCGGCGGCGTTACCAAAGAGATGCTTGTAGCCGGTGAGGTACGTACGCTCCTTAAAGTCGTCGGTCATCTCGATGGTAAGCGGCGACAGGTTGGCGGTGCAGAACGTGTACGCGACGTTGTAGATCAAGTACAGCACAAAGTAGTACGGGAAGCCAAACGGCGTAGCCACGAAGATGAGCGGCTCGGCGATCATCATCGGGATGGCCAGCAAGATCCAGAAACGACGACGACCAAAGATGCGGCCAATCTTGGTGGCATAGAAGTTATCGGCCACAAAGCCCATCAGCGGGCAAAGAATAGCGTTGACATAGATGGCAAACGAGCTGATCAGTGCAGCCTCGCCTGCGGACAGGCCACACTCCGTGGACAGGAACAGCACCATGTAGCTGTGCGTAAAGGTCAGGGCACCGGAATTGAGCATACCGCCCATACCAAAGCCCAAGCGCGTCCAGAATGTGATCTTACGCTTTTTTCCGATCTTATTAGTCATCGAGCTCCCTCTCTTTTCTCGATTGTCTTGCAGCAAGACATTGGAGTCCACACTGACATCTGTCTGCCCAGCGTTCAGGGTGAACGTTTAGTTAGATTATGCGCGATTGCTTATGACAGGTGAACGTTCACTTGAATAATATCCTTGAACGGTCGATTTTTACCGCTGAACGGACACAATTGAGATCCTCACACCTATTTTCTGCTGGTAAGGGTGCCATGCTGGACAGCCATGAGATAGGTGAACGTTTATCAGATTTTCCAACATATTCACTTACCACGAAACGAAAAAGCCCCGCCGGGAACACTCCCGACGGGGCCGATGACATCGCGCTATGCTTGGGCGCACTTGCCGCTACAAGCAGACGCCGTCCTTCCAGATACTGATCTCGTGACAGCCACGGCGCTCGGCACTCGTGAGTTTACCGCTCGCCGTCTGTAGCACCAGCTGGTATAGATCGTGAGCAGCCTCGTCGAGCGTGCGCTCACCCGTGGCAATCACGCCGGCGTTAAAGTCCATCCAGTTGGCCTTGTGGTCGCACAGACGCTGATTGGTGAACACCTTGAGCGTAGGCGCCGGCGCGCCAAACGGCGTGCCGCGTCCAGTCGAGAACAGAATCACGTGGCAGCCGGCAGCCGTCAACGCCGTGGTGGATACCATGTCGTTGCCCGGGCCGCACAGCATGTTCAGGCCATGCTTGGTGACCTGACCGGCATACGGCAGCACGTCGACGATGGGTGCAGAGCCACCCTTCTGCACGCAGCCGCAACTCTTGTCCTCGAGCGTGGTAATACCTCCGTCCTTGTTGCCGGGACTCGGGTTCTCGTAGACCACCTCGCCATGGCTAATAAAGTAGTCCTTAAATCCATTGAGCATGTCGGAGGCAGCGTTAAAGACCTGCTCGTTCTCGCAACGGTCGAGCAGGATACTCTCGGCGCCAAACATCTCGGGCACCTCGGTAAGCACCGACGTGCCGCCACGGGCGACGACCATATCGCTCACGCGACCGATCGTGGGGTTGGCGGTAATGCCCGAAAGACCGTCGGAGCCGCCGCACTTAAGACCAATAACCAGCTCGGAGGCCAAAATGGGCTCACGCTTGGCTTGCTTTGCCAGGTCTGCCAGCTCGGCCAGAATCTTGTGGCCCTCGATTTGCTCGTCGGCTACATCCTGGCAGGTGAGAAAGCGAACGCGCTCGTGATCGAAGTCACCGAGCTCGTCGAGCACCTGCTGGTGCGTGCAGTTCTCGCAACCGAGCGACAGGAATAGCACGCCGGCCGCATTAGGATGACGCGAGAGCGCCACCAGCAGACGACGCGTCTGGGCATGGTCGGCGCCGGTCTGCGAGCAGCCAAAGGGATGCGGGAAGTAGTAAACACCCTCCAGCGAGCCATCGACCAGATCCTGGGCCTTCTCACACATGGCACGGGCGACTTCGTTGACACAGCCGACCGTGGGGATGATCCACAGCTCATTACGCGTCGCGGCACGACCGTCGGCGCGGCGGAACCCCATAAAGGTCTCGGGCTCAACGGGATCCACGACCGGATGCGTGGGGTTGTAGGTGTACTCGACCTCGCCCGAAAGGTTGGTCTTGACATTATGTGTATGAAGCCACTGACCGGGCTGGACATCGCCCGTCACATGGCCGATAGGAAGGCCGTACTTGATGACGTCCTCCCCCGCGGCAATCGAGCGCACGGCCATCTTATGACCCTGCGGAATATCCTCCGCGGCCACGACCTCGCCCACCCCGGGAACCGCGACGGCGGTGCCCTTGGCAAGCGGCGACAGCGCGACGATCACGTTGTCGGCCGGATTGATCTGGATAGTGTTCATTGCAAATGGTCCTAACCCTACAGGTTGAGCAGAAGTCGAGACGCGGGCACGCCGTCCCGCGCCCGCGTCTGCGCCGGAAATTTACGCCTGAGCGTTGGCGAAGGCCTGCTTGGCGCCCTCGGCACGCACGACAGCGAGCGCGCTGACGACAAACTCCTCAAGACCTGCGATCTGCGTAAGGTCCTCGCCCCACATCTGCTCGTTGGTGAGCACGTCGTGCACCAGCCGGGCATCGTCGGCGCCGGCATGGGCGGCGTAGAAGTCGAGCACGAAGGCGTCGTCCTGAGCGGTGTACTCGGTGCCGTCGGAGCGACGCAGGTGCAGGCCGTCGCCCTCACGGGACACGAGCTCCTGCGTGTAGAAGGAGATGAGCGTAGCGAGGCTCGTCGCCAGGCACTTGGGCAGGTTGCCGGTCTCGGCAACGTAGTCCTTGAGCGTGGGCAGGTCGCGAGCGCGCCACTTAGCCGTGGAGTTGAGGCAGATGGAGAGCAGCGCATGATCAATAAACGGGTTGTCGAAGCGGTTTTCGACGGCGGCGGCAAAGGCCTTGCAGTCCTCGACATCCAAGTCGGCGGCAAGCGTCGGAATGACCTCGTCGTAGAGCATGGTGTTCATGAAGCCGCGAATGGTCTCGTCATGCATGCAGTCGCGCACGATATCAAAGCCGGCAACCCAGGAACCCGGAACGAAGGCGGTGTGGGCACCGTTGAGGATGCGGACCTTGCGCTTTTTGTACGGGGTGACGTCGGGAGTCACAAAGACACCCGGAAGACCAGCCTTCACAAAGGGAAGCTTCTCGGCAAGCGACTCGTCGCCCTGGATGCCCCACATCTGGAAGGGCTCGCGCACGGCCAGGAAGGGATCCTCGTAGCCCAGACGCTCAGCCACCGCGGCGGCCTCGGATGCGTCGCGGATACGGCCCGGTACGATGGTGTCGACGAGTGTGGTGCAGACGGTGCAGTCGTTGGCCATCCACTGCGCAAACTCGTCCTCCCAGCCCCAGTCGCTCACATACTGGTTCATGATGCGCAGCAACTCCTCGCCGTTGTGATCGATGAGCTCGCAGGCGAGGACGATGACGCCCGGCTTACCGGCAGCCCAGCGGGTGTGGAGCACCTGGGCAAGCTTGGCGGGGAAGCTCGCGGGTGGCATGTCGTCGGCCTTGCAGGACGGGTCATAGGCGATACCGGCCTCGGTGGTGTTGGAGACGATGATCTCTAGGTCGTCGGAGACAGCGACCTCCATCATGGCACGGTAGTCGTCCTCACGATACGGGTTAAGGCAGCGGCTGCAGGCGCTGATCACGCGGGACTCGTCAACCGTGTTGCCGTTCTCCTTGCCGCGCACCAGCACGGTGTACAGGTCGTCCTGGGCATTGATACCGTCGGCAAAGCCAAAGGCACCGCTGATGGGCTGCACCATGACGACCTTGCCGTTCCAGCCGGTAGCCTCGTTGCCCATGTCAAAGAAGCGGTCGACGAAGGCGCGCAGGAAATTGCCCTCGCCAAACTGCAGAACCTTCTCGGGAGCATCCTTGGGCAGCAAATAGCCCTTGTAGCCGATCTTCTCGAGCGCATCGTAGCTGATGTTCTCCATCTATGTGTCTCCTTAGATGTCTGTTAGCGTGCAAGCAAAACGGGGCCCCGCGTGTGGCAACGGCGCCCAGGGTTCGATGTGATTCGATGCGGGCTTAGGCCTCGACGGTGTCCAGGTCAAAGCCAAAGTAGCGGACCGCATTGTTGTAGCTGATGTCGCGCACGATACTGCCCAGCAGCTCCATGTCGGCCGGGTACTTGCCCTGCTCGACCCACTCGCCGATCACGCTGCACAGCACGCGACGGAAGTACTCGTGGCGCGGATAGGACAGGAAAGAGCGGGAGTCGGTAAGCATGCCCACAAAGTTGCCCAGCACGCCCTCGTTAGCCAGAGCCGTGAGTTGCTCGCGCATGCCGACCTCGTTGTCGTTGAACCACCAGGCGGAGCCGTTCTGGATCTTACCGGCGGTCGGAGCCTCCTGGAAGCAGCCCATGACGGTATCGATCATGGTGTTATCGATGGGGTTCAGGCTGTACAGGATGGTCTTGGGCAGGCCGCAGGTCTCCTGGATGGAGTTGAGGAAATCGGCGAGCTGGTCGGACGGCGTGTAGTTGGAGATGCAGTCGTAGCCGGTGTCGGGACCGAGCTTGGCGAACATGGCGCGGTTGTTGTCGCGCTTGCAGCCAAAGTGCAGCTGCATGGCCCAGCCCAGACGGACATACTCACCGGCAACGAACTGCATAAAGGCAGTCTTGTACTTGAGGACTTCTTCCTCGGTGAGCGGCTCAGCAGCCAGGCCCTTGGCAAAGATGGCCTCGATCTCGTCGGCAGTAGCCGGGACGTACATAACGTAATCGAGTGCGTGGTCGGAGGCGCGGCAGCCCAGCTCGTGAGCAACGTCGTAGCGCTTGGAAATGGCGGACTTCATGCCCTCAAAGTCGCCGACCTCAACGCCGGCAACCTCGGAGAGGTGCCTGCAGTAGTCGGCAAACTCCTGGCCACGCTCGATGCGCAGGGCGGCGTCGGGGCGCATGGCGGGAACGACCTGAACGTCAAAGCTGTCGTCGGCTGCAATCTTCTTGTGCCACTCAAAGCTGTCGGCGGGGTCGTCAGTAGTGCAGATCATGCGAACGTTGGACTGCTTGATCAGGTTGCGGCAGGTGAAGCTGTTCTCGGCGAGCTTGGCGTTGGCAAGGTCCCAAACCTCCTGGGCAGTTTTGCCGTTGAGGACGCCCTCGTAGCCAAAGTAGCGCTTAAGCTCCAGGTGGCTCCACTCAAAGACGGGGTTGCCGACGCAGCGACCCAGGGTCTCGGCCCACTTTTGGAACTTCTCGCGAGCAGGGGCGTCGCCAGTGATAAAACGCTCGTCGACGCCGTTGGCACGCATCAGGCGCCACTTGTAGTGGTCGCCGCCCAGCCAAACCTCGGTGATGTTCTCGAAACGCTTGTCCTCCCAAATCTCCTTAGGAGAAATGTGGCAGTGATAGTCGACGATGGGCATGCCCTCGGCAAAGTTGTGGAACAGCTCCTCGCCGGTCTTGGTGCTCAGCAGGAAATCCTGATCGTCCATAAAGTTTTTCATCAAACAGCCCCTTTGCTGGCAAGGCGGGCGCACGGCGCGCTCGTTATCCTTTAGGTGAACGTTCACTATACTAATCCATTGCACCTCAAAAGGTGAACGTTCACCTAACCACCACGGGGTGAACGGTAGATTTTGCCCGTTCAACGGTTGCTGGGGATGTGACTTGCATGTATTGCGGACTGGTTGGCGTCCCCGAACACCGAACTTGAGCGCTTTTGCTCAGGTGGGTCATGTCCCGACGTACATTTTTGGGAGTATTCAGCATTAGAGCGCGCCGTGCGCCATCCTCAGCGTCCTATTTGGAACGCAGATAGCGCCCGATCGGCATAAAAAGTGCCCCCGATGGCAAATTACGCCATCGGGGGCACTTAAAACAGTCGTTCTGCACCTCATTCAGGGCATGCCAATGCTGAATACTCCCAAAAATGCACGTCGCAAGAGGGGGTACCTGCTCAATCGGCTAAATACCCGCAAGTTCGCAGTAGCGGTCGACATTGCTGGCAAATACCATCTCGACAGCACCCTTCTGGACGGGCACCGTCGGGGTCCTTCCCCACAGCAGATAATCGCCCAGCGTCTTAGCGCCGCGATACGCCAGGCTCGTCGGGTCCTTATAGACAATATTGGTAAAGATACCGCGGCGCAAGGCCAGAGCACTTTCGGGAAACAGGTCGTTGCCGATCACCATGACCTGACCGGCCTTGCCGGTCGAGACGAGCGCGTCGGCAACCACTTCGGAACCAACGGCAAAAACGCTACAGATAAGTTCGGGGGCGTCCGGCGCACTCAAGCGCTTTTCGAGCTCATGCTCGAGTTGTTTGACTTGCGCATGGGCACCTGCAAGATCCTCAACCTGCCATGGAATATCACGTTCGCGCAGGTAATTGTGGAAGGCGCGGGCGGTTAGATAGTGCGAATCGGTATATGGGTCGCCTGTCAAAAGGAGCACGCGGGCGTCGGCCCCAGAAGCATGGACCAGGTTTGCCGCCTGCTCGGCCATAAGGCTGCCTGCCGTCGAATAATCGGCCAAGCTCGCACCCAAACGATTCAAATGCGGACGGTCGCCGTCGACAAGCTCAATCGTCACGCCCGCCTCGGCGATCTGCCCCAAAAGCTCAGTCGCACGATCGTCGCCCGGCGCATAGGCGAGCAAGCCATCAATCTTCTCGCCCACCTGCAGACGCTCGTCGATTTGCTCGAGTGCATCAGCGTAGCCGCCCACGCCAAATTCAACGCGCTCAACCGTAATGCCCCGGTCGATGACCTCCTGTTCAAAGCGATTGCAGCCTTCCCACAGGTAACGGAAAAAGTACGCTCCCTCGCGCGATGCGCGGGGCAGGCAAAACACCAGATTGATATCCTTGCGGCGCAGGCTTGAGGCACTTGTGTTGCGGTGATAGCCCATGGCCTCGGCCTTAGCGTTCACCTTGGCGCGCACGGATTCGCTCACGCCGGCCTTTCCCGTCAGAGCCTTGTGCACGGTATTGATGGAAACGCCAAGCTCGGCGGCTATGTCCTTCATGGTTACGCGAGCGCTCATGCGGTTACTCCGTTATAGATAAGTTGCCAATTAATAGTCCAGTTAACGATACCCCAAAAATACTCTTCGACTCGCCGTACTCTCCCTCAAATGCACAAAGCGCCCCGCGAACGGATGCCCGCGGAGCGCTTGGATGTCCGGACCTTATTTGATACCGCGACCCAAGTCTTCGGCGATTTTGTCTACGCCCTTAAGTGCAGCGCACGTCTTTTTGTTGGAGCAATGCCCCGTGCAAACGCCACCCTGAGCGCAGTCGGCGCAGGTGCCCTTGCGGTAGATGCGCACGCACACGGCGACAAACGCAACGCCGATAACAGCCAGTACAACAATATCGATAGGTGCCATAGCAAGCCTCCTCTAGTTAACCAGCACTTACTTTACCCCATTCTCCACCTACCAAATAGGGACAGGTTTATTTTGGTCGGTTTTATCTGCGGAAACGCCACATCTTACTTCTGGAGCAAAGCAATCTGTCCCCCATTGCGTCAAAAAGCCCGAGTGTCACTGAGACACCCGGGCTCGTGGAAAGGGGTTGATCCTTATTCGGACTTAGGCGGAAACTGCAGCGGAAGCAGTGTTGGTCTCGTCCTCGTCGGTCCAAGCGTGCTTGGGCATAGGACGGAAAATCTGGAAGAGCATCGCAACCAGCAGCACGATGGCCACAATCGTCCAGATACCAAACTGTCCAAGAACAAGCAAGTTGTAGAACTGGTTGATGAACAGGCCGATCACCCAAGCGAAGGCGCACTCGTAACCGATGGCGATCGCAGTCCACTTGCCGGAATCCATCTGGTTGCGGATGGTGCCAATGGCGGCAAAGCACGGAGCGCACAGCAGGTTGAAGGCGCCGAAGGCAACGCAAGCGCCCATGGTGGGGAACATGCCGGCAAACGCGGTCCACAGGCTCGGGTCGGTCTCGCCCGCGTCGGCGACGGACAGCAGCGAGCCGGCGGTGGCGACGACGTTCTCCTTGGCGACGAGGCCAGAGACAGTCAGCGCGGTGGCCTGCCAGGTGCTAAAGCCGAGCGGGGCGAAGATCCAAGCGACCAGGTTGCCCAGCATGGCAAGCACGGAGTAGTCCATAAACTCCTCGGGGATGCCGTCCATCGCAGGCAGGAAGCCAAAGGAACCGTTATAGCTACCAAAGTTGGAGAGGAACCAAACGACGACGGTGGACGCAAAGATGACCGTGCCGGCCTTCTTGATAAAGGCCCAGCAGCGCTCCCACACGTGCAGCGCCCAGGAACGGATCGCCGGGAAGTGGTAGGCAGGAAGCTCCATGACAAACGGGGTCGGACGGCCGGCGAAGAGCTTGGTCTTCTTGAGCATGAGGCCCGAGGCGATGACGGCAAAGACGCCCAGGAAGTAGAAGAGCGGGCTGATCCACGCGGCGGTGGTGGAAGAATCGCCGATGATGGAACCCATGAGCAGGGCGATGATCGGCAGCTTAGCGCCACAGGGAATGAACGTGGTGGTCATGACCGTCATGCGGCGGTCCTTCTCGTTCTCGATGGTCTTGGTGGCCATGACGCCGGGGACGCCGCAGCCCGAGGACACGAGCATGGGGATGAAGGACTTACCGGACAGGCCAAACCGGCGGAACACGCGGTCCATGATGAAGGCGACGCGGGCCATATAGCCGCAGTCCTCCAGGAAAGACAGCATCACGAACAGCAGGAACATCTGCGGGACGAAGCCGAAGATGGCGCCCAGACCACCAACGATACCGTCGCAGACCAGCGAATCGACCAGGCCGCCGTCCTCGGTGCCACCCGCCACAAGGGCGTCGTGCACCACGGTGGTGATACCCGGGACATAGGGGCCGTACTGCGCCGGGTCAACCGAGTCGGCGTTGTCGCCTGCGGCCTCGACGGCTGCATCGTAGGCGTCGCGACCCTGGCCGAGCACGTACCAACCGTCGGTACCGAAGAGCTGGTCGTTGGTGAAGTCGGTCACCGTGCCGCCCAGGGTGGAAACGGCGATGTAGTACACGCAGAACATGATGACCACAAAGATCGGCAGGCCCAGAATACGGTTGGTAACCACGCGATCGATCTTCTCGGAGGTGCTCATCTTGGCAGGAGCCTTGGTCATGCACTCGTCGATAATGTGCGCGATGACGCCATAGCGCTCACCGGTGATGATGGACTCGGCATCGTCGTCGCAGTCCTGCTCGCACCGGGCGACCAGCTCCTCCACGCGAGCAGCCTTCTCCTTAGTGAGGTTGATGAGTTTACAGGCGTCTGCATCACGCTCGAACAGCTTGACGGCGTAGTAGCGACGCTTGTTGGCGGGAACGCTCGCCGGAAGGTTGTTCTCGATGTGCGTCAGAACGTCCTCGATGGAGGAATCGAACTTGTGCTCCGGCACCTGACCCTTAGAAGCAGCGGACTTTTTGACCTGCTCGAAGAGCTCCTTGATGCCCTTGTTCTTAAGAGCCGAGATCATCATGACCGGACAACCAAGCTTCTTGGAGAGCTTGTCGGTGTCGATCTTGTCGCCATTCTTCTCGACCAGATCGGCCATGTTGAGGGCAACGACCACAGGCAGGCCGGTCTCGATGACCTGAAGCGCCAGGTATAGATTGCGCTCCAGGTTGGTGGCATCGACCACCTGAACGACGACATCGGGCTCGCCGCTCATGAGATAATCGCGCGAGCATTGCTCCTCGGGACTGTAGGGGGAAAGCGAGTAGATACCAGGGAGGTCCGTGATGGTAACGTTCTTGTCGCTTAGGAGCTTGGCCTCCTTTTTCTCAACCGTGACGCCGGGCCAGTTGCCAACGTAGCCGTTGGCGCCGGTGATCAGGTTGAAAAGCGTGGTCTTGCCGCAGTTGGGGTTACCCGCCAGTGCGACATGGATCTGAGAATCCGCCATTCAATCCTTCTTCCTTATGTGCCCGCGCTGCTTTCTCCGCGCAGGCTGGATAATGTGCTTCAAAGATGCTGCATTAAGTTAGAAAAACCTAACTTTATCTGCAGAAATATGCGCCACGAGCCCTTACTGGACCTCGACGACGGCGGCCTCCTCCTTGCGGATGGAAAGCTCGTAGCCGCGCACGTTGATCTCGACCGGATCACCGAGCGGTGCGACCTTCACGACCTTGAACGAAGTGCCCTTGATGAGCCCCAGGTCCATAAGGTGGCGGCGAAGCGCACCCTCACCGTGAAGCTTGACGATGGTGGAGCTCTCGCCCACCTTAACGTCACCCAACGTCTTCATCCTCTTGTCCCCCTTTCGGTTTTTATGAAATGCTGCAGACTAACCGACGGTCATGATGTGCATGGCAACCTTGGAATCGATACCAAAGCGTGCGCCCAGCACAGTGACGATGATATTGGCGCCACTCGAGCTCACCACGTGGATTTCGTTGCCCTCGACAAAGCCGAGGTCCTTGAGGTGGTGCTTCATATCCTCATTGCCCTTTACACGAGACACGCGCACGGTTTCGCCCGCTTTTACCATCGAAAGCGGCATTGCCGGCATCTGCGGTCCGCAAGACATGAGTGGCTCCTAACGTCAGTTCGTCCTCAACATCGACGCGGTAAAAGTTAACCACGCCTATGTTCGCTTTAGTAAACTAACACGTGGTTAACTTTTTGGAAAGGGTCCCCATTCAGATTTCGAAAAAGTTTCCTATACGAAACAAAAGGGCACGGCAAAGGACCATCCTTTACCACGCCCTATCATGCTTAGAGTGAGAGATTTCTGATCGACGTAACGCAGGAAGCCTCGTCTACGCCCGAAACGCGGAAGATGATGTCCTCGCCGCACTCGCCGTAGAGAGCCATGAGTCCCATGACATCGCGGCCATTCGTGTGGCGATCGCCGATACTGACTGACACGTCGCAACGATGCTTGGCAATGATGTCATAGAGCAGCGCAACCGGGCGGGCATGTAATCCCAACGGATCTTTAATCGTCTTTGTAAACTCGACCATGTCCCCTCCCACGACATCGTACATTCGGCTGGCAAACCCAGCCATGTGGTAGTTATTGTAGCGTTAGATGCTTGTCGAGGACCCTTTCGGACACCCCGTGGACAAAAAGTGGCAAATATGAGTACTGTCACAAATTTAGTAGCAGCAGAATTGAGAGCAAATTGGCCGATTTGGCCGATTGTAATGTTTTGGAAGCCATCGAATCGCGTCTATAGGGGGTTAGATAAATTGATTTTGAGCCCATTTTCGCTCAGAACAGGCCGAAAAATATGACACCTCTTTTGCAACAGTACTCATATTTGGTATTTTTTGACCACAGGGTCCAAAACCATGCTCCAAAACACAAAAGGAGGGGCCTCGTAAGGCCCCTCCTTAGGAAAGGGAATCGATTTATTCCACAGCCGTAGATTAATCCTAGCCGCTACTCCATCATATCGAGGACGGAAGGGCGAAGCTCGTTCTCGGCGGCCTCGGGATCGGTCTCGCGCAGGCGGTTGATGTAGCGGTTGTACCACGTCACGGCAAGGCCCAAGAAGACAACCACGCCGCCAACGTTGTAGACCAGCGTCAGCCACAGCGGCTGATCGAGCGGAATGGTGCCGCAGATAAGCACGAAGCAGAAGACCACAAGCAGGAATGCGGCAACGACCAGGCCAAAGCTGCGCGAACCCATGCGGAAGCCACGGGGAGCGGCGTCAAAGTTCTTGCGCAGCATAAAGTAGGCAAGCAAAATCAGCAGCGGTGGGAGCAGAGCGGTGGCAGCAGTCATGTTGGTAACGATCATGAGCAGGTCGTCGAGGTTACCGGAGCCCAGGGCCGGAATGATCAGGATGGGGACGACGATGGCGAACTGCAGCCAAGCAGCGCGGGCAGGAATGCCATGCTCGTTGAGCTCGACGATCTTGCTACCAAAGACGCCCTTGGGGATCTCGGTGAAGAAAACCTTGATGGGAGCAGAGGTCCACATCATGAGGGAACCCAGCGTGGCGGCGAGAAGGATCAAGCCGATGGCGCGCGTAGACACTTCCATGGGAATGCCAAAGTGGGCAAAGACAGCGCCGAATACGTCGAAGATACCGGTGGAGATGGCAACGCCGACAGACTCAGCGCCGCCAACGCCCTGGATGATCCAGGCAAGCGTACCGAAGAAGCCCCACGCAGTTGCGAAGTTGCTCATGTCGGGAGCCATGTTAGCGGGAGTAGGAGCCGTAGCGAACTCAACGCCGCCAAAGGCAGCAGCCAGGGACAGCAGGATGAACACGGCGGTCAGGCCGAGAGCCGCGGTCGAACCGAAGGAGGAAATGGAGCCGATCCACTTAGCGCCCTTGGTCGAAACCCACGTGGCGATAGCAAAGACAACGATCTCGATAATGGTGATCCACAGCTGCGAAAGCTCGGCGTTGGCACCAAAGAACACGTAGCTCGCGTAGATGATGACGTTGGGCAGGACGGACGCAAAGAAGAACAGGTTAACAAACCAGTAGCTAAATGCCGTAAGGAACGCCCAGCGGCCGCCCATCGAGGTCTTGACCCAGGCATACACGCCCGACTCGGAGTCCTTGTTGAGGCCGACGAACTCGGCGGTAACCAGGGTATAGGGGACAAAGTACAAAAGCGTGGCGAAGAAGAACGATGGCGCGGCTGCCAAGCCGATGGCCGCGTTGTTGTTGATGATGTTCTTGATGCCGAACACGGCGGCGACCGTCATGCCCAGCAGAGCGAACGAACCAATCGTTCCTCGTTTTTCAGAGCTCATAAGCCCTCCCAATCATCCGTTATATCTCATCTAAAACCGTCCGGGCCGCAAGTGCAATCACGGACGGCGCACCTGCTAAGGGGAATGGGGAAAAGGGAGTCAACAAAGCCATCCCCCTTAACGGCGCAAAGCAAACGTCCAGGCGGACGAATACTACTTGTTGGGGAAGGAATAACCTTCGACCGTCACGTGCAGTACCACGACGCGGGGATCCGCGGCATCGGCCACGACACGGTAGGCCTCGTCAATTTCGACGACGGCAACGCCGCCGGCGGGAATCGTCACGGTCTCCCCCGCCCCCTCAAAGCGCTCGCGATCATCGATATCGCTGTAAGCGCGGGTGCAGGTGAGGCCTGCCTTGGGGGCAACCTCGACGGTGAGGTCGCCGTCGAGCGGAGCGAGCACGGCATGATAGCGACGGTGACCGACCAGATCGGCGGTTGCGGCCTCGCGGGCATAGACCCACCAGTACACCAACGAGTCGCCGATGGAGTAAGCCACGTCGTGCTGCAGGTCGGAGACGCCGTCGAGCGCCTGGCCGGTACGCATCCACTTCTTGACGGACTTCATCTGAGCGTCGAAATCGGCGCGCGAGTTAAAGAGATGCATGACTTATGCCTCCTTAATGGGTGCCAGCGCCTGAGCCAGATCGGCAGACGTCAGCGGTCGCAGGGACACCTCAAAGCTGAAGCTCTCAAAACGGGTGCGATAGGAATCGAGCACCTCGGAACCCCAGGAGTTCGAGCCAAGGCCGAGCAGCTGGTCGTTGATGTTGACCGTAACCGTGTCGCCCGGAACAAGGTCGTAGACGTGCTTGGCGTTATCGATGGCCTCGCAGCTATAGGGCCATGCCGAGAACGAGAACGGATTGGAGGCAGCGTCAGCCGGACGCGTCACCAGCACGCCGTCACCGTGGCTAGAGCGCAGGGCAACCCAGCGGGTACCCTCGCGGTTGGCACAATCCTGGGGCATGACATACGGCGTGAACATGTCGTCGACCGTAGTGCGGTAATGACCGACCGGGTTGGCGCGCAGCGAGTCCGGATAGTTCTCGCCCGGGCCGTGGCCATACCACTCGACGGCACGATCGCAACCGGGGACCTCAAAGGAGATGCCGATGCGCGGGATGATATCCGAGTAATCGCCGTAGGGCTCGCCGGAAACCTTGAGGTCGACGCGACCGCTCGGAAGCACGGTGTAGACAAGCTCGACGCGCATGCCGAACGCACGGACGGGAGGAGCAATGCGTTGGCTCACGGTAACGGCGACCGCATTGCCGTCCTGCTTCCAAGAAACCTTGCGGGTGGACGTCTGCATTACATCGATGAAGTTGTCCTTCCACAGGGAGTCGTACTCCTGGGCGTGGTTGTCGACGAGCGGATGCCAAAAACCAACCTGGGGGCCAGAGGCCATGACGTCGCGGCCGGATGCCTTCCACTCGCTCACGGTGCCGTTTACCTTGCTGAAGGTCAGCTCGCCGTTGAGGGAGTGAATGCGAATCTCCTGCTCGGTCTCCTCGACCGTAAGCTCAGGACGAGTGGGGGCCGCAATGGCCGGCGCCGGATGGTTTGCGATGGCAAACTGGTTTGCGCCCAGTTGGAACATCGGCTCGCACCAGACGTGAGCGGCCATGGTGTAGGCGCGCACAGTCAGCAGGGTCTCGCCTACCGCGGCCTCGTGAATCACCAGCGGAAGCTGGACGGACTCACCGGGGGCAACCGCACCGGGCATGAGCGTCTTGCGGCAGACCACGTCGCCGTCCACCAGGGTCTCCGCCGACAGGCAAACATCCTCGAGGGTGGTAAACCAGCGCTTGTTGGTGACAGTCAGCTCGCCCGCCTCGGCGTCATAAGCCATGCGAACCGGGCAGATGACCTGGCCGTACTCGGTAAGGCCCGGGCTCGGCTGCTGCCAAGGGAACACCATGCCGTCGATGCAGAAGTTGCTGTTATTGGGGTAATCGCCGTTGTCGCCACCATACATATCGTAGGCAACGCCGTCCTCGGTCACAGCAGCCAAACCGTGGTCGCACCATTCCCAGATAAACTGGCCTTGGATGCAATCCCAGCGATCGAAGACCTCCTGGTACTCGGACAGACCTCCGGGGCCATTACCCATGGAGTGGCCATACTCGCAGTTGATGCGCGGCTTGGGGAACGGATGCTCACCAAAGTCGTTCATCTGCGACACACGGGAGTACATCGTGGAAATGACGTCGACGGTATCGGCGTTGCGGTCCTCCTCGTAGTGGACCGGACGACCATCGAGCTCGTGAGCCTTGGCGTACATCGCGCGGATGTTGCAGCCATAGCCGCTCTCGTTGCCCAGCGACCACATGATGATGCACGCGTGGTTGCGCTCCTGCATCACCAGGCGCTCAATGCGGTCGACGTAGGCCGGCTCCCATGCCGGGTCGTCGGTGACCAGGGCGATATTGCCGATATTCTCGAAGCCGTGGCTCTCCATATCGGTCTCGGCGACCAGCATGATGCCATACTCGTCGCACAGCTCGTAAAAGCGCGGGTCGTTGGCGTAGTGGGATGTGCGCACCGCGTTGATGTTGTGCTGCTTCATGAGCTCTAGGTCGCGGCGCATGCGATCGAGGCCCACGGCGCGGCCCTTGTGATCGTCGTGATCGTGGCGGTTGACGCCATGCATTTTAAAGTAAGTGCCGTTGAGGTAGATATGATTGCCCTCGACCGTCACCTCGGCAAGACCCTGGCGATGCGGGACGTACTCGCTCACCTTGTCGCCGTCGTAGACCTCAAACGTAAGATCGTAGAGGAAGGGGTCCTCGGGATTCCAGAAGTGGGCATCGGTCACGCTGCACTCGGCATGGCTGTCGACGCACTCACCCGTAGCCACCACGTTCTCGCCATCGCTGAGCGTAAACACAACGCGGGAAGCGCCCTCGGCAACCGTATCGAGCGTGATCAGAGCGGCATCGCCCTCGCGGTGCGTGCGGAACCTAAAGTCGACCAGGTGCGCGGCGGGACGCTGCATAAGGTACACATCGCGGAAGATGCCCGAGGCCCACCACATGTCCTGATCCTCGATGTAGCTGCCATCGCTGTACTGCAGGACCTTGACCGCAAACAGGTTGTCGCCCTCGACGAGCGCGTCGGTCACGTCGAACTCGGCAGACAGGCGCGAACCCTTGGTCATGCCGATATACTGACCGTTGACGTACAGCTCGCCATAGCTCTCGATGCCGTCGAAGCGAATGATCTCGCGAGCGCCGGCAGGAACGGCGGGAAGGTTGACGATGCGCTGGTAGACGCCCGTGGGGTCGTCGGAGGGAACGAACGGCTGATCAACCGGGAACGGGAAACCCTCGTCGGTGTAGGCAAGGTTGCCATAGCCGTCCACCTGCCACAGGTGCGGAACCTCCACGTGATCCCACTCGGGCTTGTACGTGGAGAGTTCCTCGTTGGAGACGGCAGCGGGGCCCTCAAAGAGGCGGAACTGCCACGAGCCGGACAGCTGGACAAACCCGCGCGACAGCTCGCGGCTGTACGTTGCAGCGAGATCGGCGGTCTCGTAACCCATAAAGTACGCATGGGGTGCCAGGCGGTTCCTGTGGGTGAGCGCTTGGTTTTCCCAATCGTTAATGGCGTCCATGGTGATGCTCCTTCATCATCGTAGTGATTCTTGTGCAACCGGTTGTCCTTATCTTACGGGCGATGCAAAATACTGTGCAACCGGTTGTCCGCTGAACGGTCGATTTGGCCGGTTTAACGGTGCAACCGGTTGTACAATCGCAACACTTATGTCACCCTGAGTATCGAAACTCAGCACAAGACATCGTTCTTAAGCTCGTAGGCAACCTCCACGCCCGCTGATATCTCACCCACACGAGACGTATTCGATTTCGGCTTGGTTGCAAAACGACACCAGTGGCCGGATATCATGAACGCTGTTCAGGCGCACTATAGTAAGCTATATCCGCACTAGCCCGTATCAGTGACAACATCGACCGCATTTTCCAGGAGACGCCATGACACAACCAGTTCACACCGCACCTACGCTTGCCGAGGTTGCCGCAGCTGCCGGCGTGTCGCGCTCCACGGCATCGCGCGCCCTCAACGATTCGCCCCGCATTAGCGAGGAAACCAAAAAGCGCGTCCGCGCGGCGGCCAAGGAAGTCAATTTTGTCCCCAACGCTCGTGGCCGAGCGCTCGCTGTCGGGCGCACGGAAATCATCGCCGTGCTCGTGACCGAGCCTCTGAGTGAACTCTTCAGCGACCCCACCTATAGCGAGTTTTTGAGCGGCATTACCGAGGAACTGTCGGAGTCGTCCTATCTGCCCGTTATCTTGCAGGCGTCTTCTACGCATGAGCGCAACCGCGCACGCGAGCACTTTGAGCGCCGCTCGTTCGACGCCGTGATCGACGTCTCTCCCTACAAAGGCAGCGAGCTGCTCGAGGTGCTGCGCGAGCTGGGCGTACCCACCGTGTTGTGCGGCCAGCTCGAGGGCCACCCCTATCGCGATGTGTTCTCGACGGTCTACTCTGACGACGAAGAGGGCGGACGCTTTGCGGCACTCGCCATGAAGGGGCGCGGCCGCAAAGATATCGTCGCCGTGTTGGGACCGCAAGACAACCCCGCTGTTGTCGACCGCCTGCGCGGCTACCGCGCCGTCTTGGGCGAAGACCTCCCAGACGCAAACGTTATCTATACCGGCTGGAACAGCGGAGACGGCTATCAGGCCATGCACCTGATTCTCGCGCGCAAGATTGCTTTCGATGGCGTGCTCTGCGGATCGGACCGTATCGCGGCTGGCGTCATCACCGCACTCAACGAGGCAGGCCTATCCGTTCCTGCGGACGTTTCTGTCGTCGGCTTCGACGATCACGAGATTGCGACGCGCTGCGTCCCCGCGCTCACGACCGTCCGCCAGCCCCTGCGCGAAGAAGGCCACATGGCCGCCAACATTGCGCTCGACATGATCAAGGGTGCCGAGCCTACCACCTCCGTGATGCACATGCAGCTGATCCAGAGAGACTCGCTATAAGAAACTGGGGCAGGCTTTCTGCCAGACAGTTGTTGCGGAAAGCCTGCCCCGTTTTGAGCGCTCATTCTGGGGCACAGTTTCCGTTAGACAGCTCAACCGGAAACTGTGCCCCATTATTTTGCCGAATTCTGGGTCGCGCTTTCCCAGAGGACCCCCCTTGGGAAAGCGCGACCCGTTCTGGACGCAAATTCCGGGTTGTAGTTTCCCGGCGCACGACGGCAAGCCTCCAAACCATGACGTCACGACATAAAAAACGAGGGAAGGCACGCGTCCTTCCCTCGCAACGGGCAATATGTAGCCGCTTGCCTACATCAGGCGCAGGCTGACGTCCTTGAGCTGGGCGCCACTAACGGCACTCGGGGCGCCCGACATGAGGTCGGAGCCGCTGGCCGTCTTGGGGAACGCCATGACGTCACGGATGGAGTCGGAGCCGGTGAGCAACATGCACACGCGGTCCAGACCCAGAGCGAAACCGCCCATCGGGGGCGCACCAAACTTGAGCGCCTCCATGAGGAAGCCAAACTGCGACTCGGCGCGCTCCTCGGTAAAGCCCAGGAGCTTGAGCATGGACATCTGCATCTCGGCGTTGTGGATACGCATACCGCCGCCGCCGGCCTCAAAGCCGTCCATGACAAAGTCGTAGGTGCAGGAGCCGGCTGCCAGCGGATCGGCCTCGATCTTGGCGATGTCGGTCTCGGTCGGCAGGGTAAAGGGCTGGTGCTCGGCAGCGTAAGCCTTGCGGTCCTCGTCCCAGTGGAACAGCGGGAAGTTGACGACCCACAGGAAGTCGTGGCCCTCGCGCTTGATCTCGAGGGCGTTGGCCATGTGGGAACGCATGCCGCCCAGGATCTCGTCAGAGAGCAGACGCGGGCCGGCGGCGAACATCACAAGGTCGCCGGGCTCGACGTCCATGCGCTCGCGCAGAGCCGCCATCTCCTCGTCCGAGAAGAACTTGACGATGGGGCTGTTGATGGAGCCGTCCTCACGGAAGGCGATCCAGGCCAGGCCCTTGGCGCCAAACGTGGAGGCCACGCCGGCGAGCTTGTCGATCTTGGCACGTGCCCAGGCACCGGCGCCCTTGGCGTTGATGGCCTTGACGACAGAGCCCTCCTCGTTTGCGGCAGTCGCAAAGACCTTGAACTTGGAGTTGGCAAAGATGTCGGTCAGGTCGACCAGGTGCATGCCATAGCGGGTATCGGGCTTGTCGGAGCCATAGGTGTCCATGGCCTCCCAGTAGTCCATGCGGCGCAGCGGCGTGGGCATCTCGACACCCATGCGGCCGAAGGCATCGGCCAGGACCTCCTCGAGCGCGCTCATGACGTCGTTCTGGTCCACGAAGGACATCTCGATATCGACCTGGGTGAACTCGGGCTGACGGTCGGCACGCAGGTCCTCGTCGCGGAAGCACTTGGCAACCTGGTAGTAGCGCTCGACGCCACCGACCATGAGCAGCTGCTTCAGAAGCTGCGGGGACTGCGGCAGGGCGTAGAAGTTACCCGGCTGAATACGGCTGGGGACGATGAAGTCACGGGCTCCCTCGGGCGTGGACTTAAACAGGGAGGGCGTCTCGACCTCCATGAACTCACGGTTGTGCAGCGCCTCGCGAATGGCAAAGGTGAAGTCGGAGCGCAGCTTGAGGTTGGCCATCATCTCGGGACGGCGGAGGTCCAGATAGCGATAGCGCAGGCGGGTGTCCTCGCTGGTCTCGATGCCGTCCTCGATCTGGAACGGCGGGGTGACGGACGTGTTGAGCACCTCGGCGTGGTCGGTCAGGACCTCGATCTCGCCGGTCGCGAGCTTGGTGTTGGTGGTCTCCTCGCCACGGGCGCGCACGACGCCGTGAATCTTGATGGGCCACTCGGGACGCATGGTCTCGGCGATCTTAAAGGCGTCGCCGTCGGAGTGCTCGGGGTCGAAGGTGAGCTGCGTGATGCCCTCGCGGTCACGAAGGTCGCAGAAGATAAGGCCGCCGTGGTCGCGGCGACGGCTCACCCAACCGGTGAGGGTGACCTCTTCGCCCACGTTCTCGAAGCGAAGCTCGCCGCAGGTACGGGTGTGCATGGAATGCTCGTCAATGGGACGGGTCTGGCTCATACCAGTGATCCTCCTTTATGGATCTGTGCCGCCCCGTGTCGTTCCGGGCGGCGTCGTACAGATTTGCCCGGCCTGCGTAAACCGCGCAGCCAGACATGGCGTTCTATCTTATCGCACCTGTGTCGATGTGCCGCGGAAAAGTAGCTCCTGCCCAAAGACTTGACGGAGACGAAACAATTGACGCGCCGCGGCACCCGCCCGCACTCGTCACGTGCGACAATATGCCCCAATAAAACAGCACTCGGAAAGGCCCGCCATGACCGCACGCCTCATCGTTATGGATATCGACTCCACGCTCATCAACCAGGAGGTCATCGACCTGTTGGGCGAGGAGGCCGGCGTAGGCGAGCAAGTGGCACAGATCACTGAGCGCGCCATGCGCGGCGAGCTTGACTTTAAGCAGGCGCTCGAGGAGCGCGTGGGGCTGCTCGCCGGCCTGGACGAGAGCGTGTTCGAGCGCACCTTTGAGCGCGTGACGTTTACCCCCGGCGCGCTGGAGCTTGTGCGCTCGGCGCACAGCAAGGGCTGGAGGGTCGGCGTGGTAAGCGGCGGCTTCCACGAGGTCGCTGACAAGATCGTGGCCGCCGCGGGCATCGACTTTTGTCTGGCCAATCGTCTGGAAGTCGTGGACGGCAAGCTCACCGGTAAGTTGGCTGCCGACATTGTGACCAAGGAGTCCAAGCTCATCCAGCTGCTGGACTGGGCAGTTGAGTGCGGTGTCGACATGGCACACACCGTGGCAATCGGCGACGGCGCCAACGATATCCCCATGATTCAGGCCGCGGGCACGGGCATCGCATTTTGCGCCAAGCCCAAGACGCGCGAAGCCGCCCCATTTGCCATCGACGAGCGCAACCTGATGCTCGCCATGGACATCATCCTGCGTGACTAGTCGATCCTCCTAACAATTGAATTAGTCTGTCCTATAGTTTCCGAACAATTTTGTCTTAGTGTTCGGAAACATACCCTATGAGTGCTAGACTTTGCGCCGTCGAAGGGAACATATATGGATAAGCGAGATCTTGAGCAATTGCTGAGCGATGTTGCCGGCGGAGCAGTCACCCCGGCCGTCGCCCTCACGCGCATCCAGACGGCGCCGACCGCCGATCTGGGTTTTGCGCAGCTCGATCTTTCGCGCGGGGTGCGCCAGGGAGCCGGCGAGGTTGTCTACGGTGCCGGTAAAACCGCCGAGCAGATTGCCGCCATTATCGAAGCGCTGCGCGATGCCGGCCAGGAGCGCATCCTGGTCACGCGCCTGGATGCCGAAAAGGCAGCCCGCACCTCGGAGCTCCTCGGCAACGGCATCGACCTGGGATATGTCCCGGACGCGCAGCTCGCCCTCGTGGGCGGCAAGCCCTCCCCTACCGGCAACGGACGCATCGTCGTCGCCTGCGCCGGCACGAGCGACCTGCCCGTCGCCGAGGAAGCCGCGTTGACGGCCGAGTTCTATGGCAACGAGGTCGACCGCCTCTACGACGTAGGCGTCGCCGGCCTGCACCGCCTACTCGCGCATGCCGAGGAACTTGCCCAGGCACAGGTGGTCATCGCCATCGCCGGCATGGAGGGCGCGCTGGCGAGCGTTATCGGCGGTCTGGTGAGCTGTCCGGTCATCGCCGTTCCCACCAGCGTGGGCTACGGCGCAAGTTTTGGTGGCGTAGCCGCACTGCTCGCCATGCTCAACTCCTGTGCCAGCGGCGTATCGGTCGTCAATATCGACAACGGCTTTGGCGCCGCTTACCAGGCAAGTCTTATCAATCATCTGAGCGCCGGCACACCCCGCGCCCGCTAAGGAGCATTCCATGTCCAATCATCAGCACACGCTTATCATCGACGGCACCTCGGGCATCAGCGGCGATATGACCGTCGCGGCCCTGCTCGACCTGGGCGCCAGCGAGGAGCACCTGCGCGAACAGCTCGCCACACTGCCGGTCGACGGCTTTACGATCGCCGTCACGCGCGTAAACAAGCATGGCATCGACGCCTGCGATTTCGACGTTCAGCTGGCAGAAGAGCTCGAGAACCACGACCACGACATGGCATGGCTCTACGGCAACGAAGCAGCTGCCGAGCACACGCACGAGCACACGCACGAGCACCACCATCATGACCATGACGAGCATGAGCACTGCCATGAGCATGATCATGAGACCCACGGCCATGGCCACGAGGGTCACCATCACGCCCACCACCATCACCACCGTTCTTTGGCGGACGTCACCGCTATCATCGACGGCTCGCAGCTAAGCGATGGCACCAAGCGTCGTGCGCTCGCCATCTTTACCGCGCTCGCCGCCGCCGAGGCAAAGGCCCACGGCAAAACGCCCGAGACCGTCATGTTCCACGAGGTAGGCGCCGTCGATTCCATCGTCGACGTCTGCTCTGTCGCCATCTGCCTCGATGACCTAGGTATTGAGGACATCGTGGTCGAGTCGCTCTCCGAAGGCCACGGAACCATTCGCTGCGCCCACGGCCTTATGCCCATTCCCGTCCCCGCTGTCGTCAACCTGTGCCAGGCGGGCAATATCGCCCTCACGCCCGCACCGGTCGCTGGCGAGCTCGTGACGCCCACGGGCGCCGCCATCGTCACCGCGCTGCGCACGTCCGAGCACCTGCCGGCTCGCTACCGCATCGAGGCCGTCGGCTACGGCGCCGGCAAGCGCCCCTACGAGGGTTGCTCCGGCACGCTCCGTTGTCTACTCGTTGACGTGGATGCATAGCCATGGATGCCCGCAAAGAAAAAAGCCGCGCTGCCATCGTTGCAGCGTTCTCCGAGCTGCTACGCGAAGAGGATTACGGCAAGATTACCGTCGGCGACATCATCGTGCGCGCTCACGTAGGCCGCGCAACATTCTACGGCCTCTTTAAGAACAAAGACGACCTACTGTCCGAGCTCGTGAGCGACATCTGCACCCACGCCCTCGACGACGATGGCACACCGCTCGATGACCCACTCGTACAGGTCGAGCATATCCTCAACAACCTCTGGGAACGCCGTCAGGGCGTTCGAGCCCTCGTAGCCGGCGCCGGCTCACGCGTCTTCGCCGACTGCTTACGCAAGACCATCATGTCACGAGCAGCCGAAACCGTCCCCGTCGACCCCGCAGGCCCCGCCGGCACCATGGACCGCAGCTTCTTACTGCACCACATAGCCTCAAGCTTCGTAGCCACCGTCCAATGGTGGGCCTGGCACAACTTCCAAGCAGATAAGGCCGAAGTAGCCAAAGACTACCTATCAGCCATCAAGCCTCTCTTCAGCTAAGTAAGAAGCTCATCCCAAAGCATCGCCCCAACCCAGGCCGCCACGCATCCCAAAGTGCCACTCGCGCTTCAATGCCCCCCAACAGCAACAAGCCCCTCCCATCCAAATTCAGATATATATGTTGGATTGCTTGTACGAACGCAACAAAGACCCCGCAGCCGTCCGCATGGGGTAACTTCCCAGCGCACTCCGCAGGACGCAAAAAGGCTCGCCGCACAAAGTGCGCAGCGAGCCTTTTTGCATGTCCGAGGACGCGCTGGGAAGTTACCCCATGCGGACGGCGAACAACTATGTAGTCTTGGACTAGAACATGCCCAAGAAACCGTGCACAAACAGTGCGGCCAGAGCGGCACCGACAAACGGAGCAATGCCAGGAACGAGCAGACCGTACTTCCAGTTGTTGTCAGCCTTGTTCTTGATCGGCAGCACCTGATAGGCCATGCGAGGACCAAGGTCACGAGCCTGGTTCATGGCGAAGCCGGTGATGCCGCCCATGCCCATGCCAACGGCCCAAACGATCAGGCCAACGCAGATGGCGAGCATCAGAACGTTCTCGCCAGCGCGGCTAGCAGCGGCAAGGATGGCGCTGATGAACACGAAGGTGCAGATGGCCTCGCAGAAGAAGTTGCGGGCATAGTTCGTGCCCTCGGTGGTGGGGTTGGTCGAGAAGATGTTGCGCTGGGCAATGGGGTCGACGACGCCCTCGGAAGCCTTGAACTCATCGGCGTACATCAACCACGCGATCACGGCGCCCACAAAGCCGCCGAGCATATCGGCAATCATGAAGGGGATGCAGCTGCTCCACGGCACCAGGCCCACGATGCACTGGGCAAGCACCATGGCGGGGTTCATGCACACGGCGCCGCCAAAGATAAACAAGGCGACCGAGATGCCAAAAGACCAGGTGGTGATGGCAAACATGTGGCCGGAGCCCTGATACTTGGTGCCCTTAAGCACGGTATCGCAGTGCACGCCCACGCCAAAGATGATCATGAGGGCCGTTGCGCCGAATTCGCAGAGGAGTTTGGTAAGCATAAAACCTTATCTTTCTTGTCGGTTATAAACGATTCGTTTAGGCCGCGTACTAGTGCTGAGCGACGACAACGCCCAGGCCATCGGGAATGACGGCCACCTTGGCATCGGCACCCTTCATCTCAAAGGCGAGCTTGAGCGCCTCCTCGAGGGCGTTGACCGGGGTCATGTGCATATCCTTGATCATCTGGTGATCGCACAGATCGGTGACCATGATCACAGGGTGATGTGCCAAGATGCGGGCAAAGATCTGGCTCGTCCACTGGTCGGGCAGGGTCTCGTCCTTAGGACGGTCGATGCAGGCCCGCTCAAACTCTGCCGGATCATTGTCGGCGATGTTGTGATAGAAGCCCTCGCCACCGTGACCGTCGGCACAGCCGGCGACGTCGATGATCACACCGCCCTCGGGAAGCGTAGCCTCGGCAGAGCACATGCCCTTCACGGCCTGGTAGATGTTCTGGTCGAGTGGGTAGCCGCCGTTGGTGGTGATGGCAATCTCGCACTCAACGGGCTCAACGCCGGCAAGGCTCTTCACGAACTCACAGCCGGCCTCGTGCGCCTTGTGAATGTCGCCGGCAAAGGAGCCGATGACCTCGTGCTTGCCGTTGAGCACCACGTTAAGCACAAAGGCAAGGTGAGCCATCTCGGCGGCAGCAAACATGTCCTCGCTCACGTGGTTGTGGCACAGGTTGCCGGCACGCGAATGGGAATCGTTCACAAACTGACCGTTGTGGTTGTACATGATGGTCTTGTAGCTGGCGATGCCAGGCAGGACGGACTTGCGGCTACCAGAGAAACCGGCAAAGAAGTGCGGCTCAATAAAGCCCTCGGCAAGCAGCAGATCGCAATCGGCGGCAATCTTGTTGATGATGCACTCGCCACCAGAAGGCAGGGTGCCGATCTTTTTCATCATGCTGTCGTCAGTCGCGACGTGCATAACGATTTCCTCGTTGGCAACGATCTCCTCGCCATACTTGTTGACGAGCTCCTCGTGCGTCGACGGACGATGCATACCCGTAGCAACCAGAATGCGAACGCGCGCCTCAGGCGCAGCGGAATGGATGTGATGCAGCAGAATAGGCATCGTCACACGCGAGGGAACGGGACGCGTATGGTCGGAGCTAATGATGACGATATCCTTTTTGCCAGCACAAAGCTCCTCGAGCGAAGGCGAGCCATAAGGGTTGGCAAGCGACTCCTCTACCAGCTCTTCCTGCGATTTCGTGGTCTTAAACTCGTTTTGATGACCCTCCATCACACCAGCGAAGTTCTTATCCTCGAGCTCTAGATGCAACGTCTTGTGGTCAAACGGTAGTTCACATTCAAACAATGACGAGCGCCCTCTTCCTTTCAACTGACACACTAGATAAACCGTTGGAAGGATACGCCGCTCACCGAAAAACTCCACCGTCCACCGACTCATTAACACAACGTTCATATTTGACCCACAACAAAACGGCCGCGACCCCAAACGGGACCGCGGCCGCCTGTCAAAGACACTATAGACAGGATGACTTACGCAGCGCCGAGGCAATCATCTACCCCGAGACGTACGCACGTAAGCCATTTTGCATAAATGCGTTAATTAATTGCATAAAAAGGCGCATGGATTTCTAGCCGTAACAGGGTAGTACCCTCCGGAGCGTGCATTTTTGCGAGTATTCAGCATCGCGGGATAAGATTTTGGTGTCAAAAGTCTTTCAAAAAGTAGATAGTCCTCATGACTCGACCCATCTGGATAGCATGCGGCGAGAAACCAGCCATATATGAATATCACCAAAGCCCAATCGTCGTGCAAAAGCATCAACAGGGGCCGCGAACGTCACCCACAGCCTTATGCACCAATCTTTGGCTGCTGAAAACTCCGTTTTTTGCACGTCGCCCCAAGCACCACCCTCACCCAGCGGCTGATCCGCCAAAGGTCGGACATCGCAGGGCCCGCCATTAGTTTACTTTTAGGCACACTCCGCAGGACGCAAGAAGCCCTCGCCGCACTCCACATTAAGCGCGAAGCGCGCCATTCTTCTCCTCAGCTTTAATCCCTGAAGACCGAGGACGAAGGGACCCGATGGGTTTCCCTCTGAATGCATTCCGCAGCACGAAGCCCCCTTATCCGCAGCTCCGAAGGAGCAGGATAAGGGGGCTTCAAGTGCGAGGACGCATTCAGAGGGAAACCCATCGGGTCCCGGTGAGAGCCACAGGGCTATCGATTACCCCGTGTTCTGCAGTCCTGCCGAGACGCCGGTCACAGTCGAAAGAATCAGGCTCATGTACTCGGCCTTCTTCTCCTCGGCCATCTCGTCCTGGTTCATACGCACCTCGCGAAGGGCGCGAACCTGGGCGATGGACAGGGCGTCGACGTAGGGGTTGCGCACGCGGACAGCGCAGCCGAGCACGCGGCGGCGCTGCAGCGGCCACTCGTCACCGACGATGGCAAGGACCCACTTACGCGTGAGCTGCATCTCGGTGAAGACCTTCTCGGACAGATCCTGGCGATCGCCCAGGTGCAGATACATCTTGGCGATGCGCTGGTCGGTCTTGGCGATCGACATCTCAATGTTGTCGATAAAGGTGCGGAAGAACGGCCACTCCTGGTAGGCAGCCTTAAGCTGGTCAAGGTCGCCCAACTGCTCGCAGGCGGTGCCCAGGCCGTACCAAGCGGCCAGGTTAATGCGTGCCTGGCTCCAGCTGAAGATCCACGGAATGGTACGCAGGTCGTCGAGCGACTTGGCGCCCAGGCCGCGCTTGGCGGGACGCGAGCCGATCGGCAGCAGACCGACCTCGGTCAACGGCGTCACGGTCGAGAACCACGGTGTAAAGTCCTCGGTGTTCAGCAGGTCCAGATAGCGCTCGTGGCTTGCGACGTTGAGCTTCTCGGCCATATCCCAGAACTTCTGCGTGGTCTCGGTGTTGGTCTTCTCGACACTCGGGGCCGACTGCAAAAGCGTTGCGGCGGCAACGGACTCAACATGACGCTGAGCCAGCGTGCGGTTGCCGTAACGGGCAAAGATGACCTCGCCCTGCTCGGTGAGCTTAAAGAAGCAGTTGACCGAACCCTTGGGCTGCGCCAGCACGGCCTTGTTGGCCGGGCCGCCGCCACGGCCCACGGCACCGCCGCGACCGTGCATGAGCACCAGGTCGATATCGTTCTTCTCGGCCCACTTGGCAATGCGCCCCTGCGCGGAGTGCAGCGCGAGCATGGCCGTGGTAGGACCGGCATCCTTGGAGGAGTCGGAATAGCCCAGCATGACCTCCATGCGGCGGTTGGTCTGGGCAAGGCGCTTTTGCACCACAGGCAGCGTAAGCATCTGGTCGAGCACGTCGACGCAGCCCTCGAGGTCCTCGAGCTGCTCGAACAGCGGGATCACGTCGAGCTCGGGGACATCCTCCTCGTGTGCAAAGGACAGGTGGGCAAGCTCAAAGACGTCGGCCACATGCTGGGCGCTCTTGGTGAACGAGATGATGTAGCGGTGCGCCATCTTCTTGCCGTAGCGCTTTTGGATGGAGCCGATAGCGCGGAAGGTATCGATGACCTCGCGCGTCATGGGCTGCAGGTCGCCATGGATACCGTTCTCGTGGATATCCTTAAGGGCGCGGGCGTGCACCACGGAGTGCTGACGGAACTCCATCTCGACCATGTGGAAGCCGAAGGACTCGACCTGCCAGATGATGGTCTGGACCGGGCCGTAGGCGGCACGGACGGCACCGCAGGCAGCCAGCGAGCGCTGGACGACGCGCAGGTCATCCAGGAACTCGTCGGCGCTGTGATACATGGTGTCGGTAATACGGCGCACGGTGGCGTTCAGACGATCGGCCATGACGAGCATGACGGCACGATGCGGCTCGTGCTCGGAGATCAGCTCGGCACGTGCAGTGTACTGGGTGCTCATCTCGACCTGATGGTTCCACAGGTTGATGAGCTCGGCAGACGGCTTGCTGTAGGTGGCCTCGAGCGTCAGGTTGCAGCCGATGCGGCGGCACTTGTCCTCGAGCTTGAGCACCATGTGAGTGAAGTACTTGGCGGCGACCTCACGGCTCACCTTGGCGGTGACGTTGGGGTTGCCGTCACGGTCGGAACCGATCCAGCTGCCGGGATGGAAGAACGCCGGGCACAGCGGCGGCACGGTACCGGCCTTATCACCCAGCGCCCAGTCGTCAAAACGACGATAGATGACGGGGATAACGTCGAACAGCGTGTTATCGAAGATGTCGATGATGGTATCGGCTTCCTCGACCGGCGTGGGCTTCTTCAACGCGATGGGGCTCGTGCGTACCAGGGCGTCGATCTCCTGCAGCATATGGCGCTCGTTCTCCACCAGGTCGGAGCCGCCCAGACGCGGACGCTCCTCCAGCAGGTTGGAGATACGGCGAATCTTGCCCTCGACGGCCTTGCGACGGGCCTCGGTGGGATGTGCGGTAAAGACAGGGTGGAACTCAAGCTTGCCGAGCAGCTCGTTGGCACCCTCGACACCCATCTCGTTTACCAACTGGTGATAGGCGACGGTGAGTTCGTTGGCGGGATCGACCTCGGTATCGGTCGATGCGCCGGCCTCGCGCTCACGCAGCTGCGCGACACGGTAGTTCTCCTCCGACAGGTTAGCCAGATGGAAGAAGCTCGTAAAGGCGCGGACGATAACCTGCTGCTTATCGAGCGGCAGGCTGTCGATCAGATCAACGACTTCACGAAACGCCACGGCGGTGGGCTCGTCGGCAGTGGGCACGCCCTGCTCGTCGACGGACTCGTCGGCAGCGCGGGTGCCGGGGTTTCCGGCGTTGGCCACAATCTCGGCTGTCAAAATCTTGTCGAACAGGTCCGCGATCTCGGGATCATACTCGCTAAGCACACGGCGCTCCAGGCGCAAGAACAGCGCCAGATTGTCGCGCAGCTCCTCGGGGATCTCGATCTCGGCGAGACGCTCCTTGGATTCGGCATTCGAGCCGATTCGGTTAACGAGGCGGTTGACCACGGCAGCGACACGCGCCGCGGCTTCGGGTACAGACTGGTTGCTTAGGTTCTCAGCCACGTTTCCTCCCATTCCTCCTTCTATGCACGTAACATGCGGTATTTATTATAGGCACTCGGCAAAAACTTTCGAAGCTGATTGCGCTTTACCACACAAAAGTATTTTCTGCATTGCAAGGCTTTTTGCCCCAAATGGTCGTATTTCTCGGTGGACGGCATATGCAAACGGGGGCATTCCGCATAAATGCCAAACACCCCCGTAACAATCGCTCTCCATGAGCAGGGCACGTTAGCAGGCCCGCAGCTCAAAAAGATGCGCTACAGGCGCTCGCGAACCGCCTCGACAACGTTGGCCAAATCGACCAGTACCTCGTCGTGGCTCTGCATGTCGCGCACCTTGACCTTGCCGGCGGCAAGCTCGTCGCCACCCAAGACCAGGATGAGCTTGGCGCCCACCTTATCGGCCTGCTTAAACTGGGCCTTGAGCGAACGGCCCTGATAGTCGGCCTCGGTCACAATCCCTGCAGCGCGAAGCTGCTGCGTAATGGTAAAGACGTTCTGACGCAGCTCCTTGCCGGCGTTGGCAACGTAGACGCACGGGACCTCCTCGGCACCCAGGTCGCTGCCAAAGGCCTGCAGGGCCAGCAGGGCGCGCTCAAAGCCGACGGCAAAGCCGACGCCCGCCGTGGGCTTACCGCCCTCGAGCTCAACGAGGCCATCGTAGCGACCGCCACCACCGATGGAGCCGACACCGGCGCCGGGAGCCTCGACCTCAAAGACAGTACGGGTGTAGTAGTCCAGGCCGCGCACCAGGGTGGGATCCTCGACATACTCGATACCGGCGGCGTCCAGATAGCGCTTGACCTGCTCGTAGTGCTCGCGGCACTCATCGCACAGGTTGTCGCCCATCAGCGGAGCGTCGGCCATGATCTCGCGGCAATGGTCGTTCTTGCAGTCGAAGGCGCGCAGCGGGTTGAGCTCGGCGCGCTCGCGGCACTCGTCGCACATCTCGTCGGCGTGATCGAGGATAAACTGCTTGACCTGCTCGCGATATGCCGGACGGCACTGCGCATCGCCCATTGAGTTAATAAGCAGACGGAGCTTGGACAGATCGAAGCCCAGGCGCTTGTAGAACTCCATGAGCATGATGATGCACTCGGCGTCGGCAGCCGGATCGGGAGCGCCGAGCCACTCGATGCCCACCTGGTGGAACTGGCGCAGGCGTCCCTTCTGGGGGCGCTCGCCACGGAACATGGCCTCGGCGTAATAGGCCTTAAACGGCGTAGAGCCCTGGGGCACCAGGTTGTTCTCCACGACGGCGCGCACCACACCGGCCGTGCCCTCGGGACGAAGGGCCAGGCGCTGCTTGGGCTTAAGCTTGGTATCGGTGCCCTCGGTAAAGACGCGCTCCAGGTTGGCGCCGCTAAACACGCGGAACATCTCCTTGCGCACGACGTCGGTCGACTGGCCGATACCGTGGACAAACACGTCAACCTGCTCGATCGCGGGCGTCTCGATGGGCTTAAAGCCAAACGGCTCGAACACGCCGGCAGCAATCTGCTGCATCTTTTGCCAGGCGCGCATCTCGGCGCCGATAAGGTCGCGGGTTCCCTCCGCCTTCTGTGCCTGCATGGGCAAACACCTTTCTTTTGTATCGCGTCATAGGTAGTGGACATTATACGGCACAAACACAAACAGCGGCGGTGCGTCTGACCGAACGAGGGTATGGGGACTCGTTCGGCCTGACGCACCGCCGCTGTTTGCGATCCGCTTTCCTCCGTCCCCTTCGGATCACGTGATCTGTTAGGGACGGAGGAATAGGGATCATTTCGTAGGCTCGTGGCCGCCTTGGAAACCGAATGATGGTACGAGCATCCATTCGGCTTCCAAGGCGGCCACGGACAGAACGGGACGAACAGAAAAGAGCGACGGACGCCTACTCCCCCGCCACGCTCGCGCGCAGCTTGGCGGCGATGGGCTCGGATGCCAGCAGGAACACGAGCATGACCACGGAGCACGACAGGCACACGATCCAGGTGCTCGCAAAGGAGCCCGTGGCATCGAACAGCACGCCCGAGACGATGGCGCCCACGGTGCCGCCGACCATCTCGAGCGAGGTGATGGTACCCGTGACCTTGCCGAGGTCGGCCATGCCAAACTGCTTGGACGCGGCGATGGTAGGCGTGATGGTGCCCATGCACGTTCCGATACCAAAGCTCACAGCGGCGACAATAGGACCGAGGTCCGTCGTCGGGAAGCACAGGGCGACGCAGGCGATAATGCACGCAGCGGAGCCAAGGATATTGCCAAAGCGCAGACCAAAGCGGTCATAGATCGCACCGAGCGAAATCTTGGCGATAACGACGGTGACCATATAGGCCGAAAGCACAGTGCCCGCCCACATGGGATCATGACCGCCCGTGACGATCTTGGCGCCGTTGACGGTAACACTCGTCATGTTGGTGACCTGGTTGGGCAGGATGGCGCCGTTAACGAGACCCATAAAGAGGAAGGCGACGACAAGCAGCCAAAACGCCGGGCTCTTCTTAATGCGCGACCAGCCGACGCTAACCTCGGGGGCTGCCTTCTCATTTTTATCACCCGTGGCAGATGCAGACGGGTCGCCCGGGTTCTCGCCGAGCGGCTTAAGTCCAATCTCGGAAGGCTTGGTGCGGAAGGAGTAGGCCGTGATGGGCAGCGCCGCCACCATGCAGATAGCCGCGAGCACCAGGAAGGCGGAACGCCAACCAACGCTCACGATAAGCGAGCTCACGATGGGAGACAGAATAGCGCCGCCAAAGCCCGAGCCCGAAAGTGCGATTGAGATGGCAAGGCCTCGCTTGGCCGTAAACCAGTTGGCGGTCACCAGGCTAATGAGCAGGCGGGTCGAGGCCACAGCGAAGCAGCCCGAAACGGCAAAGAGCACGTAGACCTGCCAAAGCTCACCCACAAAGCTCATGCCAGCAAGCACCGCCGAGGTAGCGATAACAGTGAGCGAGCCCAATACGCGGCCACTCACCTTATCGGCAACATGGCCGATAACGAGCGAGCCCACGACGCTCACCACGGTGGAGATAGCGTTGGAGATGTTGTACTGCGCAAGGGAAATGCCCAGGTCGCTGACGATCAGCGGCTGGAACAGGCTCATGCAGTTGACGAAAATCGTGTAGCACGTGGCCATGATCACGAAGCCGGAGGTCACCACGAGCCAGCCGGGGAAGAATTTACGTTGCTGGGACATACCGCTCCTTATTTAACAAACGAATAGCCGGCGCCGGGCGCCGGTAGTGCCCAAGATTGTCTTGAAAGACAAGGGCATAGGCCTTACGGCCATGCCCGCAGGTTTGAAAGGCAAGGTTGGGTACTACCGGTGGTCGGCGATATAGCCCAAAGCGACGGCGGCATAGGCCGCGGCGCCGAGCGGCAGCTCGGCATCGCTAAAGCGTGCCTTGGGATGGTGTTGGGCAAAGTGTTCGTCCGTGTCGGTTACGGCCGCGCCCACGGTAAAGTACGCGCTCGGAATCTCGCTCGAGATAAGCGCGAAGTCCTCACTCGCCATGGCATGGAATAGCGGCAAGAAAGCCGCCTTGGGCAGCACTGCGCCCATGTAGCCAAGCGACGCCTGAGTCATATCGCTGTCGAGCACAAGCGGCGGAACATCCGAAAGCGTCTCGATGGTCGCCGGCGTACGATATGTTGTGGCAACACCGTTAACGACCTCCGCGATGCGGGTCTTGAGGTGCTCCATGAGCTCAACATCAAAGCCGCGCAGCGTTCCCTCGAGCACGCAGGTGTCGGGGATGACGTTGGCCGCCAGGCCGCCAGCGAACTTACCAACGGTAAGTGCGACCTCCTTGGCGGCCGGCACCTCGCGAGCGATGAGCTCCTGAAGCGCCAGGTGCACATGGACGCCGGTCGTGATGGGGTCGATGCAGATCTCGGGGCTCGAGCCATGGCCGCCCTTGCCCTGGAGCGTGATGCGGAAACCGTACACGCCCGAAAGCGCTGGACTGCCGTAGAGCACCAGGCCAAGCGGCGACTGGCTGTTGACATGCATGGCAAAGGCCGCCTGAGGACGCGGGTTCTGCAGCAGACCGTCGGCGATGGCGGCGCGGGCGCCCTCGAAGGTCTCCTCGCCCGGCTGGAACAGCAGTTTGACGGTGGCATTGGCGTCGACGAGCTCGGCCTCGCGGGCCTTGAGCAGGCGCGCCGCACCAAGCAGCGCCGTCGCGTGCATATCGTGACCGCAAGCATGCATGCAGCCATTGGTGGATGCAAAGGGCTCGCCGGATTCCTCGACAACGGGCAGGGCATCCATATCGCCTCGGAGCATGACGACCGTTCCGGCCTGCTCGTCCTTGCGCGTGCCATTGCCCTGAGCGGCCGCGGCCGCACCGGCACCGATCAGGCCAACGACGCAGGAACCGTCGACGAGCGTGGTATGGGGGATGTCCATCTCGTCCAGACGTGCCTGGATATAGGCAGACGTCTGCGGAAGATTGTTACCGAGCTCGGGCATCTGGTGTAGATCGTGTCGCCACGCAGCGAGCTCGTCTGCAAAAGCCTGAGCTTCTGCGACAAGACCGTCACCGATAGCGGTCTGCGCCGCTGTGGTAGCCTGAGGCGCTGGTTGCGGTTGAAAATCGGACAGAGCTGGTACCATAGATGCCCTCCAGTAACGTTTTTGCAGCACGCACTTTGATAGCGTAAAGTGCAAGGCACAACTGTAAGGGCATGACATAAAAAATGCCGCCCTGGGAGGGCGGCGCAACAAGTTGTTTACAATTGCGGGTGTGATTTTCGGCGCAAGAAATCGAAATGCGTCTCGCTCAAAATAATCGACAGGAAGATGAGCGCAAAGCCGGCAAGCAGGCGCGAGGTGAGCGCCTCCCCCATCAGCAGCACCGAGAACAGCACGCCCGAGGGGGACTCCATCGAAAGAAGCAGTGAGCCCGTCGAGGCCGGGACGTGCGCCAAGCCGACGTTTTGGATGAGCAGCGCCACGCACGTGCAGCCCACCGAGAGGAAGGCCATCACGCCGATAAAGCTCGGCGTCCACACGGACGCGGGCGCTTGGGTCTCGAACAACAGCGACGAGATCAGGCTCAAGACGCCATTGCCCACAAACATCCAAAACGTGATGACGTTGATGTCCATCTTGCGACCGTACTTGGCGGTCACCGCCATCTGGATGGCAAAGAAGACCGCGCCGCCCAGCGTAATGGCATCGCCGGCATTGAACTCGACGCTATCGAGCGCCACCAAGCCAATGCCCGCCAGGCACAGCAACGCGGCGCCCAAGTTGTAACGGGTAAGCTTTTCGCCGCTTAGGACGTAGCTCGCAAACGGAACCAAGATGCAGTACGTGCCCGTCAAAAACGCGCTTTTGCCTGCCGTGGTCTGCGCCAGGCCGATCGTCTGCAGTCCGTATGCTCCCCACATGAGCGCACCCATGCCCAGTCCGACGATCAGGTTGCGGGCATTGAAATGAGCGATGATGCGCTTATGGAAAATGGAAAACATAACCAGTGATGCCGGAAGAAAGCGAACGTAGACCAGCTCGAACACCGGAATGGTGTCGAGCGCGCCCTTCATAGTGGTAAAGGAGTAGCCCCAGATGACCGCCACCGAAAATAGCAGAACTTTCCAGAACAGCGGCGAGCGTGCGCCGGCACCCCGGGGAATACCGCCCGCACCCAAATCCTCACGGGCCACAGGGCTATCGGGCATGTTTTCGATTTCGTTGGCAGCGTATTGGGCCATGGAACATCCTCACACTCAAACTGGGCGTGGTGTCCGCACGCGTATGGCTGCGTGCCGCCTCATGGTCAAATAAAAACGGGACGCACCGGACCCCCGGCACGCCCCGCTACTGTAGCAACAACCAGCGTTGCACCGCAATCCAGCCCGCTAAAGTATCGAGCAGGAAAGCCTCGATGTTCCGTCAACGCCACATTGCCGCGCTAAATCAATTTGGTCGACTCCAGTTTTTCAATAATCCAGTCGTTGGCTTTGATGACTGGGCGACGGAAGACCACGCCCAGGGCCAGCGACGGAATCAGATAGCTCGTCAGAATGCCCAGCTCAATCCAGTACTCCATATGGTAGGCACCGGCCATGGCGGCATGCATGGCGTTGATGCCGTGGGTAAACGGCAGGAACGGATAGATTGCCTGGAACACGGGGCCGGTCATCTCGATGGGGAACGTGCCGCCCGAACCACCGACCTGCATAACCAACAGCACGACAGCGAGTGCCTTACCGATATCGCCAAACGACACCGTAAGCGTGTAGACGATATTGGAGAACACGAGGCTCGCAACCCAGCCCGCCAGCACAAACTGCAGCGGGTTGTCGCACTGGATGCCAAAGAACAGGATATCGCCCGCGCATACGAGTGTTGCCTGCAGCAGGGCCAGACCGCCAAAGAACAGGTAACGGCCCAGATAGATCTCGTGCAGGCGCACGGGGATGAGCTCGTTGATAAGCTCATCGTCGACCGAAACCTTCATCATGGCAGCCAGCACGATCGAGCCGACCCAGAGCGACAGGATCGTGTAGAACGGCGCCATGGCAGAGCCGTAATTGCGGATCGGATAGACCGGCTTGCGGTCGAGCGCGACGGGACCGGAAAGCGACGCGGCCAAACCATCGGGGTCGTTGCCGATCATCGTCTTGATCGTGGCCAGATCGTCCGACATAAGGGCACCGTCGAGCTCGTCCTTAAACGCACTGATCTTGTCCGACGCTTCGCCCAACTGATCGGAAGCCTTGTTGACCAGCTTGGCGGCCTTGGAGAGGCCCTTTGCCAGCGAACCGGATGCGTCGGTCAGGCCGTCTACGGCGCTATCCAGATTGCCCGAGATACCATCGAGCGAGTCTAGGATGCCCGAGACGGTCTTCTTGAGCTCCTTGGCCTTAACCGAGAACGTGGAATCATAGTCGGACTTGGCACCCGAGATACCCGCCTTGGCATCGGCGATGGCCTGGTCGACCTCGGCACGAGTGCTGTTGACCTCTGCCATGCTGTCAGAAAGGGACTTAGCGGTTGCCGTCAGGTCCTTGGCGTTGTTGCGATACTCCACCGCGATCCTGCCCAGCGATGTTGCCACAGATCTGAGGCTCTCCTGGAGCTTTTCGTCACTGACCTGCTCGGCAAAGCCGCGGAGCTGGTCGGCCGTGGCGTCGATATCGTCGGCACGTGTATTGAGCGCCGCCGCGGCATCGTTGAGCTGAGACACCGTAAGGTAGACATGCTGATTCGCGGCATCGAATGCCTTCGCAAGCTCGGCGGACACGTTGTCGAACGAGCCCGCGCTTCCGTCAATCGCGGCGTTGATGGCGTCGTTGGCGGCCTTCAGCGCTTCTTTGGAATCGCTCATGCCGCTCTTGGCATGCTCCATCAACTGCTTGGTCGACTCATCGACCGTACCCGTCTGCTGGAGCATACCGCTCGCCGACGTCAACGAATCGGACGTAGAGCTCAAAATGCCCGCCAGCGACGAAGCATTAGCCTGAACGTCTTGCAGGTCCCCAATCGAATCGCCGAGCGTCGAGGACAGGTTGGCGATAAAGTTGCTGACCTGGTCGGTGCTCATGTAATCGAGCAGGCTGGACACCGTCTTAAGACCGATGCTCGTAATGGTCTCGGTAAAAGATTCGTTAACCTGGTTCTGAACGGCGCTCGAACCCTTCTCGGTCACGATCTGCGCAATGGCGTTGGCCTTCTGATTCTCGTAGAACTCGATATCGGCATGCTTCACGTCGGTCGAGAAAAGCGTCATCATGTCAGCGCTAAACGTTTTGGGGATAACGACGGCAGCATAGTACGCGCCCGACTTAACGCCCTCGATAGCCTTTTCGCGATTGTTGAGCACAACCCAATCGAAGCTCTCGTTGCCGCGTAGGGTGGCGGTCACGTTTTCGCCCACGTTAACCTCGACGGGGATCAAATCGCTCTCGTAACCCTCATCGGTGTTGACCACGGCGATCTTAAGATTGCCGGTGTTGCCGTACGGATCCCAGCTGCCGGCGATGTTAAACCACGCGTACAGACACGGTACGATAATGAGGCCCATCACGACAACCAAGCCGATCACGGAGCGAGACACGTTTTGGACATCGCGCTTAAACAGATGCAGGATGTTCTTCATTTATGCCTCACCTCCTTTGGAGTGCTTGCCAAGCGGGGCGTTCTTTTCATTCATCACAAACGTGTCATCCCCGTTCTCGGGCACATGGACCGCATCGCGATGACCGCATTGGCTGACAGTCTGAGTCTTGGGTTCAGACCCCCGCTCGCTCGCATTCAAGCCGAACATGTGACGAGCGGCCGGAATGGCGGCCGTGTGCTCGCGCATCTCGCGGCGCAGGTCCTCATCCGAAAGCGCCGAGATGCGCATCTGGGTGTTGAGGCTTGCGCGGATGTACTCGATGTTGATGAGCCAGCCGCAGATGGCAATGACCGAGATAATCCAGATGACCAGCAGAATGATCTTGCCATTGTTGTCGATATCGAGAACCGTCGACAGAACGAAGAGCAGCACCTGCACGCCGACTACAGCGGCGAAACCGCCCTTGATGTAGTACGGGTAGCGATGTTCAAAGGCGACCGCATGATCGAGCAGTTCGCGACGGTACGAATCGGAATCGAGCATGACACGCATGGCCGTGCGCAGCGAGTAGCGCTGGCGCGGCAGGTCATTGGACTCGCAGATCATCAGACCCGTCGTGGAAAGCTGCTTATCGAAGAGCAGGTTGAGGTTGAGCAGCAGCGGACGCAGTTGCAGGCCGATAAAGAGCGCCACGATCAAGAACACGCCCAGAATGCACAGGTTAAACAGGTAGTTGAACGAGTACATGCCGCCGACCGTCTCGCGCAGCAGATTGATGCCGTAGGTAAAGGGCAGCAGCGGGTGCAGCCACTGGAAGAAGCCGGGCATCATCTCGATGGGGTACATACCCGATGAACCCGGAATCTGCACGATAACCAGAATGACGCCGATTGCCTTACCGATGTGCTTAAACGTAGTGGACAGCGCGTAAATGATGTTGACGTACGTAAACGAGATGGCAATGCCACCCAGCACAAATAGGAGCGGGTTGACGCACTGCACGCCAATGACCAGATCGCCCACCGTAACGATGATGGCCTGGAACGCGCCCAGGATCACCATCAGCAGCCAGCGACCAAAGTAGCCCTGACGCGCGGTAAAGCTGCCGATGCCTTCGCGGTCGACCTCGAGCTTGTAGATGGCGATGAGCACATAGCCGCCCACCCACAGCGCCAGATTGGTGTAGAAAGGAGCAATGCCCGAGCCGAAGCTCTTGACCGGGTAAATTGACTTTGAGGTCAGCTCGACCGGAGATGCCATAAAATCTGCGACGTCATTGACATCGACGCCCATCAGATCAGCTAGCTCGCCCATGGACTCGGACGTCTGCAGGGCCGCGATGTCGTTGGCGGCGGTTGCAAGCTTGTCCTGAACCTTGGCAAGCGAAGAATCGGTCTGGGCCAGCGTGGTCTTGGCCTGCTTGAGCGTGGCGTCAAGCTGCGCCAGCGTGCCACGCGCGCTCGCAATCGTGGGGGTCATACCCGACACAATGCCGGTCAAATCGCCCGAAACGGCGGCAAAGGAGTCCAGCGCGCTCGAAGCCTTCGGCAGCGCGTTCTGCCCCAGATCAGTCTGAGCCTGACCGAGGTTAGCCGTACCGGTCTGAATTGCCGCGTTGAGTGCGTTGCTCGCGTTCGAGATTGCCGTAGCGTCGTTTGCCATGGCGCTCGACTGTGCAGAAAGGCCATCCTTGATGCTCTGCAGCTTCTGGTTTTGCTCGCGAAGCGAATCAATGGTCGATACAATGCGCGCGTCAATTTCCTCGGAACCTGTCGACGTGTCATTGACGAGAATCTCCAAGTGCCCGATAACGGCCTTATTGTGATCGATCGTCGCTTGGAGAGACTCGAGCGAGTTGTCGATGCGGGTGGTCGTAGATGTGACCGTACCCGTCAGCTTGCCAATCGCAGCGTTCGCGGAGGCTGACGTCTTGGTGAGCGCAAGGCTGCCCTCCGAAAGTGCCTTGGAGAGCGAGGTGATGGACTTGCCAGCCGTGGTGCGAGCTTCGCCCAGCAGGTCATTGCCCTGAGCGATTGCCTGCGTTAGCGAAGGCGCCTGTCCCTGCAGGCCCGCCAACGCAGCATCGGCCGAAGCAATCGAGCTGCTTGTCTTGTCGATGGCGGTGTTCATATCGCCGATGGAATCACGTACTTCGCCCAGGGTATCAGACGCTTCGGACACCGAACCAGCCAGCGAATCCTGGGTCTGGGTCGCTTTGTCCTTTAAATCGACTCCGGCATCTTTCGCGATTCCGGCAACAGTCTCGCCCACCGTAGAGACAAATTCCGAGTTGATCTGCTCCTCGATGGTATTGGCGCCAGTGTCGGTGACCTTGGGCGCAATAGCGCTCTTCTTCTCATTGACGTAGTACGTAAGCTTGGGCTGATGGTAGTTGCCGTCGAGCATTGAGACAAGATTGTCAGAGAAGTTCTTGGGGATCACGATGGCAGCGTAATATTCACCGCTCTCGACGCCCTCTTTGGCATCGGCGGCCGAATCGACGAAGGTCCAGCCCAGCTGATCGTTCTCTTTGAGCTGGTCGACAACCTTGTCGCCCGCATTGAGCTCGCCCACCAGGTCGTTTTGAGTTCCTTGGTCATTGTTGGCGATGGCAATCTTGATGCCCTGGGTGTTTCCGTACGGATCCCAGTTTGCCACGATGTTGTACCAGGCATATAGCGAGGGAATGACACACACGCCCAGGGTAACCACCAAGGCGACGGGGTTCATAAGCAATCGCTTAATGTCGCGCTTAAATATCGCAAAGGAGACCTTTGCGTTGGATAGTTTGCTGCCGAGACTCACGCTTGGACCATCCATCCTGTCGTTGAATCGAATCGTACTATCGACAACCATTGTACGTAGGCGCTTTAGTGTCTCACGGCACAATGGTGCTGAGTTTTGCGGGTAGCAATATACTACGAAGATGAGTTAGCGTACAGATGTACAGTATCTTTAATTTCAGCAGGTCACAAAACCACAACCCGCACAAATTAGCAATCCGAATAGTCATTGGGTGTTCCTATAGTTTTGTCAACCGTCGGGGCTACTCCCGGTAGGGCACCCGGTCGCGCATCACGGCGTATATCGCCCTGAGCCGCTTCCTCGCGACGGCCTTGAGCGCCCGCCCGTGCCCCATTCCCCGCG
>JAXIZI010000009.1:0-18346 GCA_036304065.1 Collinsella sp. | reverse complement strand
CGGTCGGCGGGGCCATTGTGGCTCTTGACAGCGGATTGGGTCATATGAGCGAAAGCGCCCCTAGGCGAGCAAGGTGACGTGAAAGAGGAGGGAAGCGTACTTTGGGTACGCGACCGACGATTGAACGTCAGGTTGCCGCTTAGGGGCGCTTGTAGCGTCGAACCGTTACGCGGTTTGGTAAAACCGCGTAACTTTATCCTTTCCAGAAGTGGAGGATGAGCGTGGTGCGGTTTTGCTGCTCGGTTTTGACCAGGATGTTGTGGATGTGGGTCTTGACGGTGCCCACAGCAAGGAAGAGCTCGTCAGCAATCTCTTGGTTCGACTTGCCCAGCACAACCAGACGCAAAACCTCGGCCTCGCGGTTGGAGAGCCTGTGGGCATTGCGATAGAAGGGCATTTGCTCTTCGATGTGCCGATCAAGATCGCTGACGTTCTTTTCCTCGGGCGCCTCCTGCATGCGGATTGAAAGCACGTGGTAGGCGTAGATGATCAGCAGAATCGCAAAGTAGCACGCAAAGACGTTCTCGCTAAAGTTGCGCTCGGATAGATACAGCTGCAGCCAAGAGGGTGCCAGACTCATGGGGATGACAAGGATGTTGTAGAAATCCTCGGCAACGATGCAACCGACCAGAATAGCGCCGATAATCAGGTGCTTTCGCTGGTTGTTAACGCGTGCCTTCAGCTCAACCTCTGTACTCTTATGAGCCGTCCAGAAGATATACAGTCCCACAAAGACAAGGAATACCTGACGCATCGTGTAGTAGATCCACTGACGCATGGGGCCGGAGGGGACTGCGACGATAGTCAGCGACTCGCACGACAAAAACGTTAGGACAGGGATGGCGAACAACTTCTTAGAATGCTTATCGAGCAAGTCCATGGCAATCAGCCAAATACAAGCCTGTGAAGTAGTCACCACAAGGGTCCGCAATACAGGCATGGTAATTGAGTAATAGTCGCTGTCCGGAAAGCTCTCGTTTTGCAACGTGTATTCAAAAAAGAAGATCTCGGTCATCTCGATGGCGTAGCAAATAAAAACGCCACTGCCATAGATAAAGAAGCGTCGACGGGATGAGGCATAGGCGGCAAGCGAAAGCACTGCCGTCACAATACAGATTACGAGTATCGCTTGGGTATAGAAGAATATGAGTGTGTCCATCTGTCACCGTCCTGTCTTATTTGATCTCTTATGGAGCCCGCTATATCCCCCGGGTATATATGTCTCAGCCGATCCTTCCATTGCGGATTAGACGCCAAGATACAGCATAGCCGTATACCGTTCGCGGCTCCAGATAGTAAACCTTCTGTAAACACTTGACCTGCGGGTTTATATTGGATTAGAGAGGGTGTAACTCCGTGAACGGTCTTTAATCCCGAATAAACTAGGTAAAAATTGCATACGGGTGAATGATGGTCTTGTCAACACGAGGCGTGATGTCCGAGCGTCTCATAGTAATAGTCGGCAAGACCGGCGGAAAGGAAATCGATATGGCACTGCCTAAGGATTTCATCGACACCAACGACTTCACCAAAGAGCAGATCCTGGCTATCGAGGATCTTGGCCTGGCAATGAAGAAGGCCATCAAGGTTGACGGTTATTATCCGCACCTGCTTCGCAACAAGAGCCTTGGCATGATCTTCCAGCAGGTCTCCACCCGCACTCGTCTTTCCTTCGAGACCGCTATGACCGACCTCGGCGGCCATGCTCAGTTCTATGGCCCTGGCACCATCCAGCTCGGCGGTCACGAGTCCCTGGGCGACACCGCTCGCGTTATGGGCTCGCTGCTCGACATCATGATGGCTCGCGTTGACCGTCACAAGGACGTCGTCGGCCTCGCTGAGGGCTCTGCTGTGCCCGTCATCAACGGCATGTCCGAGTTCAACCATCCCACGCAGGAGATGGGCGACCTCATGACCATGCTCGAGAACCTCCCCGAGGGCAAGAAGATCGAGGACTGCACCCTGGCCTTCATCGGCGACGCCACCCAGGTCTGCGTCTCCCTCATGTTCATCGCCTCCAAGGTCGGCATGAAGTTTGTCCAGTTTGGACCTAAGGGCCACCAGATCCCCGACGGCGGCCTGCACGTTGGCACCGTCGAGGAGCGCGCCGAGTTCGGCAAGCAGATGATGGCCATCGCCGAGGAGAACTGCAAGGTCTCCGGCGGCTCTGTCGTCATCTCCGACGACATCGAGTGCATCAAGGGCGCCGACTTCATCTACACCGACGTGTGGTATGGCCTGTACGACGAGGAGGTCTCGGGCGAGAACTACATGGACGTGTTCTATCCCAAGTATCAGGTCACCATGGACATGATGAACTTTGCCGGCCCCAACTCCAAGTTCATGCACTGCCTGCCGGCCACCCGCAACGAGGAGGTCGTCGACGAAGTCATGGACGATCCCGAGCGCTCCCTGTGCTGGGTCGAGGCCGAGAACCGCAAGCACTCCATCCGTGCTCTCCTTGCCGCCCTGGGCAAGCGCACCCCGCTCAACGACGAGGGTGTCGAGTACTCCGCCAAGGCTGAGCTCCACGCCGCTCTCGAGGCTCTCGAGCAGCTCTAAGCCTCAAGGCTTCTAAAAGCACGTTTGCGGGCGGCGGATGCTCGTCTCCTGTCGCCCGCTCACCGAGGCCCAAGCAATTGCCTTAATACCTTAGGGCCTCGGATCTGTCCAAGACTGAGCGAAGGAGCTCATCATGAGCGACGGAAAGAAAAAGCTTTCCTTCTTGACGGTCATTTCGACCATCATCTGCGTCGTCTTCGTTTGCGAGGCCGCCGCTCCTGCTGCTGCCATTGGCAACCAGCAGTTCTTCTGGTGGATCTTCCTGATCCTGACCTTCCTGCTTCCCTACGGCATGGTTGTCGCCGAGCTCGGTACCACCTATGACGGCGAGGGCGGCATTTACGACTGGGTACGCGATGGCCTGGGCGACAAATGGGGCGCCCGCATCTCGTACTACTACTGGGTCAACTATCCGCTGTGGATCGCCTCGCTGGCTACCATGTTCCCCGACATTTTGGGCATGGTCTTTGGCGTCGAGTTCAACTTGATCGCCAAGATGGGTATCGATCTTGCCTTTGTGTGGATCGTCTACCTCATGGGCCGCTCCAAGGCGGCCGACTCCGAGTGGGTCCTTAACGGTGGCGCCATCATCAAGGTCGCCGTTGCCGTTATCGTTGGCGCTTTGGGCATTTGGTATGCCATGGAGAACGGTTTTGCGAACGACATGTCCGCTGCCACCTTCCTGCCCGAGCTCACCAACACCAACGCTCTCGGCTACCTGTCGATCATCATCTTTAACTTCATGGGCTTCGAGGTCATCTGCACCATGACCGACGACATGGCCGATCCCGCTCGCGATATCCCCAAGGCTATCATCGTCGGTGGCCTGTCCATCGCCGTGATCTACCTGTTCGCTGGCTTTGGCATCGGCGCCGCCGTGCCGGCCGACTCCATCGATCCCGACTACGGCATGATCGTCGCAGTCCAGACCATGGTGGGCGACTCCATGATCTTTAAGGTCATCTGCATCGCCTTCCTGATCACCCTGTTCGCCAACATGGCCGCTTGGTCCTTCGGCGTTAACTCCGTTGCTCGCTACGCTGCCGAGCACGGCAACATGCCCAAGGTCTTCGCCTCGATGATCTCGGATGACGACATGCCCAACGGCGCCAACCTGGTCAACGCTGTCGTTGCCTCCCTGGTGCTGTGCCTGCAGCTCGTTCCCATCGACGCCATCTCCAACGGTGTCTTCTGGATGCTCTTTGGCACCTCTGTCGTCTTCCTGCTGTTGACCTACATCCCGATGTTCCCGGCGTTCCTCAACCTTCGTAAGAACGACCCCAACCGTGAGCGCATCTTCACGTTCCCGTTTAAGGGCGCCATGATGAAGGTCATGCTGGCCATCCCCTGCATCGAGCTGGTTCTTGCCATCGTTGCCACGCTGATCCCGTTCTCCGCTGCTGAAATTGGCGACAAGGTCCCGATGATCGTTATCTTCATCGTGCTCGTGCTCATCGGCGAGGTCGTCCGCGTCGTCAGCGCTAAGGGCCGCGAGACCGAGTACAAGGGTCTGACCCCTGAGCTCGCAGCCCAGCGTCTCGCTGAGGAGGCCGCCGAGGCCGAGGAGAACTAGAGCACCCGGTTCTGGGGCTCCAACCCTCCTCGTGTACCAACGCGCGCTTCGTCGGGCTTGTCGCTCCCGACTCCGGGCACTCTAGCCTCTTCGGAGGCGTGTCCAAGCGACAGGTTTGCTAACCATTCCCCCGGGGTGGGTGTGAGCGATAGCTCCGGTAACCACCGCCCACCCCAATCTCTCTTCCGTATCCTTCGTGCGTTTTGTCTCCGCGCACTTGGTTACGTCGTCGCTTGCCGGTGCGATTCCGTGAAAACCGGCACCGGGCGCCCCGACCTTTGCCGGGGAACGGGCGCCTACCATCTCTTGGTTTTAGGCTGCGGGTAACCCGCCCGCAGCAAGCGATCGTTCGATTTGGAGGAAATCTTATGCGTACGATCACCGAGTCCGAGTCCACCCCCAAGGCCGACGGCTTCTTCATGCCCGCCGAGTTCGCCCCGCAGGATCGCGTGTGGATGGGCTGGCCCCACCGCACCGACACCTGGGCCCACGGCGCCAAGCCGGCCCAGAAGCAGTATGCCGCCATCGCCCGCGCCATCTCCGAGTTCACCCCGGTCTATATGTGCGCCAACCAGGTCGACTACGCCAACTGCAAGGCCGTCTTCGAGAACGACGAGAACGTCACCGTCATCGAGATGACCACCGACGACGCCTGGTTCCGCGACACTGCCGCCACCTACGTCATCAACGGCAAGGGCGAGAAGCGCGCCAACCACTGGCACTTCAACGCCTACGGCGGCCTCGTCGACGGCCTGTACTTCCCGTGGGACAAGGACGAGCAGATCGCCCTCAAGATGGCTGAGCTCTCCGGCTGCCGCCGCTATCGTCCCGACGACATGATCCTCGAGGGCGGCTCCATCACCGTCGACGGCGAGGGCACCCTTGTCGTGACCGACCAGTGCCTGCTTTCCCCGGGCCGCACCTGCTCTGCGGTTCTGGAGGAGGAAGAGGATCCCGAGTCCATCTGGCCCAAGTACCGCAAGAAGTTTGAGCCCTGGAGCGAGGAGCTTCGCGCCTACATGGACGAGCACCTCAAGGATTACCTGGGTGTCGAGAAGGTCATCTGGGTCAAGGAGGGCATCGACCCCGAGGAGACCAACGGCCACATCGACGACGTCGCCACGTTCATCGCGCCGGGCGTCATGGCCTGCATTTGGACCGACGATCCCGAGTATCCGTTCTACGAGCAGTGCCATGCTGCCTACGAGACCCTCTCCAACGCCGTCGACGCCAAGGGCCGCAAGATGAAGGTCTACAAGCTCTGCATGCCCGTGAACCCGCTGTTCATGGACCAGGCTTCCTGCGACACCATCGACGCCGACGAGAACGCCGAGCCGCGCGTCCCCGACGAGCCGCTGATCGCCTCCTACATGAACTACCTCGTGACCAACCACGGCGTTATCGTCCCGCAGTACGGCGACGAGAACGACCAGCTGGCCGTCGACACGCTCCAGAAGATCTACGACGAGGTCTGGGGCGAGGGCGTCTACAAGTGCGTCGGCGTTCAGTCCGAGCAGGTCGTCTTCGGTGGCGGCAACATCCACTGCATTACTCAGCAGGAGCCGTCCGCGTAATTGTCTGTCTTCCCGAGGCACGGCACCTTGCCCTTCAATCGTCGGGCATGACCCTTAAGGTCTATGCCCTCCTCTTTCAGGGCAATCTGCCGCACCTCAGAAACCCAGCCGATCAATCGGACAGTCGGTGAATCGCACCGTGACCATCTCGGGGCATTGATGGTCGGTTTATTCGATGTCTTGGTCGGCTGGGTTTTTCTTTGGGCACTCCGTTGCCTCCACTTCGGAGTGCCCGCCTCTTTGATTGAGTACGCGTCTGATCTGGGATTTATTGCGGGTTAGGCCAATTGTTCGCTTGAATATCCCAGGTCAGACGCGTCTTCAATTGCCAAAAGATTCCGGTCGCAATCGCGGCCGTTTTGATCGGAGTATCTATGTACCAGCGTATCGTTATCTACACGCGCCTGTTCCGCGAGCGTTGGTCCAACAATTGCATCCTCTCTTCTCTTTGGGATGGCACCTGCACCGGTGACGCGGCCTGCAACCCTACCTTGGGCTGCGCCTTCGGTACAGATGCCATCCTTTTTGCTGTAGGGGAAGCGTGCCATGGCAGGTAAAAAGTTCTCCCTGTTCGAGGTCATCCTCTCGGTTATCTGCGTTGTCTTTACCATCGAGGCGGCTGCTCCGGCATCTGCCATGGGTAACGTGCAGTTCTTCTGGTGGATCTTCCTTATCATTACGTTTTTGCTTCCCTATGGCCTGGTGGTGGCCGAGCTCGGTACGGCGTTCGATTCCGAGGGCGGCCTGTACGACTGGGTTCGCCTGGGCTTGGGAGACCGTTGGTGTGCACGCTGCTCCTGGTGCTATTGGGTCAACTTTCCACTGTGGGTGGCAAGTATCGCCTGCATGTTCCCCAGTGTCATCAATGCGGTATGGGGCATCGAATTTTCGCTTGGGGTCCGAATTGCCATCGAGCTTGCCTTTGTGTGGGGCGTCACGGTCATGGCAATGCAGCCGGTGGCCGAGGCCGATTGGGTCATGGATGGCGGCGCCGTCATCAAGGTGCTCATTACCGCCGTGGTGGGAATCATCGGCATCTGGTTTGCCTGCAACAACGGCTTTGCCAACGATATGTCGTTTAAGACATTTGTCCCCGATCTGGGAGACACTAACTCACTGACGTATCTTTCAATCATCCTATTCAACTTTATGGGCTTTGAGGTGGTCGCGACCTTTGCCAGCACGATGAAGAACCCATCGCGCGATATCCCCAAGGCGGTTATCGCCGGTGGCGTTGCCATCGCGGCGATCTACATTATCTGTGGCATCGGTATTGGAGCCGCGGTTCCCACCGAGCAGCTTTCACTCGATTCGGGCATTGTGGACGCGGTTGCCGCCATGGTGGGGCGCGCTCACCCGCTGACGATGGTCGTGGGCGTGGCCTTTCTGGTAACGCTGTTTGCCAACATGATCTGTTGGAGCTTTGGCGTCAACAACGTGGCGAGCTATGCCGCGCGCCATGGCAACATGCCGCGTCCCTTTGCGCTGGTGTCCAAGAAGACCGGCATGCCCAACGGCTCGGCACTCATTAACGGTTGTTTTGCCAGCTTGGTGCTGCTACTTCAGATTCCGCTGGGTGAAGGTTCCGACGTCTTTTGGGTCTTCTTCTCGATGAACGTCGTCTTTCTGCTCATGAGCTATATCCCGATGTTCCCGGCGTTTTGGCGCCTGCGTAAATACGACGACCGCCCGCGCGTGTTTCGCGCGCCCTTCGAGGGCAAGGTGCTTGCGGTAGCGCTTGCGGTGCCGGTGGTAGAACTCGTGCTTTCGATTGTTGCGACAATCGTGCCGCTTAACAGCTCGCCCGCCGAGATGTCAAAGTTGCCGATCCTCATGGGTGTGGTGATCGGCGTGTTGCTGGGCGAGGTTTCGCGCCTCATATCGCGCCGCGGCCGCAGCATCGACAATCCCGGCGTTGGCGCAAGGGGGACAGGTCGCTTTGCACCAAAACAGTAGCGCCGCGAGTTGTGCGGTGCTAGATGCATCTTGGATTACTGCTCACGCTGCTCGGGATCAGATGCGAGCTTGGGTGCAAAGTAGGGGACGTGGCCCAGGTAGGGGCAGCTGTCCGAACGCGCCTCAACGGCGCAGGGGACATTGTCGTAGGTCATGGAAGAACCGAGTCGGGTGATGGCCTTGGCGGCGGGCGCGACGAGCATCTTGAGCGGAGCGATCGGTGTCATGGCATCTCCTTTCATCGGTGAGACACAGCTTGTTTATCTAAACGATACAGTACGTTTAATCGGTGAGTCTAATCTTGCGGCAAAGAATCTGTCAACATCCTCACAGCATCTAGACAGGGGAGGCGGGCATGAGTTTCGCGTTCTATATCTACACCACGATTATCATGGGTGTGGCTCTGGTGACCAGTGCCGTGGCATTGGTGGTTTGGCTCATGACGCGCCGTCGCGACAGCCTCGTGGCCGCGGCGGGTTTTTGCTCTTATATGCTCGATATGTCGGTCATCTTTTTTGACGAGTACAATCGGCTCAAATACGACTACGCCGTTACCTTTAGCGAGCCGCTGCAGCACCCCTTGCTGCGCTGCGTGCTTGGTATTGCCATCTATGCCTGCGTGGTGCTATGGATGTTTGCGCGCTTGCGCAAAAGACCGACGTCGCGCATGCTCGGACTCGCTATCGTGCCGTTTTCAATCTTGCAATTGCTGCTGGTGCCTCGCAGCGGCGCTGCCGGAGAGGTGCAGCAGTATCTCTTTTGGCTCACGCGTGACCTGGGTAATGTAGGATGTCTTGCCTATGCCGCCTGGCATTACCGGTACAGAGCAACGCGTGTTGAGAAACTCGACCTCGACCGCTCAAAGCTCTTTTGGAAGGTGGCCTTCGTTCTTGTGTTTTGCGTGATCGCCGAGGACACCTACATGATCTTGTTCTGCCGCCCCGACTCCCAAAACCCCGTCATCGGCCTCTTTTTGTGGTATCTGTCCGAGCGCAATATCTCCGAAAACGTGCTGCTCGTGGTATGCGCGGCTCAGCTTTTTTGCCAGTTTAGCCATATCCTGCGTGTGTATGCCCGTCATCCGCGTGCCGATGAGGACGTGGCAGCCGAGAGCGCAAGCTCTGAGGACGATCTCGCATCGCGTGTGGTGATTTATGCCGACGCCCATAAGCTGTCACGGCGCGAGCAGGAGGTGCTCACGCTGGTGCTGAAGGGCAACGACGCCCAAAACATCGCCAGCGAGTTGGTCATCAGCCCTGGCACGGTCAAGGCACACTTGCATCGCATCTACGTTAAAAGCGGCGTCTCCAACCGAGATGACCTTATAGATACCTTTTGGCGTTCCTAGCCTCATTCTTCCTCGCATGCGGGTCTTGCTGTGTGGGCGGCCACACCGTTGGTCGTAATGAAGCGGTAATAATCTCAGACAATAAACCTGCAGGTAAAGCGTGTAAACCTGCTTAAACTGACCGTTTGCGGTCCCTGGCCTTGGCACGGATTTGCCCCTGTGTATCAATGGGTGTAGCGCGAAGCCGCGGACGTGGGACAGACGTCCGAGCACGGCTTGTAGGCACGCGCCGATGCGGGAGCGCTACGCTCCCAACCGAGTGCCCACGCGGGCGGTGCGTCCGCGTTACAACCAAAGATGCCTGAGGAGGCTCGCATGGACAAGGCTGATGTAGTTATCAAGAGCGACGCCGTCTTTACCGGCGATGGGCTCGAGCCGTTTAAGGGCGGCGTTGCCGTGCGGGGCGATAAAATCGTTGCCTGCGGTGACGATGCTCACCTGGCACCGTTTATCGGTCCCGATACCGAGGTGCGCGACTTTGGCGACCAGCTCGTCATGCCCGGCCTGATCGACTCGCACACGCATTTTGCCCAGGGCGCGTTTATGACCGACCCCGATTTTGCCGTCAACCTCATCGACTGCACCAGTTTTGAGATGGCGATGGAACGTGTCGTGGCGTTTGCGGCCGACCATCCCGATAACGAGTGGATTCTGGGCTGCCAGATTATCCAGTTCCAGTGGGATGTCCCCGAGATGCCCACGGCCGCGATGATCGATGAGTACATCTCCGACCGCCCGGTATTTCTGCAGCAGGTTGACTTGCATACCTTTAGTGCCAATACCTGCGCCATCAACAAGGTGGGAGTAACTTCGCAGACGCCCGATCCCGCAGGCGGCAAGATCCTTAAGGATGCCGACGGCAATCTGACGGGCGTGTTTTCCAACAACGCCGGCGCCTTCTTTATGGACGAGGTCTACGACCCAGCGCCCGAGGTTGTTGACGCGTCGTTTGCAAAAACCGCCCGGCGCGCCAATGCCCTGGGAATCACTACGGTCGGCATGGTCAATCCTACGTTTGTGAGCATGGAAAACCCGTATGCGGTGTTGGCAGGTCTTAATGCCAAGGGCGACTTGCCGCTGCGCGTGTTCCTGTACACCGACCTGTTCGAAAACGAGTCCTTGACGCTCGAGCAGATCAAGGAGAAATACGCCTTCCCGGGTACGCAGGTGGAGTGGCACGGCTTTAAGCAGTTCCTTGATGGTGTGTGCTCCGACCATACCGCCTGGATGCTTGAACCCTATAGCAACGCACCCGACACCTGTGGTGAGCCCGCGGAGGAGCCGGAGCGCATCCGTGCTGCCATCCTGAGGGCGCAGGAATGGGGCGTTGACACGCGCATCCATGCAATCGGCGATCGCTCGGTGCGTTTTGTGCTCGATTGCTTTGAGGAGGGCGAGCGCTTGCATGGCAAGCGGGATTGTCGCCACTCCATGGAGCACAACGAGACGGTTCAACCCGAGGATATGCCGCGTTATGCCGAGCTCGGCGTCTGCCCCGGCATGCAGCCGTGGCACATGCTGCTCGATATGGCTGACCTTGCCAAGGACGAAGCCGTGGGTCCCGAGCGTGCCGCGCTTTCGTGGCCCCTGCATAGCCTGCTTGCCAGCGGAGCCGTGGTGCACCTGGGCAGTGACTTCCCCGTTGTGGGCTTGGAGCCCATGGAGGAGGTGTACGGCGCGGTCTTCCGCATGCTCGAGGACGGTTCCAACCCTGAGGGCTGGTTCCCCCAGGAGCGCATTACCATGGCCGAGGCTCTGCGCGCCTACACCTATGGCAGCGCCTACGCCATGCATGCCGAGGACCGCATCGGCACGCTCGCGTGCGGCAAACAGGCAGATATCTGCGTGCTCGACCGCAATCTCTTTGATTGCGAGCCGGCCGAGGTGCTCGAGGCTACCGCAGCCCTCACGATGATCGCCGGCAAGGTGGTCTTTGAGGCATAGCGCCATCGTTTGATTGGGCGGCTTGGTGCCAGTTGTCAGCCGCCTGACATCCATTCAGCACTACTCTCTCAAGGAAAGGGGAGAACAATGGCAGAAGAAGTAACCGCTGCCGTGGAGGAGGAGCGCGAGCTCGCCTCCCAACCGATTCCCGGTCTGGTGCGTAAGTACACCATCGTCACCGGCCAGGGCATGCTCGCCCAGATCATCATGGTGGTCCTTGAGGGCCTCGTGATGGGTTGGGGCCTAGGTGCCCACGGCCTGGCATGTGTCTCGATCATTATGTCGGTCGAGTACATCAACCTGGCCTTTGGCAACCTGTTTGGCACCGGCGTGCCCGCCGTGGTGGGCAACCTTTTGGGTGCCGGCGACATCAAGGGCGCAAGCAAGGCTTTTAGCCAGGGCTTTTGGCTCACCACGATCGTGAGTGTGCTGCTTGCTGTGGTGATGGCAGTGTTTACCGAGCCCATCTGCACATTCTTTGGCGCCACGCCCGACATCATGGCCGATACCGTTGCCGGCGTGCGCACCTTCGCCGTGCTGCTGCCGCTCACGGTCATTGGCCAGATGATCACCGCTGTGATGCGTGTGGACGAGAAGGTTCAGATCCAGGCCAACCTCATGACCGTTTCGGCCATCGTCGCCATCTGTTGGCTCGCGCTTTCCACGTTTGTGCTCAAGTTTGGCGTTATGGGCGCCGGCGTGTACTACGGGCTTTCCATCGGTATCTGGGCCATCGGTATCTTCTGGTTCATCGGGGGCAAAAAGTCCCAGCTCCAGATTAGCCTGGCCGACCTTAAGCTCGACCTCGCCATCTGCGGCCAGATCTTCAAGATCGGCTTCCCGTTCTTCCTGGTCCAGGGTGCGACCTTTATCTTTAATACCGTTGCCAACTCGCTTTTGGGTTCGCTCGGCGGCGACATGGGCTCGCTCTACATCGCAGCCTTTGGCGTGATCAACGGCTACATCCTCTACATTACCATGATGGTTGCCCAGTGCTTCTCCTACGGTCTGCAGCCCATCGCTGCCTTCAACGCCGGCGCAAAGGCTTGGGCACGCCTTAAGGAGACGCTCTCCTGCACGCTTAAGTACCAGGTTGTGACGCTGGCGCTGGTCACCGTCGCGCTCTGGCTTGCCGCCACCCCGGTGTGCGCCTTCTTTGCCGGCAGCGATCCTGCGCTCGTTGAGGTTGCCGCCAACGCCACGCGTACTGTCATCCTGGCTGTTGCCCTGGGCTATCTTGCCATGACCATGTCGATGTATTTCCAGGCGGTCGAGAAGGTGGGTGTCGCCACGTTTACGGGCCTGCTTCGCTATGTGATCTGCTCGGTGCCGCTTATGTACCTCCTCGGCAACATGATGGGTGTCGAGGGCGTGTGGATCGCCCTGGTGGTGGCCGATGCCATTACTGGCATCATCTCCATTGCGCTCGCCGCGCACGAGTCCAAGCGCCTTGCCACGCTCTAGGCTCGGACATGGCTGGCGTACGATAGTCGAACAAGTTAACTCGCCTGCAAGCCACCACAATGGGGACAGCCCCCATTGTGGTGGCTTTTGTTATTTAGGGTCTGAGATTTCGGCTCTATAAATAATGCTTTTGAACTGGGTTACTATAAGATTATGGTAAACGCTACTATAAGATTATGGAGAATGAAACTATTCGATTATGGTAACAGCGTAATAAGGGGCGTTGATATGGCTGAGTTCATTAACAGGGATTTGCATGAGTTGCTCATTCGCATGGCAGGCTGGTTTCCTGTTGTGTCGTTGACAGGGCCTAGGCAGAGTGGTAAGTCTACGCTGGTTCGGCATGCCTTTCCCGACTATTCCTACGTCACGCTTGAGGACCCTCAAACGAGGCGCGCGGCCTTGGAGGATCCGGTGAGTTTTATCCGCAACCGAAAGGGCGGACTCATCATCGATGAGGCGCAATACGCCCCGGATTTGTTTTCAATGATCCAGGTTGTTTCGGATGAGCGGGGAGACGCCGGTCAATACATCCTTACAGGCTCGCAAAACTTTTTGATGATGAAAAGCATCGGGCAGTCTCTTGCCGGGCGAGTCGGGATCTTAAAATTGCTGCCATTATCGTTTCGAGAAGCGGAGAGGGGCCAGCAGGGGCAGCTGGAAGTGGATTTGTTCGCGCTCGAAGGGGGATACCCTCGCCTGCGTTCCGCCGGAATGCCGTCCTCGGTTTATTTTCCCAGCTATATCGATACCTATGTTGAGCGCGATGTTGTGGGCTTGCTTGATGTGCGCAATAAGGCGGAGTTTCATAAGTTTCTGTCCATAATTGCTCAGAGCGTCGGTGCCCTCATCAATATATCCTCGCTTTCTCGAGATACGGGCGTGAGCGTATCGACCATTAAAAGCTGGTTGTCCATTCTGGAGCAGAGCTACCTGACGTTTTCGCTGCAGCCCTATTATGCAAATGCCAAGAAGCGTCTAACTAAAACGCCCAAGCTCTATTTTTACGACACGGGGCTGCTCTGCTACTTGCTCAAAATTGGATCACTGGAGCAACTATTGGAGAGCCCTTATCTGGGGGCCGTTTTCGAAAACCTCATCGTTTCCGAAACGGCGAAGAGCCATCTCAACGTGGGCGAGAATCCCGAGCTGTATTTCTATAGGGACGACAGCAAGCGTGAAATCGATTTGCTCGACTGTACAAACTCAGGGAGTCCCAAGGCTATCGAAATAAAATCATCCAGAACGTATCACGATAAGTACGCCCGCCATCTACAGACTGTATGCGATGAGATCGACATTGCAAAAGATGCGCGCTATGTTGTGGCCCGCGTGGACTCAACGTATGAGTCGAAAGACTGTAGTGTGGTTTCGGCGCGTGATTGGCTTTTACGATAACAAGCTCGGCGTATTAACGGCTGCCGCGAAGGGAACCGGCCCCCTTTTTGCGGCGGTTTTTGCCTATCTGGTGCGTCTTAGATGCAAGTGAGTAGACTTATTTGGATATGCCGAGCACATCGCAACAAATACTCAATAAAACCGCAGGTCAGAGCTGTGGCGTTTTGGGGCGTGCTTGACCTCCTGCAAAAAGCCTACTCACTTGGTTTTTCTGCTAGAAGACCGCCGCGAGGGAAGGCAGCTCCCTCGCGGCGGCTGACATTTGCCCAGATAAAACCTGCCAAAATAAACCTGTCTACTCTTTGAGCCAGAGCCGACACTAATTCAAATGGCGAAATCAAAGGGCGTTCTCTGCATGGAGGGCGCCCTTTTTTATCGCGGGATGTTTTGCGTGGCAGTCATGAGGCCCAGGCGGTTGCTGACGCCGAGCTTGCGATAGATGGCGTTGACATGCTTCTTGACGGTTGACTCGCTTATGAATAGCTCGTTTGCCATCTGTTTGTTCGTTTTGCCGTCGAGCATGAGCCGCATGACTTCGGCTTCGCGCGGTTGGATATTGTGTTCTGTAATGAAAGCATTTAGCTGGTTTGTGTCTTCTGTCTGGGTGAGTTTAATGCCCCGAGGATAGAGGTTGGCGAGCGCGAGGCTCGCGTGCCGAGCGACTTCGAGCAGGATTGCGAGCTCGGTGTCGGTGAAGTCTCCGGCCGTGCGTTCACGAAACAGGGTGATGCTTCCTAGCGGGCTGTCGTTGTGCGCGAGCGTGGCCGTACAGCCAAAGTAGACGCCCTGCGGTTCCATCCATTTGCGATAGATGGGCGTGGCATCGCGTCGCTCGACGTCGACGAGGTCGAGGTCGCGGTAGACGCCGACCTTATGTAAGTCAAAGCTCCATGTTGTATAGTCCATCGCGGCGTAGCGGTTGTAGTAGTCGCTCAGTGCGCGGTCGTCCATTCCGCTGCTTGCGGGGTGGACGTAGCGTGGGGCATCACTGCCCGCTGCCTCGATCAGGTCGAACATGGCGATCCGATGGGGCACGAGCCCTGTCGTTCCCTCGAGGGTCTCCTTTTGCAGCTTATCGACACCGTGTGATGCGTGGATTGCAAGCGCGAGCTCGTTGAGAGCAGTCCAGGTCGTACTGTCCAACTCAATAGTCTGCTGATTATTGCATGGGGGCATAGGGCATCCTTTCCATTGTGGAACCCAGTATGTCATGTTCTCGGCCTGAATAGAACTTTAGGTCAGCGAATGGTATACCGTCGGTCGCTGAAAGGGGCTCGAGGGACCATTGAGAACATCTCGGTGCGGCCGCATCATGGTCTCGTCAAGCAAAAGCACCGAGATTTAGGAGCTTGAAATGAAGACCATTTACGAGAGCGAGTCTACGCCAAAGAAGGACGGATTCTACATGCCCGGCGAGTACGAAGAGCAGGAGCGCACCTGGATTTTGTGGCCGCATCGCTCGGATGTGTGGCGCTGTGGTGCCAAGCCGGCGCAAAAGGTCTTTACCGAGATTATTAAGACCGTTGCACGTTTTCAGCCCATCACTGTGGGCGTCAACACTGAAGACTTCCCCGCGGTGTGTGAGATCTTCGACGGCGTTGAGAACGTGCGCGTTATCCACATGGAGTACAACGACAGCTGGATTCGCGACCCCGGCCCGGCGTTTCTTGTCAACGACAAGGGGGACGTGGCACTCTCGCACTTCCACTTTAATGCTTACGGCGGTTTCATTGACGGCCTGTATTTCCCGTGGGACAAGGACGCTTCCATTGGCCTGCAGGTGGCACAGCTCGAGCAGGTTAACCGCTATCGTCCCGAGGATTATATCCTCGAGGGTGGCTCGTTTAACTGCGACGGCCAGGGCACCGTGGTGACCACCGAGATGTGCCTGCTCAATGAGGACCGCAACCCCCAGTACACCAAGGAGCAGATCGAGGAGAAGCTTGCCGAGTACCTGGGCATCGAGAAGGTCATTTGGATCAAGGATGGCATCGACCCGTTTGAGACCAACGGGCACGTGGACGACGTCGCATGCTTTAGTGCGCCCGGCGAGGTCTGCTGCATGTGGACCGATGATCCCAACCATAAGTTCTACAAGGAGTGCCAAGAGGCGTATAAGACGCTTTCTGAGACGACGGATGCCCGTGGCCGCAAGCTCAAGATCCACAAGGTGATTATGCCTGCGACCTCGGTATATATGACCGAGGAGGAGGCCAGCACGATTGACCCCGTCGAGGGCGTGCTGCCGCGTACCCCCGAGGATGCTTTCGAGCCGAGCTACCTCAACTTCCTGCCCATCAACGGCGCAGTGCTTGTACCGCAGTTCGGCGATCCCAATGACGCCCAGGCGCTCAAGGATATCCAGGCTGCTTATCCGGACCGTGAAGTCATCGGTATCATGACTCGCGAGGTTATCTACGGCGGCGGCAACATCCACTGCATCACCCAGCAGCAGCCCAAGGCGCGCTGTAAATAGCAGTTCCATGGTGAACAGTGCTTGATTGTCCGCACGCGAAAGTCCGCCGACTTCAATGGTCGGCGGACTTTTTGTGTGGTGGTTTCAGCTGAACGGCGGGCCGTGCGGCTTGGGTGTGCGGGCACACAATCTGGGGAAACCAAACAGATTGGGGCCTTATATGATCGACTCGAAGGGAAACGTGCGACCCGAGGGCATGTTTAACAGGGCGTACCTGGCCCCCGAAGCCCAGCGCGCATACGATACGCTGCTCGAGTGCGTGCTCAACGGGCAGAAGGGTTGCGAGGCTTCGGCGCATGCGGGCATGGATACCATCAAGGCGCTCGTATAGCTTTACGCTTTCGGATGTGACGCATAGGACTGCGTGCGCCGCTCCCGGCTATATTGCCCCCGAGGTGCTTCAACTCATGGAGATAGCCGGCATCAGCGATTTCGAGAGCTTGGCAGCGTCCACGAATGCCCCCGTGTTTACGCCACAGACGGATGACTTTGGACTCGCGGTCCATATCTTTAAGATGCTTAACCGCGGAATACACCCATACGCTTCTGGTGAGCTGGACTTGGACATATTTGACCTGGACGACGATGACATTCCGCCTACACCATTGATAAACAGCTGCGTGTGTAATGGGCACAGCCCGTTTGTGGGGACGTTGGTCGGATACGTTGTCCCAAAGTACGCTCTTGAGCTCGATGATTTTAGCGGCACTATGGGCGAGGCACTCCGTCGATCGCTGTATGGCAGGGCGGAGGAGCGTCTTGACGCACGCACATGGGCGCGCCTGCTCGACCGCTATCTATCCGAGACAGTTGTGTGCAAGCGTGGCCATCTCCACCACTCGTTACAGCACGAATGCCCTTGCTGCCGAGGAGAGCGCGCCTTGTTGACTCGTCTTGGTTGATGGTTTGGGCCGTCTTGTAGAAAGCCCGTGAGGCGACATGCAAGTTAATCCTGCGTGTCGCCTCCGTACATATAGACGATAAATCCGTCGCCGGTGTCCTGGCTGTGATCCTCCAAGATGCGCTTCATGTTGAGGTGCTCGTAGAACTGCCAGTCGGAGTTGCAGTCGCTCATCAGGAAGAATTTGGTGCACCCGGCTTTGGCGAGTTCGGCGCGCGCAAGGTCGATGAGCGCACGGCCGAGCCCCTTGCCCTGCCATTCGGGCACGATGATGATCAGGTTGAGCTGGCCTTGGGCATATTCGTTGCCCGTGGCGGCAAAGCGGTCGGCTGTTGCCTTCTCGCGGCTATCGCCAAAGAGCGAGCCTTCGAGCTTGGCATCGGCGGTCTTTGCCATCTCGGTTGCCTGGACGAACATCTCGTTGTAGCAGGGCTCCCACGTGGGATTGGTGCGTGGTTTGCCGTCTTCGAAGATACCGATGCAGCAAGCGGCGATGATGCGGCCTTCAGCTTCGGCAACGAGCGCGATGGGGGAGCGCTGCAGCTGCATGGCGATGTTAAAGCGCGCACAGAAATCGGCGGCTTCGACGTCGCCTCGGTTGCGCAGCGTGTTGCACCACAGCTGGTTGTAGATGGCGGCGATGCCGGCCAGGTCATCGAGCGTGGCGGCACGCAGAGTTACGTTGTCAAGGCTCATGGGGGCTCCTTCCAAGTTGGGTCAGGCCACCCCTGAGTGTGACATGGACGCAGGACGGCCGCATCGACCATTCGGCAGGCGAGCCTCGAATCCTCGGGGACGGAGGGTCCTAAGAAGGAATGAGGGCGGATTTTCGGACACTTGCTCGATGAGAGTGGATAATCTCCCACTTTTAGCGCTGGTATAGGCCAAAAACGGGAGATTATCCACTCTCATTCTGGGTAGTCGTTGGGGACGTTCTTAAACGACCAGTCATTAAAGAACGTCCATTACAGTCGAAATTGTCAGCCCGGGACCGTCTCGGGCTACGATTGAGGCGCGCCCAGAACGGGCCGCCGCCCGGGCGCCCGCGCACGGCCGAACGTCCCTGCCCCGAGAGGGCCCGTTGGGTGCTGCCGGCGCGGGGCGCGCCGCCCCCGACGGCTGATAGGAAAGTGCCGGGCAGGTGCCGCGG
>JAXIZI010000008.1:0-59541 GCA_036304065.1 Collinsella sp. | reverse complement strand
GTCCGCCTAATGTGTTCGGCTGAGATCGGAAATCAACCGCTGCAAGACCAGTAGATAGGCCCGATTCGTGGCAGACAGCCTCCCAACACGCTAATGCCGGGTGCGCGTCCTCACCAAACGTACCAATGTGAGCGCAAAGCCCACGGTAGCAACGGCCATCAGCACGTAGAATACCAAACGGAAGCCAAAGAGGAACACGTCCGGACGACCCGCCACATAGCTCGTGACCGTCTTGCCCATCGCCGCGCTCGTCTGTCCATACAGGATGCGCGACGCCGCCGTAATACCCAGCGCTATGCCCGCATAGCGCGCCAAGCTGCTCAAGCTGCCCGCAAAGCCAAGCGCCTCACGCGGAGCCGAACCCATATACAGCGAATTATTGGGACTCTGGAAGATCGACGTGCCGCACGACATAAACGCGACGCAGCACACAATCATCAAGATGGAAGAGTGCTCGTCAAGCGTGCTCACCGCAAAGAGACCGCACACGTACACGCCCAGGCCAACGGCCGTGGGCGCTTCACAACCAACACGGTCGGACACCGAGCCCGAAAGCGGGCCCACAAAGGCATTCACGACCGGCATCGCCAAAAACAACAGGCCGGAGATATCGGAGCTAAAGCCGTGGGCATCCTGAAAGTAGAACGGCAGCACAAACTCGGAGGCACCGATACCCACGAACACGATAAGCATGCAAGCCAGGTTAATCGTGAAAGCCGAGCTCGCAAAGCAGCGACGCGCCGCCTCTGTCAACGGCATAGGGCGTTCGCCAGCCTCCGGCTTCACATGCGGCAGCGTATAGAGTCCCACGATAAACGAGATTACGCCAATGGGCAGATTGATAAGGAAGATGCTCTCCCAGGGAAAGCTCGCCGCCAGCACGCCGCCGAGCACGGGGCCGCACATCATGCCAAGAGCCACAAAGGTCGCCAGAATGCCCATGGCACGGCCGCGCTCACGCGCCGGAAACGACTCGGTGATGATGCCCATATTGTTGGCCATCGCGGCGGCACAGCCAATGCCCTGCACGAAACGCGCCAAGATAAGCACCTCGAGCGAAGCCGAAAGCCCGCAAAGCAACGAGCCACCCGTAAAGACGATTACACCAAGCTGGAACACATTCACCTTGCCGCGAACATCGCCCAAGCGGCCAAACGGCAGCATGGCGACGCACGTCGCGAGCAGATACACCGAGCTCACGAGCTGAATGCGGTCGAGACCCACCCCCAGCTCCTTTTGCATCACTGGGAGCGCCACCGTCACGATGCTCGCATCCAGACACGCCATAAAGGTCATGACGAGCACGGTGAACAGAATCGCCCATTTATTCTTACCGTGGGTGTCGCCCTCTAGGGCAATGTGTTCGCGGCGCAGCTGCTCGGCAGTTTTCTCCATGTATATCCTTTCTATCGTGCAACGCAAAAACGGGACCCCAATCGCCTACAAACGGACACGATCGGGGTCCCGCCTACGGAATCGGAACTATGAGGACGTCGCCAGCCGAAAAGCCGTCCCACGCCTCGCACGCACGCTAGCCTAGCACTGCTCGAGCGCCTGCTCAAGGTCGGCAATCAGATCGGCCGTGTCCTCGAGACCGCACGACAGGCGTACCATGTCGGCAGAGATGCCGCAGGCGATGAGCTCCTCATCGTTCATTTGGCGATGGGTGGCGTTTGCCGGATGCAAGCAGCAGGTGCGGGCGTCGGCCACGTGCGTAGCGATCTGGGCGAGCTTAAGGCTCTTCATAAAGGTCTCGGCCGCCGCGCGACCACCGTTAAAGCCAAAGCTCACGACGCCGCAAGTACCGTTGGGCATGTACTTCTGAGCGATGTCATAGTACTTGTCGCCCTCCAGGCCCGGATAGCTCACGAAGCGTACCTTGGGGTGGCTCTGCAGGAACTTGGCGACCGCCAGACCATTCTCACAATGGCGCGGCATGCGCACGTGCAGGCTCTCGAGCGAGCTGTTCAGGAAGAATGCCGCCTGCGGGTTCTGCATGGGGCCGAGGTCGCGCATAAGCTGCGCAGTGGCCTTGGTAATAAAGGCGCCCTCGCGACCGAACTTCTCGGCATACGTCACACCGTGGTAGCTCTCGTCGGGCGTGGTGAGACCCGGGAACTTGTCCGCATGAGCCATCCAGTCAAACTGACCGTGGTCGACGATTACGCCGCCCAGGTAGGCAGCATGTCCATCCATATACTTGGTGGTGGAGTGCGTAACGATGTCGGCGCCCCACTCAAAGGGACGGCACATCACGGGCGTCGGGAAGGTGTTGTCGACCATCAGCGGCACGCCGTGGTCATGTGCGGCCTTGGCAAAGCGCTCAATATCGAGCACGGCAAGGGCGGGGTTGGCGATCGTCTCGCCAAAGACAAGCTTGGTGTTGGGTTCAAACGCTGCCTCGAGCTCCTCGTCGGTACAGTCGGGGGCAACGAACGTGCAGGTCACGCCCATGCGACCCATGGTGTGGGCGAGCAGGTTGTAGGTACCGCCGTAAATGGCAGAGCTTGCGACCACATGATCGCCGGCACCGGCAACGTTAAAGATCGCGAGGAAGTTCGCAGCCATGCCCGAGCTCGTGAGCATCGCTGCGGTGCCGCCCTCCATCTCGCAGATCTTGGCGGCAACCAAATCGCACGTGGGGTTCTGCAGACGGCTGTAGAAATAGCCCGACTCCTCCAGGTCGAAAAGCTTGCCCATGTGCTCGGACGTGTCGTACTTCCACGTGGTGGACTGGTAGATGGGCACCTGGCGCGGCTCCGCATCTCCCGGGTGATAGCCGCCCTGAACACACGTCGTACCGATGGTCTGCTCGCTCATATCCAACTCCCTTACTTGGGTTTTGTTTTATTCGGTTCACGATACCGCTACGCCGCACCCCTCTCAACCCATCCCGCCGATAGGTTATGGGACAAATGAATCAGGGGCATTCGTCACAGCCTTAGGCATTTGCTCGATAGATAAAAATGAGGCATCCGTGAAGCTCTCGATGATTACACGCACCGTCACGGGTACCATAGGCGGGTACACCGTGACCAAGGAGACAACGATGAAGCAAATCGATACGGCCCAGCTCGACATCACCGCCTGTCAGGCTCAGGCTGCCGAATACCACGCCCGTGGCTTTAACTGCGCCCAAGCCGTCGCCTGCACGCTCGCGCCCGCCGTCGGGCTCGACCCCCAGGTCGCCTTTACCCTCACCGAGGGCTTTGGCGCCGGCATGGGCGGCATGACCGAAACCTGCGGCGCCATCTCGGGCGCCGTGGCCATCATGGGCTTCATGATGAGCGACGGTATGGAAAACCCCAAGACCAAGGGCCAAACCTACAAGCTGTCGCGCGAGATCGCCAAGCGTTTTAAAACGAAGAACACGACGACCGTCTGCGGCGCGCTCAAGGGCGTCGGATCGGATAAGGGTCCGCTCCGCAGCTGCCCCGGCTGCATCGACGATGCCGTCGAAATCGCCTGTGATGTGCTAAAGCAGCTCGCCGAGTAAACGACAGCAACAGAAAAAACGACGGCCGGCGCGCTTGGGATCCATCCAATAGCACGCCGGCCGTCGCCGCTAGAACTCGGCAAATTCGGGAGCACCGACCTCAATCTCCTCGCGCCCCGCCATAAGCTCGCGCATCTTGGCGCAAAATGGCTCCTGCTCCCCCGCCTTAAACACCAAGTGAAGTGTCACGGCATCCGCGAAATCGGTATCCGAAACCTTGGCACCCGAATCCTGCGCCAAACGAAGCACCTGCTCATACTGCGGATAGGCCACATGCACGTCAACAGGCACAACACTTGTCATCTCGACGATCTGCCCGGACTCCTGAGCCGAGGCCACCGCCGCCTGCGTCGCCGCGGTATAGGCACGCACCAAGCCACCAGGCCCCAACAGCGTGCCGCCAAAATAGCGCGTCACCACGCAGCAAACATTTTTGAGCCCCGCGCCGCGCAGCACCTCGAGCGTCGGCATACCGCTCGTGCGGCTCGGCTCACCGTCATCGCTCTGGCGCTCGCGTCCATCGACCAAAATCCACGCGGGCACATTATGTCGAGCGTCGTAATGACGCTTGCGAACCATCTCGATAAAGGCATTCGCCTCATCCTCGGACTCAATATGGACCAGCTGGGCAATAAACCGGCTCTTGCGGTCCACAAACTCGCCCGAAGCCTCAATATTCGATTGCAGAGTAAAATAGCTGTCCAACAAAGCCCCTCAACAAAATAAAGCGCAGCAACAAACAGCCTCAATAATACGGCAAAGACAGCACCGTTGCCCTCGCCAACAAGAGCGGAAACGCCAATGATGCTGTCACCAACAGCGAGAACCCGTCAGCGCGAGCAAGGTGCCTTGAAAAACGAGATTGCAACAGAAATGAGGCTGCCGATGACCAGGCAAAAACAGCGAGACGGCGTCAGCTGAGTCGATTTGGCCCGAAAAAGAAGGGAGCACGCCTTATGGCGGCGACCGACGAATGAGCGCCAAATCGGACAGCTGACGCCGTCGCAGCGTCAACAAAGTGCCGAGTGGGCTTGTAAGCCGGGTTCTGTCGTGAACGGTCATTTATCTTGTCTGCACGTTACCGTGCAGCTCCACGCACGCTACCCGAACGCGGACCGGGCCGGCCCATAGCGTTCCTATTCGCGCTTGCTCCGGATGGGGCTTGCCAAGCCGCCGTGTTGCCACGACGCTGGTGGTCTCTTACACCACCGTTTCAGCTTTTCCCTTTACGCCTTGCGGCGCAGGTGGGAGTCTTCTTTTCTGCGGCGCTTTCCGTCGGATCACTCCGCCCGGCCGTTAGCCGGCATCCCGCCCTCTGGAGCCCGGACTTTCCTCACGCGTGCCGCAAGCAGCACATCGCGCGACCGTCTGGCCCACTCAGCAGTGCAAGAGTGTAGCACACCGTTGTCACAGGCAATGGCACAACACAAGCGTTCGACACGATAAACCAAGAACCACGCTATGCAGTACAATAGTGTCGTCGATGGGCAACGTCGTCAGTCGAGACGCGACCGCGCTCCGCACCCCTCCGTCTACTCGGTGCGTTCCCGCCTCCTCCCCGAGGCGGGATGTCGGCATTTTTCATGCACCGACAACCCAATAGCCTGTGAACAGCCCGGGCAGCATTGCGCACGGACAGCATCGCGTACCTCAGCAGCAAATGCAAAAAGGGACCCGTCCATTGCGGACGGATCCCTTAAAACAAGTGATCGTCAAACCGATTTACTCGGCGTCGGTCTCCTCGTCCTTCTTCTCGGAAGGCAGCGGGGTAACCTCGATCTCGACGCCCAGAGTCTCAGCAGCAGACTTCATGGACAGGGAGATACGACGACGGTCGAGGTCAATCTCCATGACCTTGACCTGAACCTTGTCGCCCACGTGGGTGACCTGAGAAGGCTGATCGACGTGCTTGTTGGCCATCTCGGAGATGTGCACCAGGCCCTCGATGCCCTCGCCCAGGTCGACGAAAGCGCCGAACGGGACAAGCTTGGTCACAGTGCCCTCGACGATAGCGCCGACGGGGTACTTCTTGACCAGTGCGCGCCACGGATCCTCGGTGGTCTGCTTGAGACCCAGGGAGATGCGCTCGCGGTTGAGATCGACGTCGAGAACCTCGACCTCGACCTCCTGGCCAACCTTGACAACCTCGGAAGGATGGTTGACGTGGTTCCAGGAGAGCTCGGAGATGTGGATGAGGCCGTCGATACCGCCGAGGTCGACGAAGGCGCCGAAGTCGACGATGGAGGAAACGGTGCCCTGGAGACGCATGCCAGACTTGAGCTTGGACAGGATCTCGGAGCGCTCGGCCTTACGGGACTCCTCGAGCACGACGCGACGGGAGAGGACGACGTTGTTGCGGTTGCGGTCCATCTCGATGACGCGGGCCTCGATGCGGGTGCCCATGTAGGAGGTGAGGTCCTTGACGCGACGGAGGTCGACGAGGGAAGCGGGCAGGAAGCCACGCAGGCCGATGTCGAGGATCAGGCCGCCCTTGACAACCTCGATAACCTCGCCCTCAACGTTCTCGCCGGAGTTGAACTTCTCCTCGATGCGGTTCCAAGCACGCTCGTACTCGGCACGCTTCTTGGACAGGACCAGACGACCGTCCTTGTCCTCCTTCTGGAGAACCAGAGCCTCGATGGGATCACCGAGTGCAACGATGTCTGCAGGGTTAGCGTCCTTGCGGATGGACAGCTCGCGGACCGGGATAACGCCCTCGGACTTGAATCCGATGTCAACGAGCACCTCGTCATGCTCGATCTTAACGACAGTGCCGTTAACGAGATCGCCCTCATCAAAGTCGGTAATCGTACCGTCGATGAGGTTGTTCATCTCCTCCTCATTGACATCGTCAAGAGAGAAAATGGACGAGTTCTGAATCTCACTCAAAGGTGGACCCCTTTCGAACTACGGGGCCCCGATTGCTAGGACCTACAGAAGGGTGCGACAAGCACACAACGTTTAGGAACACTCGGGAGCCGACAGATACTAATGTGACGCTTATGCAATCACGGTCGTATAGGTTACGGGGAAATGAGTTCGATTTCAAGCGTGAACTGCGATTTTTTACTCGTGTGGAGACTTTTTCGTAATCTTATGGACAGCCGCCTCCACAACTTGACGATAAGCAGTTTGCCCATACGCCTTTGAGGTAAAGTATCCGGAGCCAACGATTCTGGAACGATTTTTCGAGAAAGGTGCCCGCGTGCTCAAAGCAGTCGTTTTCGATATGGACGAAACGCTTCTTAGCATCAACCTCAACGCGTTCATCCTTCGCTATTTTAAGGATGTCTCGTCGATGCTCGCGGATATCGGTCGCCGCAGCCACGGTGGCACGATGGCACGCCTCGGCACCATCTTGGTCGACCTCAACGCCAATCGCCGAAGCGGCACGGATAATCGCACCAATCTGGAGTTCTACCAAGAAGAGGTTGAGCGCCGGTGCGGCATTTGCCTCTCGGACCCACTTATCTACGAGGCGTTTACCTACTACGACCGCGAAGTTCTTCCGTACAAGAACGACGATGTCATCAACGCCCACGCCATGCCGGGCGCACACGCCGCGCTTCAGGCCGTACAGGACGCAGGACTGCGCTGCGCGCTCTTCACCAACCCCAGCTTTCCGCAGGGGGCCATCGAGTGCCGCATGGCTTGGGGCGATCTGGCCGACGCCCCCTTTGAGCTCGTCACGCACATGGGAAACACCACCCGCTGCAAGCCCGATGCCACCTACTATCTAGAGCAGCTTCAGGTGATGGGGCTCGAGCCGCACGAGGTCCTCATGGTGGGCAACGATCCCAAACGCGACTTCCCCAGCCCCGCCTGCGGCATTCAGACTGCCTATGTGGGCCAAGGCAAGCCCAGCCGAGCCACCTGGCGCGGAACCATGGAAGACTTCGCCCGCGACTTTAACGCCGTAGTAGAAGCCTTCTACGAACACCAAATAGCCGACGAACTGTCGTAGGACCCCTCGCCCCAAACAAAATAGTGCCGCAGGTTGAAATGTGACAAAGAGACAGTCCCTTTGTCACCTTACAAAGACAATGCCGATGTTATGGCACAGACAGCGAAAGCCCGCCAGAGCGAGCAACGTGCCTTGAAACGAGGCGGCATTGACCTTCTGGTCATGCCGCCGAAGTTGAAAGGCAGATTGCCGCTCTGGCGGGCTTGCAGCGTCGACCGTTCCGCCGTTCGGCAGAACGGCGGAACCAATGAACTAACAAACTCGAGTCTTGCCGATCATGATGTTGAGGATCTCGACGTCGGTGTCCTTCATACCCACACGGCCCACGTAGCCCATGCTGGCAATTGTCTGCTCGACGGTATCCTGAATGAGGCCCTCGCCGGCACGGAAGCCGCGGCCCTGCATGGCCATATCGTGGCCCAGAATCGCTGCATCAACGGCAGCGGAAATCTTGGCGGCACAGCTTGCCTTGGCGCCATCGCACACGATGCCGCCCACGTTGCCGAGCGTGTTGGAGACCGTCGCGCCAATCTGCTCGCGCGTGCCACCGCACAGCCAGGTAATCGCGGCACCGGCACCGCATGCGGCGCAAATAGCGCCACAAAACGCCGAGAGCGCACCAATATAGCTCTTGATATGCACGGCGATCAGATCGGACAACATTACGGCGCGAACCAGGCGTTCATGGTCGCAGCGCAGGTACTCGGCATACTCCATAACAGGCAGCGCGCAAGTAATGCCCTGATTGCCCGAGCCGCACACGATGGCGACCGGCAGCGCGCAGCCGTTCATGCGGGCGTCGGACCCAGCGGCTGCACGGGCACGGGCACGGCAGGCGACGTCATCGGCACGAGCACCCAGCAGCGTGCGGCCCACCTCGGCACCCCAAGCGTGCGCAAGGCCCTCAGCACTGATCGCGCCGTTCAGCTCAATCTGACGCTCAACGGCAGCGCGGGCGTCCTCAATGTCGCCGTCCTCGATAAAGTCGATGATGGACTCAATCGACATGGGCGTGTCAGCGCTATCTGCCGCACGCTCGGCCACGACGCGCTCGGCGCAGGCGGCACACTCCCCCGCCGACTTGCCGCATACTGGAATACCGTCGAGCGTATGGCACGTGACATTGGTGTGGTGGTCGGTAATCTCGACGACCGCGGTATGGCCCCCGGCCGTGGCGGTCACCTTGATGTAGAGGTTGGGCACACCCTCGACAAGCGACACATCGCAGTAACCGGCATCGGTGAGAAGCTCGGCCACGCGAGCACGATCTTCGTCGTTAACGCTCTCGAGCACCTCGAGCGCGCTCTTGGCGTCACCGCCCACGGCACCCAGCACGGCCGCCGCCTCAATACCGTGCATGCCACCCGAGTTGGGCACGGTCACGCTCTTAACGTTCTTGATGATATTGCCCGAGCAGGCAACATCCATATGATCGGGTTCGCATCCGAGCGTCTGGCTCGCCAGCGCCGCTGCATAGGCAACGGCAATGGGCTCGGTGCAGCCGAGCGCGCAGACAAGCTCGCGGTTCAAGACATCGCAAAAAGTGGCGTCACGAATGGAATCGGTAGGCATAGGTATCTCCTGCTTACATAACGGACTGGGCTCTCAATAATAGTTAACTCTATTTATTTGATAACAATGCATCAAAAACCGCAACCCAAGTTCCGGCGGACGGCGTTCAAGCGCAAACTGACGGCATTAATTCATGAGAAGCTAGTCTTGTTGCATGCTAAAGCGTTTGACCAAAAAACGCCCGAGCGTTTACACAAAAGTCGCGCTATCATGCAGTCGAACGCGGTAAAACCTTTAGCAATTCCGCCGCACGGACCAGAGAGGAACCACTCATGAAGATTGGTATCGGCAACGACCATGCCGCCGTCGAGCTCAAGAACATTATCTCCGAGCACCTGAAGGAGCGCGGCTGTGAGGTCGTGAACTTTGGAACCGACAGCTCCGAGAGCTTTGATTACCCCATCGCCGGCTACAAGGTGGGCAAGGCAGTAGCCAACGGCGACGTCGATCTGGGCATCCTGATCTGCGGCACAGGCGTCGGCATCAGCCTGGCCGCCAATAAGGTCGAGGGCGTTCGCGCCGTCGTGTGCTCCGAGCCCTTCAGCGCCAAGCTCTCCCGCATGCACAACAATACCAACGTGCTCGCCTTTGGTGCCCGTGTCGTGGGCTCCGAGCTCGCCAAGATGATCGTCGACGAGTGGCTCGACGCCGAGTTTGAGGGTGGTCGCCACGAGCGTCGCGTCAATCTCCTCAACGAGATCGACCAGACCCGCGGACTCAAGGTCGTCGACGAAGCCTAAACTACTCAGTGCCACAAGCTAACAGCAGATGCCCGCTCGGAACTCATGTCCGAGCGGGCACCTTCATAGATTTTGAAATAAAAGGGCGCCGCGGATGGAATTCCGCAGCGCCCAAGCCACACGCTAACAGCTTTAAGGAGTCAAAGCTGGTTTAGCCAAAAAAGCGCTTGATCTCGATCTCGGCGTTCTCCAGGCAGTCGGAGCCGTGGATCACGTTGGCGTTGACATCGACAGCAAAGTCGCCGCGAATGGTGCCGGGGGCAGCATCAAGCGGGTTAGTAGCGCCCATAAGGGTGCGCATCTTGGAGACAGCGGAGAGACCGGAAACGACCATCTTGACGACCGGACCGCTCGTCATAAAGTCGCAGAGACCGCCAAAGAAGGGCTTGTCGGCCAGATGGGCGTAGTGCTCCTCGACGGTAGCGCGCTCGAGCGTGGTCATCTCCATGCGCTCGATGACAAGGCCGCTGCGCTCAATGCGAGCAACGATCTCGCCGATCTTGCGGTCGCGCACGGCGTCGGGCTTAATCATGATGAAAGTCTTCTCGATAGCCATAAGGTAGCCTTTCAAGTAGGTTCGCGCGTGCCCAAGTCCCATTCCGGCACCCGCCTGGACTGCATCGTAACAGAGTTTTAGCTGCAGTTAAACAAAAAGCTGTTTATTGAAACGCTGCAATTTATTAAAACGCTCCATATGTGTCACTTCTGTTTCGAAGCCCGATTAGAGTACCATCCGACCGCCCATCAACCGCATCGAACCGAGCGGACGGTCGGTTGTCGCCCGTGAACGCACCCCCTTCACAACCTGCCCAAAGGTCCTACAGAAGTTCTCGACAAGCCCCTCCCCCATAGCAACAAAATACGGGCGCCCGCAACAGCAGACGCCCGTAAAGCGAAAACGATTTATCAATAAATGGCCAAAACCGCTTCAGCCAAACCCTTACTTTGCCCCGTGACCCATCTCGACGACCTTGGTTAGCGATCCAAACACGCCCTCGTCGGCCACGAGCTGCGCCTCGGCACGCTGCAGCTGAACGACAACGGCGGCAGGGGCGGTACCGCCCTCGGTCGTGCGCGCGGCGACAATCGACGGGATGTCGAGCGCCTCGGTAATGTCGCGCTCAAAGAGCGGGCTTGCCTCCTGGAACACCTCAAACGGCAGGTCCTCAAGATTGCAGCCGCGCTTCTCGCACATCAGGACCAGATGCCCCACCACAGCGTGTGCCTCGCGGAACGGCAGGCCACGCTTAGCCAGGTAATCGGCAACATCGGTGGCGGCAAGGTGTCCCACGCCACACTCGCGCGCCATGGCATCCTCGTTGACGGTACAGGTCGAAATCATTCCGGCCATAACGGACAGGCACTGCAGGAGCGTGTGAGCGGTATCGAGCGCGCCCTCCTTGTCCTCCTGCAAGTCCTTGTTATAAGCAAGCGGCAGGCCCTTCATGGTTACGAGCAGCTGCACCAGGTTGCCATAGACACGGCCGCTCTTGCCGCGAATAAGCTCGGCAAAGTCGGGATTCTTCTTCTGCGGCATGATGGACGAGCCGGTGGAGTACGAGTCGGAAAGCGTGATAAAGCCAAATTCAGAGCTCGACCACAGCACGATCTCCTCGGAAAGACGCGACAGGTGCATGGCCATGACGGAGCCGGCGTAATGCAGATCGAGCAGGAAATCACGGTCGGAAACCGCATCGAGCGAGTTGGGAATCACGCCCGCAAAGCCAAGTTCGGCAGCCGTCATCTGGCGATCGAGCGGATAGCTCGTACCGGCAAGCGCGGCAGCACCCAGCGGGCAGTTGTCGGCGGCATCAAAGGCGGCCTTCAGGCGTGTAAAGTCGCGCGCGAACATCCAGGAATACGCCAGCAGATGATGCGAGAGCAGCACGGGCTGAGCATGCTGCATATGCGTGTAGCCCGGCAGAATCACCTTGTCGTACTTCTTAGCCGCATCCACCAGCACATGGCGCAGCTCAAGATTAGCCTCCATGAGCTCCTTGGCCAGCGCCTTGACGCCCAGGCGAGTATCGGTCGCAACCTGGTCGTTGCGCGAACGCCCGGTATGCAGGCGCTTGCCCGCCTCGCCGATGCGACGCGTCAGCTCGCTTTCGATGGACATATGAATGTCCTCGTCGTTGATATCGAAGGTGAAGTTGCCGGCATCGATATCCTGTTCGATTCCGGTCAGGCCCTCGGCAATCGCATGCTCGTCCTCGGCACTGATGATGCCCTGAGCCGCCAGCATCTTGGCATGCGCCTTAGAGCCGGCGATATCCTGCTTATAGAGATGTTTGTCGACCGGCAGCGACGCGCCAAACTCCTGCGTGACCTCGGCCACGCCTGCCTCAAAACGACCGCCCCAAAGAGCCATGGAACCGTCTCCTTTCTCCAAATGCCAAAACAAGCGACCAAAGCAATGCGCCATATCGCTAAAGCGATTTTTCAACCGCTAGTTTTGCATATTCCCCACCGTGCGCGAGGCCATATAGCTAATTTGCAAAGAAGCGACGCACCATGCACTTGGCACCCAACGTCTCCCTCCGGATGTTGCCCTGCGAACCATCGATCCAGGTCTTCAGGCTCATGGGGACGTCCTCGACCTTTGCGGCATCGATCTCGGGCGCGAGGGCAAGCAAAGCATGCGCAATAGCATTGAACATAATGGATACTCCTCATATATATAGGCGCAGAGCCGCCAAATTGATAGAAGGAGCCCCGCCGGACAACCCCGGCGGGGCTCGGACTCAGCCGCAGTCGCGGCATCATATATGCGGGCGGAACGTAGGGGCCACCGATGTTAAGAAGTGTCAGCAAGCATAACGAAAGGTAGGGACCCCATGCGCCCGTTATGTATCACGCGGATGGGCCGCGCGGATACCAAGGAAAGGAAGACTTAAGCCTGGGCTGCGGCAGAGCTGGGACCCTGGACCTTAGCCCACGTCTTGAGCGACAGCGTATCGATCTCGATAAAGCCGGCGCTGGCCTTCTCGTCAAACGTGGTGTCGCGGTCATAGGTGGCCAGACCATAGTCATACAGGCTAAACGGGCTCTTGCGGCCGACTACATGGCAGTTGCCCTTAAAGAACTTCAGTCGGACGGTGCCGGTCACGAACTTCTGGGTATCGGCCATAAAGGCATCGAGCGCATTCTTGAGCGGGCTGTACCACTGGCCGTTATACACGGCGGTGGCCCAATCCTGCTCGAGCTTGATCTTGGTCTTGAGCAGGTCGCCCTCGACGCAGATGTCCTCGAGTGCCTTGTGGGCGGTGATAAGCGTCAGTGCGCCGGGAACCTCGTAGCACTCGCGGCTCTTGAGGCCCACCAGACGATCCTCGACCAGATCGAGACGGCCAAAGCCGTTGTCGCCGGAGATCTTGTTGAGGGCGATGACGATCTCGGAGAGCTTCATCTTCTTGCCGTCGACGGCGACGGGCTTGCCGGCCTCAAACTCGATCTCGGTGTAGGTCGGGGTGTCGGGCGTGTCCTCGGGATTCTTGGTCATAACCCAAGCGTCATCGAGCGGCTCGTTCCAGGGATCCTCCAGGTGGCCGCACTCGATGGCACGACCCCACAGGTTGTCGTCGATGGAATAGGGGTTGTCGTTGGCACCCTCGGGAACCGGCACGTTGTGGGCGTGAGCATAGGCGACCTCGTCGGGACGGCACTTCAAATCCCACTCGCGAACCGGGGCGATAACCTTAAGCTCGGGGTCGAGGGCCTTGACGGCAGCCTCAAAACGAACCTGGTCGTTACCCTTGCCGGTGCAGCCGTGGGCGACGTAGGTCGCGCCGAACTCGTGGGCGACCTCGACAAGCTTCTTGGCGAGCAGCGGGCGAGACAGGGCGGAGAGCAGCGGGTACTTGTTCTCGTACATGGAGTTTGCGGCGATGGCCTTGGTCAGGAACTCATCGGAGAACTCGTCGCGCAGGTCGAGCACCTGGCAATCAAGAACGCCCAGGTCAAGCGCCTTCTGCTTCTTAGCATCCAGGCCGGTCTCCTCCTGGCCCACATTGCCGCAGACGCAAACGACATCGAGATTCTTCTCGTCCTGGAGCCACTTGACACATACGGATGTATCAAGACCACCGGAATATGCGAGAACGACTTTTTCCTTGCTCATGGCTGTTTCCTTTCGCCCTTGGTAGCTAGTTAGAACATCGGTCAGTTGCAAGTCATTTCAAGGTCATATACCGTGCAATATCAGGTTAAATAGCAAAAATCAGCACATACATGCCCTAGAAACATGCAGCAATGTCGTGCTAAAACCCAACGACCTCAAAATGACTCTGTTGAGGCAATTCGCCCCATGCGGACAGAGACGATTGTTATCGTCGTCGGGAAATTGCGCGCTGGCGTCGGATGGCATTGTCTGCAGTGGTGATGATCTTTACGAACTGCATCTGCCTCTCCTTTCACGTATCGCCGGGCGCAATTCAAATATCGTAAACGGTACCTTTTACTCGGTAAGCGGTTGTTTTTCCGTCTCCGTTTTCGATGGTCGCTATATTACGCTAAAGTGCCCGCAGCACAAGCGACAAATTCAAATTTCTGAAAAGTTTTTTCATTACTTTGTGAAGCGTGGTGCAAATACGCACCATTCCTGCGAAAATACGCTCGACTACTAGTTGATGGTTATAACGTCTGAAACAATCTCGAAACGAAAGGCGCATTTTTATGCAAACTTACGAATCGGACGCCAACATCGGCAACATTAAGATTCTCGCCGTCGATATGGACAAGACGCTGCTGACCGACGAGCGTGTGCTGCCCCAGGGTCTTGATGAGCGCCTGGACAAGCTCGCCGACGCCGGCATCGTATTCTGCCCCGCCAGCGGACGTCCCGCCCCCAAGCTCGAGGAGATGTTCGAGGGCATCAAGAACCGCCTCGCCTTTTGTCCCGACAACGGAGCTTGCGTGATCTATCGCGGCAGCTATATCTATAAAAGCAATATTGACGTGGAGCTGTATCAGCAGGTCTTGAACCGTGCCTCGGAGGATCCTCGCGCTGTCCCCGTCCTGTGCTGCTTCGACGAGTTCTACGTGCTTGCCCGCGACCATCAATACCACGACGAGATCAGCGTCTACTACAACACAATCAACTACGTCGACAGCTTTGAGGGCATTGATTTCGAGTCCAACAAGATTTCGGTCTTCTTCCCCGGCTACGACGCCGAGCCCGCTTTCCGCGAGACCTATAGCCCCGAGTTCTCGGACAAGCTCTACGTCACCAACGCCGGGCGCGAGTGGATCGACTTTATGAACCTGGGTGTCGACAAGGGCGCCGGCGTCGCGCACCTGTGCGAGCACCTGGGCATCGATATTGCCGACGCCGCCGCCGTGGGCGATACGTACAACGACATCCCCATGCTGGAGCGCGTCGGTCACAGCTTTATCGTGGACAATGCCGAAGAGCACATGAACGCGCACGCCAAGTGGCGCATTCCGAGCAACAACGACGGGGGCGTACTGACGCTCATCGACGCCATCTTGGCGGCTCGTTAATCTATCCCGTCGCCATGCCCGGGGCCGACCGCTTGATTTTTGCTCGGTCAAGTCCTGGGCTCGCACGAAGAGCACATTTAGTGCTCTTCGGCTCGTGCGGAATCTACAAAAATCAAGCGGTCGGCCCCGGGCATGGCCATGTTGACTTTACTTGCCGCCAAGATGGCCTCTTGAGTGTCTAGATACTTGGCTGAATTTATTTGAACAGAGGGGAGCCCCTTTTTGGAAGGGGCTCCCCTCTGTTTTGGTTACTTTGGGGTTGTGGGCACTTCCCTATTTGGCGTCAGCCCAGGTTATGCCGGTGCTGGCTTCGGCAATTAGGGGGACGCGGAGGTCTACTACGTGTTCCATGACGTCGCGGACCATGGTGGTTAGGCGCTCGACTTCGTCGATGGGGCACTCAAAGTCCAGTTCGTCGTGCACTTGCAGGATCATGTGGGCGGCAAAGCCTTCCTCTTCCAGGCGGCGGCTTACGCGGGCCATGGCGATCTTGATGATGTCGGCGGCGGTTCCCTGCATGGGGTGGTTCATGGCCGTGCGCTCGCCAAAGCCGCGGAGTTGCGGGTTTTTGGCCTTGAGCTCGGGAATATGGCGTCTGCGGCCATACATGGTCTCGGCGTAGCCCGTCTGCTTGGCGCGCGCCACTACGTTGTCGAGGAACGTACGCACGCCCGGGTAGGCCTCGTAGTAGCGGTCGATCATGTCGCGTGCCTCGGCCATCGAGATATGCAGCGACTGCGACAGGCCGTAGGCCTGCTGGCCATACACGATGCCAAAGTTCACGGCCTTGGCGCGACTGCGCAGGTCGGGCGTTACCTCGGACACCGGCACACCGAACACGCGCGCCGCCGTCTCGGCATGGAAGTCCTCGCCCTCGTTAAAGGCGCGCACCAAGTGCTCGTCACCTGAGAGATGCGCCAGCAGACGCAGCTCGATCTGCGAGTAGTCCACCGCCAAAAAGACGCTTCCCTCGCCTGCCGAAAACGCCGTCTTGACGGTACGACCCAGCTCCGAGCGCGTCGGGATGTTCTGCAGGTTCGGGTCGCTCGAGGACAGACGCCCCGTTGCCGTGATGGTCTGGTTGTACGTAGTGTGTACGCGACCGTCACCACGGCGTAGCGGGCCCAGCGTGTCCAGATAGGTGGACTTGATCTTAGATTTCTCACGCCAGTCCAAGATCAGACGCACGATTTCGTGGTCACGCGCAAGGTCGCTCAGCACCTTGGCGTTGGTCGAATAATAGCCGCGCTTAGTCTTCTTGAGGCCCTTGGTCGGAAGCCCCATCACATCAAAGAGCACGTGCGACAGCTGCATGGGACTGCCAATATTAAAGGTCTCGTCACCCGCCAGGTCGCGAATACTGCGCTCAACCTCGGTAATCTGGGTCGCCAGACCCTCGGACAGACTGTGCAGACGGTCGGGGTCCACGAGCATGCCCGCGCGCTCCATCTTGGCAAGTACCGGAACGAGCGGCATCTCGATGCCATCGAACACGTTGGCGGCATTCTCACGGGCCATGCACTCGCGCAACGGTGCCACGAGCGCCAGCGTCAGAGCCGCAGTACGGGCGGCAGGCGCCGGAGCGTCCTCACCGGCACCCTCTGCGCCGCGCGCCGCAGGCAGCGCCATCTGCAGATACGTATCGGCAAGATATGCCTCATCGAACTCGGAGCGATCGGAATCCAGCAGATAGGCAGCGACCACGGTATCGAAGATACGCGTGGAATCGGTAGCGAGCGGATCCATGAGCTCGGGCTCAGAAGAATCGACGGGCGAAAGCTCGTGCAACAGCGCCTTCATATCCGGGCTCGCCACGCGACCCTCCATAAACAGACGCGCGAGCACGCCGGTAATCACGCCGTGAACGAAGTTGAAGCCCTCAACCTCAGCCGCCGCACAGCTGTCGCCCTCCTCGAGCGCGAACAGGCCCTTGGACGTCGCCAACCACAGCGTGCGCGTCAGTCCAAAGAGCGCGCCCTCTTCCTTGTCGTCGTCCACCACGGCGGCGACCCACTCGCCGGCATCAATCGCGCGGGAGACCTCAGCCGCAACGGCACCAAGCGCGTCGGCATCGCCGGCGGCTGCGCGAACCATAGCAGGTATCTCAACCACACTGGAGGCAGCAGCAGCCCCGCCCTCGCCGCCGACCAGCGCCAAGAAACGGTTCTGCATGGCGGTGATACCAAGTGTGCCCAGCGCCGCGGACACTTCGTCGGCAGAAAACGCCGGGAAGGACGTTTCGTCAAAGTCGAGCTCGACGGGCGCATCGGTGCGAATGGTTGCGACCTTGCGGCTCAGCAGCGCATCGTCGATGTGCGCACGCAGGTTCTCGCCCATCTTGCCCTTGACCTCGTCGGCATGCGCGATGACCTCGTCCAAGCTGCCGTACTGTGCGATGAGCGCGCTCGCCTTTTTGGGGCCGATGCCCGGTACGCCGGGAATGTTGTCCGACGTATCGCCCTTTAGACCGTAAAAATCGGGCACGAGCGCCGGCGTAATGCCGTGATACAGGTCGTCCACGCTCTCGGGCGTCATGATCGCCACGTCGGACAGGCCCTTGCGGGTCGAGACCACGTTGACGTGCTCGGTCACGAGTTGATACATGTCGCGGTCGCCGGTCACCAGCAGCATGTCGCAGCCGGCCTCTTCACCCAGGCGCGCCATGGTTCCCAGGATATCGTCGCCTTCCCAGCCCTCGGACTGCAGAATCGGCACGTTGAGCGCGGTGAGCAGCTCCTTGATCATCGGAAACTGCGCATGCAGATCGGGGTCCATGGGCGGGCGTTGCGCCTTATACTGCGGCAGCATCTCCATGCGCACGCGCGGTTTGCCCTTGTCAAACGCCACGACCACACCGTCGGGGTTAAAGGCATCGATCATCTTGAGAAACATGTTCAGAAAGCCGAAGATCGCGTTGGTGGGGCGGCCGTCCGGCGCATTCATGGTGGGCGGCACGGCGTGGAAGGCGCGGTGCATGAGCGAGTTGCCGTCGATAACGGCAAAGGTGCGGCGCTTGTCAGACATATTGAATACCTCGCTTTGGGCTGGGCACGGTTTGCTCACACCAGTTTACACGCTCCCCGCCCCGCGGCCACCGCACATCAGGCTTCCCTGCCGCCGCGGGCCCGCGCGTGATACGATGGCTCACGGTACATCAACCAGCACAATCGATCCGAAAGGAGCCTGCGTCATGGAGCGTCCCTGCGCATGGAAAAAGTACACGCCACAGCAAGTCGAGGAGCTCGAGGAGCTTTGCCGCGGCTATAAGCAGTTTTTGAGCGAGAACAAGACCGAGCGCCTGTGCGTCAAGACCGGCATCAAGATGGCCGAGGAGGCGGGATACGTCGACCTGGAGACCGTGATCGCCGAGGGCCGCGAGCTCAAGGCAGGCGACAAGGTGTACGCCGCCAACCACGGCAAGGACCTTATGCTCGTCAACCTGGGCACCGCCCCGCTCGAGCAGGGCTTTAACATCCTGGGCGCCCACGTGGACTCGCCGCGCCTGGACCTTAAGCAGAATCCCGCCTTCGAGGCCGGCGACATGGCCTACCTCGACACGCACTACTACGGCGGCGTCAAGAGCTACCACTGGGTAGCCTCCCCGCTCGCACTCGTGGGCGTCATCTGCAAAAAGGACGGTACCACCGTCGACATCAATATCGGCGACAAGGCGGACGACCCGGTCTTTACCATCTCCGACCTGCTGATCCACCTCTCGAGCGAGCAGATGTCCAAGCCTGCCAAGGACGCCGTCGATGCCGAGATCCTCGACGTGATCGTGGGCGGTCGTCCCGTCAAGTTCGATGGGGACGACAAGGACGCCCCCAAGGAGCCCGTCAAGCAGATGTTCCTGGACATCCTCAAGGAGCAGTACGACGTCGAGGAGGAGGACTTCCTCTCCGCCGAGATCGAGGTCGTGCCCGCCGGCCCCGCCCGCGACATGGGCCTCGACCGCTCCATGATTTTGGGCTATGGCCACGACGATCGCGTCTGCGCCTACCCCTCCATGCTCGCCCAGATCGACGTCGCCAACGTGGAGCGCACGAGCATCACGCTCATCGTCGACAAGGAGGAGATCGGCTCCGTGGGTGCCACCGGTATGACGAGCCGCTTCTTCGAGAACACCGTCGCCGAGATCATGACGCTCGCCGGCGAGGATAGCCCGCTGGCCCTGCGCCGCGCACTCGCCCGCAGCCGCATGCTCTCCTCCGACGTGTCCGCCGGCTTCGACCCGGGCTATGCCGGCAAGTTCGAGACCAAGAACGCGGCCTTTATGGGTCGCGGCCTGTGCTTTAACAAGTACACGGGCAGCCGCGGCAAGGGCGGCTCCAACGACGCCGATGCCGAGTACGTGGCCCTCGTCCGCGACATCATGGACGAGGCCGGCGTGGACTTCCAGACCTGTGAGCTCGGTCGCGTCAACGCGGGCGGCGGCGGCACCATTGCCTACATCATGGCCAAGTATGGCATGAACGTCATCGACTCCGGCGTTGCCGTCCTGTCCATGCACGCCCTGTGGGAGGTCGCCAACAAGGCCGATATCTACGAGGCCTATCGCGGGTACAAAGCCTTCCTCGAGCGCGCCTAACCAACCCTTGTAAGGCGCACCAAACCAGCCCTTTATAACTTGCGGTGGAATACGGACTAACCTGGCCTTCAACCGGCTCGCGCAGACCGTATTCCGCCGCGACTTTTTTGGCAGAGGAGAGTTCATGCTCCAGGTCATCGTTTCACCCGCCAAGCAAATGCGCGCGGCACAAGATGCTTTTGAAGTTCAGGGGATTCCGCCCTTTGCGCGCGAGACCGCTCAGCTGCACCATGCGCTCTTGGACATCGAACGAACCGAAGGCGACAGCGGCCTACAAGCTCTGTGGAACGTCAGCGACAAGCTGCTGGCCCCTTGTCTCGACATTTTGCATGAGTTCGAGCCCATCTTGGGGAACGGCGATCTCGACAATCCCGCACTCGCCCGTCACCTCTCCCCCGCCATCATGTCCTATCACGGCATTCAGTACCAGAGCATGGCACCCGAGGTGATGGATTCAGTGCAGCTCGCATGGCTGCAAGACCATCTGTGGATCCTCTCCGGCCTCTACGGGTGCGTTCGTCCCTTCCATGCCGTCGAACCGTATCGACTGGAGATGGGCGCGAAGCTCGCCGTTGACGATGCCCAAGACCTCTACGCGTTTTGGAGCGACAAGCTCGCGCGGGCTATCGCCCCGGCAGGCTCAAACACCACGATCGTCAACCTCGCCAGCGTAGAGTATGCCAAAGCCGTTCTGCCCCACCTCGCGGACGACGCCACGGCCGTCACATGCCTCTTTGGCGAGGGCATCCGCAACGGGAAGCCCATCCAACGGTCGACCGCCAGCAAAAAGGCGCGCGGCTCCATGGTGCGGTGGATGGCAGAAAACAAGCTCGAGGATGCAAGCGAACTCACCGCATTCAACATCGGCTATCGGCACATCCCCGAGCTTTCAGACAAAAACACCCTGGTTTTCATGAACGCGCAGGCACAATAGGCCCGCCGTTTCCAAACACCCCATTACTCCGCCAAGCCATCGGCCTTTGCAATCTCGCTCGTCGAGCCATCTTGGTAGGTAATCTTAACGTGCTCCACCTCGGATACCGCAGCGCCCGCCGGGGGCTCCAAGCGCCATTCCGTCAGCGCAATGTCCATGGTCGTGGGCACGTCCCCTTGATCTTTGAGCTTCACCGTCAGCGTTTTGAGCGTCGCATCAAACGTCACGCGTTCGATTTCTTCGCCCGGAATAGACCCGCCGCTCAGCTGCAGCTGCACAAACTCGTCGCGCGGATACCAATAGTCGCCCGGTGCGGCAACCGTGTTGCCACCAGAAACTTTCATGGTCATAATCGGCAGGCCCTCGTCGGCTTCAAACCCCCAGGTAGCGCCGCCAGGACCGCCGAACGTCCAAATACAAAAGGCAATCACCAGCACGGCAAGCACCGCAAAACCAATCGCAACCAACCCATGGTGCGCACGGCTTTCCTCGGCCGATACATCCCATTGCGTCTCTCGATATAGATGCTTGTCTTCCATGTACGCCTCCCCACAGGCACGCTCGTTAGGCCAATCGTACCCATTCGAGCTATACTTGAGCCCATTACATAAACGGGGAGCTTGCAGGACAAGACGGCAGGCTGAGATTGGGCGCGCCCGCCCTGACCCGCAAACCTGATATGGGTAATGCCAACGAAGGGAGCCGTGCCAATGAGCACACAGACCGAGCCCAAGCTCGTCACGCAAATCGACTTCGCCCGCGCCGGGCAGATCACACCGCAGATGAAGGAGGTCGCCGAGCGCGAGCATCGCGACCCCGAGTACATCCGCGAGCGCGTGGCCGACGGCCGCATCGCCATTCCCGCCAACATCGTGCACATCAAAAAGGGCATGCGCGCCTTTGGCGTCGGCGAGGGCCTTTCCACCAAGGTCAACGTCAACCTGGGCATCTCGGGCGACAAGGCCGATGCCGCCGAGGAATGGAAGAAGGTCAAGATCGCCGAGGACTTTGGCGCCGACGCCATCATGGACCTCTCCAACTCGGGCAAGACGCGCCAGTTCCGCCAGCAGCTCATCGACGAGACACCGCTCATGGTAGGCACCGTCCCCATGTACGACGCCATCGGCTACATGGAAAAGCCGCTGGTCAAGCTCACCAAGGACGACCTGTTCGAAGTCGTGCGCGCGCATGCCGAGGACGGCGTGGACTTTATGACCATCCACTGCGGCATAAACAAGTCGGTCACCAAGACCTTTAAGGAGACCGGCCGCCTGATGAACATCGTGAGCCGTGGCGGCTCACTGCTGTTTGGCTGGATGGAGGTCACCGGTAACGAGAACCCATTCTATGAGTTCTACGACGAGTTGCTCGAGATTTGCCACGAGTACGACGTGACGATTTCGCTCGGCGACTCCTGCCGCCCGGGCTGCCTCTACGACTCCAACGACGCCACCGAGACCGCTGAGATGATCGAGCTGGGCAAGCTGTGCAAGCGCGCTTGGGCCGCCGGCGTCCAGGTCATGGTCGAGGGCCCGGGTCACATGGCGCTCGACGAGATCGCCGCCAACATGAAACTGCAGAAGCGCCTGTGCCACAATGCCCCGTTCTATGTGCTCGGGCCGCTGGTGACCGATATCGGCGTGGGCTACGACCACATCACCGCTGCCATCGGCGGCGCTATCTCCGCCAGTTCCGGCGCCGACTTCCTGTGCTACGTGACGCCGGCCGAGCACCTATGCCTGCCTAACGCCCAGGATGTGCTCGACGGCCTCATGGCCACCAAGATCGCCGCACACGCCGCCGACATCGCCAAAAAGGTGCCGCACGCCCGCGACATGGACGACAAGATGGGCCAGGCACGCCGCAAGCTTGACTGGGACGCCATGTGGGAGTGCGCGCTCGACCCGGTTACGGGCAAGAAGCGCTACGAGGAGTCCCCCGCCGCCACCGAGGGCACTTGCACCATGTGTGGCAAGATGTGCGCCGTCCGCACCGTCAACAAGATCTTCGAGGGCACCACGATCGACCTCGGCATGGAGGACTAACCCTGTCGCCGCGGCCGCCTCTGGCGGCGAGCTGGTGCCTGTCAATTGTTGACGTGTGAACATTTGCTTGCATTTGCGTAAAGATTGCATCGCCCGCCCGGGTTCGACATAGAGTCGGCCCGGGCATCTTTATAATGCTGGCTTAAAGACCCATTTGATTCCGACCGAACAAGGGAGCGAACATGGATCGTAGTAAGGTACCTACCGTCCTGTCCATCGCGGGATCCGATTCCAGCGGTGGCGCCGGCATTCAGGCCGACATCAAGACCATCACGGCGCACCGCCTGTATGCCGAGACGGCCATCACCGCCATCACAGCGCAAAACACACTGGGCGTCACCGCCGTGCAGGATATCTCACCAGATATCGTAGCCGCGCAAATTGACGCCGTTTTTGACGATATCCGCCCCAGCGCCGTCAAGATCGGCATGGTTTCTTCTGTCGAGATTATCGATGTTATCGCCGACCGCCTGAGCGCCTGGAACGCGACAAACGTGGTAGTCGACCCCGTCATGGTAGCCACCTCGGGCGCACGGCTGATTGCCGAAGATGCCGCCGAGGCGCTCACCCGCCGCCTGTTCCCGCTAGCGACGGTTATCACGCCCAATATTCCCGAGGCCATGGCGTTGCTCGATTATGAGGTCGATTCCGAGCGCACTCAGCAAAATGCCGCCATGCTTCTCACCCGCCGCTTTGGCTGCGCGTCTCTCGTTAAGGGCGGGCATTTTGTCAACGAGGCCAACGATGTGCTAGCAGAGCCCGCGCCGCTCGATGACGAGGGCAACCACCTGGGCGATCCGCTCACCACGTGGTTCCGCCACAAGCGCATCGAGACCGGCAACACGCATGGCACTGGCTGCACGCTTTCGTCCGCCATCGCCTGCGCGCTGGCCCAGGGCATGGAACTTGCCGACGCCGTCAACGCCGGCAAGGCCTACCTAACCGGAGCTCTCGCCGCCGGCTTTGACATGGGCAAAGGTTCCGGCCCCGTCAACCACATGTGGCAGTACTAAGCCCCATCCCAAACCACCACAAAGGGGACAGGCACCTTTGCGGTGGTTCCCACAAACATCTCGATCTGTAACAGTTAGAGCCCATTTTTCGGCCCACCTGTTACAGATCGAGACATTCAAATTTAGCTGAGAAGAGATCTCGATCTGTAACAGTAACTCGGCAAAATCGACCCTAGATGTTACAGATCGAGACAAACGACCGATATCGACCTAAATAATCTCAATCTGTAACATCTAGCCCGTTTTCAGCCTTAGAACTGTTACAGATCAAGACAAACAAACGAAACAAGCCACCGCAAGGGGAACTTTTGTGGTGCTTTGGGTCGCGCTACTCACCAAGCATCTCTTTGAGCTTGGCTGCCACGGCGTGGCCCAGGCTCTCGTGGCTTTCGGGCATCATATGCAGGTAGTCGATATCACCCGGCTCGGCGAAATCGGCGGCATTCAAAAAGTCGCAGCCAAACTGCTCTGCCACGTGCGCATAGTACTCGCCAAAATGCTCAGATGCCTCAACGGAATGCTCGTCAAAGTCGGTCATATACACATCGGCGATCTGCGGCTTGATCTTGATAGGAGCCATCAGCAGAATGCGCGGACAAGGCGCAGCGTCGGTCCACGGAAACGCGCGGACGGCGCGAATCAGCGCCATGGCGCCACGGGCGATATCGGAAGCTGTCACGTTGAAGACCGTCTTACAGTCGTTGGTGCCCAGCATGATCACAATGGCTTCCAGCGGCTTATGGGCCTCGAGCAGCATCGGAAGCGCGCGAATGCCGTTGAGGTTAGTGTCCAGATGGCACATATCGTCGCGCACCGTCGTGCGGCCGTTGAGCCCCTCCTCAATTACATGCCAGCCCTCGCCTAAGTCACGTTGGGCCACGCCGCACCAGCGCGCATCCTGCGCATAGCGCACCGCGGTGCCGTCGCGCATGCCCGCCGGATCGTAACCATAGGTGTTGCTGTCGCCAAAGCATAGAACGTTTTTCATCGTAAGCCCCTCGCTCAGTAAAAAGCCGACGGAAGCAGCCTCTCCCGCCGGCTCGACCTATCTGTCAGCACGTACCGATTACAGGTACTTGCGCCAATCGTCCTCGTCCTCATCATCCTCGGTAGCAGCCTGGGTCTGCTCGGCGGCGCGAGCTGCCGCAGCGCGAGCGGCAACCTGGGCATAGGACTCCTCGTTGCGCTCGGGGAAGTTTGCCAGCACGTGCTCGAACTTGGCAAAATCCTCATCCCAGCGCGTAGAAGGCACGGCAAAGAAGACTTGCTTGACCTTAAAGTCGCCCGACGCGAGCTCCTTGCGGAAGAGCTCGGCCACGGCCTCTGCGTCAAAGCCGTTGTTGTCGCAGCCCCAAGCGCCCAGCACGAGCTTCTCGCGACCTAGCTCGTCGCAGATGGCAAGCACAAAGCGAATGCGGTCGCGCAGGGCGTCCAGCAGAGCATCGTCGCTCACGCGATACTCCTGGCGGGCGCGCTTAACGTTGGGCGCGGCGGCCACGATCACGTCGGCGTATGCATGCACGTGGTTGCGGTCGAAGCGCACCGCAGGCACCACCAGCGCACGGTTGCGGTAAAGCTCGCAGTTGATGTTGCGGCGACGGTTCTCGCCGTACCATTTGCGCTGCTTATCGAGAACGTTGTACAGATACGAATCGGCGCACAGCGTGGCCTCCTGGCCCAGATAGCCCTGGATGTAGCCACCGCCCGGGTTGGTGAACGAGGCAAAGGCGAGCACGGCCATGTCGCAGAACTGCGCATAGCCACGACCGTTGTCCAGGATGGCCTGCGTGGCGGAGGCATCGAGCACGGTGACCTCAGGCAGAACCGGAGCGGGCTCCTCAGCAGGCGCGGACTCAGCTTCGGCGATTTCCTCGGCAGGCTCAGGCGCTGCCTCGGTCTCGGGCGCCGTCTCGGTCTCGGCAGCCTCCGCGCCCTCGACGTCCTCGGCAACCTGTTCTTCGGCGGCCACAGCACTCTGAACCTTGGCCTTCATCGCCGCGACAAAACCGGCAGGCATACCATCGAACTCGCACACGCCGGCAAGCGAACGCTCGATATCCTTGGCGCACGCTTCGGACACAGTTGCCACGTGACGCTCGGCGGCCTTGGCACGGGCCTCGCGCTTGGGATTGGGCTGACCCGCTCGGTTGGACCTGCGGTTACGGTTCCTGTTGTCGACGTCTGCCATAAGTGGTCACCTTTCTCGGTCTCTGCCGCTATCGGCTTTTCCCATCCATGATACCCCGCCGCGTACAAAAAAGACGGCCCCGAAGGACCGCCTTTCGCATCGATTTGCACGTACGGCAAGCACCGCCGCAATTCGCCACTAGTCGCGACGGCCGAGGATGTTCAGAATGCGCAGGAACACGTTGATAATATCCACGAACAGATTGGACGCCATGAGCACGGCGTTGGGCAGCGTAGGCGGCACCGTCGTGGCAACATAGGTGTCGTAGCCAATAAAGCCGGCGAACACCACGATCACGATCAGATCGGTGATGGTCTGTGAGACGCCCATGAACATCAGCACGATCTCAACCAGAATAGTAGCGAGCAGAATGCCAAAACCGATGCCATATACGCGCTGGAAAAACTTGGGGAACGTCACGCCCAAGGCGCCAAAGACAAAGGTGATGGCGGCCGTGGCGATAAAGGCAGTGTTGATGGTGGGCAGGTCGTAGTTGGCAAGGCCAAACGACGCGGTCAGGCCAAAGGTGCTCGCAAAGATTACGTAGCCCACAAGGGACAGGCCCACGGACTGCTTGCTGGCGGCGGCCGACATCATGACCATGCCGACGATGGTCAAAAAAAACGAGCCAAAAACCAGCGGTAGGGCAGCCCCGCTCATCATCATGCGCGCAAACGACATGGTGCTCGTAAAGTAAGCACCGACGCCCATGGCACAAAAGCCCAAGAAGATGAGGGCAGACATGGCAAGATTATACGCACGCGGCGACATCTCCTTGGCACGGCTTGCGCCGGTTTCGATGGGGCCGTTCTGATAGCCCTGAATATCGTTCATAATTTCGTCCTTTCAAAAGCGCCGCGACAGCGCAGTAGCTGACAAGATTCCTGTCATTGTACCCGAATGCCGTACGTCCTTACCTACGGCGCTCGCCCTCGAGCGTGCGATCAAAGGCCCAGACCCACCAACGCATCACGTGTGCCTGCGAGCCGTCCGCCCGCTCGCGCGTCTGGTCCTCCAGATACAACTCGGTCGCGTGCCCGCCAAAACGCACCTTATAGGTTGCCGTACGGATGCCGTGGACCATCAGGCCAAACCCGGTGGTCGAGATTATTTCGTCAATCGTAAAGCAACGACCGTCGACCCAGCAGACGGTGACCGGCACGACCTGTCCGCCCGCGAGGATGCGAGCCACGACGTCCACATACTGCTTGTGCACGCGCCGAGTTTTGCCATCTGTCTGTCGATATTCCATGCCTCCTATTATCGAACGCATGTTTGCATATTGTAAAGCGAACAGACTGTGGTTTTGGGATGTTGGGGCACGCACACGTGTCCTCATGGTGTGTTAGCAAAAAGAACACCCGCGGTCAACAGGGCTAATATTCAATATTAGTGCCAAAAAATTCACTTCTCCCATCAGAACTCGGTAAAGAAACCCGCAGGAGGTGATACGATTTATCATGTTTTTGTAACGTGCCTGCAAACTTCGAGAAAGCCCATATATGGACGTAACGTTCTCAACCTTCCTGGGCCAAATTGTGTCGAACCCAGTCCTTGCCGTCACCGTGATCCTCGCGCTCGGCGCCATCTTCGTCAATGGATGGACCGACGCGCCCAACGCCATCGCGACCTGCGTCACTACGCGTTGCATGCCCGCCCGCGCCGCCATTCTCATGAGCGCCGCATTCAACTTCCTCGGTGTGCTCATCATGACGCACTTTAATGCGAGCGTCGCCAATACCATCTCGCATATCGTCGACTTTGGCGGAAACAGCACCATGGCGCTCGCCTGCCTGTGCGCGGCCCTGTTCTCCATCGTCGTCTACGGCGCCACAGCGTCGCGTTTTGGCATCCCCACCTCGCAAAGCCACAGCCTTATCGCCGGCCTGACCGGTGCCGCTATCGCCCTCGGCGGCGCGAGCAGCGTCAACGTCCACGAGTGGATGAAGGTCATCTACGGCCTGGCGCTCTCCATCGGCCTGGGCTTTGTCATGGGCTGGGTCCTGTGCAAACTCGTCTCGATTCTTTTCGCCGCCGCCAACAGGCGACGTGCCAATGTCTTCTTTAAATACGCTCAGATCGCGAGCGCTGCGGCCATGAGCTTTATGCACGGCGCGCAGGATGGACAGAAGTTCATCGGCGTGCTCTTTTTAGGCGTGGCCTTCGCAAACGGCCAGACCAGCGTCGGCGATGCCGGCATCCCCATCTGGATTATGCTGCTGTGCTCGGCCACTATGGGTATCGGTACCAGCGTGGGCGGTGAGCGCATCATCAAGTCCGTCGGCCAGAGCATGGTTAAGCTCGAGAAGTATCAGGGCTTCTCCGCCGACCTCGCGGGCGCCGCGAACCTGCTGCTTGCCACCCTTACCGGCATCCCCGTGTCCTCCACACACATCAAGACCTGCGCCATCATGGGCGTCGGTGCCGTCAAGCGCCTCTCGGCCATCAACTTCGGAGTCGTCAAGGACATGATGTTCACCTGGTTCTTCACCTTCCCCGCCTGCGGACTCATCAGCTTTGTCATGGCCAAGCTGTTCATGATGTTCCTCTAATCAAACCGAACGTCCATCCGGACCGCAACACTTCGCCCACCCGTCTTCGCCTCGAAAGGACCCACCCATGGCAAAGAAACCCGATTCGTTCTACTTTGACAACTACGTCGCTTGCGCCGACCTCGCCGTCCAGGCCGCAGAGCTGCTCACCAAGATTTTTGAGAACTTCGATCCCGCGCAGATTCACGACATGCTCAATAAGATGCATGCGATTGAGCATGCGGCAGACAAGAAGCACCACGAGCTCGAAGACGCCCTGCTCACCGCCTTTATCACCCCGCTCGAGCGCGAGGATCTGGATCTGATGAGCTGCGCGCTCGACACCGTGCTCGACCGTATTGAGGGCGTCGTGCAGCGCGTCTACTTCACCAACATTCAGAGCATCCATCCCGACGCCATCGTCATCGCCCACAAGGTGACTGACGCCTGCCGCGCCATGAAAGACCTGATGGTCGAGCTTCCCAACTACCGCAAGTCCAAAACGCTGCGCGAGCTGGTCATCCAGATCAACACCATCGAGTCCGAGGCCGACGAGCTCTACATCAACGCCATGCGCAACCTGCACGTTAACGGCAAGGATCCGCTCGAGGTCATCGCTTGGCGTGACGTCTACGCCTTCCTGGAGTACTGCGCCGACTGCTGCGAGAATGTGGCCGATGTTGTGGATTCGATTGTCATGAAGAACAGTTAATTGGGGGTACGTGTCCCGGCGGTCGCGGGCCCGGCCACTAATAACCTTTTTCACTCCGGCTGCAAGCAGAGTCGTTCAAAAGGTTATTAGTGGCCGGGCCCGCTCCCTTACGTACCACCATTGGGAACTTTGGCTGATAGTTATAGCGCAATGGGGGTTTGGCTGAAGGGACCTTTGGTATCCGTTCGGACACTTTGGCCCTCGATGAGCGTTTGGCTGATTGCTGCTTTGGGTACTGTTTGGGTTACTTTGGGTTTGTTTGATTTTTAATTGTTGGAGGGCTTGTATGTCTTATTTGGATCTGGCTCGGGGTCGGTATTCTTGTCGTGAATTTCAGGATCGTTCTGTTGAGCAAGCTGTTGTGGATGCCATTGTTGAGGCTGGGCGTATTGCTCCTTCTGCTTGTAATAACCATCCAACCCGTGTGATGGTGTTGGATACGCCTGAGCTTCTGGAGAAGGCTGCTGCTTGTCAGCCTCGGTTTGCTCGTGATGGGTCTATCTTTGGCGCTCCGCTTATCTTCCTTATTTGCAGCGTTACCGATGATGCCTGGGTGCGCCCGTATGATCAGATGAACTCGAGTGCCATCGATACTTCGATCGTCTGCGATCAGATGATGATGGAGGCCACCGAGCAGGGCCTGGGAACGTGCTGGGTATGCCATTTTAAGCCTGGGGTGGCACAGGAGCAGTTCAATCTGCCCAAGGGCGTCTATCCCTATCACATGCTCGTCTGTGGATATCCTGCCGACCACATCGCCGATCCCGAGCATCGCGAGGCCCGTACCATTCCCCTCTCCGACTTCCTCCTCAAGTAGATTTTGGGACATGCCCTAAAACCTATCCTTGACCGCTCACCGGTTCGCCGAGTTCTGCGCCACCATGTGCAGGGCTCGGTTTTTTATGTTGCGCGCCCCGGTACAGTCATAAAAAAGGACCCGCAAGCTGCGGGTCCTTTCTAGGCACTAAATTGTAGGCCGAATGTTAGTCCAGGTCGTCGGCAGCGAAGTTGTCGATCGGGGCGAAGGGATCGGCCACGGGGACAACCGGGTCAGCGACGGGCAGCGGCTCGGCGGGAACAGTCACCGCAGGAGAAGCGGCAGAACCGACCGGCGTGGAGGCCATGAGGTCGGCCGGGAAGGAGTTCTGGGCATCGTCCATGAAGTGCTGGATGAGCTTGAGATACTCGGCCTTGAACTCCTCACGAGAAGCCTTGAGACGATCGATCTCCTCGAGCTCAGCCTGCTTTTCGGTCAGAGCCTGGCGGATAACCTCGCGGGCCTTGGCGTCAGCCTCGTTGCGAATACGCTCAGCGTTCTCATTGGCATCGTTGACGATGGTCTCAGCGGTCTGCTGGGCAGCGATCAGGGCAGCGGAAATCTGGCGCTCCTGAGCGGAGAAGTCAGGGGCGGGAGCAGCCACGGGGGCGGCAGGAACGGCCTGGGCGGGGGCATCCTGAGCCTGGGCAAGCTGAGCCTGCGCATCGGCAAGCTGCTGCTCGGTAGCAGTCAGACGACCCTTAAGGTCGACGATCTTAGCGAGCATAGCGTCAACCTCAGAGGACAGCGTCTCCAAGAAGACGTCGACCTCAGCAGGATCGTAGCCACGCTTGGCCTCAGAGAAAGTCTGAGCCTGGATGTCTGCAGGGGTAATAGCCATAACAAGTCTCCTTTTTCATCGCCTCGGCGCTACACGCCCGACGTAAGTTACTAAGACAGTTCTACACGAGTATACCTATAAGAAGCTGCAGAACCAGCCTCTGCACCAACTGCAACGCAATAATCGCAACGACCGGCGAAAAATCGATACCGCCCATCGGCGGGATGAAACGACGGAACAGGTTGAGCCACGGACCGCACACGCTATCAAGCACCGCGGCAATATCCTGAAGCAAACCACCCTGCTTCATGGGAATCCACGTCATAAAGCAGTAGACGACAATGAGCGTGGAATAGAAGTTGAACAGCGTATTGACCAGCTGGACGATAGTGTAGATGTTGATGGGAATCTCCTCGTCTTGTCTTTACTTAAGGTAGCCGTCGGCACGAAGCTTCTTGAGATCGGAATCTTTGACCTCGCAACCGGCGGGCAGCACCATGAACACGCGGTCGCCCACCTCCTTGACCGTGGCACCCAGACCGCAGGCAAAGCCGTAAGAGAAGTCCAAGACGCGCTTGGCAACTTCGGTGCGTACGCCCACAAAAATCAGTGCGACAGGCTGCTTGGTGCGAACGCGGCGCACCACGGTCTCCACGTCGTCATAGCTCTCGGGGCGCAGGACATAGGCCGGCAGCTGCGGTGTGGCGTTGATGATATTGCTCGCATAGGCCGAGGCATCGCTCGGTGCAGGCGCAGGCGCAGCGGCGGCACGGGCGCGGGTGTTCTCGGCGTAGCTCGACGGCGTGTCATAGGCACCAGGACGATAACCGCTCGCAACACTGTCCTGCGAGCGCGAAGGCGGGTTATACGTCGTGGCATGGCGGGAGTCATCGCCGACCAGCTGCCCGGAGCGTGTATACACGGCAACCGACTCAGCTTCACCACGGCGCGTCTGACCAAGCAGGCCGTTGCTCGGCTCGTCTTGGGTGTAGAAGCCCTCGCCCGAAGCACCGCTGTAGCCGTTGCCCTGATAGCCATCGTCATAGCCATCATCGTAGCCGTAGTCGTCGTCCTGGCCATAACCCTGGTCGTAACCCTGCTGGCCGCCCAGGTGCATCTTATTTTTAATCTCGTCAAGGAAGCCCATGGTTGTGTCCTCTCGCGGTTTAGTGCAGGCGCCCCGATAATCAGTGCGCACTTCAGAGCCTTATTTTACTGCAAACTCCGGGCTAAATACTACCCTGCCCAGGCGAACGAGCGTAGAGCCCTCCTCAAGGGCAGGATCAAAGTCCTCGCTCATGCCGCAGGAAAGCTCAGGCAGGTTCAAATCGGGATGCGCCGCCTCCAGCTCATCCCTCAGCTCACGAAGCCCCGCAAAGGTGCGGCGTGCCACATCCTTATTCCCCCGGGGCGCCATAGTCATAAGCCCCTGTACGCAAATTCCCTCAAGTTCCGCAAGCTCACCCGCGGCGGCGCGAATCTCATCGGGCGAAAAGCCTCCCTTCGACTCCTCACCACTCACATTGACCTCAATGAGCACACGCTGGGGGCCGGCGAGTTCGCCTGCCTCAATCTTGCGGGCAGCACGGCTCGAGATCGCCTGCGCCAGATGCAGCGAACCCACCGAGTGAATCAGCTCGGCTGAGCCCAGCACCGCATTGATCTTATTGGTCTGCAGGTTGCCGATCATATCGAAGCGCACCTCGGGCAGCTCCGGATGCTCCGCCAAACCTGTGAGCTTGCGAACCAGCTCCTGCGGGCGATTCTCGGCAAAATGGCGATACCCCGCCTGGATGGCGGCAACGGTCTCATCGACACCAACGGTCTTGGACACGGCAATGAGGCGCGCGGCGTCGTGGGGACGGCCCGCGCGATCGAGCGCCGCATAAAAACGTTCCAGAATCTGCTCGCGGCGAGCGCGCATCAAGTCCAAATAGTTATCCATTGCCAATCGCCTCCGCTGACAGCCAAACAAGTAGTCCCATGCTAACGCAAGAGCGCGGCCCCGCATGTGCAAGGCCGCGCTCACTTAGGTATTTACAATCTTTCGACGAACGGGGTTACTTACTCCTCGTCGTCCTCGCCATCGTCCTCATCCTCAAGATGATCGAGCAGGTAGCGAAGACCCTCGCTGACCTCGTTAACGGGCACCTTGGCAACGTAGCGTGCATCGACGGCGGGCCTCATGATAACACCCTCGCCCGAAGGCACGCGCATGCTCTCGGGCTCATCCTCATCAGTGCAGGCGATATCACTGGCAGTCATACGCTGTCCGGTCAACAGGAAGGTCAGACGGCAGGCGGCATCGATGGAAATCGAGGCGATGCGATCGAGATAGCGCGATACCATGATGGCGCGGCGCAGGTCGTCATAGTTGCTGTCGTCGTCCATAAAATCGCCCGTGTCCATGCGGTTAAAGGTGCGGAAGAACTTCTCGTAGGCGGCGTGCACTGGCTCGTCCTCGACGGCCAAGTTGCAGATGATGGACATGTCGTTGGTGACGAGCGCAGAAAGCGAAGAGCCCAGCACCTGGTAGACGGCCTCAGCCTCGGCCTCGACCGTGCCGACAAGCTCCTTGGGCAGCGAGATGTCGGCCTTGATCATATGACGCGTGGCGCGGCAAATCTGGCGAACCTTATCGGTCATGCGCTGCAGGTTAAAGTCGACGTAGATGATCGTCTGCAGCAAGCGGAAGTCGGAGGCGACCGGTGACTGCGTGGCAATCAGGTTGTAGCAGACGGCCTCCAGGTTGGCGCAGCGTGCGTCAATCGAAAGCGTACGCTTCTTGGTCTTGGTGGCGAGCTTGCGGTCGTCGGTCACATAGGCCTTCACGGCATCGTGGAGGGCCAGATCGACGGCCTCGTAGATGCTCAGCATCTCGTGACGGGCCTCGATGAGCTGACGGGAAAACAGTTTGCGCATGGTTCACTCCAATCAGTTGGGTGCGGTCATGCCGCCCGCACAGTGAATACGCACCGGACCAGATCCGATCGGCTTGGGACTAGTCGCACCGATCAGCCAAAGCGGCCGGTGATATAGTCTTCCGTCCGCGAGTCCACCGGGCTGGTGAAGATCGCGTCGGTTTGACCATACTCGATGAGCGTAGCGGGCTCGCCGGCAACTTCCTGCAAGAAGAACGCGGTGTAGTCACTGATACGAGCTGCCTGCTGCATTGAATGCGTGACGATGATGATCGTCATCTCGGGCGCCAGCTCGGCCATCAGATCCTCGACCTTAGAGACGGAAGTGGGGTCGATGGCGGAGCAGGGCTCGTCCATCAGGAGGACATCGGGTTGCACCGCAAGCACGCGCGCGATGCACAGACGCTGCTGCTGACCGCCCGAGAGCGCCAAACCATCCTTGTTGAGCTGATTGGATACCTCTTTCCAGAGGTTGGCGCGCTTGAGCGATTCTTCCACGATGTCATCGAGGTCGCTTTTGCTAGTCACGCCCTGCAGACGAGGGCCAAAGGCGACATTCTCGTAGATGGATTTGGGAAACGGGTTGGGCTGCTGAAAGATCATGCCCACGCGACGACGGAGATCGACCGGATCGACACCCTCGGCATAGATATCGTTGCCGTCGAGCGTCATGGTGCCCTCGACGCGCGTGCCCTCAATCAGGTCATTCATGCGGTTGATGCAGCGCAAAAACGTCGACTTGCCGCAGCCCGAAGGGCCAATGAAGGAGGTGATGGCGTTTTTGGCGATGTTGAGGTCAAGCCCCGTCAGCGCATGAAAGTCACCGTACCAAAAGTTGAAATCCTTGGCCGTAATGGCCGCTTGCTCCAACGCGGGAGCGGACTGATAAACGGACATGGGACTCCTTAACTAGCGACGCTTGCGCGACAGGAAGCGCGCAAACAGGTTGAAGGCCAAAATGATCACCATCAGCAAGAGCGCGGTGCCGTAGGCTGCGTTCATGTTGATGCCGTCGTTGGCAAGCAGGTACAGGTGAACGGTCATGGGACGACCGGAATCGAGCGGCGAAATAGGTAGATTGATGGCCTGGCCCATGGTGTAGAGCACCACGGCGGTCTCGCCGATGGCACGGCCGATGGCAAGGACGATGCCCGTGGCAATGCGGCCAAAGGCCGAAGGAAGCACGATCTTGGAGACGACCTGCCACTTGGTAGCGCCCAGGCCGTACGCGCCCCAACGGATATAGCGCGGAACGGCGCGAATGGCTTCTTCGGTGGTGCGCATGACGATGGGAAGCATCAAGAGCGCGAGCGCCAGAGCGGCCGAGACCATCGAAAGGCCCAGGCCCATAGCCTCGACAAACAAGGCGTAGCCAAACAGGCCCATAACGATGGAGGGCACCGAGGCCAAAGCGTCAGCAGCGTAGCGAATGAGCTCGACGACCTTGCCCTGCTTGGCGTACTCGGCCAGATAGACGGCTGCCAGCACAGCGATCGGCGTGCAGATAAGCATGGCGAGCGCCGTCACGTAGACGGTCGAGACGATCGTGGGCCAAATTCCGCCCTCGGCGTTGACGCCCTGGGGCCAACCGAAGATAAAGTCGAGCGAGATGTGTGGCAGGCCGTTGATGACCACGTAGGCGATGATAGCGACCAGCACCAGCGTGGTGATGTAGGCAGCGGCACGAAACACGCCAAGCATGATCTTGTTGGACAGGTCCTTGTTGATGCGGCCCTTCTTGCCGTGGGAAAGGGCACGCTTGATGCGCTCGCGCGACGAGGTCGTATCGACCGTCGTGTCAACGGAATCGAACATAGCCTACCCCCTCTTCTTCTTGGAAATCAGACGAACGATACCCACCAGCGTGGCGGAGATGATAAACAGGACCACACCCATGCCGAACAGCGCCGAGCGGTGCAGACCCGAGGAATAGCTCATGTCGAGCGCAATCTGGCTCGTGAGCGTCGAGATGGGGCTCGCAATGCTGTCGGGAATAACCGGGGCGTTACCTACGACCATGAGCACGGCCATGGTCTCGCCGATGGCACGGCCCATACCCAGCACGATGGCATCAACGATACCCAGCTTCGCGGCAGGTAGCACGACCTTATAGATGGTCTGCCACTTTGTGGCGCCCATGGCATACGATGCCTCGCGAATGCCCATGGGAATGGAATTGAGAGCATCGATGGTAAGCGTGGTGATGGTAGGGACGATCATGATGGCGAGCACAAACCACGCCGTCAGCGCACCAAAACCAAGGCCGCCGGTCAGTTGTGCGATAAACGGGCGGATGATGATCATGCCAAAGAAGCCGTAGATGATGGAGGGTATGCCCGCCAGCAGGTCAACGGCGGGGCTGATGAGCTTGCGCACGCGCTTGCTGGCAATCTCGACCAGGTAAACGGCCGTACCCACGCCCAGCGGCACGCCCATGGCGAGCGCACCGACGGTCACCAGACCCGAGCCAGCAAGCAGCGACAAGATGCCGTAGTGGCCCTCGGAAGGCGCCCACGTAAAGCTAAAGAAGTCAGCCAGACCGATGTCAGTAAAGACGGGCAGCGCCGAGTACGTGGTAAAGACAAAAATCAGGATGACGGTAACGACCGCCAAGAACGCGCAGGCAAAGAAGATCCACTGCAGCGCCTTCTCCTTGATATAGGTACTGCGCGATACGAGCGCCAGCTCGCGCTTCTTGGGCGTCTGAACATTCTGCTCAGTCTGGGAGTTTTCCTGTGCTTCCATGCTACTCACTCCCCTTCTCGTCGTTGGTGACGGGAATAAAGCCCGCCTCGCGAATCTGCTTGTCCATCTTTTCGGACGTCACATAGTCGATGTAATCCTGCGCCTGCTGCGAAGGCACACCCTTCACAAAGAAGTAAAGGTCGCGCGAGATGGGATAGCCGCCACTCGCGACCGTCTTCTCGGACGCCTCAACATGATTGACCGAGACGGCCTTGACCGAGGTCTTGGCGTTGAGGCTATCGACGAAGCCCAGCGAAATGTAGCCGATGGCCCCACGCGAACGAGATACCACGTCGCGCACCTGGCCCGTACCCGAAAGAACGGCCGAGCGGCGATCGAACGGCGTGCCATCCATCACGATGGTACGGAAGGCCTCGCGCGTACCGGACGCCTCGTCTCGGTTGATGACCTGAATCCTCAGGTCCTCGCCACCGACTTCTTTCCAGTTGGTGATCTTGCCGGCGTAAATATCGCGGAGCTGCTCGGTCGAGAGGTTATCGACCGGGTTATCGTCGTTCACGATGACCGCGATACCGTCGTGGGCAATGACGATGGGAGTCAGGCCCAAATCCTGTTCGTCGGCATTGAGTCCACGGGAGGAGCTGGCGATATCGGCCGTGCCGGCGCTGACGGCCTCGATCCCAGCGGAAGAACCCAAACCGGAAACGAGCACGTCGATGCCGGTCTCCTCCTTAAAGCCCTCGGCCGCAATCTCGGCGATAGGAAGGCAGGTCGTGGAGCCGGCCACGGTAATGGAAGAGGTAGAAGATCCCGAAGAACAGGCGCACAGCGTAAGCGTAAGCACAGCGGCGCTCAGGACCGATACGATCTTTCTCATAGCATCACGCCGATTGCAGCATGGCGCCCACAGGTGCCGTCCTCGTTACGGTAGGAATAAAAGCGGTCGTTCTGACGCACGGTCGAAAGCTGGGTATCCACGATATCATCCGCGTCGACACCGACATCTACCAGCGCCTCGCGAATGGCAGCGGAAAGATCGAGCATGCGAGAGGTACTCGCATCGATGCAAGAGAACTCGGCGGCAAAGCGATCCATGAGTTCCTGGGATACCTCATATTCGTCACCCAAGATATGGGGGCCGATATAGGCGGAAACGTCACCCGCATCGCAGCCGGCAGCATCGCAAAGCGCCTGGCACGCCTTGGCAGAAATACGTGCAATCGTGCCCTTCCAACCGGAGTGCACCACGGCAAATCCGCCAGGGGCCACCAGCACCACGGGAACGCAGTCGGCAAAGCAGAGCAGCACGGGCACGTTATGCGCCGTACAGACGATGGCATCGCAGCCCGCGGCAATCTGCTCGCGGACGTCCTCAAGGTCATCGGCGCCGTTCGAGGTCACCGCAACGATATGATCACCATGGACCTGATTGGGAACGAGCAGGTTGTGCTCGCACTCGGCGGCACCCATAGCCTCGAGCGCACGACGACGATTTTCTTGAACAGCAAAGGGGTCATCGCCAACATGCGAGCCCAAGTTGAGTGAGGAGTACGCATCTTCGGAAACGCCACCGGCGCGCTCGGTGAAGGCAAAGCGAACATCGGATGTCGCGCCCTCCACCAACGTAACTCCATCATGGTCGACACGCGAAACTTTGTCCGCACGTGCTGCCATACTAAAGCCTCCTAATAACACAAGTACCGCGGCATCGCCGCTACAGCCCGCGTTTATACGGCTGTCATACTTCTCTAAAAGGATACCTGCTGCGCTGGAGGCAATCGTAAAGGGAACGTAAAGAGATTGGAGGTTCTAGTTTACAAAGTCGAAATAAAAAGGGCGCGTCCATACGGACACGCCCCCGTGAGCAACAATGCAAAGAACGACTTAGAAGCTACCGCGCTTCAGGAAGTCGGGAAGCTCGAACTGATCGTTGCCGAAGTTAGGAAGCTCGGTGCCACCGACGTTGCGGGTCGGAGCGGCCTGAGCCGGGCTGGTGGCCGGAGCGGTGCGCTGCGGCTCAGCGGAGGCAGCGGCCTTGCTCTGAGACTGCTGAGCAGCAAAGAGCTCGTCCTGACGGTTGACGTTGGAGTCGGAGAAGCCCGTAGCGATGACGGTGATACGCACCTGATCGCCCAGGGACTCGTCGACAACGGTACCGAAGATGATGTTGGCCTCGGGGTCGACGGCGTTGGCGACAACGTCGGCGGCGTCGCTGATCTCCTGGATGCCCAGGTCCTTGGAACCGGCGATGGAGAGCAGCACGCGCGTGGCGCCATCGATGGAGCTCTCGAGCAGCGGGCTGGAGATGGCCTGCTGGGCAGCGTCGACGGCACGGGTGTCCCCAGAAGAGGTACCGATACCCATCATGGCGGTACCGGCCTGCTTCATGATGGTCTTAACATCGGCGAAGTCCAGGTTGATGATACCGGGGACGGTGATGAGGTCGGTGATGCCCTGGGTGCCCTGGGAAAGGACGCCATCGGCAATCGCGAAGGCCTCGAGCATGGTGGTCTTCTTCTCGGCGATGTCGAGCAGCTTATCGTTAGGGATGACGATCATGGTGTCGACGCAATCGGAGAGGGTCTTAATGCCCTCCTCGGCGCTCTTCTTGCGCTTGCGGCCCTCGAAGGTGAAGGGCTTGGTCACGACGGCGACGGTCAGCGCACCGACCTCGTTCATCGCGATATCGGCAACGATGGGAGCAGCGCCGGTACCGGTGCCACCGCCCTCGCCGCAGGTGATGAACACCATGTCGGCGCCAGCGAGCGCCTCGGCAATGTCGTCGCGGGACTCATCGGCAGCCTTGCGGCCAACCTCGGGGTTGGCGCCGGCGCCCAGGCCGCGGGTAAGGTCGGTGCCGATGTGCACCTTGATATCGGCATCAGAGATCGCGAGTGCCTGAGCATCGGTGTTGATGGCAACAAACTCGACGCCGCGGATGCCCTCTTCGATCATTCGATTGACCGCGTTGGTACCGCCGCCGCCGACGCCGACCACCTTAATGACGGCAAGGTAGTTGTTGATCTCTGTCTCGTGCATGTCGGTCCTCCGAACAAAGGTTATAGCCATAGCATGGGTCGACCCCTGCGCACATTAACCTTCAGGTTGAAAGTAAATGCAAAGGTAAACCGTATTATGGTTGCACATTATGAACGTATCAGTCAAATAATTGACCGTGAAAACCAAACAAACCAGATAAACGGCGTGGTATGGCCCCTCAACAAAGCATCAACCAGCGCTACGAGGTCGGAGCATTCCTAAATGTGTAGTTACCCGGAGAGCGCACATTGATATACGTTACGCCCTCTACCTGCGAAAGCAACTTGGTGACTACGCGTTCCTTCTTGACGATATCGTCCGAATCGCCCAGCGACACTTCAATGCCGTTATTGAGGTTTGCCGAGATGGCTTCGACCGAAGGCGTGGAAATATCCTTGACTTGTCCCAAGAACTCGCTCGAAAAACCACGCACATAATCCAACCCAGCCTTAACGGCCTTGGAGCTCACTGCCTGGCCGGAAACCGGAGCGACATCCGCCGAGACATCAGTCAACAACACCGCGCCATAGTGCTTAGCGAGCGCCAGTGCGGCATCAATGCCGGTCAGGGTATTTGAGCCCTGCCCTGTCGTGATGACGTTGCCCTGGTCGTCAACTTCGACCGACGTCGACAGCGGGGCGATCCAGGTGTCATCATCCCCGATGGCCCAGGCAAGGTCATCGGAGCTGATATAGGCAATTGCAATGACCTTGCGCTCCATCGGCGTAATGATGAGCGTATGCGGGAACTGACGCTGGACATCCACGCCCGAGACCCACGGGTTCTGCTTGAGATCCTCGGTAATCTGGTCGGGATCGACGTTAAAAAGCGACGTTCCCTCGGGCAAATCGATCAGCTGGATAGCATCGTGCTTCGTCACATGCTCGCTGCCTTGAATCTGAATATCAGTGGCAGTAAACAATCCAGAGTTAATCACCACGATGGCAACGACGACGAGCACGGCCAAGGCGGCCAGAACCCCGCCCACGATTTTGCCTTTGCCTGCAACGACAGAAGCGGCGTCTGATGTTTTATTTGCCATCGCCCCAAGTGAAGACAACGGGTTTACGCCTTTTTTACCCGAAGGCTTCTTGGCGGTAGCCGGCACCGATGTCAGCGAGCGCGGTTTCGATGCGCCCAGTGTGCGACCTGGACGCGCCGCTTTAGTTCCCGTCGAGGGCTTAGGAGTTGCCATGGGGCGGGCAGGCTTGGCGCCCATAACAGACTTTGACGTCACCGAGGGACGCGAGGACTTTTTTGCAGCCGGACGATTACCGAGCTGCGAGCCGACGACCGGACGACTGGTCTGTCGAGCATGCCCGACAGGCTTAGAGTGCGCGACGGTATTGCGTTGAGGTTTGGCAGGCGCGCCGGAACGCCCTCCGGCGCGGCGGAAGGTGGGTTTCGATGCTCTAGAAGCCGAGGAATTTAACTTCCGGTCTGAGCTCGATGCCATACGCCTCCCTCACCTTTCCGTGCACATGTCTGATAACCGCGGCAACGTCATCGGCCGAGGCAGTTCCGTTATTAACGATAAAATTAGCGTGAACGGGCGAAACTTCCGCGCCGCCAATCGAAAAACCCTTTAATCCACAATCCTCGATAAGCTTGCCCACACTCGCATCGGGCGGGTTGCGAAAGACCGACCCGCAGGATGCGCGACCCATGGGCTGTGTACGCTTGCGCCTCGTCAGGCACCGCTCCATGCGCTCGCGAATGTCGGCCTTGGGCGCCGGTTTAAGTTTGAGCACGCACTCGAGGATGATCTCATTGCGGGGAAGGCTACATTCGCGGTAGCCCCAAGTGATCTCGGACCCCGCATAATGCTTGATACCGGATACCGGGTCAAACGTTACGACATCCTCAACCAGCGAGCCAATCCATTCGGTCCGTGTGCCGGCATTCATAGATATCGCACCGCCGACCGACCCGGGGATGCCAACGGCAAACTCAAGGCCCGAGAGGCTACGCGACAGGGCATCGTTGACCAGGCGCGCAAACATCACGCCCGCACCGACCGTCAGCGTACAACCGTCATCGGCAACAACCGTGCGCTGAAACTCACGTCCGAGCGAAATGACGGCACCGCGATAACCGCCATCGGCAACCAGCAGATTGGAGCCCTTGCCGACGATGACCCACGGCACCTGCTCGCGATCGAGCACCGCCACGGCGCGGCGGAGGGCATGATAGCTATGGCACGTCACAAAGAGGTCGGCCTTGCCGCCGATACGATAGCTCGTATGACGCGCAAGGCGCTCGTCCTCGATCACATCCGTGTCGATCATGCCCGAGAGCGCCATGACGGCGTTAAACAGACCCATTAGACTTAAGCGTCTTTCTTGGCAGTCAGATACTCGATAAACTCGGGACCGACGGTCGTAACGTCACCGGCACCCATTGTGAGCAGCAGGTCGCCCTCGCCCACCATCTGCTCGAGCTCCTGATTAAGCTCAAGACGGCTGGAGCAATACACGACCTCCTTACCAGGATGCTTGGCGCGCACGGTATCGGCGAGCATCTTAGAGGTGACACCCGGAATGGGCATCTCGCCAGCCGAGAACACATCAATCAGCAGCAGTTTATCGGCATTGGCAAATGCATCGGCAAAGTCGTCGCACAGGGCCTGCAGGCGCGAATAGCGGTGCGGCTGGAACACGACGTCGACGTGCTTGTAGCCCAGCGACGAAGCGGCAGCAAGCGTCGCCTTGATCTCGGTGGGGTGATGGCCGTAATCATCGACCACGGTGATGCCATCGATATCGCCCACGTGGGTAAAGCGACGACGGACGCCCTCAAAGCTCGAAAGCGCCTTGGCGGCGGCGTCGATGTCAAGGCCCAGGACATGGGCGACGGTGAGTACCGCCGTGGCGTTGAGCATGTTGTGGCGACCGGGATTGCTCTTGATCTCCACGGCATGCTCAGTGCCGTCCTCAAAGCGAACGATAAAGTCGCTCTGGATGCCCTTGACATCCGGGTGCATGCAGACGATGTCGTTGCCCTCGGCAAAGCCGTAGGAAAGCACGTGACGACCCGTCGACTTGGCGAGCTCGACCAGATGCGGGTCCTCACCGCAGACGATGACGGTGCCGTCCTCGCCCACCAGGCTCATGAATTTGGCGAAAGTTGCCTCGATCTCCTCGATACCCGAGTAGTGATCGAGGTGGTCGGCCTCGACGTTGGTCACAATGACCACGTTGGGGTTCAGGAACAGGAAGGAGCTGTCGGACTCGTCGGCCTCGGCGACAAAGTAGTCGCCCGAGCCGTTCTTGCCGTTCGTGTCATAGCCCTCGACGATGCCACCGATCAAGAAGCTCGGATCCAGACCCATGCGGTCGAGCATGGTGGCGCACATCGAAGACGTGGTGGTCTTGCCATGCGTGCCGGCAACAGCGACGGTGGTGTAGCCGTGGCCCAAAGCAGAGAGCATCTTAGCACGGGGCCACACGGGAATACCAAGCTCGCGAGCGCGCACGAGTTCAGGGTTGGACTCCGGAATAGCGGTGGAGACAACAACCACGTCGGGCTTGACCTCGTCGATCGTGGCGGCCTCATGGCCCACATGCACCTTCACACCAGCGCGGGTAAGCTGGCGGATATAACGTGACGTCTTAAGGTCGGAGCCGGTAACGGCATAACCGCGCTCGTGCAGAACGAGGGCGATGCCGCTCATGCCGGCGCCGCCGATACCGATAAAGTGGGCGCTCTTAAACTCGGGCGCGGAGGTTGCAGTCTGGGAATCAGCCATGTGCTCGTGTACTCCTTGCGTAAACACTGCCTGTAACCCGTTAACTGTACCGCACCTACCGCATCAGCGCGAGGGCGACCGACGATATCCCGTCTAACTAACGCAAACCCTCTACCGCATCCGCCAGAAGAGCGGCGGCCCTATCCTGGGCCAGACCACGCGCCGCCTGACGCATGGCGTCGCGCGCCGCCGCGTCATCGACCAGGTGCAGCAGTTCATCGGCAAAGGCAGAACCGTCGATATCGGCATCGGCGCAGAGCACGCCGGCCCCAGCGTCGACCAGATAACGGGCATTGGTGGTTTGGTGGTCGGCCGTCGCATGCGGGTACGGCACGAGCACCGAAGGCACGGCGAGTGCAGCGATCTCGGCCACGCTCGATGCGCCCGAACGCGAGAGCACCAAATCGGCAGCAGCCAGCATATCGCCCATGTTGTCGATGTAAGGCTGGACGCGGTAACGCTTCGCCTCCTCGGGCGTCAGCGCCAAAGCGCGCTCGGTCTCCTCAAAGCCGTCGGCACCCGTCGAATGCAACACATAGAGGTTCTTGCGCGAAAGCAGCTCGTTTTTGAGCGAAGCCACACGCTCGTTGAGGTGCTGGGCGCCAAGTGAACCGCCAAAGACGAGCAGCAGCGTAGCGTCCTCGGGAACGCCAAGTGCCTTGCGGCCGCGAGCGCGATCGCCCTCGATCACCGAGCGACGTACGGGGTTGCCGGTCATGAGCACGTGGTCAGGGTCACCTTCGCGCTCAAAGACCGAACGCGCTGCCGGCACCGAGATGCACACGCGGGCGACGTGGGAGTTCATCATCTTGTTGGCCAGGCCCGGAACAGAGTTCTGCTCATGCAGCAGATACGGAACGCCCGCGCCCTTGCACCACCCCAGCAGCGGAACCTCGACATAGGCACCAAAACCAATGGCGGCATCGGGCTTGCCGACCTTTGAGAAATGACTGGCGAGCGCACGCTTGGCTTTGTTGACACGCCACAGCGAGGTCAGCGCCGTCCAAGGACGGGAGCGGTCGAAGCCCGTGACCGTAATGGGCACAAAATCAAACCCAGCCTCGGGGACCAGACGACCCTCGAGCTTGCGCGACTGGCCCACGAACACAACGTGGTGGCCACGGTCACGCAGCTCTTCGGCCAAGGCGAGCGCGGGGTTGATGTGCCCGGCCGTGCCGCCGGCTGCAATAGCAACGGTCATTTTATCGGTCATGGTAGTCCCTTCGTACACGCGGTCCCTGGTCGTCGGTACGCAGACGCGCCGACGGGTCCGAGTTCAAATCGATTCGATTATATCCGCCGCCCGCGTTGCGAGGGCTGGGGCGCTGAGGACGACCTTGCGGCGCCGTTCGCTGACGCGGGCGGGCTGCCGGCTCGGTCGCAGAGCCATCCAGGACGGTAAAACCGTTACGCGAAGATCGCTCGCCGCGCACGTGGGGCACGCCGGCGGTACTCTCATCCATAACGGCAAAGCTCTCGCGGCGACGGTCGTACTCATCGCGACGGGCGCTCTCGTACGAAACGCGCAGGATCAACCCGGCAAGCATAAGCGACACAATAATCGACGAACCGCCGTAGCTAATAAACGGCAACGGTTTGCCCGTCATGGGAAACACGTTGAGGATGCCAAGCGCATTAATCAAAAACTGCACCGCGAGAATGACCGCGGAGCCAGACGCCATAAGCGCGCCCCGACGATCGGTCGCCTGCTCGGCAATGCGAAACGCCGAGTAGACCAGCATCGCAAACACCAAGAAGAACAGCACGGTTCCGACAAAACCGACTTCCTCGCCAATGATGGCCAGGATGTAGTCATTGTGCGCCTCGGGCAGATACGAGTACTTCATGGTTGAGTTGCCGATGCCACGGCCGAACAGACCGCCCGAGGCAAAGGCCATGATGGCAAGCGTGGCCTGATAGCCGTCACCATACTCGTCGGCCCAAGGGTTCAAGGCAACCTGAATACGCACCATACGGTACGGCTCTGCAACAAGCGCAATCACGATCACGAGAATGCCGAAGATTAGCACGCCGATGATAAATCTGGGGTCGAGACCCGCAAACAACGCCATGCACATGAGGGTCAACAGGATGATCAGGACAGTACCGAAATCGGGCTGGATAAAGATCAGAAAGAGCGAAATGCCCAAGTAGATGCCCATCTTGCGAAGGAATTCGTTGATGTTGCCACCGGGCGAAAAGAAACGATCAAGCATGATGGCCGAATACGCAATGGCAAATGGCTTTAAAAACTCGGAAGGCTGGAACTGAATACCGGCGATGTTGAGCCAGCGCGTGGCGCCACGGCTGCCGCTGCCCACCAAGAACACCAGAAGCAGTAGCCCCATCATGCCGATGAGGAAGATCCTGAGCACGTCTTCCCCAAACCAACTGTCCGGCAAGATGCGCACGATGGCAACCATAGCCAGCACGCCAACTCCGGCAAACGCGGCTTGTCGAAACAGAAAAAACGTCGCCGAGCCATTCTCGTGCAGCGCCTCGACCGAAGACGCCGAGTACACCATCAGCAGGCCAAAGCACACCAAGGTAAACAGGCAGGCCATGAATATCAAACGGGGGCGCATGATACGGGCGGGAACGCCGGCAATATAGCGTTCGCTAAACGTCTGCCCGCCGCGACCGGAACGCGGTGTGCTGCGCCGCGAGGAAGCACGGTCCGAGTCGGGCCTCCTCATACCTTGTCGGGGGCTCTCCTCTCTCACCGGCAACCCCTATTCCATTTGCGATTTCGCCGCAGCGGCAAGCTGGGCCACATAGTCCTTAAACACGCGGCCGCGCTCCTCATAGCCCGAGAACTCATCGAACGAAGAACAGGCAGGAGAAAGTAAGATCACGTCACCACGGCTCGACAGCGAACGGGCGACGTCCACGGCATCGCGCAGGTCATCCGCCTGGGCGATATCCACATCGCCATCGACATCGGCCTCGTCCATAGCGGCGGTGAAGCGCTCGCGCGCATCGCCAAAGCAGACGACCGAGCGTACGTTATCCATAACAACGCGTGCGAAGTCCGTGAGCGGCGTGCCCTTATCGTGGCCGCCGAGCAGCAAGATCACGTCGTCATCGGGAAATGCCGTCAGTGCCTTCTCGACCGCATCGGTGTTGGTCGCCTTGGAATCGTTGACGTAGCGCACGCCGTCAATCTCGCCACACGGCTCCACGCGGTGCTCGAGCGGCTGGAACGAGGCCAGACCGCGGCAGACGCCATCGACATCGGCACCGACTGCCAGGGCAGCCGTGGCAGCGCACAGGGCATTGATAACATTGTGATGGCCCGAGATCTTGAGCTCGGATGTAGCGATGAGCGGGGTCTCGACGCCCTTCAGGCGCACGATCATCTTGCCATCGCGCACAAAGGCGGCATCCTCGCCCTCAGGCTCGTCAAAGGCAACCTTGCAGATGCGACGACCCGGCGTGTAGATGTACTCATCGAACTCGTGAATGCCGGCGTCTTCGACGTCGACAACCACCAGATCGTCATCGACCATATTGGCAAACAGTTTAATCTTGGCAAGCGCGTAGTTCTTATGGCTCTTATGCCAGCCCAAGTGGTCGGGAGTGATGTTGAGCAGCACCGCCACGCGGGGGTGGAGCTCGGTGGTCGTAGCAATCTGATAGCTCGAGAGCTCGGCCACAAACCACTCGTTATGGGCTCGGCCGTCAATCTCGTTGACCGGCGGCTCGCCGATGTTGCCGACAGCTACACTGGCCTCGCCGGCAGCCTTGAGCAGATAATCAGTCAGCGACGTGGTGGTCGTCTTGCCGTTGGTGCCCGTGATGGCAATCCAGTTATCGGGTGACAGGCGATAGGCAAACTCGGGCTCACCCATAATCTGGGCGGCATGCTCGCGCCCGGCCTTAAAGAAGCCCGAGAACTCCGAGATGCCCGGGCACGTCACGCATACGTCATAGACGCCCTCGACCTGTTCGGTCCCATAGACAAACGCCGCACCAGCAGCCTCGAGCGCACGCGTGGCGTCATTGGGCTCAGAGGTGCCGCCGCCATACACGGTAACGGCGCTCACGCGCTCGGGATGCGCCAGCGCCCAGCGGGCGACATCGAGACCGGATTTGCCCTGACCCAAAACGAGCAGGCTAAAGACATCAGCAAGAGGCATGAAAGACCACTATCCCAACTGGAAGAACAGAGCAAGGCCAACGGCACCAAAGGCCGCAGCGATAATCCAAAAACGGATGACGACCTTGGTCTCGGCCCAGCCCTTCTTTTCGAAATGATGATGGATGGGCGCCATAAGGAAGACGCGCTTGTGCGTAAAGTGGAAATAGACAACCTGAATCATGACCGACAGGGTCTCAACGATAAACAGGCCGCCGATGATGAGGGAAACGACTTCGGTGTTGGTCATGATGGACGTGCAGGCAAACGCGGCGCCCAGGGCAAGCGAGCCGGTATCGCCCATAAAGATGCTCGCCGGATAGCAGTTGAACCACAGAAAGCCCAAGCAGGCACCGGCACATGCGGTGCAGAAGATGGACAGGTTCACGTCTCCGTGCAAAAACGCCATGGCAGCCATGGCGAGCATGGCAATCATGGAGGTGCCACCAGCAAGACCGTCAAGGCCATCGGTCAGGTTCACGGCATTAGAAAGACCGGCGATCATCAGCCAGCAAAAGACAATGTAGAGCCACGGGAACGAAAGGCCGCAGATGGTGGTCGAAAGAACACCGAGGTCAATCGTCAGGCCGCCGGGAAAACGAATCTCGGGGGCGACGCCGCACCAGTTGACGGCAAGTACCGTAAAGGTGACACAGATAATGGTTAGGCCGATCATCTTGGCATGAGGCGTCAGACCGAGCGAGCGCCCATGCGTAACGGAAGTCAGGTCGTCGATCAGGCCCAGCACGCCGGTCGCCAGCGTGGCGAGCAGCACGAGCACGAGCTCGGTGGTGAGCTTGCCCATCAGCAGGCAGGTCAGCGAGATCGCGACGAGAATGACAACACCACCCATGGTGGGCGTTCCCTGCTTAACCAAATGACGCTTGGGGCCGTCGGCACGAACCTGCTGGCCGATACCCTCGACCTTGAGCAGCTTGATCCACCACGGCATGAGCAGCAGCGCAATGGCAGCGGCGATGCCAAGCCCCAAAAAAGCCTGATACGTTGGATACGAGGGATTGCCGAACATGGGCTAGCACACACCTTCCACAAAGCGGTCGAGCTCAACAAAGCGGGAACCCTTGACCAGTACAACATCATGTTTTTCAAGCGCGCCGCCCATGCGGTCGAGCACCTGCTGATAATCGGAGAACACCTGGATGCGGTCCTCGTCCATGCCCATCATGCGCGCGGCATCGGCCATAAGCTGGGCCAGCTCACCACCCACGCACGCCAGCATGTCGAGCTTCTTGGCGGCGGCATAGGCGCCCACGAGCTCATGCATGCGAGGAGCCTCATCGCCCATCTCGCCCATCTCGCCCAGGATCGCCATACGAGACCCCGTGCACGAAAGCGAGCACAGCAGATCGAGGCCAGCAGCCATGGATTCGGCACTGGCGTTATAGGAATCGTCGATGACGCGGGCACCGCTCTTGGCGCGCTTGATCTCCTGGCGGTGACCGGTGATCGTGAGGCCTCTAAAGGCAGCATCGATCTGCTCGGGCGTCACGCCCAGGCGATAGGCAACCGCGGCGGCCTTAACGGCATTAGGAACGGACTGCACGCCGGGGATGGCAAGCATGGTATCGATCGTCTCACCCTGGCCAAAATCGAGCGTAAAGACCGGACGGCCCTCGTCATCAACACGAATGTCGCGGGCACGGACCTCATCATCGTCCGAGACGCCGGCCAGCATCACGTCGATACCAGCAGGCTGGGCGAACGTATCGCGAATGAACGGCGTAAAGTCGTCCTCGCCGCCCAAAACCAGCAGCGGCAAGAAGTCGCCAGCGGCGCACATACCCTGGACAATCTCGGCCTTAGCGCGGGCGATGTTCTCGCGGCTACCCAAAATGCCGATATGAGAGGTACCAATCTTGCTCACGACGGCAAGGTTGGGATTGGCGGACTGGGACAGGCGCTCGATCTCGTGGAAATGGTTCATGCCCATCTCGAGCACCAGGACCTCGGTATCGGCCGGAGCGGAAAGCACCGTGAGCGGCATGCCGATCAGGTTATTGAAATTGCCCTTGGTGGCCCAGACACGATAGCGCTTGGCGAGCACGGCGGCGAGCACGTCCTTGGTCGTCGTCTTGCCGATGGAACCGGTAATACCAACGACCAGGCAGCCGAGCTCCAGACGGTACGTGTGCGCCAAACGCAGCAGAAAGTCCTCGGGATCATCGGTCAGCAGGATGGCACAGCCCTTGTCCTGCGCCAGCGAGACCAGCTCAGCCTCGGGCTCACGCGTCATTACGACGGCGCCGGCACCCGACTGGACGGCACGGGAAGCAAAATCATTGCCGTCGACGTTTTCACCGGGAAAGGCGACGAAAATCGTCCCTTCCTCGACCTGGCGCGAGTCGATAACGCACCCGCGGCATACCCGATCGGCTTCTCCCGTCACGGTTCGGGCCCCTGTTGCGGCCGCGAGGTTGTTGACGGCGATCTCTATCATTGCAGCTCCCCTGTAAACCTAATAATGCTATCGGCGTATTGTATCCCAGCGCCGCGCATGCGTGGTGCAGGGCATGTGAACACCCCTCATATGGGACAACAAACCACGCCCCAAAGATTGTAACCCCCTACTTCGTGTGCGGGATACCCAGCACGTCGAGCGCGTTGGCCATAATGGACTGGAACGGCACCGCAGCGGCATCTGAGCCGCTCGGCGTTCCGTCGAGCGTGATATAGCACAGCACCTTGGGCGATTGTGCCGGTGCAAAGCCCATAAAGGACGACATGTAGTTCTCCTTGAGGTAGCCGCCGTTCTCGTCGGCACGTTCGGCCGTACCGGTCTTACCCGCCACGTCATAGCCGTCAACCGCGCCGCCAACGCCCGTTCCCTCGGACACGACCGTCTGCATGCACGATGTCACCTGGGATGCGGCGTCCTCAGAAATCGCGCGTTCGCCTTCGCCCCAGTCCTTCTCGTCGCCTTTGCTGGACTTATAGAAGTGCGGGGTCATCATCACGCCGCCGTTGGCGATGCCGCCCACGGCACGTGCGATCTCAATCGGCGAGACGGACAGCGCCTGTCCAAAGCTCATCGATCCCAGCGTGGCGCCGTCATACTGGTCACGCTCCTTGACGATGCCCAGGCTCTCGCCCGGAAAATCGACACCGGAGCTGTGACCGATGCCCCACTTGTCCACATAGGCGGCAAAGTCGTCGGCACCGATCTTGCGCCCCACCAGGACAAAGCCCACATTGGACGAACGGCGCATCATCTCGCGCACATCCATGGTCATGCCATAGTCGCGCTTATCGGCATCGGTAACGGTATCGTCGCCCACCTTGATGCTCGCCGGCACCTCAAACGACGTACTCGATCGCACGACGCCCAAGTCGAAGCCGGCGCCCGCCACGAGCGTCTTAAAGACCGAGCCGGGCTCGTAGGCGTCAGTGACCAGGCGCAGGTTCATATCCTCGGTCTTGGCGTTCTCCAGATCGGTCTGGTCGTAGGTCGGGTACGAGCAGGCTGCGAGAATTTCACCGGTCGTGGGGTCGGTGACCAAAGCCGAGCCGTTCTTGGCCTTTGTCTTCTCGACAGCCTCTGTCAGAGCATCCTCAGCCGCACGCTGGATATTGACGTCGAGCGTCGTCACGATATCAACGCCGTCGACCGCGGCCACCTTTTTATAGGCACCGCCCGCGATATAGCTGCCGTCCCTCGCGCGCTCGCGTACGAGAGAACCGTTCGTGCCGGTCAGAAGCTTGTTGTATTGCTTTTCGAGACCCGTCAAGCCGTCGTTGTCCACATTCACTACACCCAGCACCTGCGATGCCAGATTGCCGTATGGATATACGCGCTTCATGGCCTGCTCAAAAAGCACGCCGGGCAGATTCTTCTTCTCCAGCGCCGCAGCATCGTCTTCGTCCACCTGGCGCTTGATATACACCCAGGTGCCATCGGACTCGACGAGCTTGCGGCAGGTCTTTTTATCGATTCCAGTTGCCTTGACCAGCGCCGACACCGTCTTGTCGACATCCTCGACAAGCTGCGGGTTCACGGCGATGTTGCGACATTCGACCGACGACGCCAGCACGTTGCCGTTGCGGTCGTAGACGGTGCCACGTTTGGCATAGAGGGTCTGCGCAAGCAGGCGGCGCGCATCGGCACGCTCGCGCAGTTTATCGGCTTCGACAATTTGATAGTCGGCAAGGCGAAAGACGCCCAAGCCCAAGCCAAGCCCAATGAATCCCATGACGGCTTTGCGGCGAGGCAGAGGCGCGCCTGTGAGCCATTCGGTCGACGAACTCTTGCGCGACCTGGTGTTATGCACTTGAGGGCCGCCCGAGCCGCGAAGTCGCGACGCCGGGTCGTTGCCACGGGACTGCCCGGCGTTGTAAGATTGCCGACCCGTTCCTTGATAACCAGAACGTCCCCGCGACGAGGGACGTCCAGAACCGCGGCCCCCATCGGAACCGCGGCGATAGTCATTTGTCATACTCAGCTACCGTCTTGCTACTGAGCGGTCGCGGTCGCGTTGGCGCCCGCGGCTGCATCCTGCGAAAAGTCAAGTGTAACGCTCTCGCTGGGCTCCACCATGCCATAAGCGCCCGCAAGGTCGCGAATGCGCGTGTCGGCGCCATAGACCGAATGCATGACCTCCAGGTCGGAGCTCTCATCGGTCGCCTTTTCGAGCGTGTTGGTAAGCTCGGCGTTGCTGTTGAGCACCTGGGCCGTAACGCCGGCGAGCGCCACGCGGGCGACGCCGATCGTCATGAAGATAGCCGCAATGATGCAAAACGTTTTAAGAACGCTCATGAAAACCGGGCTTACCGCCTGGTTTGCCTGACGGCCCGCGCCCGTGTAGACATCAAAGCGCGGCGTGCGCTGCTCACGGGGAGCAACAGGGGCCTGCGGCGTCTCACGATAGGCGGGCATGGCGTTCATATCATAGGCGAGTGCTGCGCTTGAAGTGTTGTAGCCCATGATATGCCGCCTCCCATCCCGAGTACGTTGGTAGTGTGTTTAAGCTTCGTTTATGGTGCGAGCGGGAGGTCCAATATCGCGCGGTCGCGCCTACAGACGCTGCGCCACGCGGATTTTGGCTGATCTCGCCCGAGGGTTGCGCTCAACCTCATCAGGCTGGGCAACCAAGGGTTTGCGGGTGATGACCTTGAGTATCGGCACGTTGCCGCACACGCACACCGGAATCTCCGGCGGACACGTGCACCCCTGGCTCATCTCCTTAAAGTGGTTCTTTACGATACGGTCCTCGAGCGAGTGATACGAGATGACGCAGATACGTCCGCCCGGGTTGAGCCACCTGGTGGCGGCATCAAGCCCTCGTTCGAGCACATCGAGCTCGTGATTGACCTCGATGCGAATGGCCTGGAAACTTTTCTTGGCCGGGTGTCCGCCATGCCGACGAGCGGCAGCCGGGATACCCGCCTTGATGATCTCGACAAATTGGCCGGTGGTTTCGATCGGTTCTTGCTCGCGGCGGCGCACGATCTCGCGCGCGATCTGCGAGGCAAACTTCTCTTCGCCGTAGACGCGTAGAATCCGGGCGAGGTCGTGTTCGTTATAGGTGTTGATGACCTCAGCTGCGTTTAAGGTGTTATTACCCGGATCCATCCGCATGTCCAATGGGGCGTCCTCGTTATACGAAAAGCCCCTGCCAGGGATATCGAGTTGCGGTGACGAAACGCCCAAATCGAACAGGAAGCCATCGACCCCGGGCACCTCGGCCGAGCAAAGCAGCTCGTCCAAGTCGCCGAAGTTGCCCTTCAGCAGCTGGTGCGGAACTCCGGGAACCTCGCGGTCCAGACGGGCGCCAGCGGCCTCGAGGGCCATGTCGTCCTGATCGACGCCGAGCAAAAGGCCCGTCTCCCCCACCTGCGCGGCCATCTTTACCGAATGGCCGGCACCGCCAAGGGTGCAATCGCAGACAACGGAGCCGCTCTTTAGCCGCAGCGACTCAAGCACTTCGCCGAGCATGACAGGTTCATGCCGATATTCTTGTGTCAAGATCCCACGCTCCATCCGTTACCCGTGCCTTGCCCTTACGAGAAGAAGAGGTCCAGCAGGGCCTCATCGTCATCGTCCTCATCGGCCGCGGCGCGATCCCAAACCTCAAGGTGGTCGTAGTTGCCCACAACCGTGACCTCGCGGTCGAGGTTCGCCTGCTTGCGGAGAGACTCGGAAAGACCGATACGACCGGCGCCGTCCACGTCCATCGACGTGGTGCGCTTGTTGATCGCCCTCATGAGCTTCTGGTCGTTAATGTCACGCGGGTTAAAACCCTCGTGGCCCTCACGACCCGCGAAGAGTCCTTCGACCCACTTATCGAAGGCCTCGGCAGAGAACACGTACAGAGCATCGACATCCAGGGCTTTGAACACGCGAACGTGCTCTCCAAGTTCCTCGCGAAGGGGTGCAGGCAGGGACAGACGACCTTTTGCATCGAGATTGCGCTCGTATGCACCAGTCATTCCCATGTGCGCCCTCCCCTCGGTTACTCAGATGGCACGTACGCGGGGAACCACCCCGCCTGTCGACGTCATTAATAATATGGGGAACCGCCCCATTTTTCAACACCTTTCCCCACCCCTTCCCCCACCCCGCCCCACCACTCCACCCTCCATATATTGCAAAACACCCCCAAGCATATGTTCGAAAACACAATATGTTGTGTTTACAGCAACGACGGGATGCCACCTGTGGCACCCCGCCTTTCAACCTCAACCTTCAAGTTGACCTTGAGGCGATTTTTGCGTCCCCTTACATGCCGTTCACATCGCCCCCAAACTCCCCCACCCACGGTACACACGGCCCACCACCGCGTCGGTGTCTGGCGAAAAATGGGACGGGCCCCAGATTGCCCATGCGCGCAAAAGTGCGTCTCGGCAATCTGGGGCCCGTCCCCAAATACCTATAAATATGCAGGCCAGCGATATGTTAACGATGCGCCAGCGGGTGCGCTGCCAGATAGACCTCGGTCAGTTGCGTACGATCGACATGCGTGTAGACCTGCGTGGTCGATATATCGGCATGTCCCAAGATCTCCTGTAGCACACGGAGGTCTGCGCCGCCCGCAAGCATATGGGTGGCAAAGGAGTGACGCAGCGTATGGGGATGGAGTCCCACCAGTCCCACCTGGCGCCCGTAGCGCTCACAGATGGCATGGATGCCCTGGCGCGACAGACGGCGGCCGTTCTTATTTAAAAAGACCGCCGAGGTCTCGGTTCCGCGGGCATGGGCCGCCAAGCGAGAACGTCCCTCAGTTACATAGAGCGTCAGAGCTCGCGCCGCGCTTCCCACCAGCGGGGACAGGCGTTCCTTTGAGCCCTTACCGCGAACGAGTACAAAGCCATCGTCGATATGGATATCGCCCACATCGAGCCCCACCAACTCGCTCACACGCAAACCGCATCCGTAGAGCACTTCCAAGATGGCATGGTCGCGCAAGCCCATCTCGCCCTCGGGGAAGTCTTGATCGAGCAGCGCCGAGACATCCTCCACCGATAGATACTCCGGCAAACGATCAGCCTTTTTAGGAAGGCGCAACGCCGCCGTTGGATTTTGGGCCACAGCCCCATCGCGCACCAAAAAGGCATGCAGGCCCTTCACGGCCGCAAGCGCACGCTCCACCGAGGCATCCGAATAGCCCCCATCGCGACGGTCGGCGACAAAGCCCTCCACGACCTGACGAGTCACCTCTTCAAAAGACACAATACCCGCCCGCTCCAGATAGGCGCAGTACGTCGTCAGGTCACGACGATAGGCCGCAATCGTGTTGCGCGCCAAACCCCGCTCGACCGCGAGGTAATCGAGATACTCCCCCGCCGCCACGGCGAGCGACGAGGGAGTAGCTTCGGTATGTTCCTTATTCGCCGGCACCCTTAGTCCGTAGCGAGATTCATGGGCGTCACCTGCAGACGGTCGACACCCTCGTGCTGGCCGATCGAAGCGCGCACGAACTCGCGGAACAGCGGCTGCGGGTTGGTCGGGCGGCTCTTGAACTCGGGATGAGCCTGGGTTGCCACATACCACGGATGCACGTCGCGCGGCAGCTCGACCATCTCGACCAGGCGCTCGTCGGGCGACAGACCCGAGATAACCAAACCGGCGTCCTCGAGCTGGTCACGGAAGGCGTTGTTGAACTCAAAGCGGTGACGGTGACGCTCGTAGACGAGCTCCTCGCCATATGCCTCGCGAGCAAGGGTATCGGCGGCGAGCTTGCACGGATAGGCGCCCAGGCGCATGGTGCCGCCCTTCTCGGTCACGTCCTCCTGCGAGCTCATCAGATCGATGACGCTAAACGGGCCGTCCGGATCGAACTCGGAGGAGCTGGCGCCGGCAAGGCCGACGACGTTGCGGGCGAACTCGCACACGGCCACCTGCATACCCAGGCAAATGCCCAGATACGGAATCTTGTGCTCACGGGCAAACTCGGCCGCGAGGATCTTGCCCTCCAGGGCGCGCTTGCCAAAGCCGCCAGGGACCAGGATGCCCGAGGCGTCGCCCAGAACCTCGGAGACATTCTGCTCGTCGAGGCTCTCGCCGTCGACCAGCTGGACGTCCACATGGCGATCGTAGAAGACGCCCGCATGGTGCAGGGCCTCGATAACCGACAGGTACGCATCGGGCAGCTGCGTGTACTTACCCACGACGGCGATCTTCACCTTGTCGGCGTGATGGTTGGCGTGATTCTGTTTGCGCAGGAACTCGTTCCACTCGCTCATGTCGCGCTCACGCGGATCCAGACCCAGGCGTTCGCAAATGCGCAGGTCAAAGTCCTGCTCGGCAAGCAGCTGCGGAACATCGTAAATGCTCGCGCAGTCCTCGTTGGTAAAGACGCAATCGGTGTCGACGTCGCAGAAGCTTGCGATCTTTCCGCGGATAGCGTCATCGATATGGTGGTCGGAGCGCAGCACGATGATATCGGGCTGGATGCCAAAGCTGCGGAGCTCCTTGACGGAATGCTGCGTGGGCTTGGTCTTGACCTCGTGGGCGGCGGCGATATAGGGAACGAGCGACACGTGGATGTAGCAGACGTTCTCGGGGCCGGCCTCCTTGCGGTACTGGCGGATGGCCTCGACAAACGGCTGCGACTCGATGTCGCCGATCGTGCCGCCCAGCTCGGTGATGACTACATCGGAGCCGGTCTGCTCCTCGATGCGGCGGAACTTGTCCTTAATGGCATTGGTGACGTGAGGAATCACCTGCACGGTACCGCCCAAAAAGTCGCCGCGACGCTCGCGGGCGATCAAGCTCTTATAGATGGCGCCGGTCGTAAAGTTGGAATCGCGGGTCAGGTTCTCATCAATAAAGCGCTCGTAATGACCCAGGTCCAGGTCGGACTCGTAACCATCCTCGGTAACGAAGACCTCACCATGCTGGAAGGGGCTCATGGTACCGGGGTCGACGTTCAGATACGGGTCGGCCTTCTGCATCGTTACCTTGTAGCCGCGTGACTTGAGCAGACGGCCCAATGAGGCCGCGGTAATACCCTTGCCTAGGGACGAAACCACGCCACCGGTTACGAACACATGCTTGGTCATATTGAGTTACCTGCGCTTCCCGTAGAAGTTGTCCATACACATCTTACGGGTCTTCATTGTAATACTTGAGAAAGAAGCAGCTCGCCATTTTTCACCAAAGTGCTTGCATTTCTCAATCTCGAAACAAAACGCCGCCCGGAACCTGAGCGGCGTCACAGCAACTTAGGCGGCAGATCGCTACCGATCGGCAAGCTCGTCCTCGAGCATATCCTGAACGAGCATACCCGCTCGGATGCCTCTCAGATACCACCCGCCGCGCTCGGTAAGGCAAATACCATTTGCAAGCTGGCCGCCGTCCTCGCTATATCGCGAAACGACCTCGATCAAGCCGTCAGAATCCAAGCGTTCAATTGCGGCACGGGCTCGATACGGAGACACCCCAACGTGCTCGGCAAGCGTTTTGCGCGAGAAACCATACGGCCCGCCATTGTCTTCGGTTTGCCGGTCGATCTCCATCAACACCAGCACCTCGACACGCTTCATATCGTTGACACTCGCACGACCCTTGCCCGCCATAGCAGCCCCCTCAAACCGAGCACGAGCATCTAACGCGCCGTGCGCGACCGACACACCTCACGATGGCAGGTAATATCCATCATGCGGCATCCCGCTAAGGATGAAACAGTTATGGTTATTGTATACCGCTCAAATTGTTTCTAGGCAGGTAAACAGCTATTTTTCGCCGAAATAGGCGCTTTATTGATCAAAAAGCCGTACCGGGCGCTAACCCGATACGGCCAAAATGCAATGCAATTACCGCGGTGCTTCAAACTTAGCGATGGAAGAAACCGCGGCGCTCAAACTTGGGCTCGCAGCACACGTTGATACCCAGTTTGCGCAGTACCGTCTCGTCCGTCGGCGAGATAATCACGCTAAAAAAGGCATCGCAACCGCGCAGCTGCTCCAGGCCCGAAAGGACGCGAGCGGCCGTCTCACTCGTGGCCGAGGTGATCGACAGCGCCATAAGCGTCTCGTCGGTGTGGAGGCGCGGGTTTTTGCTGCCCAGGAAATGCGTCTTGAGCTTGCTGATGGGCTCGATCGCCTCATCGCTGATAACCTCGAGCTCAAGGTCGACGCCCGAGACGTGCTTGAGGGCGTTCATAATGAGCGAACTTGCGGCGCCCAGGCGCGTGGAGGTCTTACCGGTCACCACGGAGCCATCGGGCATGACCATGGCCCCCACGGGACCACCCGTCAGCTGCTCCCTGGTGAGGGCCGCCGAGCGCGCCGGTGAGTAGTTCTTATCGATGCCGGCTTTCTTCATAATAATCTTGAGACGGTCGACTTGCTCATCGCCCATGCCGGTACGGCGCACATTTTCGACCGCGGTAAAGTAGCGGCGGACGATCTCCATCTTGGAAGCGTCGCGGCAGGCATCGTCATCGGTGATGGCAAAGCCGACCATATTGACGCCCATGTCCGTAGGACTCTGATAGGGGCTCTTGCCCAGGATCTTTTCCATCAGAGCACGGACCACCGGGAAGGCCTCGACGTCGCGGTTGTAGTTGACCGTGGTCTTGTTGTAGGCCTCCAAGTGGAAGGAGTCGATGATATTGGCATCGTCGAGATCGGCCGTTGCTGCCTCATAGGCGATGTTGACCGGATGCGTGAGGGGCAGATTCCAGACCGGGAAAGTCTCGAACTTGGCGTAGCCGGCGGCGGTGCCGTGCTTGTGCTCGTGATAGAGCTGCGAGAGGCAAGTGGCGAGCTTGCCTGAGCCGGGGCCGGGAGCGGTGACCACGACGAGCGGACGAGTGGTCTCGACAAACTCATTCTTGCCATAGCCGTCGTCGGACACGATCAGGTCGACGTCGTGCGGATACCCCTCGATGGGATAGTGCAGCTTGGCGGGGATACCGAGCGCGTTCAGGCGGTTGCGGAATACATCGGCAGCGGGCTGGCCGGCGTACTGGGTGATGACCACAGCCGCGACGGCAAAGCCGTTGCCGCGGAACAGGTCAACCAGGCGCAGCACATCCTCGTCATAGGTAATGCCGAGGTCACCACGAGCCTTGTTTTTCTCGATGTGGTTCGCGTTGATCGCGATGATAACCTCGACATCGTCGGCGATGCTCTTGAGCATGCGGAACTTGCTGTCCGGTTCAAAACCCGGCAGCACGCGGCTCGCATGATAGTCATCGAACAGCTTACCGCCAAACTCCAAATAGAGCTTGCCACCAAACTGCGAGATGCGCTCCTTAATGTGAGCAGCCTGCAGCTCGATGTACTTCGCGTTGTCGAAACCCTGGCGCATGTGTGGCTCCCGTCCCGTTTCCATTTAATGTCCTAGGCGATTATAACGGAGCCCGCCCTCCCCGATACCCAGACCATCAACAGGCACCAACCAAACATCCGTCAAACCTCTTGTCGGACATATTTGGTGCAAACTAACCTGACCCCATTGCACCGCCCCATAACACCAACAATGGCAGCGCCGCAGGTGGAGCAAAAGTCAGACACTATGACCCAATCCAGGGGCACGGAAACGACAGGAGCCCCCGCTCGTGACCGCGGGTCGGGGCTGCGACAATGTTGTTGAAGTGCCAGAGGCGCAGCCGCGCCGCAACGAGGTTGGGAGGCTCCCGTGCCT
>JAXIZI010000007.1:0-36422 GCA_036304065.1 Collinsella sp. | reverse complement strand
GGGTGCGCTTCCACTGCATCTCCTCCAGGATGCACATCGAGAACAGGATGGTCTCGCCCCACAGGGCGCCGGAGCCGATGAACATGGTGTAGGGGGCCAGGGCGTACTTCTTGGCGAGCTCCTCGGCGCGCGGCTCGAAGCGCTTGCGGATATCGAGCATGTCCTTCCAGATGTCCTTGGTCTGCTCGATAAACAGATCGAACTTGGGGAAGCAGCCGCGGCGGTTGAGCAGGCGCAGGCCGAAGCAGTCGGCGAGGTAGTAGCCCTTCTCGCAGCCGCCCGAACCATGGTCAGAAGCCATGGCGACGCAGTTCTCGGCGCCGACAGCCTGGCCGATGGGGCCCTCGGGCTTGGTCATGGCGTAGACGCGAATGCCCTTTTCCTTCATCTTCTTGACGGCCTCGAGGACCTCGGGGGTAGTGCCGGACTCGGAGGCGGTGAGCACGACGGACTTCTCGGTCATGCGCTTGTGGCCCATGACGTTCCACTCGGCGGCGTGGATCAGGTAGACCTCGAGGTCGCGGTCGCCGAACTTGTTCATGAGGTACTCGAGCTGCATGAGCTCGTCCCAGGTGCCGCCGACGCCCATCAGGAACACGGCGTCGTAGCCCTCGTCGGCGACCTTGTCGGCGAGCGCGGTCATCTTCTTGCCGGTCTCGTAGAGCGCCTTGCCGTCCTCGAGATAGCCCTCCTGGTCGAAATGCATGATCTCGATCTTCTCGGTTTCCTTCATTTGTCTCTCCTTTCTGGGGTTGTTTCCACATCCCCCATGCCAACGGGCATCAAAACCCGCTTACATTCCGTAACACTCAGCCGCTTTGGCCTTAAGCGCATTGACTGACTCTTCGTAGCCCTCTGCCTTGACCTCCATTTGCTTGGAGACGGCATCGAGATACGGGTGCACGTTCCATGACTTCAGACGCTCGGCGATCATGGCCGCAATCGTCTGGAAGAACACAAGATTGGGAATTGCGCTGAGCAGCGGAGCCACCTGAGGCACCGCAACCTCGTGAGCCCTACCCTTGGGATGGGCCGTGAGCAGCACCGTTTTTGCCGTAACGTTCGATAGCGCATCGGCGATATTCGCAAGACGCTCCGACCCCTGCGGATCGTCGACGATAAACACCAGATAGCCCGGAACGATCTGCATTTCGGGACCGTGGACGAACTCCTCGCCTTCGTGATGCATGGCAGGAATCTTGATGGTCTCGCTCAGCTTGAGCGCTGCCTCCTCGGCAACACCATAGTTGGGGCCGTTGCCGACGACCATGGCGGGCATGTGCTCAGAAAGCTCGAGCATGTGATCTTGGACATATGCCTCGGCGGTCTTGCACATCACGGCATTAGCCTGGATAGCCTCGCGCAGGTCATCAAGACGCTGAGCAACGCCCTTGGCGTCAATCGTTCCACGCGCCTGACCGCCGTTAATACCAAAGAGCACCAGGTACTCAACGAGAACCTCGACGCCCAGAGTCACAAAGTCCACCGACTCGACGCCCACACCGTAGTCAAGAACGATGTCAGCGTGTTCCTTGATGGGTGCCTCGACGTTTGCCGTGAGCGCAACTGCAGCCATATCGTGTGCGCGCATGTAATCGAGCGCCGCAATCGTATTGGTTGAATAGCCGCTCTGCGAGACGGCAATGTTAAGCGCATGCTGTGGATAGGTGTGTTCAAAATCGACGAAGGCCTCGGGCGTCACAACGGACACCTGCATCTGCAGCGCATCTTGCAGGTAATCGCGGGCGCAATCCGCAGCATGGCGCGACGAACCCGAAGCAACGATGCGCAGCGCGTCAAAAGAACCGGACTGGAAAATATCAACGAGCTGCGCTACCAGCTCAGACGAACGCTCGAGGTTCTCTCCCATACGCACATGGGCAAGCTGAACGTAATCGAGCATCTTCATCGTCTCACCTCGTAACAAATCATTAGTATTTGATACCAATCACAGTTACAGATTACGGCTTTTTGATACCTTTTTGTCGATTAATTTATCCCCTTCGGCGAACGGTCGATTTTGAGCCATGTAAGGTTGTATATACAGCTGACCCAACGATCAAAACTGGTTAGTTTCCCAGCCGTTATTCACAAAATACCAGCTAGTACGTATAGGTGTAGCCGCCCGTATCGCCACGATTGAAGGACTTTACATACTCGATAGCCTGACCGCTCGCGTCATAGCTCACGCATTCCAAAAGCAAAACAAGATCGCCCTGTTCCAGTCCAAGGAGGCCGGCATCTCGTGCGCCCAGTGCCTCGATATCGAGCTTTTCCTGTGCCATGACTGGCTTTCGGCCCAGCATCTCATAGGTCTCGTACAAACTGAAGACCGACACGTCAATATCTTCGATGGTTGGGAACAGCAGGCAGGGAATCAGCGCCGTCTCAATCGATACGGGGCTACCGTTTATGCAGTTCAGGCGTCGAACGGAATAGAGCAGGTCGTCCTCGGCGATGCCAAACAGGTCGGCGTAATATGGCCCCGCATAACGCTTGGAACGCGCGAGAATACGGACGGACGGCTCGCCGCCCGAAGCACGGACCGATTCACGGAAACCGACCGTGCGTTCAAAAAAAGCAGGTACTTTCTGCGCCACAAAGGCACCTTTTCCCCGAACACGGCGAATCTGCCCGCGCCGAACCAGCTCATCGACAGCGCTTCGGATGGTCAAGCGTGTCGTACCAAATTCCTCGGCGAGGTCTTTTTCGGACGGAATCATGGAACCCGTGGGATATGCACCGCGCTCGATACGTTCCTCGATGCAGCGTCGAATGCGCATATAAACCGGGGTGGCATCTACTGTTTCAGCCATTGTTCACCTGCCACGCTCCTCATGCCGTTCTCTTCGCCGTTATCGGCAAAGCGGAACTTTGTGGGCAAAATCACCGATTTGCAATGCTCCACAAAACGCATGTCCTTATCAAATTCGATCGAGCTCTCATAGAACACCGGCGTTCCCTCTTCTTGCTGGAGCAGCTCGGCCTCTTCGACGTTCAAACGCGAGATGGAGATATGCTCACGTCCATGCTCAACGCGCACGCCACCTTCTTTGAGCAAGACATCGTAAAGGCTCTCACACTCAAAATCGTGCTCGGGAAGCGATGGGCACAGGGACAGGTTAACGTGAGCGGTCTCGATTGACGCCGGCTCGCCCTCAATAAGTCGAACGCGCTGCATGCGGAGCAAGGGAGCGCCTACAGCCACCCCAAGCTTGTCGGCAAGCGCCTCATCCGCCTCGATGGTCCCGGTGGAAACCAGACGAGAAGAGGGGTGCAGGCCGGCAGTCCGCACAGCATCGGAAAAGTTATACGTTTCCTGGAAGATGTTCAGCGGCTTGGGAGGACACACATACGTGCCCGATCCGCGACGGCTCTCGAGCGTTCCACACGAGATAAGCCGCGTGATACCGGCACGCAACGCCGTACGCGAAACGCCAATCTCTTCGCACAGCACGCGCTCGGCCGGCAGGCGATCGCCGCCGGCAAGCTGATGGTGCTGGATATACCAAAGAATTCCCTCAACAGCATGATCTTTGGGGGGAATTGCATAAGATTCGCCTGCCATTGCACAGACTCCTCATTCAGAAACGTATGCCGCCAAAATTAGGCCAGCCCTCCCATGGCATCAAATTCTGCCTTGATCTTCTCGGCGACATTCCGATACGACTTATATAGACTTGAATCGCGTTTGACTTCGTCGGTCATAACGGGAATCTCTAATTTGGAAACCTCGTCTTTTCCCGTCTGAACCGCCACAACAACGCCCATACCAAGACACATATTACGCTTGGCAGCATTTATTTTTGCTGCCTTGGCAGGATTTGCCAGGATACGCTGGGCAAATTCCTGTTTAGAGACCGCTTCTTCGGCCTCCGGATCGCCCGCCTCGGCCACTTCGCACTGCAACACGTCCGCATAGTCAAAAATCTTCGGCTCGCCGCCGCGCTGATGCACGGCCCACTTGCGGCGCGTGGCATCCTGGTAGATAGCCGGCAAAAATGTAAACCGCGGCGGGTCCAAAATCGTATCCGTGATGGTAAACACATCGGGATCAAAGGCATCCTGCGGGTTTTTCTTCTTGAACAGCCCCATATCAGCCTCCCGTACTAGCATTAAACAACTCAAGCTGAATATAGCACCAATTTCAAGCCGCTGCCTTACCCTATCGGTGCGCGGCGTCTAAGGCTCGCCCAGCGGAAGAGTTAACGGACGAGGGCCGGGGTGCCTGCCTTGTTTTGAGAAGTGGGCTCCGCGAACTTCTCAAAACAAGGCAGGCACCCCGGCCCCGCCGGCAAATAGCGGACACTCCGCATGCAATCTATGCAAACAAACAAGTACGCTTAGCTACATTCGGTAAGATCGAGCACGCTGCCCTTCACGATAAGCGCCGGCTCCAGAACGACTTCTTCGGCACGTCTACCGCCCCTACCGGCAAGGCGCTTGGACATGCAGCCAAAAGCATGCTCCGCGAGGATACCAGGATCCTGCTCAATCGCGGTCAGCGCCGGCTCAAAGAGAACGTCGGCGGCCGAGTTGTCGTAACTCACCACCGAAATGTCGCCCGGAATGCTCTTCCCCATCTCGTGTAAGCGCTTGAGCAGACCAAGGGCAATGTTGTCCGAGCTTGCAAATACGGCGGTGGCGTCGGTCGCGAGCACCGCCTCCGAGGCCTCGTAGGCACTCGGAATGTAGTACTCGCTCTCAAACTCCAAACGCGCGTCGATAGGCAAGCCAACCTCGCGCAGCGCGCGCTCATAGCCGGCAAGTCGCTTACGCCCCGTATTGGAACGGCGCGCGTTAACCAAGCAGGCAATGCGACGGTGGCCCTGCTCGATCAGATAGCGAGTGGCCATGTAGCCACCCATCTCGTGGTCGAACATCACCTTGTCGCACTCGAGCCCCTCAATGGCACGGTCGACCATTACGGCCGGGATGGGCAGGTGGCTGACTTCTTCGCGCAGGGCGCGGTCGTCGGAGAACTCGTCGCCCACGACCAGGAAGACGCCATCAACGCCGCGCGTCACCAGCTGGCGCAGCAGCTCCAGATCGTCATCGGCGCTTCCACCCGAGCTGGTAATGAAGAGTGCATAGCCATCCTCGCGGCAGCGCTTTTCCAGGCTACCGGCGAGCGAGGCAAAAAAGCGGCTCTCGATGTTAGGGACGATAAGGCCCAGCGTGCGCGACTCGCGCATGACCAAACTACGCGCAATCTGGTTAGGAACATAGTGGTTGCGCGCCGCGACCTCCTTGATGAGTTTGCGGTTTTCTTCCGAGATGCGACAGGGCCGATTATTGAGCACAAGCGAGACCGACGAGGGGGAAAGCCCCACCTCCTGGGCGATCTGCTTGAGGGTGACTTTGTTGGCCATCTCGCTCCTTCCGGGTTTACGCGCAATCTCTTGAAAGTATAGCGACTACCCCTCTACCTCGGTGATAAACACTTTACCAATCCGGTAGACGGCTGTTTTATCGCCGTCAGCGCACCAAATCCGTCCGGGTGGGGTATATTGCAATCGATTGATGACGACGACCACCAAAAGGCGGATATTCATATGCACGAGAACGACTTTTTTAACGAGGACCTGCTGTGCGCGCTCGCTGGCGTTGCCGGCGAGGACAACGTGTTGATGAGCGAGCCCATGCGCGAGCACACCACGTTTAAGATCGGCGGCCCGGCCGACGTCTTTGTCACGCCCGATACCGAGCAGGGCCTCGTCGCCACGCTCGATACCTGCTATCGCTGCGACCTGCCGCTTACCATCGTGGGCAACGGCTCCGACCTGCTTGTCGGCGACAAGGGCATCCGCGGCGTCGTCGTGGCGCTGGGCGAAGGCCTCTCCGACATTACGGTCGACGGCACGCACGTCACGGCGGCAGCCGGCGCCTTGCTTTCCGATGTCGCCGCGGCGGCAGCCGAGGCCGGCCTCACCGGCATGGAGCCCATCTCGGGCATCCCCGGATCGGTCGGCGGCGCCTGCTACATGAACGCCGGTGCCTACGGTGCCTGCATGGCCGATGTGCTAGAGTCCGTGCGCGTCTACAAACCCGCTCGCCAGCTCGACGACGGCACCCGCGGCAGCGGCAACATCATCGAATTCGATGCCGACGAACTCAACCTGGGCTATCGCAAGAGCCGCATCGCCGACGACGGCTTTATCGTGCTTTCGGCCACTTTCAATCTCGCCCCGGGCAACGCCGCGATGATCAAGGCCGACATGGACGACTACCGCCAGCGCCGCGAGGACAAGCAGCCGCTCGACATGCCGAGTGCCGGCTCCACCTTCAAGCGCCCCGAGGGCCACTTTGCCGGCAAGCTCATCATGGATGCCGGACTGCGCGGACACGCCGTTGGCGGCGCGCAGGTGAGCGAGAAGCACTGCGGCTTCATCGTCAACGCCGACCACGCCACCGCCGCCGACGTCGACGAACTCATCCGCGACATCCAAGCCAAAGTCAAAGAGCAGTTCGACGTAGACCTAGAACCCGAAGTCCACCGAGTAGGCGAATTTTTATAAAAAGAAGGCCCCGAAAGGGGCCTTCACTTTCTTTAATTCAGACAACCAGTCCGGTGTGCCGCGCCCCGAACCCAAGAGGGCCGCGTGCCCGCCCGCATTATATTTGATTGATTGCGAGTTCCGCACGCAAAGAAGGCCACTTAATGTGGCCTTCGTCTTGCGCAGGACTGCCCGAGCAGGCAATCAAATATATTGCGGGCGGGCACGCGGCCCCGTCGGCTTTACGACAGCGCCACGCCGCCGAGCCAGCCCCAACGCACGCCAGAGCCAGTGCCATAGAAGCTAATAAACGAATCAAGCGACTTAGACGTAATGGCACCCTCGTTGCTCATAACGATGCCGCCGCCAACGTAGATACCCACATGACCGTAGATAAGGCCCGGAGCACCCGTGCCGCTGTGCGAGGAATCGGCCACGATCATGCCCACCTGCAGCGCCGAGCGGTCGGAGCTATAGCACCAGGCGTTAAACATGTCGCACGCATTGCCTCCAAAGTAGCCAACGCCGGCGTTACGGAAGACATTGGTAACCCACGCCGCGCACCAGTTCTGGCCCGGCGAAGGCGTGGAGTAGCACGCGTTGACGACGGCCTGTTGCTTGCCCGAGCCGGCATTCTGCTGCGGAGTTCCGGGCGCATACGATCCGCCACCCGAGCTCGAACCACCCGAGTAGGAATTGTTCTTGTTCGCGGCGGCCGCGGCAGCGGCGGCCTTCCTAGCGGCCTCCTCGGCCTGGGCGGCAGCGAGAATCTCGGAATCACGCTGAGCCATGAGCTCCTTGACATCGTCAGAGAGGCCGTTCAGAACCGTCTGGACTTCCTGCTGCTTGGCCTGCATGTCCTGCATCTGGGCAGTCTGCTGGTCCTTGAGCTTCTCTAAGTCGGCCTTCTGCGACTCGAGCTCGGTCTTTTGCGCATCGAGCTCTTCCTGGATGGTCTGAATGTCCTCGATGGCGTCGCGGTCGCTCTTGTTGATCTTCTCAACGTAATGCGCGTTGGCGACGAGTTCCTCAAACGAGCCAGAGGCCAGCAGCAGCGACAGGATGTTCGTGCCGCCGGACTTGTAGCTGGCGGCCACGCGATCGGAAAGGTCGTTGCGTTTCTTCTTGAGCTCGGCCTTCTTTTCATCGATCTGGGCCTGCGTGTCGTCAATCTTGCCCTGGACATTCTCGATGTCGTTGAGGGTCTGGGCATTCTTGTTGGCCAGCGCCGCATACTCATTTGCGATGCTGTCGAGCTGGGCCTGAACCTCGTCGAGCTGGACCTGGGCGGCATTCAGTTTATCGGTTGTTTCTTTGGAAGCCTCCGCCGCATGGGCGCGAGCGGGCAGGCCAAAAAGAACTGCCGCAGAAGCGGCGCCGAACAGGGCCTTGAGGGCAGTGCGGCGCGAGAGCTCCTGGGAAAGGATGGAATCGCTGTTTGGTGACATATGTACTCCGTTACATGTTTATTTATATGTCGCTCAACTCATACATATTAGCGTACATATGGCGCGTCCCAACGATTTCCACGAACGGCAGGAAACTACAAGGTCAGCGGCTCGTAAGCAAATGTCGAAGATCAGGTTATGCGTACGCAAGCTCTTCTATGAGTACGTTGGCACAATCCTCCGCTTTTCCTACAGCGCACGATTTGGGCGTCCCTGCCTGCGCTATACTCCCCTGAAGAAGTGTTCCTGATTCGATAGGAGACTACATGTCCAAAGCACTCGACCCCAAAGACACCTGTGTCCTCGTTACCGGTGGCGCCGGCTTTATCGGCTCGCACACCGTCGTTCAGCTGCTCGAGGGTGGCTACCAGGTCGTCATCGTCGATGATCTCTCCAACTCCAGCGCCGTCGCCGTCGACCGCGTCAAGACCATCGTGGGCGACGAGGCCGCCAAGAACCTCACCTTCTACGAGGCCAACGTGCTCGACCGCGATGCGATGAACAAGATCTTCGATACCCATCAGATCGACCGCGTCATCCACTTTGCCGGCTTTAAGGCCGTTGGCGAGTCGGTGAGCAAGCCCGTCGAGTACTATCACAACAACATCGAGAACACCCTGGTGCTCATCGACGTCATGCGCAACCATGGCTGCAAGTCCATCATCTTCTCGAGCTCCTCGACCGTCTACGGCGACCCGGACAACCCGCCCGTCACCGAGGAGGATCCTAAGAAGCCCGCGACCAACCCCTATGGTTGGACCAAGTGGATGATCGAGCAGATCCTTATGGACGTCCACACCGCCGACCCCGAGTGGGACGTCGTGCTGCTCCGTTACTTCAACCCCATTGGCGCTCATCCGTCGGGCCTGATCGGCGAGGACCCCAAGGGCATCCCCAACAACCTGGTGCCTTATGTCGCCCAGGTCGCCGTGGGCAAGCTCGAGGCCGTTCAGGTCTTTGGCAACGACTACCCCACCCCCGACGGCACCGGCGTGCGCGACTACATCCACGTGTGCGATCTGGCCTCTGGTCACGTTGCCGCCCTTAACTGGATGAACGGCAAAACCGGCGTCGAGATCTTTAACCTGGGCACCGGCACCGGCACCTCGGTACTCGAGGTCGTTGCCGCCTTCTCCAAGGCTTGTGGCAAGGAGCTGCCCTATGTGATCCGCGAGCGCCGCGCCGGCGACATCGCTGCCAACTGGTGCGATGCCTCCAAGGCCGAGCGCATGATGGGCTGGAAGGCCCAGTACGACATCGCGGACATGTGCCGCGACAGCTGGAATTGGCAGAGCCATAACCCCAACGGCTTCGCCGACGCCGAGTAGCAAAAACCTACATACCGCTCTTGCCCCGATCTCACGTTGTGAGGTCGGGGCTTTTTCATGGCATGTAACCATTCGCCGAAAATCGACCAACTTTCTTATCTTGCCTGTACATGTTTAAACAACATGTTTACAATAGGCGTATCGAATCAGAACGTCGGAGGCGGACTGCACACCCATCGGCAGGCCGACCCCACAACAAGAAGGTTGGTGAGCGCATTCATGGAGCGTGCAAGCGGCGTCCTCATGCCCGTCTCATCTCTGCCCGGACCATACGGAATCGGCGGCTTTGGCTGGAGTGCCTACGACTTCGTCGATTTTCTCGCCTCGTGCAAACAACATTACTGGCAGATTCTGCCCCTTACGACGACCAGCTATGGCGATTCGCCCTATCAGTCGTTCTCGGCCCGCGCAGGCAACCCCAACTTTATCGACTTTGCCGAGCTTATCGAGGCAGGGTATCTTGAACAGCGCGATATCGATGGCGTGTACCTGGGTTCTGACCCCAGTAACGTCGACTACGGTGCTATCTTTGGCGGCCGCCGTCAGATTCTCGACCGCGCCGCTGAGCGCTTTGCCGCCTACAAGCCGGCCGATTTCGATGACTTTATCCAGGCCAACGAGGACTGGCTCATCCCCTACTGTGAGTTTATGACCGTCAAAGAGGAGTGCGGTCTCAAGGCGTTTTGGGAGTGGCCCGCGGAGCTCCGTACCCGCGGCGAGGCTTCCGCCAAGGTCTGCGCCGACCATCCGGCGCGTATGCTCTACCACCAGATGACGCAGTACTTCTTCGATCGCCAGTGGAGCCGCCTCAAGGCCTATGCCAACGAGCGCGACATTCTCATCATCGGCGACCTGCCCATCTATGTCTCGCGTGACTCCGTCGAGATGTGGGCGACGCCTGAGCTCTTTAAGATCGACGCCGCCGGCAATCCCGTGAGCGTCGCCGGCACGCCGCCCGACCAGTTCTCGGCCACCGGCCAGTACTGGGGCAACCCCATCTACGACTGGGACGCCATGGAGTCCGACGGCTTCTCCTGGTGGGAGGGCCGCATTCGCGCCGCCCTCGACATGTACGACGTCATCCGCCTGGATCACTTCCGCGGCTTCGAGGCCTATTGGGAGGTGCCGTTCTCCTCGCCCGATTCGTCCTACGGTTCGTGGACGCAGGGTCCCGGCCTCAAGTTCTTCAAGACGCTCGAGGAAAAGCTCGGCACGCTGCCCATCATCGCCGAGGACCTGGGCTTCCTCACCCCCGGCGTCATCGACATGCGCGACAACTCGGGCTTCCCCGGCATGAAGATCCTGCAGTTTGCCTTTGAGGGTACCAACTCGTACTACCTGCCGCATAACTACATCGCCAACACCGTCGCCTATGTGGGCACCCACGACAACGAGACGGCGCGCGGTTGGTTTGAGGGAACGGCCACCCCGCGTCAGCGCGAGCAGGCAGCCCTGTACACCCATCAGCAGGCCGGCGAACCCATGGCAGATGCACTCAATCGCACCATCGCCGCCAGCGTGAGTGACACGTGCATCTACACCATGCAGGACCTGCTCAACTTGGGCAACGAGGCGCGCATCAACACCCCTGCCACGTTGGGCGGCAACTGGACCTGGCGCATGCTCGACGGCGCCATCACCCGCGAGCTCGAGCACAAACTCACTGACTGGACCGAGACCTACTTCCGCATCCCGTCGGAAGCCGAAATCGAGCTTCCTCAATAGGAGCTACCGCGCCCGACCCCTCCCCACCGTGCGGACGCGCTTGCTTTTCCCGCGCGAGGCCACCCCAATCCCCTCGCGCGGGCTTCTTATGAATTGCAGACATGAAACAACCCATCACAGGAGAAAACATGCCCCAAATTAACCTCATGGAACTCGCCGAGCAGTCTTTTGGCACCTCGCTCGAGCAGCTCGACGACCGTCGCATTTACAAGCTGCTGGTCAAACTCGTGCAGGAGCGCTCCGCCGCCTGCCCGCTCAACAACGGCAAGAAAAAGCTCTATTACATTTCCGCCGAATTTTTGATCGGCAAGCTGCTCATCAACAACATGATCGACCTTGGCATCTACGACGAGGTTAAGGACCAGCTCACCGCCGCAGGCCACGACCTCAACAAGATCGAGGAATTCGAGGTCGAGCCGTCACTCGGCAACGGCGGCCTGGGCCGCTTGGCCGCATGCTTCCTGGATTCCATCGCCACGCTGGGCTTGACCGGCGATGGCGTGGGCCTCAACTATCACTACGGTCTGTTCCGTCAGCGCTTTGTCGACAACCAGCAGAAGGCCGTCCCCGACGAGTGGCTCGGTGAGCAGGACATCCTAGTCGACGATGACCGCTCCTACACCGTCGAATTCGGCGATTTTGCCGTTACCTCCAAGCTCGTCAACATCGATGTGCCCGGTTACGGCCAGCCCACCAAGAATCGCCTGCGCCTGTTCGACCTGGCGAGCGTCGACGACAGCCTGGTCCCCGGCAGTTCCATCGACTTCGACAAGACCGAGATCGCCAAGAACCTCACCTTGTTCCTCTACCCCGACGATTCCGACGAGCAGGGCCGCCTACTTCGCATCTATCAGGAGTACTTCATGGTGAGCAACGCCGCCCAGCTCCTGATCGACGAGGCCGTCGAGCGCGGCAGCAACCTGCACGATCTGGCCGACTACGCCGTGGTCCAAATTAACGACACGCACCCCACCATGGTCATCCCCGAGCTCATCCGCCTGCTCACCACCGAGCATGGCATCGAGTTTGACGAGGCCGTTACCATCGTGCGCTCCATGGTCGCCTACACTAACCACACGATTCTTGCCGAGGCGCTCGAGAAGTGGCCGCTCGCCAGCCTGCAGAAGGTCTCCCCTGCCATCGCCGACATTATCGTCAAGCTCGATGAGATCGCGAAGGCCGAGCACGACGACCCGCGCGTCGCCATCATCGACGAGCACGACACCGTCCACATGGCCCACATGGACATCCACTTTGGCTTCTCCATCAACGGCGTAGCCGCCCTCCACACCAAGATCCTGGAGGACACCGAGCTTCATCCGTTCTACGAGATCTATCCCAAGAAGTTCTCCAACAAGACCAACGGCATCACCTTCCGCCGCTGGATCCATGGGGCCAACCCCGCGCTCGCCAGCCTGCTCGACGATGTGATCGGCACCGACTGGCGCAGCACCGGCGATCTGAGCAAACTCGCCAAGTTCGCCGACGACAAGGACGTTCTTGAGCGCCTGGCCGCCACCAAGGTCGAGGCCAAGGCCATCATGCGCCAGTTCATGGCGCTCGAGCAGGGCGTGACCATTCCCTCCAACGCCATCATCGACGTCCAGGTCAAGCGCATCCACGAGTACAAGCGTCAGCAGATGCTCGCGCTCTACATCATCTGGAAGTACCTCGATATCAAGAACGGCAACAGACCTAAGCACCCCGTCACCATCATCTTTGGCGGCAAGGCGGCACCTGCCTACACTATCGCGCAGGACATCATCCATCTGATCTTGACGCTGTCGCAGTGGATTGCAAACGACCCCGACGTGGCTCCCTACCTGCAGGTCGTCATGATCGAGAACTACAACGTCACCGCCGCCGAGCGCGTGATCCCCGCCGCTGATATCTCCGAGCAGATCAGCCTGGCCTCCAAGGAGGCGAGCGGCACCTCCAACATGAAGTTCATGCTCAACGGCGCCCTAACCCTGTGCACGCTCGACGGCGCCAACGTGGAGATTGCCGAGCTCGTGGGCGACGAGAATATCTATACCTTTGGTGCCTCGTCCAAACAGGTCGAGCAGCTCTATGCCGACGGCACCTATGACGCCGGTGTGCTCTACCGCAAGCCCGGCATTAAACTGCTGGTGGACTTCATCACCAACCCGGCCTTTATGGCGACCGGCAACGTCGAGCGCCTGCAGCGCCTGCACGATGACATTAAGGGCAAGGACTGGTTTATGGCCCTGCTCGACATCGAGGAGTACATCCAGACCAAGGAGCGCGTGTTGGCCGACTACGAGGACCAGGACGCCTGGATGCGCAAGACGCTCATCAATATCGCCAACGCCGGCACCTTCTCGTCTGACCGCACGATCTCCCAGTACAACGACGAGATTTGGCACCTGAGCTAATTTCGCTTCCCTTACCCATCCTCTTGAGAAACGGAGTCGTGGCAACACGGCTCCGTTTTTTGTGCCCGCACGTTACCCTGCGACCCAACTCGGCCAAACAATCTCGATCTGTAACAACTACTCGGTAAAACGGTCCCAGCTGTTACAGATTGAGACATACCGGCCCCTCCCCTTGGGTTTATCTCAATCTGTAACATCTAGCAGCTGAAATTCGCCTTTGGTGTTACAGATTTAGATGAAATGGTTAGCTCGGCGGAACCGTCTCGATCTGTAACATCTAACGTCCGAAATCGGCCCTACCTGTTACAGATCGAGACAAACGACCGGCCAGACAACCCCAACACAAAGAAAGGCTCCCCTCTCGCCCAGTGGACGGGAGGGGAGCCTTATATGTGACCGCGGCAAAAGGATGGCAATACCGCAGTCGCCCAAAGGGAGGGCCTGGATGCACCGGGCCTAGATAAGGTTCTTGCCAGATACCTTATCGAAGAGATGGGTCGCGTTCTTCTCGAACTTGAACCAGATAGTGTCGCCAGCCTTGAGCGCGCCCTTGGCCTCGAGGTCGACGACGGGGATAATTAGGACAAACTGGCCGTCGGGAGCGGTCACGTGGACATGCTCGGTCGAACCCATGAGCTCGGTCACCTCGACGGTACCCTGGAGCGCGCCCTCCTCGTCCTTGTCGGCAAGCAGAATCTGCTCGGGGCGCACGCCAGCCGTGATCTCCTTCACGTCGCCGCCGTCCCAGTTGAGGGCAAGCTGAGCGCAGGTCTCGGGGGCGAGCGCCACGTTCATATCCTCGGTCTTGACGGTAAAGCCGTTGCCCGAGCGCACCAGCTGGGCATCGAAGAAGTTCATCTGCGGCACGCCGATGAAGCCGGCGACGAAGATGTTCGCGGGATGGTTGAAGACCTCCTGCGGGGTGGCGATCTGCTGGACGACGCCGTCCTTCATGACCACGATACGGTCACCGAGGGTCATAGCCTCGGTCTGGTCGTGAGTAACATAAATGAACGTGCCCTTGATCTCGTGGCGCAGCTTAATGAGCTCGGCACGCATCTGGTTACGAAGCTTGGCGTCCAGGTTGGACAGCGGCTCGTCCATCAGGAAGACCTTGGGGTCACGCACGATGGCGCGGCCGATAGCGACACGCTGGCGCTGGCCGCCGGAGAGCGCCTTGGGCTTACGGTCGAGGTACTCGGTAATGCCCAGAATCTCGGCAGCAGAACGAACCTTGCGGTCGATCTCGTCCTTGGGAACCTTCTTGAGCTCGAGCGTAAATGCCATGTTCTCGTACACCGTCATATTGGGGTACAGAGCATAGCTCTGGAACACCATGGCGATGTCGCGGTCCTTGGGCGCCACGTCGTTGACACGCTTGCCGTCGATGAGCACATCGCCCGAGGTAATGTCCTCCAGGCCGGCGACCATGCGCATCGTCGTGGACTTACCGCAGCCAGAGGGGCCAACGAGGACAACGAACTCCTGGTCGTGAACGGTGAGGTTGAAGTCCTCTACAGCGAGCACACCGTCCTCGGTAACCTTGAGGTTGTGCTTCTTCTCCTCGGTCTTCTTCTTTTTGCCAAAGAAGCCCTTCTTTTTGGACTCGTTGTTGGGATACACCTTCTGAACATGTTTGAGAACGATCTCGGCCATGTCTTTACCTTTCGATATGCGGCGCCATGTTGAGGGCGCCGCAGAAACTTGCAAAACAGTTACGGCATCAGCCCTTGACGGCACCTGCCACCACGCCGTCGATGATGTACTTCTGGCAGAGGATGTACATGATGACGATGGGGACAACGACCATCATGATGCAGGCCATCATGGGGCCGAGCTCGACGTGGCCGTAGCCGCCGCGGAAGTACTGGATCAAGATAGGAATGGTCTTGTACTTGGTGGAGTCGAGCGTAAGGTAGGGCAGCAGATAGTCGTTCCAGACCCACATGGTCTCGAGGATGCCGACCGAAAGATAGGTGGGCTTCATGATGGGAAGGACGATCTTAAAGAACACCTGGACCGGGTTGCAGCCGTCGATCATGGCCGCCTCTTCGATCTCGAGCGGAATGTTCTTTACAAAGCCGGCGAACATAAAGACCGCCAGGCCCGCGCCAAAGCCGAGGTAGATAAAGCAGATGTTGAACGGCGTGTTGAAGCCGATGCGGTCCGCCAAATTGGACAGCGTGAACATGAGCATCTGGAAGGGCACGACCATCGAGAAGACGAACAGGTAATAGAAGAAGTTCGAGATCTTGCTGTTGACGCGCACTACGTACCAAGCACACATGGAGCAGCACACCAGAATCAGCACGACCGACGTGACCGTGATGATGAGCGAGTACATAAATGCCGAGGCAAAGCCCTGCTCGTTAAGGGCATGCATGTAGTTTGCGAGGCCGTTGAACGTCTCGGGCGTGAGCAGATCGAATGCCGTGGTGGTGCTGATTGCAGTTGCCTTTTTAAAGGAATTGAGCGCAATCATGAACACGGGGTAGATCCACGCGAGCGACAGAATCGTAAAGAAAATCGAGAGCGCGCGGTTGATAACCTTATCGCGTTTCATTACTGCTGCACCTCCTTGGACCTCGTGGCCTTAAGCTGAATCATGGAGATGGCTACGACCAGGATGCAGAAGATAACCGCCTTGGCCTGACCGATGCCCTGCCATGCGATACCGGCACGCGAATAGAACGTGTTGTAGATGTTCAGGGCGAGCATCTCGGTGGAGTGCGCGGGGGCGCCGCCGGTAAGGGCGAGGTTCTGGTCGAACAGCTTAAAGCCGTTGGTGATGGACAAGAACAGGCAGATAGTGATGGTCGGCATCAGGTTAGGGATCTTAACCTTCCAAAACGTCTGCCATGCCGTGGCACCGTCGACCTTGGCGGCCTCGATGTAGTCGGACGGAATGGACTGCAGACCAGCGATGTAGATGATCATCATGTAGCCGACCTGCTGCCACAGGGTCAGGATGATAAGGCCCCAGAAGCCAGCAGCAGAGTTAAGGGCAATGAGCTGGGCGCCCACGTTGGAGAGTAGGCAGTTGATCAGAATCTGCCAGATGTAGCCCAGCACGATGCCGCCGATCAGATTAGGCATAAAGAAGATCGTACGGAAGATATTGGTGCCCTTGAGCGCTTTGCGGGTGAGCGCCTGCGCAATGGCGAGGGCGATCACGTTGATGAGCACCGTCGACAGGAAGGCAAACGCCACGGTAAAGAAGAACGACGTGGCAAACTGCGGATCGGACAGTGCGCGCACGTAGTTCTCGATACCGACAAAGTGCGTATTGTTGATGGTAATAAACTGGCAGAACGAGAGATAGAAGCCCTGGATAAAGGGGATCACGAACCCGATCATAAACGCCAGGCACGTGGGCAGCATAAAGAGCGGCCACCAGCGCTTGAGTGCTTTGCCCATAGAAGGGTCCTTTCAATATGCAGGGGGCGGGCAAACCAACGTCTGCCCGCCCCCTGTCGCTAATCAGATAGCTTGGGCAGCAACTACTTACTCGGAAGCAGCCTTCTCGGTCTTCCAGCCATCGACGAAGGCGTTCTTGACGCCGTCCCACTTGCTGTTGTCGGCAGCATAGGCGATCAGAGCCTGCTTGAGGTTCTTCTTCCACTCCTCAGAGGGGATGTAGACGAAGTCCCAAGCGACGGTCTTCTTGCCGTCCTTGGCCATGGCGACGGCCTGCTGCGAGAAGACATTGGTGGTTTCCTTGGCGCTCTTGAACGGGGCAGTCAGACCCATCTTGTCAGCGATGATGCTGGTGGCGGTGTCAGAAGTGACGCACCAATACATGAAGTCCTCGGTGGCCTTCTGGGCATCCTCGGAAGCCTGGGAGCTGACGCACCAGTAGTTCTCGCCGCCGGAGCACAGGCCCTGGTTCTCCTCGCCGTCGACACCGATGTAGATGGGCATCATGCCAATCTGATCGTCGGTCATGCCGGCCTTGGTGAGGTCAGCGTAGGCCCAGGAGCCGTTCTGATAGAAGACGGCCTTGCCGGTTGCGAACTCGTTGGTGGCGTCGTCGCCGGTCTTGGAGGCAAGCTGCGAAGGATCGCAGGTGGAGTCGGTGATGTACAGGTCGAAAATCTGCTTGAAGTTGTCGAGATACTCGCCCTTGATCTCGTCGTCCTCCTGGTTGTGCTCCTTCTCGAACTCGTAGTAGAGCGGGAGGTTGGCGAGGTGGGTGGTGTAGCGCCAGCTGGAGGAGTCATCCATGCCAGCAGAAGTGAAGGCACCCTCAATGCCAAGCTCGTCCTTGCGGGCCTGGATGTCGTCGGCACAAGCCTTCAGCTTGTCGAAGGAGTTGATGTCCTCGGCCTTGTAGCCAGCCTTCTCGAGCAGCTGCTTGTTGTAGATGATGCCGTAGCTCTCCTGGACCCAGTCGATACCCAGATCCTTGCCATCGGACTGCAGAGCCAGGGAGTCGTCAATGAGCTCACCGCGGAGCTTGGTATCGGACAGGTCGGCGCAGTAATCCTTCCAGTTCTTAAGACCGGTGGGGCCGTTGACCTGGAACAGGGTCGGAGCGGAGCTCTTGGACATCTCGGACTTAAGCTTCTCCTCGTAGGTGTTGGAAGCGGCGGTCACGATCTTGACCTCGACGCCCTTCTCCTTCTTATAGGCCTTGGCGATCTCCTTCCACTCCTTGTCGACCTCGGGCTTGAATTGGAGGAAGTAGACCTCGGCAGCGTCACCAGAAGCAGAGGAGCCGGAGCCGGCAGAACCACCGCAACCCACGAGGCCCAGACCAAGAACTGCAGCCGCGGAACCAGCAAAGCCCAGGAACTGCCTTCTGCTCATTTCGTTCTTCATTACAATCCACCCTTTCACACCGTGGCGGCACCCTTTGCCGCCGCCTTCGGAGATTGGCTCGGGGACTTTGCCCCTTTTGCTGATTTGAACGATACGCTATTTGGCTAGTTGTTTGAACAAGTATTACTAGAGCGGTAGAAAAACTTCGGTGAACGGTAATTTCAACTTGATACTTGACAAGTTTTGTATAAACAATTATTTGCTATCGAATGCAGAGAAAACGCCCGGTCAAGCCGATGTACCGTCGGTTTGACCGGGCGTTTTCTCTTTGAGGCCATGAGTCTCGTCAGGCTGCGAGCTAGCCGGCTATCGCTTGGAATTGACGCGGTAATGGAAGATCTCGGGGTGTGTGCGAGTGTGCGTCACCTCAAACAAGATGCCATCCGAGGTGTACGACTGACTCTCCATGACGGCAACGCAGTTGTATTTGCCGAGGTCAAGATAGCTGCAGTCCTCATCGTTGGCGAGCTCGACACTCACCGTACGACGGCTCGCCATCACTTTGACACCGCGCTTGTGCTCCAGATAGCCGTAAATAGAATCTGCCGCGATCTCGGGAGTCAGGCCCTTGGCGATCGACGCCAAAAAATAGCCATGGTCCACTTGGCGCGCGTTGCCGTTGAGGCTTCGGACACGCACTACGCGAATCAACTCCTCGCCCACCTTAAAGCCCAGGTGACGAGAGAGTTGCTCGGTGCAAACCAGATGTTCGAAAGACTTAACGTCCGTCGATGCAACGGCATTGTTGCGCTTTGCAAACTCGCCAAACGACTCAACCTCTTCGAGTGCGCCCAACATGTCGGTTTCGCCCTTAAGCCAAATAACGCGCACGCCCTTGCCGTGTATGGGCTGCACAAACATCCCGTCGGCCAGCATACCCAAGGCGCGACGGACGGTATTGCGAGTGCATCCGAACTCTGCGGTCAGCTCGGCTTCGGTTGGCAGCATCTCCTGAAACGCATAGGTCCCATTAATGATGCGCGAGCGTATTTCTCGGTAGATTCCTTCGTATATCGCTTTTGGCATTGTTTCACCTCTACATTATTCATTTCCGGCTAGGCACGATAGCATTTCTTAAAGTTGTTTAAACCGAATATCGGTAAAGCGACAGGATTTAACCGTTGACGGTTTCTGTCATGCCCAAATCGGTTTCGCTCAAAACTGCCGGTACGACAATCGTCTGGTCCTCTACAATGAATCCATTGTTTAAACGTTTCCCCACGCGCAACGCGCCTCGATATTCGGAAGGCAGAACATGCTGCAAAAAATCCAACGCTTTGGCGGGGCAATGTTCGCGCCCGCCATGCTGTTTTCTATATCAGGCCTCATGGTCGGCGTCTCCGCTCTCGCAACGACTGCGGACATCGTCGGCGATCTCGCCGTATACGGAACCCCTTGGTACGTTTTTTGGACCATCATCCAGCGCGGCTCGTGGACGGTCTTTAAACGCCTCCCGCTCCTTTTTGCCGTAGCGCTGCCCATCGGTCTTGCCCAAAAACAACCGGCTCGTTGCTGTCTCGAGGCTCTCGTCGCCTATTTTGCCTACTGCTTCTTTTTGAGCGAGATCATTAAGCTGAGCGGAGACAACCTTGGACTTGAGTACCCGTCATCTTTGACCTCCGCCAGCGGTATCACCGTCATCGACGGCATCAAGACGCTCGACACCGGCATTATCGGCCCGCTGGCGGTATCGGCAACCGTCGTTGCCATCCATGACCGCTTCTACGATGCCAAGGTTCCCGATTGGCTCGGCACCTTCTCGGGCTCCTCGCTGGTCTACCTCATCAGCTTTTTTGCCGTGTTTGCCCTTGCTGCTATCTCGGCCGCCATCGTGCCCTACGTATACGATGTAACCGATACGCTGCGTCACGCGCTTGCAGGCGTCGGTCCCTTTGGCGTGGGCATCTTTGTCTTTTTAGAACGAGCACTCGAGCCCTTTGGCCTGCACCACCTGCTCTACATGCCGATCTACTACGACAACCTGGTCATTAACGACGGCATCTACGCCACGTGGAGCAGTTTGCTCCCCATCCTCTCCCATAGCACGCGCCCCCTTAATGAGCTTGCGCCGTGGGCCGGTTTTACCGCCACCGGCTGGGTCAAGCTCTTTGGCCTTCCTGCCATCGCAGCTGCGTTCTACTCCACCGCAAAACCCGAGCGCCGCGCCGGCCTCAGGGTCATCCTTGTTCCCGCCATCATCGCCTCGGTGGTTTGCGGCGTTACCGAGCCACTCGAATTTCTCTTTATGTTCACCCACCCCGGGCTCTTTTTGCTCTACGCCGTCTTATCGTCTTGCCTTGCCACAACCATGAATCTCTTTGGCATCGTCGGCATCTTCTCGGGCGGCCTCATGGAGATGGCAGCCTTCAACTTTATTCCGCTCATGCGCACGCATGCCGGTGCCTATCTTTTGGCGCTCGGTATCGGCCTTGCCTTTAGCCTCATCTTTTTTGTTAGTTTTCGAGCACTCATCTTGGTCTATGACCTTAAGACTCCGGGCCGCGAGGATCATGTCGCCAATCGCGCGGCAATCGATTGTTTAACGGGAAGCGACTTTGCCAAAGAGCAATCTCCCAATGACGAGGTCAATAGTCGATCCGATCAAGATCACGTCCTCGCTGAGCGGGTAATTCAGCTTTTAGGTGGCGTTGGCAATATCGTGGGCGCAACCAACTGCGCCACGCGCCTGCGCGTCGAGGTCGCAGACCCTTCCATCGTTGCAGATAACGCGTCGTTTGTCGCGGTGGGCGCCAAGGGCCTCATCATTACGGGCAAGACCGCCCAGGTGATCATCGGCATCTCCGTTCCCCGCGTTAAAGAGCATTTTGACCAGATCATGGGCCTCGAGCCGGAATTTGTGCCCACCACCTCGGCCTCCCCTGCCGCCAGCGCAGCCCATAAGCGCGGCGATATCTGCTTCTTCGATATCGACGGAACGCTCGCCTGGCAAGACCCCAGGCTCGCCCAAGACCTTCCCGAAGACGAGCGGGACCTCTCCCCCTATCCCAACGAGGCGGTTTCGCAGGCAATCCGCGAGTTTGTCGCCAACGGCAACATGGCCTTTATCTGCACGGGACGCACCCTGAGCTGCATCCACCCCAAACTTCTTGAGCTGCCTTGGACCGGCATCGTCTGTCTTGCGGGCGGTTACGCCGAGATCAACGGACACGCAATTCGCGATCTGTCGATGACGCCCAGTATGCTGCAGCGTCTTGCCCCCTACCTTGAGCAATCGGGCGAGGTCATCCGCTTTGAGGGCCTCAACGGCGTCGTGCGCATGAGTGCCGATGCGCCCGATGCTCCCGGATACGCGCGCACCCTGGGCGACGCAGTCACGCAGCTGCAACATTACAGTGTCTACAAGATCTTGATGTCTACATCACTCGCCAACCACATCGCTCAAGATAAGGCACTTGAGCCGCTGCTGTGCTTTAACGAGCTCGAACTCGAGGTAACCGAAATCTCGCCCCGCGAATGCACGAAGCGCGGGGGCATCCAGTCTGTACTCGACGCCCTCGATCCCCACCACGGAACCGTATACGGCATCGGCGACGCCAGCAATGACGTCTCGCTGATGAACGCCGTCGATGTCGGTATCGCCATGGGCAATGCGCCGGACTATCTCAAGGATAAGGCCGATTACGTGACCGACACCGTCGATCACGACGGTGTCGTTGCGGCGCTCGAGCATTTTGGGCTGATTTAGGCACACTCCATCAAACGCACGCCCGTTGTCCTAAATCGCCAAAACTGCCGCGCCAAACGCCCTGATGTGGCAATATGTTGTCTGCATATTGCATCAATGCAACCTCAGAAAGAATGCGAGAACCCGTGTCCAGTCCGTTTACCAGCTTTTTAGCCCAACACTTTGACCAGATTAACGACTATCTGGCCACGTTCTTTGACGGACAGGCGACCTCTGCCGATATCGAGCGCTACCTGTACGCGCCGCTCTCGGCTTTTACGGCCAACGCCGGCAAGCGCCACCGCCCGCTTATCTGCATGCTCGCCGCAACCGCAGTGGGCGGCAGCTTTGAGAGCGCCCGCAGCGCCGCGGCAGCTATCGAGCATTTCCAGTCGGGCGCGCTGATCCACGACGACATCGCCGACAACGGACAGCTTCGTCGAGGCAAGCCCTGCATGCACCTTACCGAGGGCACGGGCCTTGCCATCAATTGTGGCGACCTGGCGCTCACCATGGTCACCAAGACGGTTCTCGACGACCCTACGCTGGAGTCCGACGTGAAGCTGCGCGTGCTCCACGAGCTTACCGAGATGATCGTCCGCACCATTGAGGGTCAAGCACTCGACCTGGGTTGGGTCCGTGACGGGCGCTTTGATATCTCGGTTGATGACTACCTGGACATGGCGACGCACAAGACCGCGTTTTACAGCGGAGCCACGCCGCTTGCCGCCGGAGCCATTATCGGCGGCGGCAGCGATGAGCAAATCGAAGCGCTGCGCGCCTTTGGCCTACACACAGGCCTTGCCTTTCAGATTCAGGACGACCTGCTCAACCTTGTCGGCACTAAGGAAGCCGCCAACAAGGACTTCCGCACCGACATCACCGAGGGCAAGCGCACGCTTGTCGCCGTACACGCCCTCTCTGATAAGCGCCACCACGACGAGGTCGAGGCGATTCTTTCCTCGGGCACCGATGATCCCGCGCAGCTCGCACGCGCCGTGGAGATCTTCCAGGAGACCGGCTCTATCGATTACGCCCACACTTACGCGCTCGACCTGACCGCTAAGGCCAAAGCGGCCATCGAGAACGTTGAGCTTGATCCGCACGCACGCGAGCTGTTCCTCTCCATGGCAGATTTCTTTGTGGAGCGCCTTAACTAACGGGTGTTATAAAACCTGTCAGCAGCGTATTTAGGCACAACTTGCTACACTGTTGAGTGCATGTTTATGCATCCCTTTGCGTTGTCTATCCGACAGACGCTCAAATAGTACGAATGGTACGCCGAAAGGGGTTCGTTCATGGAACCTATTACAACGGGCATGCAAGGAGCAGCCGTCGAGGACGTGCAGTCTCGTCTCCTGCAGCTCGGCTACACGATTGATGCCGCCGAAGTCACCGACAAGTACTTTGGAGCCACCACTGAGCAGGCCGTCAGCACCTTCAGGCTCGACAGCGGCCTTGCTGCCGGTCATGCCGTCGATATCCCCTGCTGGAGCGCCCTTGTAGACGCTTCGTATAAGCTGGGCGACCGCACTCTCTATCTGCGCATGCCCAATTTCCATGGCGCCGATGTGCAGGCCCTGCAGCGCACTCTCAACGTTTTGGGCTTTGCCTGTGGCGAAGACGACGGCTACTTTGGTCCGCATACCGAGGCCGCCCTGCAGCAGTTCCAGGAAAATGTCGGCCTGTTTGCCGACGGCATGGCCTTCCAGGACACCTACGCCTACATCAACCGCCTGCACCATGTGTGGGAGGGCAAGCCCTCGGTCACCGAAGCCGAGTCCCGCATCGGTTTTGCTCGCGCCGCCAACGTGCTCGAGCGCTTCCAGATTGCCGTTATCGGCGAGGACCCCATCGCACGCAGTGTTGCGTCGCGCATGTGGAATATCGCCACGGCAACGACCGACAACAGCGGCATGATGCTCTGCGACTCCGAGGTCCCAACCGACGTTGACCTGGTGCTCGAAATCGCAAGCGACGAGCTGCCCGCCGACGCCGCACCGCGCGCCACGATTGCCCTCGCCGAGTGCCACAACCTGGCCCAGCGCATCCGCACTGCCAATGTCGCCGCGCAGCAGAAGCCGGCTCGCATTCGCATTGAGCTCACGGGCATGACGCGCTACAACGGCACCTTCACGGCCAGCGACGCGCAGACACTCGCCGTACGCCTGCTCGATGGCGTTTGCGATGCCCTCGCAGATTAGGTAAACTAAACGAGTTGCTTTTGGGCAACACCACACATTGGGACGTAGTTCAACGGTAGAACTCCGGTTTTTGGTGCCGGCTGTTGGGGGTTCGAATCCCTCCGTCCCAGCCATTAAAATTGAGCGCCCTGAGTCCATAACGGCCCAGGGCGCTTTCTTGTAGGCAAGCGGAGGGATTCGAACCCGCAAGGGTGCGAAGCCGAGGAAACGCGAAGGCGCCCCAAGCCCGTTAGGACCAAGAGCGCCTTTCATCTAGAAAATATCAGCCCGGTTCCGAAAAGCGAGCCGCATGCGACAACCAAGTAGCCGCAGGCCCCGGGAGAGCGGGGACACCGGCTTAGGTTTATCGCGAGTTCCGCACGAACAGGAGGCCACTTAATGTGGCCTCCGTCGTGAGCAGGACTGTAGAGCAGGAAACCTAAGCCGGTGTCCCCGCTCTCCCGGGGCCGGCAGAATCTAGTTGTTCAGCATGCGGTCGAAGCTTCCCGAGTCGCCATCCCGATAGTCTGCGGTCATCAGAATCTCCTGCGGAATGCGCCCGCCCTCGCGCAGCACGTTGCGGAACTGCACGCGCGCAACCATGGGCAGATCCTTGATCGTCGCTGCCAGGTTCTGCGGCACACCCTGGTTGGCAGCCGCAGGCTCGCACTCTCCGCCGGCCTTCACGCGACGCTTATGCTCGGCGAGCATGGCGCGGTACATGCCGGCATGCAGGCGAATCTCAACCACATTGGCATTGCGAGCCTGCTCGACGATGCGCGCGCCCTCGCGATCGATATCGCCCACGTAGTAGACGTAGTTAAAGCGATAGCCAATCTCGGCCAGATAATCATCCAGTGCGTGCGAGACGCTCGCCTTGCATCCGCCGCCAAAAATCACGCCGCCCACTTTGATGCCAAAGAGCTTGGCATGTTTGCGTCCGCGCAGGAGCTTGACGATCTCGTCATAGGTATCCAGGTTCTCGACCATAATGAACGGCTTGTCGGCACCCAGCGTAAAGAAGCCCGTAAAGTGCACGGGGCGATTGGGGGCGACCTTGATCGCCTGCATGCTGATGCCCTTTTCGGTCATACGTCTGATCAGGCGCTCACCGTGCTTGCCGTCAAAAGCCTTCTCGTCGTTAAAGATCTGGTAGGCACGCTGGCGGCGCGAGGCAACCGGCGTATCGGCACCTCGGTTCTGCTCGATCCAAGCCTGGATGATTGCGATTTCCTCGGCAATCTTGCGGTTGGACATCTCGTTGTGCTGAGTGCGCTGCGGAGCCTTTTTGCCGTCCTTGCCCTCAACCTTTACGATCTGTGTCTGCTGCTCCTTGATCTTAGAGAGCGCCGTAGGCGTAGGGACAACTTTGAGCAGCTGCCTGCCTAAAACGCGGGCAAGGGCAAACGCCGAGACCTCGCCGTGGACTGCCGACTTGGGCTGCTGGGCAGCAGTATCTGCTGCGGTAGACTCCGGCTTCTTCTGAGACTTGCGCTTAGAATCGCCTTGGGAATTGCACTCGCGCTTCGGCATAGGCGCCTGCTTCTGCGGACGATCGGACTTGCTCTCCTTCGCCGGCTGGCGCTTAGGCTGCCCCGAAGAAACCTCGACCTTCGCATCCTCGTCCTGCGGCGTGGTCTTCTCGGCTGCAGTCTCGGCATGGGAACTGCGGCCCCCACGATGGCGACGGCGGCGAGGCTTGCTCGACGCGCCCTGCTCCGCCTGCTCATCAGTAGGCTGCTGGCCCTTGGCCTCGGCATCAACCTCAAGCTGCGGCTCAACAGGCTTCTGCTCGCGAGCCGCCGGCTCAACGGCCTTCTCGCCCTTCTCGTCCTGAGTGGTCGAAGCCGGCTCGCTCTTCTCCTGACGCCTTACGGGATACGCGCGCCCCGCAAAACCACGTCCGGGACGACACGAACCTGGAGCCTTCTTGACCGGTTCATCGGACGCGTCAGCAGCCTCGACGGAATCCTGGACCTCGCATGCAATACCTCGCTGCTCGGCCTTAAAGTGGGCACCGCGGCGACGCTTGGGCTCCTGGATCTCAGCATGCTCTTGAGTGCGAGTCGGCTCCTGCATCCCGGCGGACTTTTCCTCGACGGCCTCAGCATCCGTCTCACCCTTTTGAGCAACGGCGCGACGGAAGCGCTCCTGCTGGGCGCGGCGCTGTGCATCGCGCTTGCCGCCCCCGCCAAAACCGCCGCGTCCTGCCTTGGCCGTAAAGGCACGCACGACGTTCTCATCGAGCAACTCATCGGTATCGACATGCTCACGCGGGGCAACTTCTTCCACAGCAGGCACGTCAGCGGAATCCTCGACGACAAAATCCTCGACGGACTCGGCAGGCTGCTCCTGGGCATCGCGGATCTCGGCATTGATGGTATAGAACGCCGGGCGCCCGTTAATGCCGCTACCCTCGATCTTGGTCACGATATTTGCCGCGATAAGCTCATCGCGCATCGCCTTGGTGTCACATTCCTTATCGACGGAGCGGAAAATCTGCGCCAGCGCGCTCGACTTAATCTTGAGTGCCTTGCGGCAAAGCAGGTCGTAGGCAACCAGCTTTGCCCGCTCGGCAGAAAGCGACGTTTGTCCGCTCAGACGCTCAGCCAGAGCATCGACATTTTGTTGGTTATCGGAATATACCGTCTTGGCCACGGGGCCCCTTTCATATGCACACATATACGTCTATATGGTACAACGCGCGCCCTTATCCACGCAAAACATCTGCGAGAACACTCGGGCGTCGCCCGCTTTTGCATGAAAAAAGACCGAGTCCGCGTCGTTGCGGACCCGGTCTTTCCGAGTCATATGGATGGAACGGCTAGCCCATCAAGCTGACTAGGCCTTGGCAGCCTCGGCGTCGACAGGAGCCTCGGCGGCAGCGGCGCGGCCGTACTCGGCCTTGCCCATCTCGGACCACTCGGGCTCCTCGTCGGGCATGGAGCCAGCCTCCTTGCCGAAGAACTCCTTGAGGCAGTTGACGGCGACGATGAGACCCAGGACCATCAGCAGGACGGCGAAGACGAGCTGCAGGCCCTTGGTGGCGGCGACGGAGACGGCGGCCGTGGTGGCAGTAGCCGGGATGGTACCGAAGAAACCGTAGGCCTGGACGGCGGTCATGCAGCCCATGGCGCTCTGGACCAGCGAGGTGAAGGTGCAGCAGAGCAGGAAGGCGACGGGCACGTAGAGCATCCAGCCCTTGCGGCCGGTGCACTTGCAGAACACGGCGAGGGTGATCATGGTCATGCCGCCGAGCAGCTGGTTGGAAGCACCAAAGAGCGGCCAGATGTTGGCATAGCCACCAAAAGCGAGGGCGAGACCGGGAAGCAGGGTAACGACCGTGGCGAACCAGGGGTTGCCGAGGACCTTCATGTAGCCGGCCTTGGACTCGATGGCCAGGGCATCGTTGGTCTGGGCAAAGAACTCGGAGAACGAGGTGCGGGCGATGCGGGCGACGGCGTCGAGCGAGGTCAGAGCCAGAGCGGAAACGTTCATGGTCATAAAGACGGTAGCGAGCGTGCCGTCAACACCGAAGGCCTGCATACCGCGGGAGATGCCAGCGGCGAAGATCTGGAACGGGGTGGAAGCGACACCGGCGTTGAGGACGCCGGTACCGGCGGTGTTCATGTCGGAGAACATGATGCCGGCGACGATGATGGCAAGGATGCCGACGAAGGACTCGACGATCATGGCGCCGTAGCCGACCTTGACGGCGTCCTGCTCCTTCTCGACCTGCTTGGAAGAGGTGCCGGAAGAAACGAGGCTGTGGAAACCGGAGAGAGCACCGCATGCGACGGAGACGAACAGGACCGGGAACATCATGCCGGAGGCAGTGGAGAAGCCGGTAAAGACCGGAGCGGTGATAGTGGCCTGACCGTTGACGCCCAGGACGACGATGCCGAGGACAGCGCAGACGATCATGACGATCATCATGATGGAAGTGAGGTAATCGCGCGGAGTCTTGAGCATCTGGATGGGCATGGCGCCAGCGAAGACCAGGTAGACCATGACGACGGCGAACCACTGGAACTTATCCAGGTAGACCGGGAACTGCATACCGACGGCGAACATGAGAACCATGAGGACCACGCCGGTGACGAACTCGGCAGCGCCGGTGAGGTTGAACTTCTTCTGGGCCCAACCAAAGGCGATAGCGACGAAGGTGAACAGGATGGAGATGGTACCAGCGCAGCCGGCGGCATAGGACTTGGTGAAGTCGATGGCACCGATAGCAGCACCAGAAGCGTCAACGGCCGGGGTGAACATGAACGTCTTGCAGACCATGTCGGTGAAAGCGGCGATGACGATGATGCAGAACAGCCAGCAGAACAGCAGGAACAGGCGACGGCCGGTCTTGCCGATGTACTTCTCGATGAGCTGAGCGAGCGACTTGCCGTTGTTCTTCATCGAAGCGTACAGGGCACCAAAGTCGTGGACGGCACCAAAGAAGATGCCGCCGACGAGGACCCAGAGCACGACGGGCAGCCAGCCAAAGGCCATGGCGACGATCGTACCCGTGACAGGGCCAGCACCGCAGATCGAGCTGAACTGGTGCGAGAACGCGGTGAAGGCGGAGACGGGCGAGAAGCTCTTGCCGTCCTTCATGCGCTTGGCCGGCGTGAGGGCCTCTTTGTCAACGCCCCACTTGTTGGCCAGCCATCGGCCGTAGCCCAGATAGCCGCAGGCGAGCACCGCCGCGGCCACAACCATGAGCAAAACTCCGTTCATTACATTTCCTCCTCTAAAAAGAACTTCCTAGACATAAAAAATGAGGGCCGTCGGTTGCGCTCGACGGCCCTCATCTTCATCAGCCGCCCGTTATCGTACGGGCTAGCTGTATGTGCTAACCCGCATCAGATAATTACTACGCTGATAATGTTTAGCTGATGCGTGAACATGTCTAAGAAATCCTCTTCAATCATGATGCGAACGATCCGTGCGTGTTCACATCCCCCAGTGGATGAAAAGCAGTATGAAACTTTAGTTACCTAAAGTCAACGCAAATTTGTAATGAATTTTCAACTTTTTTGAAATTCTCGGTATAAAACGCCACTGACCTCGAACTTTACCCAACAAAAGTTTTTGCATGAGAGATGCCCCTGAGGGCCGCGGGAGCCGGGCGGCGCATATGAACTTTATCGCGAGTTCCGCACGAACAGGAGGCCACTTAATGTGGCCTCCGTCGTGAGCAGGACTGTAGAGCAGGAAAGTTCATATGCGGCCGCTGGCGCCCGGGCAGCGTCGGGGACCGCACCCATACGACTACAGCGTCATGTTTGGATCGGCGTCGACATCGAACGGCGAGATTTCACCTCGGTCGAATTTACGGCGGGCGACCTCCGCGATCATGGCTGCATTATCGGTACAGGCAGACAAGGGCGGCACCGTTACGCGAATCCCCTGACGTCCAAGCTTCTTGATCATCATCTCGCGCAGATGCGGGTTGGCCGAGACGCCGCCACCGATGCAGTATTCCTTGCATCCGGTAGCGTGCAATGCGTTTTTGGCCTTCTTGTACTGCACGTCAAAGACAGCTGCCTCAAACGAAGCTGCCAGATCGGGCAGGTGAATCGTGCGCCCGGCCTTGGTCTCCTGTTCAATGTAGAGCGTCACAGCGGTTTTAAGGCCCGAAAGCGAGAAGCGATAGTCTCCCCTGCTGTTAAGCGCACGGGGGAAATCGATCGCCTTGGGGTTGCCCGTCTCGGCCAGCTTGGAAATGATGGGGCCACCGGGATAGCCCAGACCCAACGCCTTGGCTACCTTGTCGAAGGCCTCGCCCACAGCGTCGTCGAGCGTCTCACCGAGCACCTCGTAGTCGCCCCACGCCTTCACGTGCACGAGCATGGTGTGCCCACCCGAGACAAGCGTGAAGATAAACGGCGGTTTGAGGTCGGGTTGCGCCAGCAGGTTGGCAAACAGATGACCCTCAAGATGATTGACGCACACGAGCGGCTTGCCGGCAGCGTAGGCAAAGCCCTTGGCAAAGGCGACGCCAACCACGAGCGCGCCCACCAGGCCCGGACCCTGTGTCACGCCCACGGCGGCAAGCTCGCTGGGAGCAATGGCTCCACCCTCAAGGCCAAGCGATGCTGCGGCATCCTCGAGCGCCGCATCCACGACACTCACAATCACCTCAACGTGTTTGCGCGAGGCGATCTCGGGCACCACGCCGCCAAAGCGGGCGTGAAAATCAATCTGCGTCGACACCTGGTTGGCCAGCATATTGCCATCCGCATCGATAATCGCCACGGCCGTCTCGTCGCAGGAGCTCTCGATAGCGAGCACTAGGCGGCGGCGCTCAATTTCGGCACGCTCCCCCTCGGAGCGCCCAGGCGCAGGCAGCGGCCACACGCGCTGCTCTGCCGCCGTCGGCTCGGGCGAAGCATTGTCGACCGGAAGTACCAGGGGCAGCGGGGCCGTCATGACGATGGCGTCCTTGCCGGCACCATAGTAGCCGCGGCGACGACCAGCCTCGGTAAAGCCCAGAGCGTTATAGAGCGCAATCGCTCCCTCGTTGCCGTCCTCGACCTCGAGCGAAGCCGTGGTGCAGCCGAGCATCTGGGCATCATAGCTCACATGCGACAGCAGCTTGCAGGCAATGCCCTCACGGCGATGTGCCGAGTCGACGGCGACATCCAGAATCTGCACATCACCGTCCACGACCATACCGCCGGCAAGGCCCAGCAGCTTGCCGTCGTCGTGTGCCACCCACCAACTGCGCGGCGCAGCGACGTCCTCGCCCAGTTCGGACAGGAACATGCCCGGCGTCCACGCCTCGTGTCCGGCACCTTCAAAGCAGGCAGCCTCTAGCGCGCTCGCGCCCTCGGCATCCGCCGCGCCCATGGGACGGAACTGCAGATGACGACCGGCGAGCTCATCGGCAACGCCCGTAATTTCGCTCTGCGCACTCTCGGCAAGACCAAGACGCTTGCGCTCGTTTTCCTCGGCATCCGAAAGGCGCGTGTAAATCGGCAGGACGCGAGCCGGATCGCCGTCACCCGCAGCGTGCGCGAGCAGCAAGCCCTCGCCCGAAGGCCACCACAGGTCGCGCTCCACGCAGCGGGCGGTCTCGTCCTCACCCAGCAGCTTGCCATAGCGCACGAGACCGTCACCGGTCAGCTGAACCTGGTCCCAGTCCGCTGCTCGGCGCCACTCATCGAGCGCCACGGCGGCCTTGACCACGTGTTCGCGCTCAAATTGACGCTCGGGACCCTCATCGCCCAGCATATATAGTGCCGGATATACCTCACCGCGCATGGCATCGGCCAAGATACCAAGCTTGCCGCGCACGCCAGCCTTCCACGCCGTCCAAGCGCAAGCGTCGAGCGTCGACACGCCCAGCAGTGGAACATTGGCACCGCGCGCGAGGCCTTTGGCAGTGGAGATGCCGATGCGCACACCCGTAAACGACCCCGGGCCGCGGCCGACCACGTAGTAACCAACATCGCTGCGATCCAGACCGGCTTGAGCCAGCACGCCATCAACGGTATTCACGAGCTCAACGTTGGCGTGACGGCGACACATGTGGTCGCCACTCACGAGCTTCGTCTCGCCCGTCTGCCCATCAATCCAGCTTGCCGCGCAGGCAAGCATGTCGGTCGAGGTATCGAGCGCCACCACCAGCGCGTTGTCGTTATGCAAGCTCATCTTGTACAGCCTTATCAATCAAATGGGAAAGCTCCATTGCGCGGTCACCGTGTGCCTCGAGCGTTATCGTTCGCACATCGCTGTCGCCCTCATCACGCTTGAGCGTCACCGAAAGATACTCATCCGTCAGCTCGTCCTGGAATTGTTCGCCCCATTCCAGCAAGCAAGCACCCTCATAGCCCAGCACATCGAAAATGCCCGTATCCTCGAGCTCGTAGGCATGCTCCAGGCGGTATAGATCAAAGTGAAACAGCGGAATACGACCTTGATCGTGAACGGCCATGAGCGCAAACGTAGGGCTCGTAACCATATGCTCATCGCCCAGCCCGCGCGAGACGCCCTTGGTAAAGTGAGTTTTGCCCACTCCCAGGCCACCGGTCAGGATGAGCACATCGCCGTCCTCAAGGCACGGTGCAATTAGCTCGCCAAAGTACTCCGTATCGGCAGCGCAAGTCGTTTTGTAAGTACCTACCCCCAGGCGCTCCAGGGACATATATGCTCCTTATTATTCCGAGGCGTCCTCTGGTGCGGGATGTCGCTCCAGATAGTCGCCCAGCATCTTAAAGTCTTCCTCCAGCAGCTCCTGCCACGCCGGATTGCGCAGCGCTGCTGCCGGATGGAACGTGGGCATTACTACAAAATGCCCCATCTGGTGGAACCTGCCGCGCAGCTTAGTAATGCCAATCTCGGTCTTAAGCACAAAGTGCGTCGCGGGGTTGCCGAGCGTCACGATAATATCGGGCCAGATGCTTCGAATCTGCTCACGCAAAAACGGCGAGCAAGCCAGCACTTCCTCGGGACGCGGATTGCGGTTTCCCGGCGGGCGGCACTTAAGCACGTTGGCAATGTAGACGTCTTCGCGTTTGAGGCCCGCCAGCGACAAAATGCCGTTGAGGTCCTCGCCTGCCGCCCCCACAAAGGGCTCGCCCTGCAAATCCTCATTGCGGCCCGGCGCCTCACCAATAAACATCACGCGAGCGCGGGGGTTTCCCACGCCAAACACGATATTGTGACGCGACTGGTAGAGCTGGCAGAGGTGACAATCGCCCAGAACGGCCTCAATTTCCTCGAGTGCGACCTCACGTGGTGCCTGATGGGTATGGCCGGGGATGTGCATGACGCCCATAGCGGCTCCTACACGTAGACCTTGTCGAGACGCATGCCAAAGCCGCAGGCGACCTCGTAGTTAATCGTTCCGCGCAGTCGGGCCATCTCGTCCATAGTGATCTCGGCATCGCCATCGCGGCCGACAATGATCATCTCGTCACCATACTCGGCCTCGGGAATCTCGTGTGCCGGGTTGGACTGAATGGCGACCATAAACTGGTCCATGCAGATATTGCCAACCTGATGCACACGCTCGCCGCGATACAGCACATCCATACGATTGGAAAGCGTACGCGATAGGCCATCGGCATAACCGATCGGCAGCGTGCAGATCTGAACGCGCGTACGCGGTACGCGGTAGGTAAAACCGTAGCCCACGCCCTCACCCATCGCAGGGTGTGCCACGCGCGTCACGCGCGCATGGACGCTCATAACGGGATCAAGCTGCATCACGCGGCCACTCAGCTCGCACGGCTGCATGCCATACAAGCCAACGCCGGCGCGGATCATATCAAAATGCATCGAGGGGTCGAGCATCGAGGACGGCGTGTTGGCGCAGTGCACGATACCGCACTCAAAACCCGCATCCTTAATGGCCTGAACGGCCTCGGTAAAGCGCTGACACTGCAGCTTGTAGTCCCAGCCCGAAGGTTCATCGGCCGTGGCGAAGTGCGTAAATACGCCGTCGCACTGAATACCGCGATGGAAATTTATACCGCGGACAAAGTCGAGCACCTGCGTGTAGTGAACGCCGATACGATTCATGCCCGTCTCGATGGCGAGATGATACTTGCCCACTTTGCCCGCCGCGACGGCACATTCGCCATACGCAAGAGCAAAGTCAGACGTATAGACCGAAGGCATGATATCAAACTCGAGCAACGTCGGAATGGCCTCGATAGGCGGCTCGCTTAGGATGAGGATGGGTTTCGTAATCCCGCCCTGTCGGAGCTCAACGCCCTCGTTAACCGTCGCCACGGCAAACATGTCGGCACCGGCCGAATACATGATCTTGGCGCACTCAACAGCTCCATGGCCATAAGCATCGGCCTTGACCACGCAGCACAGGCGCTGACGTGGATTCAGCAAGTTCTTATAGGCCCTCGTGTTGCGACGGAGCGCCCCGCGGTCGATCTCGACCCAGGACCAGCGCGTCAAATCGGCTTTATTCATGATTAGTCATCCGACCCTTCGTCCATGATTCCCAGATCTTCGAGCGCATCCTTTGCCGCCAGTTCCATGGCCGGACCGATCAAGTCGATAAGATCGGTCGCGATGACGCTCTTCTCACCATACTCCGTCGCCGCGGCAAAACCGGCGTAGCTGTGAAGTGCGACGGCGTACGAATACAGCAACTCCCAACGATCCATCTCGTCGCGCATGGTGGCAAGCGTGCCGGCCAAAATACCCGCGAGGACATCACCCGAACCGGCAGTTGCCAGAGAAGCCGGACCCGAGAGCGGCAGCAGCACACGCTCAACGCCACAGATAGCCGTCGTCGGCCCCTTGGCAATGACCACCAGATTGTCAGAGCCTGCAGCCCAGACAACCTTCTGCGCGGCTGCAATCGCAGTACCAAGGTCGCTCACCTCGTCACCGGCAACCAGACGCGAAAGTTCACGATAGTGCGGCGTCATAACCAACGGCTGCTCGCGACGATACATCTCGGGATTACTATCAATACCGTCAATGGCAATCTTAGCAAGGCAGTTGAGTGCATCGGCGTCCAAGATAAGCGGCACATCAAGCTCGAGCAAGCCCGAAACCACCTGCATAGCGCCGGCAGATGTCGTCATACCGGGACCGCACAGTACACAGCTGTACTTCTTTGCAATCTCGCACACAGTCATGCGCGCAGCGGCGCCAAAGGAGCCGCGGGAATCAGACGGAATAGCAAAGACGGGAATCGAAGGAAGTGCCATGCGAATAAGATTGGCGCAGGCGTCAGGAGCCGCGACTGCCACGTAACCAGCACCCGCGCGAGCTGCAGACTTGGCCGCCATAATGGCAGCACCAGGATATTGCGCAGATCCGGCGACAATAAGCACAGAGCCACGGGAATACTTATCGATATTCGTAGGTAGTGGGGCAGAGTAATCAACTAAGTCACCGGGCTCGACAATCTCGGCGGCGTGGTCGACATCATCGATGACCTCGTCAAGACGGTCGTAAAGATTGCCGCAGATCAAATCGCCAGCATACTCAGGACCATCAGCGCTATACAGACCAATCTTGGGCGCAATCATCGTCACCGTATGCTCGGCACGAATGCAGTCGTCATCAACAACGCCCGTCTCGGCATTCAGGCCCGAAGGAACATCAATGGATACGACACAATCGGCGCATTCATTGACAGTAGGAATCCAGATGGAGAACGGCGCACGCAGATTTCCGTGGAAACCGGTACCAAAAATGGCATCGACAACAACATCGGCCTTATCGATCAAAACCTCGAGTTCGTCACGAGAGGGGCCGACGCAAACGTGCACATCGCGGCCGGCAGTACGACGAGCAACATGACGTGCCAGAGCAGCAGGAATCTCATCCGGCTCAACCGGAGAAACGATATCCACGTCCACACCCTTATGGCTCAGGATATCGGCGGCAACCCAACCGTCGCCGCCATTATTACCAAAACCGACCAGAACGAGAACCCGATCGGGATTGAGCTTCAAGACCTCGTTGGCGGCAAACTCACCCGCTAGCTCCATAAGCTCGGCCTTCGAAGTCCCTTCGCGTTCGATGATATCCTCGAGGCGAACGACTTCTTCGGTACTCAAAACCGGTTTCATCTATGCTCCTAGCGTATCTTGCGAAGCATCGCCCAGGTGCTCCGCCAATGCTGAATTCTGCAGCTGCTCAAGCTCATCTAAAACAGAGCGAGCCTCTTTAAATGTCTGCGCTACGCGTTTCTTGGTGCTCACCTTTTCCTCTTTTGGCTTAGGCCGAGCATCTTCGGTAATCGCGATGGCATTCGCAACGGCCAAGTCTCCTGTAAGCGTAATGGAAAGAGCGACCTCAACAACACCCAGCTCTTGAGCGATCTCGAGAGCACGACCCGAAAGCAGCGCCTTCGGTTTGCCGAGTTTATCACGCGTAACCGAAACATCTTTGCGACCAACGCCTTGACTAAAACCCGTGCCGAGAGCTTTAAGTACCGCCTCGCGCGAAGCAAAGCGGCTGGCATAGTGAGCAGCGGGACGCGATGATGCATCACAATACGCACGCTCTTCTTCGGTAAACACACGCCGAGCAAACGACGGCGTCTTTTCAAGAATTGATTTCATACGGGAAATCTCGACGATATCAACGCCGATACCAGCTTCAGCCATGTTCACCTCCATATCGCACAGACTAAGTTATTGTAGCCCGTTCACAGAAGATGCGACAAACGAGGGTTATAAAACACAGCTACTATGTGAGACAAAAGCCCGTAAACGCAAAAAGGGGGAGGCCGCGAGGCCTCCCCCTTCTCAGTTCAAGCGTACGGCTCGGTGCCGTCCACCGGTCAGCGGCGCCCTGGCCTCCCACGGGCTGACCCCGCAGTACTCTCGGCGCGATGGGGCTTAGCTTCCGGGTTCG
>JAXIZI010000006.1:0-5116 GCA_036304065.1 Collinsella sp. | reverse complement strand
GGGTGCGCTTCCACTGCATCTCCTCCAGGATGCACATCGAGAACAGGATGGTCTCGCCCCACAGGGCGCCGGAGCCGATGAACATGGTGTAGGGGGCCAGGGCGTACTTCTTGGCGAGCTCCTCGGCGCGCGGCTCGAAGCTCTTGCGGATGTCGACCAGGTGGGTCCAAACGTCCTTGGTCTGCTCGATGAACTTATCGAACTTGGGGAAGCAGCCGCGGCGGTTGAGCAGGCGCAGGCCGAAGCAGTCGGCGAGGTAGTAGCCCATCTCGCAGCCACCGTTACCATGATCGGAAGCCATCTTGACGCAATTCTCGGCGCCGACAGCCTGGCCGATGGGGCCCTCGGGCTTGGTCATGGCGTAGACGCGAATGCCCTTTTCCTTCATCTTCTTGACGGCCTCGAGGACCTCGGGGGTGGTGCCGGACTCGGAGGCGGTGAGCACGACGGACTTCTCGGTCATGCGCTTGTGGCCGGAGACGTTCCACTCGGCGGCGTGGATCAGGTAGACCTCGAGGTCGCGGTCGCCGAACTTGTTCATGAGGTACTCAAGTTGCATGAGCTCGTCCCAGGTGCCGCCGACGCCCATCAGGAACACGGCGTCGTAGCCCTCGTCGGCGACCTTGTCGGCGAGCTCAATCATCTTCTTGCCGGTCTCGTAGACGTTCTTGCCGTCCTCGACGTAGCCCTCCTGGCTAAAGTGCATGATCTCGATCTTCTCGGTTTCCTTCATGGCTTTTCCTTTCTGTCCTGCACGCAACTCTATACATCGCGTTTCTTTTCGATACCAATTATAGACATACACCTAATGTGTTTTTAATACCACTTATCAATCTGCTCCAATCCTCGGTGAACGGTCGAAATTCTCTGGTGAGTGGTATTAAATTAGAATTGAATGTATAGCTAACGCCTCTGGCGCCTCCCTTGTGTGACAAAGAACAGCGTTCCTACCAGCGCAATAATGGTCGATGCCCCAAACAGTACCGTCTGGACACCCAAAGCCTCCGCCAAAAACGGAGCCGCCAGCAGCGGCAGCACGCCGGCGCTCATCAGGCCAAAACGCACAAAGCCGGTAATGCGCCCCAGGTATTTGATGTCAGCGCGCTCCTGAATCAAGATCATCTGCAGCGGTTCCAGGAATCCCCAGGCCAGACCGTTAATCGCCTGACCGATAATCGCGACCCCCAGCATATCGGTGCCCACGTACACCATGGACCCAATGCCCACGGCCATGAGCGCGCCGAGCAGCAATCGCAGGTTGGCATGGCGGGCAGAAAGCTTGGTCAGGATGAACGCGCCCACCGAGGAAGTGAGGCCCACGACCGAGGACAGCCAGCCCAGCCAGACGATATCCACGTTGAGCACATCGCGATAGAACAACGACTCCAGCGAATCGAACGCGCCAAACGCAAAGAAGCCCAGAAAGCCCGAGATAAAGATAAGGCGCAGGTCGTGGTCGCGAAACGTAAGTCGCGCGCCCTCGGCCATGCCGCCCAGAATGCCGCCCTTCGGCTTCTCCCCTTTTGCGGGAGCAACACACTCGTGACAGCCCAAGGAGAGCACGGCCGCCACACCCATCATGCCCGCCATGAGCAGATAGACCGATTGCGTGGCAAAACAGCTCACGATGGCACCACCGAGCAGCGGGCCAGCGGTATAGGCGATATTGCTGTAGAACACCATGAGACCGTTCACGCGGGTACGGCCCTCGGTGGTCGACTCCAGGTATCCCGGAAACGCATGCGTACAGGTGTTGATAAAGCCGCCCGCAAGCCCCAAGACGCACGCGGCAAACACAAGCCCGGGGACAGACAACGGCGCCAACCCCACGCCAAGCGATAGCACCGCCGTAATCACGCACGTCACAAACGACGTCCGGCGCGGTCCAAAGCGGTCGATGACCGAGCCCGACACCATATTGCCCGCCGACGTCATAAGATTGCGTACGAGCGTAATGGCAGCAACCAAAAAGGCCGTGCCAGCCAAATCATACGTCGCCGCGCCGATAAGCCCTAAAAAGTACACCGCGTTGTTGGCGCACCATTGCAGGGACTCAATAAGAATCAGCCTGACCTCTGCCGGCGTCAGGCGCATTGCTTCGCGATCCTTCGCGAACATACGAACTCCCTCTATACAAGTAAGGGGATGGAGGGCATAGGCCCGCTCCATCCCCTTACCAGGTTGCAATGACAGTCTATGCAGCCGGGCCCTTACGCCAGCACGCCGAAGAACGCGCCGATGATGCCCACGGCCATGGTGGCCACGATCAGCACCATGGGGTTGATCTTCTTGGACAGCAGCCAGTAGTACAGCCAGAAGGCGATCATGCCGAGCATGCCGGGCATGATGCCGTCCAGGATGTCCTGGAGGGTCTGGGCGTCCTCGCCCGAGCCGATGGCCACCGGGATGCTGGCCCAGAACATGTCCTTGCACATGGCGCCCACGACCATGACGCCCACGATTCCCACGCAGGTCATGATCTTCTGCATGAGGCCGGTCCTCTGGGCCTCGTCCAGGAAGCCCACGCCCAGCTCGTAGCCCTTGACGGCGCCCCAGACGCGCAGCGCGAAGCCGGGGACGTTGTAGATGAGCAGGAAGGCGATGGGGCCGAAGGGGTTGCCGGCCTGGCACAGGCTGATGCCCACCGCGGCGGCGACCACGCGCAGCGTCGACAGGAAGATGGAGTCGCCGATGCCGGACAGCGGGCCCATGAGGGCGGCCTTGACGTCGTTGACGCTCTCGGGCTCGATCTCGCCGCGGGCGACCTTCTCCTCCATGGCCATCGCGATGCCGCCGACGAACGGGGCGAACTGGACGGTGATGTTGAAGAACGCGCAGTGGCGGTGCAGGGCCTCGGCGTAGTCGTCGGGGCGGCCGGCGTAGATCTTCTTGAGCATGTTGGCGACCATCAGGCAGAAGGCGATGTTCATCTGCTTGTAGTAGGTCCAGGAGAACTCCATGCCCAGGGCGCCGACGTTGACGGCGCTCTTGACGAGGTCGGAGCGCGTGATCTTGTTCTCGGGACTAGAAGTCATCGTCCTCATCCCCTTCCGCGGAGAGCTGGGGCTGGGCTCCGCCCAGGCCGAGCAGGTCGAACTTGTCGATGCCGATGATGATGGCGATCAGGGCGACGCCCAGGACGGGCACGTTGGCGTAGGAGCACAGCAGGAAGCCCAGGAAGTAGAAGGGCACGAGCTGCTTGGTGAGCACCAGGCGGCCGAGCATGGCGAAGCCCATGGCCGGCAGGATGTTGGCGGCAACGCCAAAGCCAGCAAGGACAAAGGGCGGGATGAAGTCGAGCATGCCCTGGATGGCGTCAGCACCCAGATAGAACGACAGCGAGCACAGCAGGAACGCCATGATGATACCGGTCAAACCGATCAGGAAGTGCATCGCATAGACACCCTTAAGGTTGCCCTGGCCGGAGAAGACATCAGCGCGGTCAACCAGGATCGGCAGGGCGGCGTTGAGGATGTTCTTGATGGCAAGGCACAGCGTGGCGATGGGCATGGCAAGCGCGATGGCTGCCTCGGTGCTCTGGCCCAGCTGGATAGCGAAGGCGCAGGCGAGCACGCCGCCGATCGTCTCATCAGGCGGCACGTAGGCGCCGATGGAGATCGAGCCCATGAACAGCAGCTCCAGGCTGGCGCCGATCGCGAGGCCGGACTGCAGGTCCCCCAGCACCAGGCCCACGAGCGGGCACAGGACGATGGGGCGGAACGCATAGAGCGTACCGAGCTGGCAGTCGAACTTACCAAATGCGGCGATAAGTCCGATGAGGATTGCTTGGGTAAGCATATATCCCCCTTTCCTAATAGGACACTACGAAGAGCTCAGACTCTTCGAAATTGAACGCCTAGAGCACGCTGGCGCAGTCAACCTTGGGGTCATCGGCCAGGGGTCGAATCTCGACCTCAACGCCACGATCCAGCATCTCGCGCACATCGGCTTCCTCGGCCGCGGTCAGGAAGATCTGACGAGAGACCTGACGAGCATCGGGACGCTTCTCGTCCTTGGGCTTGGTGTTGCCCAGGTTGACCGACTTGATCTGCGGGCAGCCCTCAACAAGCTGCTTTGCCTCAGCAATAGTGGCGACACAGATGATCATCTTGTACTTGTCGGTCACGCCCGAGTTGATAGCTTCGATTGCATGCTCCATATCTTTGATGACGAGCTTGCAGCCGGCAGGCTTGCCCATCTTGAGCGTCGTCTTCCACACCGGGTCGTTAGCGACCTTATCGCCCACGCAGAAGATGCAGTTGGAGCCAAGGCCCTGAACCCAGGAAACTGCGACCTGGCCATGAAGCAGGCGATGGTCAACGCGAAGTAGCTGAATCATAATGTGACCCCCCCAAAGGTCTTGTGCCGTCTTACGGCGTGTCAGTAGGTGCTGCGGATTAGAACTCTTCTTCCTCGTCGTCATCGACCAAAAGATCGTTGACAAACTTCACGCGCGTATCGTCCGCAGCGACGATGGCGCGAATCGTCTCCTCAACCGGCGCCGACTCGTCAGAGAACAGCAACTGGATGAGGAGAGGAAGGTTCATGTTGGTAACGAGGTACGTGCGGGGACGCGTCTGGACGATCTTGGTAAACTCGTTGTTGACGCTGCCGCCAAAGAGGTCGGTGCAGACAACGACATCATCGTCAGCAGACATGCCTGCCAGCAGTTTTTGGGCCTCCTCGGCCACGTCCATGCGGCCATCGACGAACATCGAAAGATCGTGGACGTTGTCGCGAGCGCCCGAGAGCAGCTCGACGCTCTCCTTGATGCCGGTAGCGAAGTGCGCATGGCTGGCGATGATGTACTGTCTCATTCTGTGTTCCTCTCAATAGCCCGGCACGTTCCCGCACCCGTTTTCTTTAGTAGTCGAACTGGTGATAGTAGCGACGATACTTGAGGTTGTGCTTGGTGACCGTCTCGTAGTAGCGAGCCAGGCGGTCGGTAACGAGCACCGTCAGAATCCACGGAGACACGATGACGCGGAACTCGTCGTCAAGGCCGGGGATCGCGAACTCGGCGGTGTCGATGATGTTGATGTCGGTGTCGCCGGTCACGCCGCGGGTCAGGAAGGCGCGGACGCGCTCGTCGAGCTTGCGGTTCTCGTCCTCGCCC
>JAXIZI010000005.1:0-2363 GCA_036304065.1 Collinsella sp. | reverse complement strand
TTCCGGACATGACGTCCTCCGATCTCCCGGGGCCGGCCGATCCGGCCCTCAGGGTATCGGGTTCCCACATTCATCCGTACATGTACGGATGAATGTGGGAGGTGTTCGGATGAAGTCGATAATCAAGGGTTGAGCTTATCAAAATGCTCGAAGTTCCATTTTCGGACTAATCAACAGAAAGCTGTGATAAACTAACTCACGCATTACGTGCCCGAGTGGCGGAATTGGCAGACGCTGTGGACTCAAAATCCACCGTTGGCAACAACGTGCGAGTTCGAGTCTCGCCTCGGGCACCATACATGCAAGTGAGCGTTCAAGGGGGTCAAGGCCCCCTTTTTCGTGCCGAACTCGCGTGAGCGCGCGGAGCGTTAAGCAAACAGGCCTGTGGCCTGTTTGTAGCGGAGCGTGGCGAGGGCGCCATGCGCCCGAAGCCCGGGGCTTCGCGAAGCGAAGGCCCTTCGAGTCTCGCCTCGGGCACCATACATGCACCTGCGCTTCAAGGGGGTCAAGGCCCCCTTTTTCGTGTACGTAATGTGATAGCGCGTTGTACGTGTTATTATTCGCAAGGCGTTGTTCCCGCAATGCCCTAAAGAGGAACCCGAGGGCTCCCACCTTTTGGCGCCAATGAGCAGCTGACTGGTCATACAACTTAGATTACCTTCCTCAAATCGAGGAAGTCTATGTGTACGACCTGGTTGCTGAGAAGCGCCGGGTTATTTTTTTATGAATGGAGGTAGGGAAAATAGCTAAGTCTGATGACACCCGCATCAACGACGAGATCACTGCATCTTCGTGCCGTTTGATTGGCGTCGATGGCTCTCAGCTCGGCCTGTTCGCCATCTGCGATGCCCAGCGCGTCGCCGACGATCAGGGTCTCGACCTGGTCGAGATCGCTCCCAACGCGGAGCCGCCGGTCTGCAAGGTCATGGACTACGGTAAGTTCAAGTACCAGCAGGCCATGAAGGCCAAGGCCGCTCGTAAGAACCAGTCTAAGGTCGAGGTCAAGGAAATGAAGTTCCGACCCAAGATCGACGTTGGCGATTACGAGACCAAGAAGGGCCACGTTCTGCGTTTCCTTAAGAAGGGCGCACGCGTTAAGATCACCATCATGTTCCGCGGCCGTGAGATGGCTCACCCGGAGCAGGGTCTTAACGTTCTCGAGCGTCTCGCCGAGGATCTCAAGCCTTACGCTACGGTCGAGTCCAAGCCTAAGATGGAAGGCCGTAACATGCTTATGCTGCTCGCCCCGATTAAGGGCGCCTTCGATGAGGATAAAGCGGCAAGCGATACCAAGTAACTAGTGTTCTGTAACCGATTAAGGAGTATTTCATGCCTAAGATGAAGTCCCACAGCGGCACCAAGAAGCGTTTCCGCAAGACTGGCACCGGCAAGCTTATGCGCGCCAAGGCTTTCAAGAGCCACATCCTGAGCAAGAAGTCCACCAAGCGTAAGCGTGGCTTCCGTCAGGAGACCGAGATCGCCGCTGCCGACCGCAAGGTCATCAAGTCGCGTCTCGCCTAAGTTCGCGTTCCCGTTTTTCGTTTTACCGTCTAGGAGTTGATAGAACATGGCACGTATTAAGCGCGCTGTTGCCGCCAAGAAGAAGCGCCGTACCGTTATGCACCGTGCGAAGGGTTACTACGGTGCCGCTTCGCGTACTTACAAGCATGCTAAAGAGCAGGTCCAGCACTCCCTGCAGTATCAGTATCGTGATCGCCGCAACAAGAAGCGCGAGATCCGCTCTCTCTGGATCACCCGCATCAACGCTGCCGCTCGCCTGAACGACATCTCTTACTCTCAGTTCATGCACGGCCTGAAGGTTGCCGGCATCGAGCTCGACCGTAAGGTCCTGGCTCAGATGGCTTACGAGGACATCGAGTCCTTCAACGAGCTGGCTGCCATTGCCAAGAAGGCTCTCGAGGCCTAATAGATTCTGTTGAATCGCTAGGGGAGTGTCGCACTGTGCGCGGCACTCCCTCTTTTTATCTAGAGCGCTGGTTTATATAGCAAAAGCGCGGGTAGATAGACACTTACAGGTGACCGATCTTTATATATCTCTTAACCGAAGGGTCATCATCTGATACGCGCAGTATTTCTGCACCAGCCTTTCTATTACTTATATAGGAAGCGATAAGTTGTGTAGGACTTGTGAAGAGTGGAATTGACGTCCCACATCGCTTCGCGGTCTGGCAATATATCTCCTTGCCGCGCGGCCCGGTGGAACCGGATGAGCCGCGGGGCGTGCACCTTGAGAACCGGATACTGCGAGGATGGACACTTCCGAGTGTCGCATCCGGGCAGACATCGAACCATTTGAAATGGTCTAACTTGGATTTGTTTTTCGCAAGGCCGCCGAGAGGCGG
>JAXIZI010000004.1:0-137307 GCA_036304065.1 Collinsella sp. | reverse complement strand
GAAGCTAAGCCCCATCGCGCCGAGAGTACTGCGGGGTCAGCCCGTGGGAGGCCAGGGCGCCGCTGACCGGTGGACGGCACCGAGCCGTACGCTTGAACTGAGAAGGGGGAGGCCTCGCGGCCTCCCCCTTTTTTGCGTTTATGGGGCGTAAATGACTCAATTACACCAGACGATCTTATCGTTTTTGGTATTGAGCCCTTATTTAAAGAAGATAAATCTAATAACAAGGGCAACTGCTATGGCCACAATGATCAAAAGCAGGATTGTCAGTCGATGCTGCTTGCGTCTTTTACTTGACGAAACGAAGATTGATTTTCCCTGTTTTGGCGTTTCGAGATAGCGAGCCGAATGCGTCAAGGTTTGCTTGGGTCGAGAACCTCTTTGTTGATGAGCGGCTGATGCTTTCAGTGGCTCATCACTAGCTGCGCTGTTTTTAGATAATGGTGCGTCTTTTAGATATACAGGGTCTCCCGAGGCGACGCCCATATGTTTACGTCCCGTTTGGGCATCCTCGAGTGTTTGATATCGATTTCTCGTCACATACTCGGGCTCCGGATCATTAATGGGCTCTTGCGAGATGTGGGGGCGATGGAACCGTGGCGGCTGCGTGGAAGTTTCTTCCCCCTGCGTCTGCATAAACATTTTGTTCTGGTTTTGGTCGTCCATGATGCCCTTTAGCTCGTTACCAACAACGTGTACGCGCTCATTGTAAGCCCCTTGTTATTTGTAGCTGCGAACATACTCGTTATTTAAGCTCTGGTTCAAAGAACCTTAACCTTACTAAAACCTGAGTCAATTACACTTAGATATGCTTATAGTACTTGACTCAAAAAACTTTATAGTCAATGTATATATAAGCACTGTGTGGGCATATATATGAGCGTCAAAAGAAGTCCCAGTCACCTAGAAGATGGCTCGGCAGTCCTAAAAGGAGTGGTAAACATGGCAAGCATGGTTCCTTATCGTTCGTTTTTTGGCGTTCGTCCTTCTGCTAGCTCGCTGTTCGATCTGTTTGATGATATGACCGACCTTGCAAACAACTCGATTGCTTCCAAGGCGTTTCCCGTTGACGTTGAGGATAAGGGCGACGACTATGAGGTCAAGGCTTATCTGACCGGCGTCGCCAAGGACGATATCGATGTCGAGCTTAACGAGGGCCGTCTGTCCATTAGCGTGAATGTCGAGGAAGACGAGGAGAACGAGGGCAAGAACTTCCTGCAGAAGGAGTTCAGCTCGTACAGCGCGACGCGTGGCGTGTATCTAAAGGACGCTTCGAGCGAGGGCCTCTCGGCTAAGTACGCTGACGGCATCCTGACCGTTACGGTCCCCAAGATCGTCGAGAAGAAGAACGTTACGAAGATCTCCATCGACTAACTTCGTTGGTGTTCTGCGCTATTAAAAGACAGCAAAAGGGGCTGGGAAGCGATTCTCGGCCCCTTTTGCTGTCTAGGACAGTCTATTGAATGGTTACTGGCCGATGCTGGCTTGCGGGGCGTATCGAGAGTTTTCGCGATCCTTGGAGAAGGGTTGCGGAGCTGCCGACCTCGTCATCCAGGGTTGCGGTCAGAGCTTTGGCATAGCTTTTGACGGTAAGGCTCGGACGATTGTTATCTTGGCTGATATGCATGGCAATGAGCTGTTCGGTGCGTTCGGTAACAAGTTCGCGCGCGGCTTCGGCGGCTTGGCCATTGGAGAGGTGTCCCCTTGCAGACAGGATGCGCTCCTGAAGAAAGCGGGGATATTCTCCCTCGCGCAGCATGGTCACATCGTGGTTGCTTTCGAGTGCGAGGACTCGACAATCTTCGAGGGTGTTCATGGCTTGGCTCGATAGCTCTCCGGTGTCGGTGGCAAAACCGATGGAATCATCGAGGGTGTCGAATCGATAGCCGACTGGATTGATGACATCGTGTGACGTTGAGTAGGTTTGCACGTGGATGCCGGCAATGGATAGGGTGTCACCGGGATCGAATTCCTCGACAGGCAGATGCGAAAGATTTTCTTTGCTCGAAAGAGTGCCCCTGCTGGCAAAGAGGGGGCCGTGCCAGTGCTTGCACCAGACATCGAGGCCCTTGATGTGATCGCTATGCTCATGAGTAATGAGAGGAGCCGAGACGTTGTCTGCCGAGAGCCCCAGTTCTGCCATGCGCTTTAATGTCTCGCGGCGAGACAGTCCGTCATCGACCATAATTAGCCCCTGCGGGCCCTCGATGAGTGCGCAGTTGCCTTTAGAGCCACTGCCGAGGATATGAAGGTGCAGGCAAGACATAAGATTCCAAAGGATACAATGGGTGCGGACGAATAAAGGAGGAAGCGAATGCCAACGGTATCACAGCATTACGGACACCATGCCGTGCCTGGGGCAGTCGATGAGACCCGGACGAGGCAGCAGGCAGCTCCTGTCGTGCTCATGGTATCAGGCGGCGCGGACTCGACGGCACTGCTTCTTATGGCGTGCACATCAAAGCTGGATATCCAAGACGGACGCGGTGTTGCCCCCATTGCTCGCGAGCGCCTGCATGTGCTGCATGTAAACCATCATCTGCGCGGCAAGGCGTCCGATGGCGACGAGGCCTTTGTGCGTGAGCTCTGCGCGCAATATGGTTTACCGCTGTGTGTGGAGCACGCTTATTTTGATGGGGAGTCGGGCAATATTGAGGCCGCGGCCCGCGAGGTGCGCTATGCCGCGGCGCGGAGGTATGTTCGCGAACTCTGCGCCCAGACGGGGGCACCGCGAACGGCGGCTCGTATCTGCACCGCGCACACGTCTTCGGATCGCGCGGAAACGTTTTTGATGAACGCGATTAAGGGTTCGGGGCCCGCTGGTCTATCGAGCATTCCTCGCCGGAGGAATATCGTGGTGCGTCCCTTGCTCGACCTAACTCATGGCGAGCTCGTGGGCTATCTACAGGTACATGGTCAGCCGTGGCGTGAAGACGAGAGCAATGAGGATATCTCGTATCTGCGAAACTACGTGCGCCATCGGGTAATGCCAGTGGTGGCACAGCGTAATGCGAGCGTGTGCAAGACGATTGGCGCCGCCTGTGAGATCTTGGGTGACGAAGATGCGTTTCTATCCCAGCTGTCGGCACAGGCGTTTCGAAGCTGCCTGCGCAAGGAGGCGGCGGGCGCGCTAGTGCTCGATGCCAGACGCCTTGCTGCGGCCGAGGTGGTAATCGCGCGGCGCATCGTGCGACTGGCGATCAAACGCATCGATCCGGGCGCTCGTCCAGAGATGCGACATGTGGAGCGAGTCCTTTCCTGCGTTGCCGAAGGCACAGGCTCGGTCACGCTTCCGGCGGGAATTGACGCGCGCGTCGAGTTTGGCATGCTAGCGTTTAAGGCGCCGGCGGCTCGTGAGGGGCTGGTTGCGGACTGGATTACCATACCCGGTCGTTTGCCGTTGGGCGGGGGGCGCATGCTGGTCGCAGAGCCGATGGCCGTTGAGCCGGGATGCGATATCGTGCGCCGCGCCCGTGAGCTTGCGGCTGCCGGGGAAGTGACAGCTTTGGTAGACGCGGCTGCCCTGGGTTTTGCCGACAGCGATAGTGAGCGGATCCTGGCGGGCTCACGTGGCGAGATCCCTGCAGAGGCGCGATTGGCGCGCCTGTGGGTGGACGGTCCCGCACCGGGAGACGTGATGTGCCCGTTAGGAATGAGTGGCCGAAGCAAGAAGGTATCCGACTTGCTAGGCGAGGCTCGCATTCCCGTTTCCGAGCGCGCCGGCGTGCCCGTGGTGAGGACGGCGCCGGGAGGTGCCGTGGTGTGGGTCGCCGGAGTTCGCGCGGACGAACGTTTTAAATGCACGGCGGCGACGCGTGTGGCTTATCTGCTTCGCGTGGTTGACGCGGATTAGCCCCTCGCACCAGCTGTTCTGTGCGGCGTTGACGGTATTCCCGCGCTGATGGTGCGCGGGCTGGAAAATATACCCCGTGCGCTGCTAGAATGTGTAGTTCGCGTCCATACGGCGGTGTGTGGGCGATTAAGCACAAGAAAGGGTTGTCATGGCTTCTCAACATCCGGATATCGAGAAGGTTCTGTTTACGCAGGAGGATATCGACGGCATCGTTTCTCGCCTGGGCGAGGAGATCACTCGCGACTACGCGGGTAAGGATCTGGTGCTGATCGCGGTTCTGCGCGGTGCCGTTGTCTTTATGGGCGACCTGATGCGCAAGATTGAGCTACCGACCAACATCGATTTCATGGCTGTTTCGAGCTATGGCGACGGTGTGAAGTCCTCGGGTATCGTGCGTATCATTAAGGACCTGGATATCGACATCCGCGGTCGCGACGTGCTGATCGTCGAGGACATTCTGGACTCGGGCCTGACGCTCAAGTATCTGATGAAGAACCTCGAGAGCCGCAAGCCCGCTTCTCTGGAGGTCGCCGCCTTCCTGTGGAAGGACGTTGAGGACCGCGTCTCGGCCATCACGCCCAAGTATGTTGGAACCCATTGCCCCGATGCCTTTGTGGTGGGCTACGGCCTCGACTATGCCGAGCGCTATCGTAACCTTCCGTATCTGGGCATTTTGAAACCGGAGGTTTATTCGTAAGATGCCCGACGACCATAACGATAACAATTCCCAGACTCCCCGGGAGCCTAAGATCCCGGGGATGCCCGGAGGCAAGAAGCCCACGCGTACGGGCTGGCTGTATTTTATTTTGGCTTGCGCGCTTCTGGGCTACGCCTTCTTTAACATGGGCTCCGGCTTTGCCAATTCCAGCAATACCGTTAAGCTCGCGACGAGCGAGATGGTGAGCGCCATCAAGCAGGATCGCGTCGAAGATCTGACCTATACGGTTCAAGACGGAAGCGTGACGGGTCATTACTGGAAGACGAAGAAGGACAAGGGCGATACGAGCGAGCTCAAGAGCTTCTCCTCGACCTATGTCGGCTCCGATTCGCTTGCCGAGCTCATGGCGGAGCACCCCGATACCAAGTACATCGTCAACACCAACGATCCCGATTTTTGGGGCGACTTGGCGATGAGTGTGCTTCCGACGATCGCCCTTATCGCCATCATGTTCTACTTTATGCGCCAGATGATGGGCGCCAACAACAGGAACATGCAGTTTGGCAAGACCAACGCCAAGACCAACGAGGCCACACGCCCCAAGGTCAAGTTTGAAGACGTTGCCGGCGTGGACGAGGCAGTCGAGGAGCTCGAGGAGATCCGTGACTTTTTGAGCGATCCGGATCGCTATCGCAAGCTGGGCGCCAAGATCCCGCGTGGCGTGTTGCTGGTTGGCCCTCCGGGCACCGGTAAAACGCTGCTGGCCAAGGCCGTTGCCGGCGAGGCGGGCGTGCCGTTCTTTAGCATCTCGGGTTCCGACTTTGTCGAGATGTTCGTAGGTGTCGGCGCCAGCCGTGTGCGTGACCTCTTTAAGGAGGCCAAGTCCCAGGCCCCGTCGATCATCTTCATCGATGAGATCGATGCCGTGGGACGTCAGCGCGGAGCTGGCTTGGGCGGCGGTCACGACGAGCGCGAGCAGACGCTCAACCAGCTGCTGGTCGAGATGGACGGCGTTGAGGAAAGCGAGTCGGTCATCCTGATCGCTGCGACCAACCGTCCTGACATCCTGGATCCGGCATTGCTGCGTCCCGGCCGTTTTGACCGTCAGGTTACGGTCGACCGTCCGGATGTGAAGGGCCGCGAGCAGATCTTGCGCGTGCATGCCGAGAACAAGCCGATGGACGAGGACGTTAAGTTTGAGAAGCTCGCCCAGATGACCGTTGGCTTTACTGGTGCCGATTTGGCGAACCTGCTCAACGAGTCTGCGCTGCTGGCCGCTCGCCGTCATCGTTCCGTGATCTCGATGGACGAGGTCGAGGAGTCGATGGAGCGCGTGATTGCCGGACCGCAACGCAAGGGTCGCGTGATGACCGAGGCCGAGCGCACCACGATTGCCTACCACGAGAGCGGTCATGCCCTGGTGGGCCACATCCTGGAGCACTCCGATCCGGTCCACAAGATCTCGATCGTCAGCCGCGGCCAGGCGCTGGGCTACACGCTGCAGCTTCCGCAGGAGGACCACTTCCTCAAGACCAAGAACGAGATGCTCGACGAGCTCGCCGTGTTCTTGGGCGGTCGCGTTGCCGAGGAGCTCATGTGCGATGATATTACGTCGGGCGCGAGCAACGATCTGGAGCGCGCAACCAAGATGGCGCGCGAGATGGTCACGCGCCTGGGCATGAGCGAGGAGCTGGGCACGCAAGTGTTTGGCGAGGCGCAACATCAGGTGTTCCTTGGTCGCGATTACGCCGATCACCAGGATTACTCCGAGGAGACGGCGCGCCGCATCGATATCGAGGTTCAGCGCATTATGCGTGAGGCCCATCGTCGTGCGGTCGAGATTCTGGACGCCCGTCGCGATCAGCTTGATCTGATGGCGAAGGTGCTGCTTGAGCGCGAGACCGTCGAGGGCGGCACCGTGAACGCCCTGCTCGACAACGAGTGGAATGCCTACCTTGAGCGCGAGGGCGATATCCTGGCGGCCAAGGAGGAGCGCAATGCCAAGGCGGCCGGCATGCCGACCAAGAAGCGCGCGCCTCGTATGAGCGAGGAGGAGCTGGCGGCTGATGCCGCGGCCTTTGCGCAGGCGGCCATGCAGGAAGATACCGAAGCCGCATCCGATGACGCCGGCGATGACTGTGCCGTCAACGCTGATACCGACACCGACAAATAGTCCTTCTAACAAAAGCCTCCGCCGGGAAACCTGCGGAGGCTTTTTCTTTTGAGCGATATGGGGCTGTCTGTTGATTGGGGGACAGACTTAAATGAGCGTTTTCACGCATTTAAGTCTGTCCCCAATCAACATTGCTGCGGCACTGTGCTCGGCTAAAGCGTACAATAGCGCCTATGTGAAAGGGGAACAGATGATCAACGAAACTATGTATGCTCGCGGTGCGGAAAGCTCCATCATCCGTGAGATTTTTAGCTATGGCCTTGAGCGCAAGGTGCAGATCGGTGCGGAAAACGTATTCGATTTTTCGCTGGGCAATCCGAGCGTTCCGGCGCCCGCTGCTGTGGCTGAGTCGATTAAGAAGGCCCTGGAGCTGCCGAGTGACCAGTTGCACGGCTACACCCCCGCTCCGGGCCTGCCGCAATGTCGAGCAGCCGTCGCCGAATCGCTCAACCGCCGCTTTGGCACGAGCTATGAGGGCAAAGACGTCTTTATGACGGTGGGTGCCGCGGCTTCGCTCACCTGCGCGCTCAACGCCGTTACGAATCCGGGCGACGAGGTTATTGTTATCGCCCCGTACTTTCCGGAGTATCGCGTTTGGATTGAGAAGGCCGGCTGTACGTGTGTTGAGGCGCTCGCCGATGAAGATACGTTCCAGCTGAGCGTGGACAACGTGCTCAAGGCGATCAGCGATAAGACGGCGGCCGTCATCATCGACTCTCCCAACAATCCGACCGGTGCCGTATATACATGCGACACGTTGACGCGACTGGCCAATGTTCTGCGCGAGGCCAACGCTCAGCGCGATTCCGAGAATCCGATTATGCTCATCTCGGATGAGCCGTACCGCGAGATCGTGTACGGTGCCGAGGTGCCTTGGGTGCCCTCGATCTACGAGCACACCATCGTGTGCTACTCGTATTCCAAGTCGCTGTCGCTGCCTGGTGAGCGCGTGGGTTGGATCTTGGTTCCCAACACCAATCCGCAGGCTGCCCGTCTGATGCCGGCTGTTGCGGGTGCTGCCCGTACGCTGGGCTTCGTGTGCGCGCCGGCGCTCTTTCAGCGCGTAATTATCGACTGCATCGATGAGCCGAGTGACGTTGAGGCCTATGCACGTAACCGCACCGCGCTTACCGACGCACTAGCGGAGTATGGCTACACCTATGTTGAGCCGGATGGCGCGTTCTACCTATGGGTGAAAGCGTTGGAGTCCGATGCGAATGCGTTTTGCGAGCGCGCAAAGAAGTATGAGTTGCTTGCGGTTCCCTCGGACAGCTTTGGTATGCCAGGCTGGTTCCGCCTGGGCTATTGCGTGAGTTACGAAACGATTGTCAATTCGCTACCCGCTTGGAAACAGTTGGCGGACGAGTATCGTTAAAAGTAAAGCGCTCTGCCTACAATGTTTTACGTGAAACGGGGTTTGGTGTTAAGCCGGACCCCGTTGTCATGGACGTTGTGTCTTTGGGATGGAGTGGTTTTACGACTATCGAAGGCTATGCGTACAATGAATATAAGCGACGGCCGTGCCAGATAAGGAGACCTGATGCCCTACCTGCTTTCTTGTGACATTCATACCCATACGATGTTCTCTGCGCATGCATATTCGACCATTGAGGAGAATGTGTACTGGGCGGCAGAGCGTGGCTTGCAGGTGCTCGGATCCGCCGACCATCTGAGCTCTATGGTTACGGCTTGCCCCAATGACCTGCGCAGTTACCAGTTCTTTATCAACCAGGATATCTGGCCGCGCATTTGGAGCGGCGTGCTAGTGCTGCGTGGTGCCGAGGCCGATATCGTTTCGCTAGACGGAAGCCTGTTTGGCGAGGACACTCCTGTCACGCTCGATATTGCCGGCGATTCGTACAGCCGTCAGCATTCGCTGTTCGATTTGGTTGCGCGTAATTTGGATTATTTGGTTGCAAGCGTGCATAATCCGCAGATTGCTGAAGGCGCGACGCTGGCCCAGACGACCGAGATGTATATCAACGCCTTGGAGCACCCCAAGGTGTTCATGCTTGGGCATACGGGTCGTTCGGGCGTGCCGTTCGATATCGATGAGGTACTGCTGGCGGCCAAGGCCAAGCATAAGATTATCGAGATCAACAACCATAGTCTTGAACACGGTGTCGACACTGAGCATTGGGCCGCATGCCGCAAGATCGCCGAGCGCTGCGCCGAGCTGGGCGTGGGCATTGGCGTGTCGACCGATGCCCACATTGGCATGGCCATTGGCAAGCTCGATCACGCGCGCAAGATGCTCGACGAGATTCACTTCCCGCTGGATTTGATCGTGACGCGCGACCGCGAGACGCTGCTGCGCGAGATGGCGGCAGCTGGTGTGTGCGACCTGTGCAAGGGGATATAGCGGAGTTTATAAACCAAGCGAAGGGGGCGGCCCAGGCGGGTCGCCCCCTTTCTTGTCCCAAAAATCTACTGAGGTTGGTTAGCGGCGTTCGAGGACCGCTACGGTTTCGGTGTGGTCGGTGTGAGGGAACATGTCGATCGGCGTAATCTTGAGCAGGCGATAGCCTCCGTCGAGGAGCTGATGCAGGTCGCGCTCTTGAGTCACGGGGTTGCAGCTGATATAGGTGATGCGGCGCGGCTTAAGCGCGCAGGCAGCTTCGAGGAACTCGGGGGTAGAGCCGGCGCGCGGCGGATCGATGGAAAGGACATCGACCCGCTCGTTGTTGTCGGCGGCATCTAGGATGTAGTCGGTGGCATCGTCGGCCATAAACCAAGCGCTGCGGGTGAGGCCGTTGAGCTCGGCATTGCGACGTGCGTCGGCAATGCCCGCCGGGTTGCGCTCCACGCCGAGCAGCATAATGCCGATGCCCTTGTCCTGGGCGGCTTTGGCTGCGCACAGGCCGATAGTTCCGCTACCGCAATAGGCATCCATGAGCACATCGCCCTGGTGCAAATCCATGCCGTCGATAGCGAGCTGATAGAGCAGCTCGGTCTGTTGCGGGTTGGTCTGATAAAACGCGGTGGGGGAGATGTCGAATTCGCAGCCGAGCAGCTGGTCGCGCATGCATTCGGCGCCATACACGATGCGGGTTTCCTCGCCGAGGATGGCGTTGCCGGGGCGTCCGTTGATGTTTTGGGCAACGGTGACGATATGCGGATCGAGTGCGGCGACAGCCTCAAAGAACTCCTGCGCATGCGGTAAGTCACGCTGGGCGGTCACGAGGGTGACCATAATCTGGTCGGTGCGCCAGCCGCAGCGAACGACGGCATAGCGAAGCAGCCCCAGATGCTTGTCTTCGTTAAAGGCAGGAATGCGCAGGCGCTCAGCCTCACGCGCGATGCCGTTAAGAATCTGTCGGGCGCCCGGTGCCTCGACGGGGCATTCGGGTACGGCAACGATCTTGTGCGTGCCGCGCTCAAAGAAACCGCAACGGACAGCGCCCTCCTTACCGGGAGCAAAGGGAGTGGCAGCCTTATGACGAAAGCCACGCGGCGCAGGATATTTGCCCGGGTCGCCCAGGGTGACACCCATGCCACGAATAGGATCTACAGCAATGCCCTCGCGCTCACAGATCTCAGCAAACAGCTCTTCCATAGCAGCCTGCTTGGCCGCCAGCTGCTTCTTATAAGGACGATTGAGCGCCGTACACCCACCGCAAGCTTTCATGATCGAACAGGGAGACTTGGGGTCCACAGCCTTACGCGCAGACGAAACCTGATCTTTATGCGAGCGCTTGGAGCGAGTCTGAGATACCTTATCCTCGTTCCGACGAAAGCCGGGACGCTTGGCCTTAGCCTTGCCCTTGGCCGACTTACCCTTCGCGTCCTGAGACGACTTGGATTTCTTAGAAGATTTTTTCTCCTCTGACCCCTCAGCCGCCTCGATCAAAGCACGACGAGCCTTACGCTCCGCACGAGATTCTGCCATGAATTAACCCCACTAATTTACAAATTGAAATCTGAAAGCATTGTACCGTGCCAAGTTAGCAGACGATATGCAAGCGCCCATTTCATGTCAGCGATAAGTCCAACGATGTTTGCCCGGCGTGGGCGGGGAGCGGCGCGTAATTAAGTTTATCGCGAGTTCCGCACGCAAAGGAAAGCACTTAATGTGCTTTCCGTCTTGCGCAGGACTGTAGAGCAGGAAACTTAATTACGCGCCGCTCCCCGCCCACGCCGGGCAACCTCTCCCTTGTACTTTATCAAGGTAGAGTGTATGATTCTGGACGTTACACGACTCACTTTACTTAACTAAAGTGCCATCAAGGGGGAATACCATGAACACCGATATGTCTCGTCGTCAGTTTGTTGGTCTAGCCGGCTCGCTCGCCACGGTGCTTGGCCTTGGTCTTGTCGGTTGCGGCGGTGGTGCCGGCAAGGGCTCCGCTGCTGGCTCTGCCGCGGCCAAGGATGTGAAGGGCGCTGCGGAGTCCAAGAAGCTCGTGGTGGGCTTTGATAAGTCCTATCCTCCGTACGGCTTTGTGGGCGACGATGGTGAGTACACCGGCTTTGATCTCGATCTGGCCAAGGCTGTTGCCGATAAGCAGGGCTGGGAGGTCAAATACGAGGCCATCGACTGGGACGCCAAGGATACGCTGCTTAACTCGGGCGCCATCAACTGCATCTGGAACGGCTTTACCATGGAGGGTCGCGAGGACGACTACACGTTCTCCGAGCCGTACATGCTCAACGAGCAGGTGCTGGTGGTAAAGAAGGATGCAGACATCAAGAGCTGGGACGATCTTGCCGGCAAGACCGTGATTACCCAGACCGATTCCGCTGCGCAGGATGTGCTCGAGGGTGACCAGAAGGATCTGGCAGCGACGTTTGCCACGCTCGACACGATCGGCGAGTACAACACGGCCTTTATGCAGCTCGAGAGCGGCGCGGTCGATGCCGTGGCGTGCGACCTTTCGATTGCCCAGTATCAGCTTGCCGCCAAGCCCGATGCTTATACGCAGCTTGATGAGCCGCTGTCCAGCGAGCACTACGCCGTCGGCTTTAAGAAGGGCGACACCAAGTCGGCCGATGCTGTAGCCGAGTCGCTCAAGGCGCTCTACGAGGACGGCACGGTCAAGGACCTCTGCGATAAATATTCAAGCTATGGTTTGTCTTTCGATAATTGGGTGCTCAAGTAATGTCTATTCAGGTCATGATGCAGATGCTTGGCCAGGGATTCTTGGTCAGTTTGCAGCTGTTTGTGCTGACGCTGCTCGGGTCGATTCCGCTGGGAATTCCCGTGGCGTTTATGCGCATGAGCAAAATCGCGCCGCTTCGCTGGATTGCGCGCATCTATATCTCGGTCATGCGCGGTACGCCGCTCATGCTGCAGATGTTTGCCATCTACTTTGCCCCGTACTACGTGTTTGGCATTTCGCTCACGCCCGATTCCAAGTGGACGGCGTGCGTCGTGGCGTTCATCATCAACTACGCCGGTTACTTTGCCGAGATCTATCGCTCGGGCTTGCAGTCCATTCCGCGCGGTCAATACGAGGCTGCCGAGGTGCTGGGCTATTCGCGCGTGCAGACGTTTCTGTATATCGTGATGCCGCAGGTCGCCAAGCGTATTCTGCCGGCGATGGGCAACGAGATCATCACGCTGGTCAAGGACACGTCGCTGGCGTTTGCCATTGGCGTGGGCGAGATGTTCTCGACCGCCAAGGCCCTGGTTGCCTCGCAGGTGAGCATGGTACCGTTTGCGATTGCGGCGCTGATCTACTGGGTTTTCAACTTCGTGGTCGAGATGCTGTTGGGCGCCGCCGAAAAGAAGCTGGACTATTATCATGACTAACTCGGTGATGAAAATCGAAAGCGCTCGCAAGGCGTTTGGCGGCAATGAGGTGCTCAAGGATATCTCGCTCGAGGTCAAGCGTAGCGAGGTCGTGGCGATTATCGGGCCTTCGGGTGGCGGCAAGTCCACGCTGCTGCGGTGTGCCACGCTGCTCGAGACACTCGGCGGAGGCTCGCTCTCGTTTGGTGACCTTGCCGTTGCGACGGATGCGGGTTCGGGCGCAGTCTATGCGAAGGGCGATGTGCCCAAGCGGGCACGCTCGCGATTCGGCCTGGTGTTCCAGAATTACAACCTGTTCCCGCACTATACCGTGATGAAAAACATCATCGACGCGCCGATCCGCGTGCTTAAGCGCCCGCGCGAACAGGCGGAAGCTCGTGCGCGCGAGTTGATCGCGCAGATGGGGCTTACGGGCAACGAGAACAAGGTTCCGTGTGAGCTTTCGGGCGGTCAGCAACAGCGTGTGAGTATCGCCCGCGCCTTGGCGCTCGACCCGGAGATCCTGTTCTTTGACGAGCCGACCTCGGCGCTCGATCCCGAGCTGACGGCCGAGGTGCTGCGTGTCATTAAAGACCTTGCCGCGCAGAATATGACGATGGTGATTGTGACCCACGCAATGCAGTTTGCGCGCGATGTTGCCGACCGCGTGGTCTTTATGGATGGCGGCCGCATTGTCGAGGAGGGTCCTGCCGAGCAGGTCATCGACCATCCGCGTGAGCAGCGCACCCGTGAGTTCTTGAGCCGTATCGAGGGATAGGCTCAGGTATTTACTCAACTATTAATTAAGGCGAAGCCGCCGCAGGTCTTACGGTCTGTGGCGGCTTTTTGTTTGCATCGACGGGGTTCAATAATCGCCTCACAAGCTTGTCTCTTCCTCTCGCCGCCTGTATTCATACGTGCGCCGAAAGGTATGCATGGACGGTCGCCCGTGAGGGTAGGGTGGTGGCATAGGACATTTGGAGGGTGAGTCGGCTCGGCTGCCGACCATGCTGCTCCCGGGATGGCACCGACCGCGAACTCTCCCCGTTGGCGTCGCGCATTGCGCGCGGCCCTGCAAGGAGGTCATCATGGGTGCTCCCAAGACCGGTAACGTAAGGAACGTGGTGCTCGTAGGCCAAGGCGGGGTGGGCAAGACTTCACTCGCCGAGGCCATGCTCCACCTTTCCGGCAAGACCGCCCGCCTGGGCGGCCACGACGGCACCAAGCCCACGCTCGACTATGACCCCGAAGAGGTCAAGCGTGCATTTTCCATCTCGACGACCATCGCGCCGATCGACTGGAAGGGCGCGCGCATCAATGTGCTCGATGCCCCGTGCTACCCCGATTTTATCGGCGACGCCTTTGCCGCGATGAGCGTCTGCGAGACGGCTCTGTTTGTGGTCGACGCCGAGGCCGGCCCACAGCCTACGACGGTTAAGCTCTGGTATGCCGCCGAGGACCTGCGTCTGGCGCGTGCGGTGTTCGTAAACCGCCTGTCGCGCTCCGAGGCCAGCTTTGCGACCACGATGGACCTGCTGCAAGAGCGCTTTGGCACGCGCCTGGGCGCCGTGACCCTTCCCTGGGGCGAGGGCGAGGACTTTGACGGCATCATCGACCTGGTGCGCATGAAGGCGCGCCATTGCAACGGCACCGAAGCCGTTGAGTCGGAGATTCCCGAGGAGTATCGTGCCCAGGCCGAGGAGGCCCATGACCATCTGTGCGAGTTGGTGGCCGAGGCCGACGATGAGCTGATGATGAAGTACCTGGAAGGCGAGGAGACGCTGACGCAGGAGGAGCTTGAGGGCCTGCTGTCGAAGGCGATCGCCGAGCGCATCTTTGTGCCGGTCTTTGCGGGCGATTGCATTAAGGAGCAGGGCGTCAACTCGCTGATGGACGACATCGCGACGTACTTTCCGGCGCCGACCGACTACGGCGAGATGCCGCTCATCGACGGTGATTCGCTCAAAATCTCGAGCGACGATGACCGTCCGGTGGCGTTTGTGTTTAAGACCCTGGCCGATCCGCAGCAGGGTCGCATCAGCTTTATCAAGGTGCTGACGGGTACGCTTGAGCCGGGTCTTGAGCTGATCAACGCGCGTACCCGCAAGGGCGACCGTCTGGCTCACCTGTATGTGATGTGCGGCCGCGATATGACCGAGGTCGGTCACGCCTATGCCGGCGACATCATCGTGGCGCCCAAGCTGGCTGCCGAGACGGGCGACACGCTCTCGATTACCGGTAAGGTCGAGGCCGCGGCGTTTAAGTTCCCCAACTCGCAGTACCGCATTGCCATCGAGGCCGAGAATCGCGGCGACGAAGAGAAGCTCTACACGTTTATCGAGAAGGCCTGCAAGGCCGATCCGACCATGAGCATCGACCGCGACGAGGAGACCGGCCAGACCATTATCTCCGCCGTTGGTGAGGCGCAGGTTTCGGTGCTGCTCAACCGTTTGGAGGATCGCACCAAAGTCGTGGCCAAGAGCGTGCCGATCCGCATTCCGTATCGCGAGACCATTCGCCGTACGGCAAGTGCCCAGGGTCGCCATAAGAAGCAGACCGGCGGCGCCGGTCAGTACGGCGACTGCTGGCTGCGCGTGGAGCCGCTCATTGGGCCCGACGGCACGAGCGATGGCTATGAGTTTGTGGACGAGGTCGTGGGCGGCCGTATTCCGCGCTCGCTGATCCCCGCCGTGGACAAGGGTGTCCAGGAGACCATGAAGGACGGCATCATTGCCGGCTACCCGCTCACGGGCATTCGCGTGGCTGTGTACGACGGCTCGTATCACAGCGTCGACTCCAACGAGATGGCGTTCCGCGCGGCAGCTCGCATCGGCCTGCGCAAGGCATGTGCCGATGCCGACCCGGTGGTGCTGGAGCCCATCGAGGAAATCACGGTGACCATCCCCGAGAGCTACGCCGGCGCTGTGATGGGCGACATCTCGGCATCGCGCGGTCGCGTGACGGGCATGGAGACCGATGAGCGCGGCGATACCGTGGTTATTGCCCAGGCGCCGCTGGCAGAGCTGACGGATTATTCGACGCGCCTGCGCTCTATCACGCGCGGCACGGGTGACTTTACCATGAAGCCCGCAGGCTATGAGCAGGTGCCTTATGACGTTCAGGCCAAGCTGGTCGAGCGCTATGAGGAGGGCCGCGCCAAGTAGCACGTGATTTTGTCTGCAATGTAGGTGCTGACGAAAGGGCCGCCCTGGGTAACCGGGGCGGCTCTTTTTGATTCCTTGGGGGCGGAGGAAAACGGATCATTTAGGCTTTGGGGCAGCTTGGTCGGTCCTAGTCTCCCGAGGCCTGATTGCGGCCGGTGGTGTAGTCGATCTGCACGTGCGGCTGCAGGTTGTAGCAATATACGTGGAAGCAGAGGGTCTTGCCGTGGTCCTCGACCGATTGCGCCTCAAGGCGCATGCCACGGCAGACAAGTTCCTCTTCGTTATACATAGGCGTGACGCGGTAGAGCACATGGTTGCCCGTATCGCGAATATAGTTGAGAATCTGCTCTTCAAACGGCAGCATGCCCGTCTCGTTGAGATAGCGCGTGCCGGTGAGGAGATTCTTGCGGTTGGCGTTTTCGCCGCAGAGCGACCAGGCGATAAGGTGGCAGCGGTTGTAGAGGCTCTGGCCCGGAATAAAGTCGTAGCGCTGCTGGTGCCAACCGGCAGGATGGATGCGCGAGATATCGCCGCGCTTTCCCTGTCCGAGCGACTCGGGGCCTACACAGGCGAGCGCCTTGCGAGTGCGACCCAGGCTGTCGAGCTTGGAGAATTTCTTAAAGCAGCCCTCTTCGGTGGCGCGATCGTATTCATCGAGTGTGAATGACGGCGTGCCGAGCGGGTGCGTGCTGTCGGCGCGAAGGGCAACGTAGGGGTTGCCGGCGTAGTCGGGAATGCTGCTGAGATAAACACCGCGGGCGCGGTTGAGGTCGGGGTTTTCGACCTCGTCGATGGGGGTGGCGGCACTGCCCGCGGAAACGTCGTCATCGGTGTCGGTCGCGGCGGAATCGGAGCCATCGCCGGAGTCCTGGCTGTTTTGAGGGTCCGCCGCGCTCGCCGTTCCCGATTCGAGCCGAGCGACCAGGTCTGCCTCGTCGTCGGTGCGGCTGGGACTCTCGTTTTGTTTTTCGGCCAGAGCCGCCGCCTGCTCATCGCCTTGCGGCGACAGCAACTTGGGCGCTCCGTCGAGCGATCCCGTAAACAGCGCAAACCCCAGCACCACGGCGGTGCCGATGGAAAGTGCTTGCTTGTAGGCGGGCTTGCGCGACATTGAGGCTCCTGGATGGACGGTTGGGAATCTACCAGTCTAGCAGGAGCCGGCAAGGGCCGTTCTGTCGAACAAATACTTAAGATTTGAGACAAACGCTACTGATTCATTTGTCCCGCGGTCTAGATCGAGGTGGAGTCGAGCCAGTTGAGCTTGCACTCGAGAATGCGCTGCTCGCCGGGTTCGCTGCTTCCGTCAAGTAGGGCGAGCAGCATCTCGGCTGCTTCGCGACCTTCTTGGTCGACGGGCTCGATGATGGTGGAGACGGTCGGTGTGGTGAGATTAGTCCAGTCTTCGCAGTTGAGTCCCAAAAGGCCGATTTGCTGCGGAAGCAGATGGGCCATTGGCTGGAGGGCCTTGTAGACACGGGGAAGTGCCCACTGATTTTGCACGAAGATAAGGGTTCGCTTGGCGGGATTGAACTTGAATTTAAAGTATTCAGTGAGCTCGTTGATTGACGGCTTGTTGTGATCGATGGGAATCGCTTTGTAGAGCTGCCCGTTCGCTGCCAGCGCCTCGGCATACCCCTGAAAACGCTCCATGCGGGTGCGCATTTCGGTCATGTTGGCGGCAATGGAAAAGAAATCTTCGTAGCCGGCGTCGAGGAGTGCCTGTGTGGCGTTGTACACGCCGTCGTAAAGGTTGGTTTTGATCCAGCTGGTACCTGGGCTATAGATGGCCGCATCGAAAAAGACGACCGGCTTGCCGGCGCGTCTAATGCGGTCATGCACGGCTTTGAAGTTTGCCGTGGGCTGGATGATAAAGCCATCGACGCCCAGCGAGAGCATCTTGTCGACGTACATGAGCTCGGTCTCGGGGTTAAAGTTGCTCGTGCAAACGACCGTCTGGTAGCCCGCGGGGAGCATGACCTGCTCCATGCCATTGAGAACGAGCCCCGCCCATTTGTTGGTGTTATCCAAAATGATGATGGCAATGACGTGGGTTTGCTTGCCGGTGAGCGTCTGCGCTTGGGCGTTGGGAACGTATCCGAGTTCCTTAATGACGCGCGCGATTTTGTTCTGCGTCTTCTCGCTAAGCTTTTCTCGTTTGTCGTTGAGGTAATACGAGACGCTTGCCGTCGAGGTTCCCGCCTCTCGAGCGACGTCTGCGATCGTAACGCGCTGTTTTGCCACAGCGACTCCTTCCGACAGATGAGCATTTTCCAACATGATGACTTTGAGTCTTGGTGAAGGATACGCTTCGGTGAGCGGCTTTTTCCTTTCATATGAGTATGCAACAAATGCGGCATACGGGTGGGGTCGAAATTTGTGACCGGCATGCGCATCTGCCGTCTACCGAGAAAATCAAATACTTCTTGACTTTTGAAATCGAGGGCAAAATCGCAGGATTCATTTTTGGTTAAACGCATAACTAAATCGCATAACCAACGCTCTGACCTGCGCGTTTACCGAAATAAGCTGGCATTAAGAAAAACGAGCACCTATATTGTTCTTGTCGAAAAGACAGCAAGTCCAAACGGCAGGGGATGCTCCGGAGGCCTCCGCAAACGGTGTCTTGCGCACGCAACTCTATGAAAAGAGGGAAGCAATGAAGATCGTAGGCGTTGCCGCCTGTACTGTGGGTATCGCCCACACGTATATGGCCCAGAAGGCGATTCAGGATGAATGCGCCGCCCGTGGCATCGAGTGCAAGGTCGAGGCTCAGGGTGGCCTGGGTATCGAGAATGAGCTCACGCAGGAAGACGTGGACCCCGCCGACCTGGTCCTGGAGTCCGTCGACGTGGGTGTCGAGAACGAGGACCGTTTTGAGCAGAAGATGGCCGAGGGCAAGTTCCTGAAGGTCGGCACCTCTGATGTAATCGCCGATCCGGTAAAGATCATCGACCAGGCCATTGAGATCATCAAGGCGACGGGTGGCGCCGTTGACGCGCCCAAGGCCGAGGCCAAGGCAGAGAAGAAGGCCGTCTCCGCTGCCCCGCAGGCCCCGACACCGGCGTCCAAGCAGTCTATCTTTGCCGATCCTGGCAAGACGCTGCTCAATGCATTCAATACCGGCGTTTCCTATTTTATCCCCATCGTCGTTATCGGCGGCGTGTTTCTTGCCTTCTCGCTGGCATCCGGTACCGCCGGCGCCAACGGCATGGAGGTTACGAACCCGCTGATGGTGAGCCTTAACACCATCGGCATGGCCGGCATCTCCATGATGATCCCGGTGCTTGCGGCATACATCTCCTACTCGATGGCCGGCAAGCCCGCGCTCGCCCCCGGTTTTGTCCTGGGCTACCTGGTCAATAACGCAGTCGTTACCCCTAACGGCAACAGCGTTTCGACCGGCTTCTTGGGCGCCATGATCATGGCGGTCATCTGCGGCTACTTTGTCCGCTGGATGAAGACCTGGAAGGTCAACAACACCATCCAGACCATCATGCCCATCCTGATCATCCCGATTCTGACCTCGCTTGTCCTGGGCATGGCCTATATCTACATCCTGGCCACGCCGCTTGGCTTTGTGATGGACTGGCTCACCGGCGTGCTCGGCAGCCTGCAGGGCGGTTCCGCAGTTGTCCTGGGTCTGGTCATTGGCGTTATGACCGCCTTCGATATGGGTGGCCCCATCAACAAGACCGCCTCGACCTTCACCATGGCCATCATGGCCTCCGGTATCTACGGTCCTAACGGTATGTTCCGCGTCGCCGTCGCCGTTCCCCCGATCGCCTGTGGCCTCGCTGCGCTCATCGCCAAGAACAAGTTCGATGACGCTGACCGCCAGATGGGCATCTCCGCGCTGTTCATGGGCTGCATCGGTATTACCGAGGGCGCTATCCCCTTCGCGGTCAAGGACCTCGGTCACACCCTGCCCGGCATTTGCATCGGCTCTGCCGTGGGTGCGGCACTTGCCGCCTTCCAGGGCATCGACTGCTACGTCCCGCACGGTGGCTTTATCGTCGCCCTTGCCACCAACAACGTCGCGCTGTTCTGCCTGGACATCGTGATTGGCGCCGTGGTCGCCGCTGCAATCCTGATTGCCATGAAGCCCACGCTCGATAAGCAGGCCAAGTAAACCTTTAAGGACTCCGGTTGTGCGGAGGGATGGATTTGACTCCGCACAACCGCCCCTACACAACAAAATCCATCCGTACTGATAGGGCCCACATCTGGGTCCCAGGGAACTTTTGTCAAAAATCCTCTGGAGAAGGAGAACAAAATGTCCAACCTCACCATCCGTCAGGCCGTTCAGGGCATGCTCAAGCTGCAGGATAGCGGCGATCACGCAACCATGGTCGGCATTGGCCCCATGAGCCCCAACCTGATTCAGGCCGTGTTCGAGCTTGCCAAGGACGAGGATTTCCCGCCCATGTTTATCGCCAGCCGCAACCAGGTCGATATGGACGAGATGGGCGCCGGCTACGTCAACGGTTGGGACCAGACGCGCTTTGCCGCCGACATCAAGAAGGTTGCCGACGAGGTGGGTTACACCGGTCCGTACTACCTGTGCCGCGATCACGGCGGTCCGTGGCAGCGCGACGAGGAGCGTAACGCCCACCTGCCCGAGGACGAGGCCATGGAGCTCGCCCGCAAGTCCTTCGTCGCCGACATGGAGGCGGGCTTTGACCTGCTGATGGTCGACCCCACCAAGGACCCCTATCAGATCGGCAAGGTTATTCCGCTCGACGTGGTGCTTCGCCGCACGATCGATCTTATCGACTACCTTGAGCAGTACCGTCGCGAGCATAACCTGCCCGAGGTCGCCTATGAGGTCGGTACCGAGGAGACCAATGGCGGCTTGACCTCTACCGATAAGTACGAGGAGTTCATTTCTCAGCTGCAGCCCGAGCTCGAGAAGCGCGGCTGCCCCATGCCCACCTTTATCGTCGGCCAGACCGGCACCCTTACCCGCTGGACGGAGCAGGTCGGTCACTACAACTTCAAGAACGCCCGCGAGCTTGCCGATATGGCCAAGCGCTATGGCGTGGGCCTGAAGGAGCACAACGCCGACTATCTGGACGACGCGACGCTGCTCGAGCACATCCCGGCACACGTGACCGCCTCCAACGTCGCTCCGCAGTATGGCACCGAGGAGACCCGCGCCTACCTCAAGCTCTGCGCCACCGAGCAGATCCTGGTCGACAACGGTCTGTGCGATGACCCCTCCGACCTGTATCACACGCTGCTGGTCAAGGCTATCAAGACCGAGCGCTGGCGCAAGTGGATGACTGGCGACGACGTCAACCTGCAGGTCGATGACATCCTTGCCGACGATGAGCTCAGCCTGAAGATCCTGGATGTCTCCGGCCACTATGCGTTCAACGATCCCGAGGTCAAGGAGCAGGTCGAGAAGCTCTATCGCAACCTCGCTGCCCAGGACATCGACGGCAAGCGCTTTGTGATCGAGCACATCAAGCGCCCGATCAAGCAGTACGTCGTCGGTCTTAACCTCAAGGGCGTCACGAGCCGCATCGAGAAGGCTCTCGAGGACTAAGTAGCTTTTCCTACACGACGCCGGGCCTGGGGCATGTCCCAGCCGCAGGCCCGGCACATAGGACAAAGGGACATCCCCTTTGTCCTATTTTTTGAGTTTTGGATTCCTTCGAAGGAGTTTGCACCATGAAGTTCTTTATCGATACTGCCAATCTGGACGAGATCGCCGAGGCCAAGAGCTGGGGCTGCCTGGCCGGTGTTACCACCAACCCGTCCCTGTACGCCAAGACCGGCGGCAAGCTTGCCGACTTTGAGCCGCATATGCTCAAGATTGCCGAGCTCTGCGAGGGCCTGCCCGTTTCCGCCGAGTCTACCGCTACCACTGCCGAGGGTATGATCGAGGAGGGCAAGCGCCTTGCCGCCCTCGCCCCCAACATCGTGGTCAAGCTTCCCGTGTGCGAGGCCGGCCTTGCCGCCTGCCGTGCACTGGCCGATGCTGGCGTGCGCGTCAACATGACGCTCGTCTTCTCGCCGACGCAGGCCCTTATGGCCGCCAATGCCGGTGCTCGCTACATCAGCCCGTTTGTCGGTCGTTTCGATGACATCGCCGAGGACGGTATCTCGCAGCTCGACAACGTCGTGACCTGCATTAAGAACTACGACTGGACGGGCAAGAACGTCGACGACACCGTCGAGATCATCACCGCCTCGGTTCGTACGCCCAACCACGTGACCCAGGCCGCGCTACTCGGTGCCGATATTGCGACCGTGCCCATGGCCGCTCTCAAGAAGTGCCTGCATCATCCGCTGACCGACCAGGGCCTCGCCTCTTTTGAGGCTGACTGGCAGAAGGTCGTCGCTCAGGCTTAACGAGTGGATTGCCCCGGCATCGCGTCATCCGGTGCCGGGGTTGTTCTCAAGAGAGGAATTCGTATGACCAACCAGGAGCTGGCGAAGGTCGCCAATGAGGTCAGGAAGGGTGTCGTGACTGCGGTTCACGCGGCCAAGTCGGGACACCCGGGTGGATCGCTCGGTGCTGCCGACATCATGACGTATCTGTACTTTGAGGAAATGAATATCGATCCTGCCGACCCTCACAAGGCCGATCGCGATCGCTTTGTGCTCTCCAAGGGTCACGCGGCGCCGGGCCTGTATTCGGTGTTGGCAAATCGCGGCTATTTTCCCGTCGAAGAGCTCGAGACGCTCCGTCATATTGGCAGCCGACTGCAGGGCCATCCCAACATGAACGACGCCCCTGGCATCGATATGTCCACCGGATCGCTCGGTCAGGGCATCTCTGCTGCAGTTGGAATGGCGCTTGCCGCTAAGCACTGGGGCGACGGCTACCGTGTCTACACGTTGCTGGGCGACGGTGAGTGCGAGGAAGGCCAGGTGTGGGAGGCGGCCATGTTCGCCGGCAACCATGCGCTCGACAATCTTGTTGCCGTCGTCGACCACAACGGCTTGCAGATTGACGGCACGATCGATGAAGTCAACTCGGCCATGCCGCTCGCTGACAAGTTCCGCGCCTTTAAGTGGCATGTGATCGAGCTCGCCGACGGTAACGACATGGCGCAGATTGCCGCCGCCTTTGCCGAGGCCCGCAAAGTGAGCGACTCGCCCGTGGCCATTATCGCCGAGACGGTGAAGGGCAAGGGCGTCTCCTTTATGGAAAACCAGGTGGGCTGGCACGGCAAGGCACCCAACGATGAACAGTTTGAGCAGGCCATGGCCGAGCTCGCAGCAGCAGGGGAGGAGCTCTAATGGCAGACGTCAAGAAAGTCGCCACGCGCGTTAGCTATGGCGAGGCACTTGTCGAGCTGGGCAATGAGCGCGATGACTTTGTGGTTCTCGATGCCGACCTGGCCGCCGCCACGCAGACCGGTAAGTTTAAGGCTGCGCACCCTGAGCGCTTCTACGACGCCGGCATTGCCGAGAGCAACCTGATGGGTCTTGCCGCCGGCATCGCGACCACGGGCCGCGTTGCTTTTGCGAGCACCTTTGCGATGTTTGCCGCCGGTCGCGCCTACGAGCAGGTCCGCAATTCCATCGGCTACCCGCACCTCAACGTCAAGATTGGCGCTACTCATGCCGGCATTTCGGTGGGCGAGGACGGCGCCACGCACCAGTGCTGCGAGGATATCGCACTCATGCGCACGATTCCGGGTATGACGGTGGTCGTTCCCGCCGACGACGTCGAGGCTCGTGCCTGTGTGCGCGCCGCCTATGAGTTTGAGGGCCCGGTTTACATGCGCTTCGGCCGCCTGGCAACACCGGTCATCAACGACTGCGAGGACTATGAGTTCAAGATTGGTCGCGGCGTGGTCGTGCGCGAGGGGTCCGATGTGACCATCATCGCTTGTGGCCTTATGGTCGCCGAGGCGCTTGAGGCTGCCGAGGCGCTCGCTGCCGATGGCATCGATGCCGAGGTCATCAACATGCATACGATCAAGCCGCTCGACGAACGCCTGGTTGTAGCCAGCGCCAAGAAGACCGGTCGCGTGGTCACTGCCGAGGAGCATTCGATTATCGGCGGTCTTGGCGAGGCCGTTGCCTCGGTGCTAGCGGAGCAGTATCCGGTGCCGATGCGTCGCGTCGGCGTGCGCGATGTGTATGGCGAGTCCGGCCCTGCGGTCGATTTGCTGCACAAGTACGGTTTGGACGCCGACGGCATCGAAGCTGCGGTCAGGTCTGTGTTGTAAGGAAGGTTTCCATGGGATTTGTATCTGCCAACCAAGTGACGATAGGGTATACCGCCGCCTCGCGCGAGGATGCCCTGCATTATTTGTCCGATCAGGCCGTCGAGCTCGGCTTTGCTGACGACGCATCTGCCGTAGAGACTGCCTTCATGGCTCGCGAGAACGAGGCCGAGACTGGCCTTGTCGCCGGTTTTGCCGTTCCACATGCCAAAAGCGATGCTATCCACACGCCGGGCGTTGCCGTGCTTAAGCTGGTCGAGCCCGTTGAATGGCCGAGCTTCGATGGTGTGCCCGTCGATGTTGCGCTCGCGCTGTACGTGCCTGCCGGCGAGGCAGGAACCACGCACCTGCGCTTGCTCTCCAAGGCTGCCGTGATGCTGATGGACGCCGGCTTCCGTGACAAGGTGCGCGCGAGCACCGATCCCGTTGAGATTGCGGAGCTCATCAATAGCGGACTCGAAGACTAGAACGGTCATCCCGTTCAATCAATTGATCCTTCTCCAAGGAAAAGGGCCGCGACGCCGTATGGGTGTCACGGCCCTATTTGCGTTTCCCCAGATAAAACCTGCCAAAATAAACCTGTCCCTTTTTGGCAGGTTAATCGGGGACTATTTCACCGCAACTTAGGGCACGGTTAGGAAGTGTGCACCTTAAAGAGTGGAGCCCATGATTAGAGAGGTCGCGCTCATCTCGCTAAATGTCTCTCTAAAGAGAAGGTTGGTTAGAGAGATAGCATTAGGCAATCTAGCAGCGAATTCGATACATCTCTCTTAATGTCTCTCTAAAACAAGGCGCTCATCTCTCTAAAGTTAGAGAGATGAGCGCCTTGTTTTAGAGAGACGGAATGCCAAAATTCGTCCGTCAGCTACCATCTGCCAAAAATGACGGATAAAGGGCTCATCGAAGTAATGGGTTCATCGACGAGCCGCAACCGCCGCTATCGGAAGAAGTAGATGCAGCCGAATTGCCCCTCTATCGTCTCTCGAAGTTTGATGGGTGCTAGGGGAGCGACTGCCTCGCGATATTTCCCCAGATAAAACCTGCCAAAATAAACCTGTTCCTTTTTGGCAGGTCAGTTAACGCAGTGCAGGTTGAGCATATGCGAGCGAGCGGGCTCCGGGTGCGGTAAGGTGACGTGAAACAAGCGGGCGCTGACCTTTTGGTCGCGCCCGTGAAGTTGAGCGTCAGATTGCCGTGCCCGGGGCCTGCGCAGCGCCGAGCGGTTACGCCGTTTGTAAAACGGCGTAACTTAAAGATTCATGTTGCCGTGAATGTAGGGGGTGACCTCGGGGGAGATATGGTCGCAGCCCAGTTCGCGCAGCGCGGACTTGATAACGGCGGGCAGCGGGGTCTTGCCCTTGTCGTCGACGGCGGCACCGCCGAGGGTGGCAATCTTGGCGACATCTGCGGGTGCGGCCTCGATATGCATGCAGCCGCCGACCAGGCGCGCGCGTACCTGTGCCAGATCAAGATCGTGCAGGTAATCCTCGCAGGCGCGAATCAGGGAGACCTTCTCGCGCGTAAGCTCCTCGCCCGTGGGGACGCGCGTGGCAAGACATGCTCCCGCCGGCAGGTTCCAAACGGGATAACCCCATGCGCGCAGCAGCTCGCGCTCTTCGTCCTTGGTAAAGCCGACCTCCATAAGGGGTGAGCGTACGCCGAGCTCTTCTGCCGCACGCATGCCGGGGCGGTAGTCACCGCGATCGCTTGCATTGCTGCCATCGATGACGGTGGGAAAGCCGAGCGACTTGGCGTGGTTGACGATGGCGGTAAAGCCAGCGTGCTTGCAGTGGTAGCAGCGATTGGCATCGTTGCAGGCTACTTGGGGGAGCTGCAACTGATCGACCGAAAGATTGAGCACGGGGAGCTTAAAATGCGCCCCTTCATTGGCTTGTCCATCAACGGACTGCTCAAACGAAGCCTGCTCGGGCGTGCCGATGAGCGGCGTGGTGAGATGGACGAGGAGGGTATTGGTAGGCATGATGCGGGCGCATACGGCGGCCAAAAAGCTGCTGTCAACGCCGCCGGAAAACCCGATAGCCACGCGCCCGTATGCCAAAAGCAGCTGTTCGAGCGCCGATAGCTTGTCTTGAAGCTCCTCTGCGGGTGCCGTGGTGTCTAAAATCATGAAACGTTCCTTATCGTTGAGTACTCGATCGAAAACTATAATCCTAATGCGTTACTTGCCATAAGACTTCTATCTGTGTAACGAAAGTGCAATATGGTATATACGTTATATACAAGTTGCCAAATGCGGTAGAGTTGCAGCAACGCGACAGCGAGAGTCGATGGGGGACCGATATGATCAAGGCTGTTATTTTTGACATGGATGGAACGCTGGTCGATACCGAGCGTTTGGGGATTAAGGCCTGGAAGGCAGGCGCCGCTGAGCTGGGGCTCGCGATTGATGAAGCGCTGATCCATCAGTTTATCGGCCGCACGCTGCCCGATGTCATGGACATCCTTGATGAGCATTACGGCAGCCACGAAACCACCGAGGCGGTCTATGTCCGCCACAAGGAGATTCGCGACGAGATGGTCAAGACCGAACTGGAACTTAAGGCCGGCGCCGCCGAGTGCCTAGACGAGCTGCTGGCTGCGGGCTATCACGTTGGTCTAGCGACGTCGTCGCGCCTCGTTACGGCCGAGCGCAACCTTAAGATGGTTGGCCTCTTTGACAAGTTTGAAACGGTAACGTGTGGCGAGGACGTCGTGCACGGCAAGCCCGACCCCGAGATGTATCTGCTCGCCTGCGAGCGCGCGGGCTTTGCTCCCGAGGAATGTGCCGTGGTCGAGGATTCGCGCAACGGCTGCGTCTCGGGCATTACGGCCGGCTGCCATGTCTTTGCCGTCCCCGATATCGTGCCGCTGCCGCAGGACGTGGTGGATGGCTGCGAGGCCGTGCTCGATACGCTGTTCGATCTGGCGGCGGCGGTCAAGGCCGTGCGCTAGACAATTGCGGCGTTGAAACGAGCAATTGCTTACGTTTGCGCTTAAACAAAAGGGGTCCGGCAATGGTCGGGCCTCTTTTGCTTGAGCGGCGACTTAGCATACTTGCGGGCGTGCTATAGATACGCGCCGAGGTTGATGGCCGTGGCGTCGGTCTGGCTGCTTGCCCGGGTGCTGGCGCGTTCCAGCAGGAACGGACGTACCAGTTCTTGGCGGTTGATATCCTCGGCGGCGACTGCGGTGACGGTACGCACTGCGGAGCCGACACGGATATGCTTGATCTTTGCCGGGGCCTTGTTCTCGATTTGCTCCATCAGCAGTTGGACACCCTTGCGGCCAATCTCGTAGCCCGGGGGCGCTACCGTAGTGAGTGGGACCGATCCGCTCCAAGCGAGCGGGTTGCCGTCGCATCCGGCCACGCGAACCTGCTCGGGGACGGAGATGCCTTTGTCGACCAATGCCGAGATAACGCCCGAGGCCAGCACGTCGGTCAGGCCGACGACAAAATCGGGACGTTCGTCCGCGGGGCGCTCGGCGATTTGGGCACCGATGCCGTAGCCGTCGGCAGCGGTATTCCATTCGCCGGCGTCGATGACTTCGATCTTGATATCGGGGTGCAGGGCGAGCGCCTTATGAATGCCAAGGACGCGCAGGGTGAGTTGCATAAATGCTGCTCGGCCGACGACGACAATATGGTGCGCGCCGCGGGCGATGGCAAGTTCGGCAATGATGCGACCCTGGGCCTCATTGTCGGCCGCTACGTAGTAGCCGGGCTCGGAGCAATGGATGTCCAGATGGACGATCGGCACGGGCATCTTGGTCATGGCGGGGTGCCAGTCGGGGGATGCCATGGGCTGAACCATGACGCCGGACATCTGGGTGCCCATAAAGTAGCGCAGGTAATGGTCCTCGAGAATATCGTCGTTATCGGCGTTGGCGATGAGCAAGTCGTAGCCGTGCTTGCGGGCCTCGTTGTGGGCGCCGCTGGCGATTTGGAGCGAAAAGCCGTGATCGAGACGGGGGAGCACCAGGCCAAAGGACTTGGTGGCGCCGCCCGCGAGCTGACGAGCGCTTTGGTTGGGCAGGTAGCCCAGTCGATTGATGGTTTCATTTATGAGCTTGAGGGTCTCGGGGCGCAGCTTTTCGGGATGGTTGAGTGCGTTGGAAACCGTGCCCAACGAAACCCCGGCTTCGCGCGCGACGTCGCTGATTTTAACCTTTGCCATAGCGGCCCCTTTGATGCGTTTCAAGTACAAGCCAGATTGTAGCATCCCAAACCTACCAAAAAGGGACAGGTTTATTTTGGCAGGTTTATCTGGGGAAACGCCGTTGCCGGCGCGACCACCACGAAGGGGGCAGGTACCTTTGTGGTGGTTTGAACCGGCTGGACGTGTGTGCATCGAGTGGTATCTAAGTTGAGATACCACTTCTGGTATATCAGCTTGCGTTTGCGTGAGTACAATACTCGAACGTTATGCGTCTCAGCGCCCCCTGTGCGTGGACGTTTTGCAGTCAAGCGGACGAAGGGATTTATCCTATGTGCGGAATTGTCGGCTACACCGGCTCTGATATTGCAAAGAACATCCTGGTCACGGGCCTCAAGCGTATGGAGTATCGCGGCTATGACTCCTCGGGCGTCGCGCTCGAGGTGGGCGAGGGCGCCGCGGCGCACCTCGATGTCATCCGCCGCGTGGGCAAGGTCGCGGGCCTGGAGAGCGAGCTTTCCAACATTGACAGCGACGCTACCTGCGGTATCGGCCACACCCGTTGGGCCACCCACGGCAAGCCCTCCGTCGTTAACGCTCACCCCCACACCAGCTGTGACGGTCGTATCGCCATCGTCCACAACGGCATCATCGAGAACTTCGCCGAGCTGCGCGAAGAGCTGGAGGGCCGCGGCCACCACTTTAAGAGCGAGACCGATACCGAGGTCTTCGCGCATCTGATCGAAGAGGCTTATGCCGAGACGCACGACCTGATGGCCTCCGTGCGCGAGGCTTGCACCCACGTGGTCGGTGCCTATGGCCTGGCCGCCGTGTGCGCTGACGAGCCCGGCGTGATCGCCGTGGCCCGCAAGGATTCCCCGATCGTGGTCGGCGTGGGCGAGACCGGCGCCTATGTCGCCTCCGATGTCATCGCGCTCATCGACGCCACCCGCGATGTCGTGGTGCTCGAGGACGGTCAGTTTGCCAAGCTCGCGCCCGCAGGCGTCGAGTACACCGACGAGGCCGGCAACGTTATCGAGCCCAAGGTCACCCACATCGACTGGGACCTGGATATGGCAGAAAAGGGCGGTTATCCCGACTTTATGCTCAAGGAGATTCACGAGCAGCCGCGCGTCGTGCGCGACACGCTGGTTGGTCGTATGACACCGGCCGGCGAGCTCGACATCGACGAGCTGGGCCTTTCGCTCGAGGAACTCAACGACATCGACCGCGTCTACGTGATCGCTTGCGGCACCAGCTATCACGCTGGCCTCATTGCCAAGAATCTCATTGAGGGCTGGGCTCGCATCCCCACCGAGGTGGAGGCGGCCAGCGAGTTCCGCTATCGCAACCCCATCATCACGCCGACGACGCTCGTCGTGGCCGTGTCCCAGTCGGGCGAGACGGCCGACACTCTCGCCGCCATCCGCGATGCGCGCATCAAGGGTGCCAAGGTCTTCGGCATCACCAACGTGGTGGGCAGCCCCGTGGCGCGTGAGAGCGACGGCGTCATCTACACCAAGGCCAACAAGGAGATCGCGGTCGCCTCGACCAAGAGCTTCATCGGCCAGGTTGTGAGCCTGACGCTGCTGGCCCTGCTGCTGGCGCAGGTCAAGTACCGCTTGACCACCAAGCAGGCGCGCATGCTGTTCCGCGAGCTTTCCGATACGGCCGAGCAGATCCAGTGGATTTTGGATACCCAAACCGAGGCCGTTCATGAGGCCGCCCTGCTGTGCAAGGACGCGCAGTCCGCACTGTTTGTGGGTCGCGGCATGGGTGCCGCTATTTCCTACGAGGGCGCGCTCAAGCTCAAAGAGGTCAGCTACCTGCACGCCGAGGCATATGCCGCCGGTGAGATGAAGCACGGCCCCATTGCCCTGATCGACCTGGGCTTCCCTGTCATCGCTGTGGCCACCAAGAGTGCCACCTACGACAAGACCGTGTCGAACCTTATGGAGTGCAAGGCGCGCGGTGCCAAGGTCATCGTCGTTGCCACCGAGGGCGACGAGGAGATCAACAAGATTGCCGACTGCATCATCCGCGTGCCGGCAGTCCGCGACGTGTTCAGCCCCATCACGGCGAGTGTCCCGCTGCAGCTGCTCGCCCGCGAGGTCGCCATCCTGCGCGGCTGCGACGTCGACCAGCCCCGCAACCTGGCGAAAAGCGTCACGGTCGAGTAGTTGGTTCCGCCGTTCTAGCGACTAAGGCCCGGCTCCGCATCAAGACGGAGCCGGGCCTTTTTTGCATTTGACCAGATAAAACCTGCCAAAATGAACCTGTCCCTTTTTGGCAGGTTAGCGGAGCTTGCTGGTCTCGAAGTACTCGGGGAACTGGTCCAGAACCTCGGTTTGGTTGCGGAACATCATGTGCAGGTGCTTGCTGACCAAAAAGCTCGCTTCGATGGGGTCGCGACCGGCGATAGCGCGGCGAATCTGCTTGTGCTCGTTCACGATGTCCTGATTGTCGAGAACCTGCGTGGCGGCGCGCAGCCAGCGGAAGCGCTCCAGGTCGGCATTGGTCTCTTCGAGCCACGACCACACGGTGCTGCGACATGCGATGCTAAAAATCATGTGATGCATGAGGTTGTCGCTCAAAAAGAAGCCGATGCGATCCTCTTCGGCCATGGCCTTTTCCTGCAGCGCGATGGCACGGTCGAGCTGCTCGATGCCGGCCGACGTGGCGCGCGCACAGCATTCCACGATCACCTGCTTTTCCAGATGCTCGCGGATGTAACAGGCACTCTCGGCAAGGGTGAGGTTGATGGGTGAGACGTAGGTACCGCTCTGGGGCACGGTGCGCACCAGGCCCTCTTGCGCCAGACGCACCAGTGCCTCGCGCACAGGGGTGCGCCCCATATCCAGGTCGTCGCAAAGTTGCTTGACGCCCAGCTTTTCGCCCGGCTTGTAGTCCAGGTAGACGATTTTGCGTCGAATGGTGTGGTAGGACTGGTCCTGTAGACTCGTTTCCTGCTCGCCGACGTGCATCGATTCTTCCATAGCGCCTCGCAACTGTTCTATCAAACTCATATGTCAGTTGTTAATTATGCCGCGAATCAGCTCTCCGCGGTGGGTAATTCGGCTGTTGCCTGAGAACTAATGCGGCATCTTAGTCTGTGTTTGCGCAAGGCTGCGCTCAATGTTGCCGTATCATAAGCCGTCGCAAACGTGAAATAGAAAGAAGGAATCCCATATGCAACTGGCAAATATCGTACGCGAGCGCTGGAAAGGCGTTTTGTTCTGCCTGATCATCGCTATCCCCGCGACGTTGCTCGGCAAACAGATTGAGGTGGTCGGCGGTCCGGTATTTGCCATCCTTTTTGGCATGGTCCTGGCGCTCGTCTTTCCCAAGAATCGTCGCGAACAGCTCACCGCCGGCGTTACCTATACGTCCAAAAAAGTCTTGCAGTACGCGGTTATCCTGCTTGGCTTTGGCATGAACCTCTCCCAGATCCTGTCCAAGGGCGCCCAGTCGCTGCCGATTATCGTGGCGACGATCTCGACCTCGCTTGTCATCGCCTTTGTGCTCTGCCGCGTCATGAACGTGCCGGGTAAGATCGCGACGCTTGTGGGTGTGGGTTCGTCGATTTGCGGCGGTTCTGCCATCGCCGCGACCGCACCCGTCATCGATGCCGACGATCGCGAGATTGCCCAGGCTATTTCGGTCATCTTCCTGTTTAACGTTATCGCGGCGCTCGTGTTTCCGACGCTCGGCGGCATGCTCGGGCTGACCAACGAGGGCTTTGGCCTGTTTGCCGGCACCGCCATCAACGATACCTCGTCCGTAACGGCTGCGGCGAGCGCCTGGGACAGCATGCATCCCGGCGCCAATGTGCTCGAGAGCGCCACGGTGGTCAAGCTCACCAGGACGCTGGCCATCATTCCCATCACGCTGGCGCTTGCTTGCTGGCAGATGCATCTGGCGCGCAAGGCCGGCGGCGACGCTAGGAGCACGTTCTCGCTTAAACGCGCGTTTCCCATGTTTGTGCTGTTCTTTGTGCTGGCGAGTGTGATCACCACGGTGTTTCAGCTTCCCGTGTCCATCACGGCGCCCATCAAGGAGCTGTCGAAATTCTTTATTGTGATGGCCATGGCGGCTATTGGTTTTAATACCGATATCGTTGAGCTGGTCAAAAAGGGCGGCAAGCCCATCGCGCTGGGCTTTTGCTGCTGGATTGGCATTGCGTGCATGAGTTTGGGAATGCAGCACGTGCTGGGAATCTGGTAGAGAAGTAGCTTATTTGCGTGCTGCGTGCTGGTGAGCGCATTCTCACGGTGGAGCGATAGGAGCTCTTGCGGGTATGGCTTGTCCGCAGGTTTATAAGTCCCGAAGAGCTCTTATCGCCCCGCCAGGATGGCGATGCGGGGCAACACCTATACTCGCAGGACGGCGCTTTCTGCCCTATAGTGTTTGGTGAGCAATATCGTTCAATTTTGAAACACTCGGTCGTGCGACCGTCGGCGGTTGCACGTCGCTGCGGACAGAGGCGAATCATGGATAGCGATGCCAAGCTGAACATCTTGACCGAGGCCCTGGCTGCTGCCGGGGCCTCGGCATTGGCAATCGATGCGCGTGGGGACGTCGCGATCTCGACCATGAATGACGCGGCGCTTGAGCGGGATGTGGCGACTTTTGTTGCCGAACGCCTCGACCGTATAGGAGACGGCGCGCGTCTTGTTATGGGGCGCGCGGGTACGCGCCTGAGCCTGACCGTTCGCCCCACCGACAAAGAGGGCGGGGGCCTTTGGGCCGTCGTGGTCCGCGAGGTGCGCGGCGCCGCGGCGCATGCGGGCATCGAGTGGCTCAACGCCGACGAGGTTGAGGCCCGCTACGAATCGAGCGCGTACGGCATCGCTGAGGGGGCGGCCTCGGTGGCTGCGCCGGTTGCAGAGAGTTACGCGCGCGGTGTGCCCCTTATGCTCGAGGGCGAGCTGGGAGCGGGTCAGGTCGAGATCGCCAAGCGCCTCTATCTGGACGGTCCTTTTGCCGGTCAGCCCTTTGTTTCCGTTGCGCTCGATGAGCTCACCGAGCGCGGTTGGCGCCATGTGCTCAAAAGCGCCGAATCGCCGTTGTTCCAAACAGGGCTGACCCTTTGCATTGAGGGCTGGAACGCGGTTGGCCCCCAGCGCCTCCGCGAGCTGGTCTCCACGATGGCCGACACCGCGTTGGCGACGCGCTGCCATGTGGTGCTGACGGCGAATGACATGCCGGGCGGCAGCGAAAGTGATCAAGCCGCCTTTGTGACCGAGCGCTTCGCCTGTGCGGTGAGCGTGGCGCCGGCAATCGCCGAGCAGGGAGCCGCGTCGACGAAGGTTGCGCGCTATTTGGAATATCTCGCTGATGCATTTGGGACGGCAACGCCCGCGCTGTCTGCCGCGGCGACGAAGACGCTCGATGCTTACCGCTGGCCGCGCAACTATCTGCAGCTCCGCGAGGTCTCGGAACGACTGTATATATTGGTGGGGGCGGGCACGGTGGACCGCGCTGTGGCGGAGGAAGTGCTCGCCCAAGAGGACGTGATTAAGACCGCAACCTTTGGCGCCCCGACGCTCGAAAGTGACCTGTATATCCTGCGACCGCTGGCCGATACCGAGCGAGATATCGCGCATCTGGTTGTAGACCATCTCCACGGCAACCGAACCCGTGCGGCGGAGGTGCTGGGCATAAGCCGTACAACTCTGTGGCGCTTGCTGAAGGACGATGACCGTTGAGCGAGGCGCCCGTGACCGCGCGCGACGCGTGTGCTACAGTCCAAAGCGTTATTGTTTCGATTTGGTTACGGCGTGCGAGGGCATATGGCTGAGACTTCAAAACCGAGCCGCAGAAGGCGGAGTGCCGCGCCGGTCAACCGACGCACGACATCGGTGACGTGGGGCAAACACGCCTCGGGGTTTGATGGCTCGTTCAAGCGCACTAAATACGGCTATCCTTCGGCAAGCGCCCGCTTGGCAATGCAGGCAGAGTCCTCGCTGTGGGGCCGCAAACGCGTGGTGGGCTCAAAGCTCAAGCACGACGGAACGCTCGGCTACATCAGCCGCGGGGCGGCTCGCCGCAGCGGGCTCAATCCCGCCGGCTGGCATCGCTACGTGCCGATCGTGGCCGCCGTTGCAGTGATCGTCATCGCACTCGCTGCGCTTGGCTATGCCGGCGGTGGCGCCAACTTGGACGCAGTGTTTAAATCGCCCGAGCTCGCGCATGCAGGTACAGAAGTTGTCGAGGGCGCTCAGACCCAGACGGGCGTCGCGCCCCAGCGTGGTATCGTTGCGGCGGCCTCCACCATCGCCGATGCGCAAAAGGACGAAGACAAGCAAGGCGACGACGCCGAAACGGCCCAGGCAAATGAAACGGCAACAACTCCATCGGCGGGATAAGTTGCGAGTGGGGCAGCAAATTTGGGACGGGGCCTTTCAGCGGGTCCGCCGTTCGGTAGAACGGCGGAACTAATTACTTTACGTACACCACGTTGTCGCGGCGCGGCTTTGCCTCGGGTAGCGTGTCCTCGGCGTAGCCAAGAATGCAGTTACCGACACCGCGCAGGCTGCCGTCGGCGGGCAGGCCCCAGCTGGCCAGCAGCTCCAGGCCCTCGGGCGAGTCAAAGACCTCATGCGCGCGGTGAATCCAGCACGAATCGACACCCAGTGCATAGGCGGCGTTGAGCAGGTTGCCCATGGCGAGCGAGCCGTCTTCCAGATGTGTGGGCACGCTGCGGTCAACCAGCACCACCACAACGGTCTTGGCGCCATAGAAGGGGTCGCTGTTGCTGCCCATGACCTGGGCGTTGAGCTGTGAGAGACGCTCGACGGTCGCGGGGTCGGTGACGGCGACAAACGTCACCGGTTGGCGGCCCATGCCGCTCGGTGCATATTGGCCGGCTTCGATAATACGCGCAAGCTTTTCGGCCTCGACGGGACGATCGCTGTAGTTGCGGCAGCTGCGGCGGTGAATGAGCGCTTCGATGGTCTCCATGGTGTCTCCTTGCGGTGGCGTTGCAGATGCCCCGTTCATACCCGTCGGGCTCAAACGATAGACGGTCAATTGCCCGGCCAAAAGGATAGATTCCAATTGGGAAAGTAGGTTTGCATAAAAGTACCTTCAGAATGTGACAAACAAATGGGATGGTTAAACGTTTTATCCCGTCTACCCTGCGGTTTTTTACCACTTGCCTAAATGACGAACGCATAACCTCTGATAAAGGTTTTACTAAAGGAGGACCAACGTTTATCAATGCGCCGTGGTGGCGCCGGGCCAGGAGGTAACATCATGTTCCAGGCTGGAGATGTCGTCGAGACCGACTTCGAAGGATTTCTGAAGCTGCTGCGTTCCAAGACGCGCGCTTTCGTGTCGATCAACGATCACGAGTACTACATCACGCACACCGATGGCTATTGGCGTGTTCAGGATTGCGAGGCCCTCAACGACAAGGGCCACTTTACTGACTGCTCCGAGCTGGTCAACACGGTCTGCGAGGTCGTCGAGCTGCCGTGGATTGCCGGCAAGAGCCTGCATGACAGCTTCTCGGGCGCTACGGTCTATGAGGCCGTCGCCGCTTAACAGGCAATAAAACTCGATTTTCACGTGACCGCTGGCGCCGCCCCCGCGCCGGCGGTCTTTTTCTGCCGATAGGCCATAAAAGTGCACGCATTTGCGGAGAGCCTGTTGACGATAGTCAAAACTCGGACTAATCTAGAGACACAAAATTGGTCAAAACTCGGACAATCGAATGGTGGGATAGATGAATAGTGCGGTTACACTGGTCGACTTCGACCGGTTGCTCAATGGACTCGACCATATCTATTCGGAGTTCTCGCGCGCCTGCGGCCTTTCGGACTGCGCTTACTGGATGCTCGTTGATACCAGCACGGCGGGCGGCAGTATTGCCGTAAGCCGTCTGACAAGCGAATGGTTCTACAGCAAGCAGACCATCAACTCGGCAATTAAAACCTTGACGGCGCGGGGCTTCGCAACGTTGGAGTTTGCCGAAGGCAGTCGTAAGAACAAGGTTGTGAGCCTGACCGAAGAGGGCAGGCGATTTGCCGAGCGTTATGCGCTGCCGGCACTCAAGGCCGAGCAGCGAGCCTTTGGCGCGCTTGAGCCGTGTGAGCAGCGCGAGATTATGCGCTTGATCGGCAAATTCTCTCAGGTGCTCGGCGAGGAGTGCGAGACATTTAAGCGGCATATCGCTGCCGAGAGCCAAGCCGAGAATCAAGGTGAGGGGGAGTCGTGCGAGTGCTAATGAGGTTTTTGAAGCCCTATCGAGGGCTTGTCGCAGTGACGCTGCTGGTGCTGCTGGTGGATAACGTCGGTACGTTGCTGGTTCCCACGATGCTGGCGAACATGGTCAACACCGGTATTACCACGGGCGATGTCGACTACATTTTACGCAACGGCCTATACATGTTTATCGCGACCAGCATGGCTAGCGGCGGCACGGTGCTGGGCTGCTATCTTTCGGCGCGCCTGGCCGCCAACGTGGCTTGCGATATCCGCAATGCCGTGTACGACAAATCGCTCGAGCTCGCGGCCAGCGATTTTGAGCGCTTTGGCACCGGATCGATGATCACGCGCTCGCTCAACGACATCAACGTGATTCAGCAGGCGATTCTGCAGACGATTCAGCTGGTGCTGCCCGTGCCGTTTTTGGCTGTGGCGGGCATCATCTTCGCCTGGTTTATCGATCCCGCCATGGGCACGCTTCTGGGCGTAGTCGTTGCTATTGTGCTGGTGGCGGCGGTCTTTACGGTTGCCAACGCGGCGCCGATTTTTATGCGCCTACAGGGCTTTATCGACCGCATGAACGTGGTGCTGCGCGAGAATATTGTGGGCGCGCGCGTCATCCGTGCGTTTAACAAGGAGCGCCACGAGGAACGGCGTCTGGACGAGGTGTTTAGCGACTACGCCGCCAACGCCATCAAAGTCAACCACCTGTTTGTGGGCCTCGACAGTTCAAGCTTCTTTTTGATGAACATCGCCGAGGTGGCGGTGTTGTGGGTGGGCGGCAACCGCGTAGGCGCCCACGCCATGCAGATTGCGAGTATCTCGGCGGTGCTGGAGTATGCAATTCTGATCCTGTTCTTTGTGATGATGGCCCAGATGGTGGTGCTGACGCTTCCGCGTGCTGCCGCGTGCCTGAACCGTGCGCAGCAGGTGTTGGAGATTGAGCCGAGCATCGTCGATGGCGAGCGCACGCTGGATGACGGGGCGCGCGAGCCCCAAGACGAAGCCGATGCGGTGGCCGTGTTCGACCACATGTCGTTTCGCTTTGACGATGCCGACGAGGACACCCTGTGCGACCTGAGCTTTGCCTGCCGTCGCGGTCAGACGACTGCAATCGTTGGCTCGACAGGCTCGGGCAAATCGACGGTGGCAAAGCTTCTGCTGCGCTTCCACGATGCCACCAAGGGCTCCATTCGCCTGAATGGTGTGGACCTGCGCGAGCTTTCGCAAGGTGAGATTCGCGGGCACATCGCCTATGTGCCGCAGAAGGCGTGGCTGTTCTCGGGCACCGTGGCAAGCAATCTGCGCTTTGGCAACGAGGACGCGACCGAGGCGGACATGCTTCATGCGCTGCGGGTTGCCCAGAGCACCTTTGTGCTCGATCAGCCGCAGGGGCTCGATACCCCGGTTGCCCAAGGCGGTACGAACTTCTCGGGTGGTCAGCGCCAGCGCCTAGCCATTGCTCGCGCGCTCATGAAGCATGCCGATCTATATATCTTCGACGACAGTTTCTCGGCCCTGGACTTTAAGACCGATGCCGCCCTGCGTCATGCGTTGCAAGATGAGACGCGTGACGCTGCGGTGCTCATCATCGCGCAGCGCATCTCTACGATCTTGCACGCCGACCAGATTGTCGTGCTCAAGGACGGCGAGATTGTGGGCTTGGGCACGCATAGCGAGCTTATGGAAACCTGCGAGGTGTACCGCGCCATCGCGGAATCGCAAATGAAGGGAGGTGAGTAGCATGACCGAGGAGCTCAAGAAGCAGGGCGGCCTTGTCGATGCCGCCGCTGCGGACGCTGCCGATAAAACGGTCGACCAGGCTGCCGCGTCGACCGAGCTGGATGACGCCGCCAAGGCTGCAGCCGAGCGCGAGGCTCGCCGCCAAGCGCTCTACGAGGAAAATGAGCGCGCCGAGGACGAGCGCGCCTGCGCTGAGGCGGAGCGCATGCGCGATGTGGACGACGAGGACGAGGACGAGAAACCCCGCGACACCTGGGCGACGGTGCGCCGCCTGTGGAGCGAGGCTGCCGGCGACCATTGGCGCTTCTATATCGTGTTCGCGAGCATTGTGTTCTATGCCATCTTTAACACCGCTGCGCCGGCATATAGCGCCCGTGTGATCGATGAGCTGTGGGGCCACATTCAGGTGGCGTTTGCCAACAACGCCACCTTCAACATCACCTGGGAGAACTGCGGCAGGACCATCTTCATCTACTTTATGATTTGGACGGCCGCCGCCTCGTTCTACGCGCTCCAGAGCTTTTTGATGTCGAGCGTTGCCGAACGCCTCAACCTGTGCCTACGCAACCGCATCGCACAAAAGCTCAACCGTCTGCCGCTTGCCTTTTTTGACGCGCATCGTCCCGGTGAGGTCGTCAGCCGTGCGACCAACGACTTGGACAAGATGTCCGAGAGCATGCAGCGCGGCTTGCTGCAGCTGCTGGTGTCGATTGGCACCGTGGTGGGCGCCGTGAGCGTGATGTTCGTGTTTAGCGTGCCACTTACGCTGGTCTTTTTGTTCTTTACGGCGTTGTCGCTGCTGGTGACCAAGGTGGTCTCGCGCCGCACGCATGACGTAACCGGTGAGCGCCAAGAGTGGGTGTCCAAGATTACGAGCGCGGTCGAGGAAGGCTACTCGGGCCGTCTGGTGATTCGCGCGTTTAACCGCGAGCGCCAGAGCTCTGCCGAGGTGCACGAGGCCTCGGGCGAGCTGGCACGTGTGAGTGCCAAGGCCGACTTCATGATTAACGCCGTCGGCCCCGCGGTGCGCTTTATCGGCCGCTTGGCACAGATCGTGATTGCGATTGTGGGCTGCAGCATGCTGGTTGCCGGCCACATGACTGTCGGCGTGTTCCAGGCGTTCTTCCAGTTTATCTACGAGGCATCTGAGCCCATGACGCAGCTGTCGTTTACCTTCAACTCGCTGCAGAGCGCGCTGGCGAGTGCGGAGCGCGTGTTCGACCTGCTCGATGAGCCCGAGATGGAGGTGGATCCGCAGCCGGGCGAGGCTGCCAGGCTACCGGGTCGCGTGGAGGGCCGCGTCGCCTTTGAGCACGTGCGCTTTGGCTACACGCCCGAAAAGCCGCTTATGCGCGACGTGTCGTTTACCGCCGAGCCGGGCCAGAAGATCGCGGTGGTGGGAACCACGGGCGCAGGCAAGACGACGCTCATCAACTTGCTCATGCGCTTTTACGAGATCGACGGTGGCCGCATTACGCTCGACGGTGTGGATACGCGCCTTATGAACCGCGGCGAGCTACGTCAGCAGTTTGGCATGGTGCTGCAGGACGCCTGGCTGTTCGACGGCACGATTGCCGAGAACATCGCCTACGGCTGTCCCGAGGCAACGCGCGAGGAGATTGTTGCGGCTGCGCGCGCCGCCCAGGTCGATTTCTTTGTGCGCACCATGCCGCAGGGCTACGACACGCGCGTGGTCAACGATGCCGAAAGCATCAGCCAGGGCCAGCGTCAGCTGCTGACCATCGCACGCGTGCTGCTCAACAACCCGGCGATTCTCATTCTGGACGAGGCGACCTCAAGCGTGGACACGCGCACCGAGCTTGCTATCGGCCGCGCCATGGACGCGCTCATGCGCGGGCGCACCAGCTTTGTGATCGCGCATCGCCTGTCGACGATCGTGGATGCCGACCTGATCTTGGTCATGGACCACGGCAACATCATCGAGCAAGGCACGCATAAGGAGCTGCTCGCAGCCGAGGGCGCTTACGCCGACCTCTATCTGAGTCAGTTCGCATAATGTGACAAAGGGACAGTCCTACATGTCACATCAAAAAGAAAGGCGCGCCGGGGATGAATTCCCTGGCGCGCCTTTGCGTTGATGCCGATGTCGTTTTGTGCCGCTTGCGTTCCTAGCGTTCGTCCACGAGCTTGGCGACGAGGGCCTTGAGCTCGGCCACCTCTCGCTTGAGTTCCTTGACGCGGCGGGCGTTCTCGGTGATGCCCTGGCGGTTGAGGGCACTCTGCTCGGCGGCGTCGTCGGGCATGTACTCGCGATGCTGCTTGGCGTCGAAACTCTCCTCGAACACACGGCAACCGTTGCGCTTGATGATACGTCCCGGCACGCCCACGACGGTGCAGTTGTCGGGGACGTCCTTAACGACGACCGAGTTGCCGCCGATCTTGACGTTGTTGCCGATGCGGATGTTGCCGAGCACCTTGGCGCCCGTGCCCACCGTGACATTGTTGCCCAGGGTGGGGTGACGCTTGCCGGTCTCGTTGCCGGTGCCGCCGAGCGTGACGCCCTGGTAGAGCACACAGTTGTCGCCCACAATGGTGGTCTCGCCGATGACGACGCCCATGGCGTGGTCGATAAAGAAGTGCTTGCCAATCTGCGCGGCAGGGTGAATCTCGACGCCGGTGATGTGGCGGGTGATTTGCGAGAGCACGCGGGCGAGCGAGCGATGACCGTGCTCCCACAGCCAGTGCTCGGGCACGTGGTTCCACTTGGCGTGCAGGCCAGGATAGGAAAGGAAGATGACCAGACCGTTTTGCGCGGCGGGGTCCTGCGCCTGGACGGTCTTGATGTCCTCGCGAATGGTATTGATAAAGCTCACCGGCCGCCCTCCCTTAGCGCCATGGCAATGCGATTCAATAAAGTATAGCGATTCGCTAGGGATTAAAAAGGACAATCTTGGCGGCTTTGCGCTACAAGTGTCAGTTATGCAAACTTGCTGGTAATGGAGTCATGCTTTTGTGGGGTTGCGCACGAGGGGGCACCGCAACCGTATACTGGTCAACTTGGACGTATCCGCGCCCACAACTGAGAGGTTTTACTTCATGGGTTTCATCAATTTTATTGCCGAGCTGCTTAAGGACCCGCGCACCGCGATCGCCAGCTGGATCGCCGCCGGCCCGCTTATGGCCTACGGCTGCGTGTTCCTGATCATCTTTATCGAGACGGGCGTGGTGTTCTTCCCGTTCCTTCCCGGTGATTCGCTGCTGTTCGCCTCGGGTTTCTTTGCCCACAACGGCGGCTTTAACATCGTGGCGCTTCTGGCCACCGCATGGGCCGCTGCCATTTTGGGCGATCAGTGCAACTTTATGATCGGTCACTTCTTTGGCCGCAAGATCATCGCTTCGGGCAAGGTCAAGGCCATGACGCCCGAGCGCATCAAAAAGTCCGAGGACTTCTTGGACAAGTGGGGTCACCTGGCCATCTTCCTGGGTCGCTTCTTCCCGTTTATCCGCACCTTTGTGCCCTTTATCGCTGGCATGGGCGGCATGCACTGGCGCAACTTTGTCGTCTTTAACGTGCTGGGCGGCATTACCTGGTCGACGGTCTTTACGCTGCTGGGCTACTTCTTTGGCGGCATTCCCTTTGTGCAGGAGCACTTTGAGCTGCTGATTATCGGCATCGTTGCCGTGTCGATCATCCCGACCGTGGTCGGTCTGGTTAAGGCCAAGCTGGGCAAATAGAACGCGTAGCTCGAGCCAGCGCGCAGACCGTACAGTTGAGGCCCGTCACCGCTTACGGTGGCGGGCCTCTTCAGCTTCGGTCAAATGAAAATACTTTAGTTAGTTAAAGAAAAACGTTTTATCCGACGCGCGTGCGGAGTACAATCTCGTGCATGCGAATCGACGTACCATCGGCTTTGATGCTGTTCGCGTGTCCCGTCCGGCTCTACGCTCCGGGCGTGCGACGTTGCGACGCGGTCGGCCTCGGTCCTTGCGTGCGGGTTCGCGAGTATGCAACTGTGTATGTAAGGAGCGACATATGACTGTCGAGAAGAAGGATATCGATTGGGGTAGCCTCGGCTTTGGCTACATGAAGACCGATTACAGCTACGAGGCCCATTGGAAGGACGGCGAGTGGGACGAGGGTGGCCTGACCACCGACCACACCCTGCATGTCTCCGAGTGCGGCGGCATCTTCCATTACTGCCAGGAGGTCTTTGAGGGCCTGAAGGCCTACACCGCCGAGGACGGCAGCATCGTCTGCTTCCGCCCCGACATGAACGCCGAGCGTATGTACAACTCTGCGCAGCGCCTCGAGATGCCCCCGTTCCCCAAGGACAAGTTCGTCGAGGCTGTCAAGCAGGTCGTTTCTGCAAACGCCGCCTGGGTTCCGCCCTTCGGTTCCGGTGCGACCCTGTACGTGCGTCCGTTTATGATCGGCTCCGGTGACGTGATTGGCGTGGCTCCCGCTCCTGAGTACACGTTCCGCATTCTCGTGACCCCGGTCGGTCCGTACTTTAAGGGTGGCCTTAAGCCCGTTAAGCTGCGCGTTTCCGAGTACGACCGTGCCGCACCGCACGGCACCGGCAATATCAAGGCCGGCCTGAACTACGCCATGTCCCTCAAGCCCACGATGGAGGCCCATCGCGAGGGCTATGCCGAGAACCTGTATCTCGACTCCGAGTCCCGCACCTATGTCGAGGAGACCGGCGGCGCCAACGTCCTGTTCGTGAAGGAGGACGGTACGCTCGTCGTTCCGCAGTCGCACACCGACTCCATCCTGCCTTCCATCACCCGTCGTTCGCTCGTTCAGGTTGCTCAGGACCTGGGTATGACCGTCGATCAGCGCCCCGTCGAATGGGCCGAGGTCAAGGCCGGCACCTTTGTGGAGTGCGGCCTGTGCGGCACCGCTGCCGTCATCTCCCCGGTTGGCGAGATCGACAACAAGGTTTACGGCGCCGACGAGACCGTGACCTTCCCGGCTGGCTACACCGAGATCGGCCCTGTGATGAAGAAGCTTCGCGAGACCCTGACGGGCATCCAGTCCGGTGCTGTCGAGGACAAGCACGACTGGGTTTACACCGTCGCGTAAGCTGTCTTACCTATCCGGGCAGAGAGCAAGTTCCCTCCCGGCGCGTCCTCGGACATGCAAGAAGCCCTCGCTGCGCACTTCGTGCGGCGAGGGCTTCTTGCGTCCTGCGGAGTGCGCCGGGAGGGAGCTTGCTCTCCGCCCTGCGGGCTCGGCGATGTCACAACGAACAATAATTAATCTGAATTAAAGATGGTGCGCGGCCTTTTAGGCCGCGCTTTTGTTTTGGTTCGCGCCATGTGGGGGTGGTGGCGACGTGCATTTTTGCGAGTATTCTGCAATCGAAGGCCCCTGCATACCGGCTTCGGGCAAAAAATCGGGAGTTCTCGATGTTTTCTACGAATGATGGGCGGGGTTATGGGCTGACAGCGTTTGATTTGCAGGGATATTCGCGGTCTTTGGCATTTATCGTGGCGTCCGAAGCTCTTGGTTATGTTGAATACTCCTAAAAATGCACGGCGCTTAGAGGGGGACCTTCGCGAAAAAGGAAACTGCCCCGTCGAAGTATGCATTCGACGGGGCAGTTTATGCATTTGGTCGATTAAGGATGCGCTGCCAAACTACTAGAACTTGACGGTCGGGGCCTGGCGGGCTGCTTCGGCGGCCTCGAAGCCCTGGCGCTCCTTAAACTGGAAGATGCCGGCAAAGATGACAGCCGGGAACGTCTGAATGGCGTTGTTGTAGCTGAGCACGCAGTCGTTGTAGCTTTGGCGTGCATAGCTAATCTTGTTCTCGGTATCCTCGAGCGATGCCTGCAGCTGCGTAAAGTTGGTGTTTGCCTTAAGATCGGGATAGGCCTCGGCTACGGCGAAGAGCTGACGCAGCGCACCGGTCAGCACGTTGTCGGCTTCCATCTTGGCCTCGGGCGTAGTGGCCTTGACGGCGGTGTTACGCGCGCTGATCACGGCGGAGAGCGTCTCCTGCTCGTGCTTGGCGTAGCCCTTGACGGTCTCGACCAGGTTGGGGATCAGGTCGTTGCGGCGCTGCAGCTGCGTATCGATGTTCTGCCAGGCGTTATCGATGCGGTTACGCTTGGTGACCATGTTGTTGTAGATGCCGGCGATGGCGCAGACAATCACAATGACAACAACGATGCCGATGATGACGGTAATCATGATGTCTCCGTTTCGAATGGCCGCGGCGGCATGCGCCAGCTGCCGTTGGTATAACGCTACTAGTATACCCGCAACGTTTTGCCGTGCCGAACTTTCCGGTAAGCGTTGTGTTTTCGGCGGGGTTGGCACCGGGGCAAAGCGCGCGAGGTACAGGTGTAAGATATGCGACAGATTGACGAGTGTTGTCTTTGCCCTGAGGATGGCGATACCAGTGGACCTTCGCATTAAGAAAACCTACCGCGCCCTGTTCGATGCCTTCACCGAGCTTCTCGAGGAGCATCGTTTTGAGGACCTGACGGTTGCCATGCTGTGCGACCGCGCCATGATTCGCCGCACGACCTTCTACAAGCACTTTCGCGACAAGAACGATTACTTTGCCTTTTATATCGATGAGCTCATGTCGGGCTTGCCGCAAAAACAGCCCGATGAGGCCGGCGCGGTGTCTGCCGAGGACGTGCGCGCGCTTCGACACGCGATTTTGGACGATGCCATGGATTTGATTCTGGCGCACGAGCGGCTCATGGATAACATTTTGGCGAGCAGCATGTCGGGCATGTTGACCAACGTTATTTGCGACCGCATTGCCCGCTCCATCCGCGAGCGTGTGATGAACGTGCTTGCCGAGGATGCCCTGGCCCCCGTGTCACTCGAGACGACGTCTGAGTTTGTCGCCGGCGGTATTATTCGACTTTTCACGATATGGTGGGAATCGGGCCACGATCTTGAGCGTCGACCCGAGATGGCCGACGTGGTCGATGCGCTGTTTGAGCGGACCATGACGCCGGTGCATCACTAAAAGTGGCGGAGAGAGGGGGATTCGAACCCCCGGAACGCTCTCGCGCTCAACGGTTTTCAAGACCGCCGCATTCAACCGCTCTGCCATCTCTCCGTGAGTCGTAATGATAGCATCGTTTTGAATTTGCAACAGGGAAGGCGAACGATGACGATCACCGAAATCGACGAGAAGTTCATGCGCGAGGCGTTGGCGGAGGCGCGAGCCGCCGCGGCGGTGGGCGAGGTGCCCATCGGAGCCGTGGTGGTGCGCGACGGCGAGATCGTCGCGAGGGCGCACAATCGGCGCGAGCTCGACCAGGACCCTTCGGCGCATGCAGAGTTTGCGGCCGTGTGCGCCGCTGCCCAGGCACTTGGCCGCTGGCGCCTTTCCGATTGCACGGTCTACGTGACGCTCGAGCCATGCTGCATGTGTGCGGGGCTTATGGTTAACGCGCGCGTGGGGCGTTGCGTGTATGGCGCGGCTGATGCCAAGGCGGGCGCGCTGGGATCCCTATACGATTTGAATGCCGACTCGCGCCTGAATCATCGGTTCAATGTGACCGCCGGCGTACTGGCGGATGAATGCCGCGAGCTGCTGAGTAGCTATTTTGGCGGTCTGCGCGGAGCGGGCGGCGCTGATTGCGGTTGCGGTGCCGATCTTGAAGCGCACGCCGCTCACGCCGCAGCGCTTGCAGGTGCCGGCGAGGATGCTGGCACGGCGGTTGACTTTGGTCCTGCGTGCCGCCGGCCCCGTCGTGTGCTGCTGGCGATCGACTCCTTTAAGGGCAGCGTGTCGAGTGCGCAGGCGGAGGCGACGGTTGCCGAGGGCGTGCGCCGCGTTTGGCCCGATGCCGAGGTGCGTGCATTGCCGCTGGCAGATGGTGGCGAGGGAACGCTCGATGCCATCGCCGCATGCGGTGGCGAGCTCTCAACCTGCGATGTCGCAGGCCCCTTGGGCGACCGCGTGTCTGCCCGGATGCTGGTGGACGACGAGCGCGACTCGGCTGTAATTGAGATGGCCGAGGCGGCGGGTATTGGGTATTCGCCTTGCACGGAGTCGTCGGCGCTGGCTGCTACAACCTATGGCGTGGGCGAGCTGATGCTCCGTGCGGTTCGTGCCGGGGCAAAGACTATCTATATTGGCTTGGGCGGCAGCGCCACCAACGATGGTGGCGCCGGTATGCTGCAGGCACTGGGCGCGCGTGTGGTCGATGATCAGGGCTGCGATGTCGCCCCCGGTCTTGCGGGCCTTGAACACGTGGCGAGCGTTGATTTGGCGCCAGCGCTTCGGGCGCTGAACGGCGCGCGTGTCGTGGTGCTTTCTGATGTCGAGAACCCACTCGTGGGGCGCCGCGGTGCGCTGGCAGTGTTCGGTGGACAGAAGGGTCTGCCGGCGGATGATGCCGAGGCGCTGGGCAAGTACGACAGCTGGATGGTCGGCTACGGCCGCCTGCTCGATGCGGCAATTACCGGGGTGCGGGCTCAGGGATTGTTGCGCCTGCCCGAGGGTGCACGGACATTTGGCTCGGTGCTCGGTGTGCCCGGTGCCGGTGCTGCCGGCGGCCTGGGTGCCGCGCTGCTGGCGCTCGGTGCCGAGTTGCGTTCGGGCGTGGAGACGGTGCTCGATCTGATTGGGTTTGACGAGCGCGTACGCGATGTCGACCTGGTCATTACGGGCGAGGGCAATATGGACGAGCAATCCGCCGCCGGTAAGGCGCCGGTGGGCATGGCCCGTCGCGCGAAGCGATATGGCAAGCCGGTGGTCGCCGTCGTGGGCGGGCGCGCCGTCAACCTGGATGCGGTGTATGAGCAGGGTATTGACTTGGTTTTGCCGATTTGCCGCAAGCCCATGCCTCTCGACCAGGCGCTCGGTGCGCAAGAAGCCACAACCAACCTCATCTGCGCTGGCGAGGCAGCTGCCCAAGCCTACGACCTCGCCCGCCTCTAAGGCCTATCTCCCTATAAGTTGCGGTGAAATACGGAGTGTTTTTGCCTTTAAGGTGCCAATTCAGTCCGTATTCCACCGCAACTTCGAGAATGTCCATTCGAGGTTGGCTGCCTTGGGTCTTGGGTCGGACCGTTTGCCACGAAATGCGACCATCTACTACGTTAAACCGGCCACCCTCGACCATTCCGGAATTTGCAAAAACAAAACCGCAGGTAGAAAGCTTGCCGATTTTCGAAAAAGTCGGCTATGGTTGACCCCTGTGGCCTAAACGTAGTAGATGGGCCCTTTCTGTGGTGCGGCACCAAGCCGGTCATTTTGGGATGGGACTATTTTGACTACTCATTGGCTGCTCTGGCAATCGGGCTGCAAAAGTAGTCAAAAAAGCTCCGTCCCAAATTAGCTAGCTTGCTCTGACGGGCGGGAGCAGGTAAGATATACCGAGCGCCTAGCGCGTTCGATGGGTTCGGATGACGACATGTTCCGAATCTGGTCAGGTCCGGAAGGAAGCAGCCATAAGGAGCCTCTGTCGGGCATCCGAATCCATCGAGTGTGCAGGCGTTTTTTGGTGCCGCGGCTACCCGCGAGTGCCGGCAGGGCGCTTGGTGTCTCGCTGGTCCTCGGCTTCGCCTGCGGGATCGCTCGACTACCAAGCGCCCTGCCGGCACTCGCGGGTAGCCGACCAAAACCGCCTGAAGGGTCACATTTATCTGAATAGTTTAATCCCGTGCCTTTTGCTGCTCGCTGGCGTTGTCTGGGCATTGATGGCTACGTAGTTTAAGAGGCGGCGGTGCTGTTGTTTGAATTTTTGCAGTTAAAGAGGTCCGTTTCCCTAGGTGGGGAAACGGACCTCTTTTTGTCTCTTGGCTTGCGGATTGGCGAAGACAATAACCGCTGGCAGCTATTTTGAGTTCTTGATGCGGCGTGTGGCTGTGGCGGTTATTCCGAGGCCTGCGGCGGCGACTGCTGCGAGTGTGATTGCGCTCGGCGCTGTGTCGCCCGTGTTCGCGAGCTTGCCGGCGGTCGTATCTGCTTGCTTGCCGCTGCTCGAGTTCGCCTGCTTGGTGGAGCTTGGCGGGGTATTTTTGCCGGTCGCGGGCGAGCTGGCGGGCTGTGTTGCCTCGGTCGGTTGCGCCGAGTTGGAGGGAGGCGTCGTCTCGGTCGGTTGCGTTATCTCGGGCGAGGTGGCCTTGTCTGCCGCGGCCTTTGCCTCTTCGTATGCCTTGCAGGCGTCGTCATAGGCTATTTGCGCTCTTTTCAAATCGCCGAGGAGCGCATCCCGCCAGGCTATGAACTGGTCGGTATGGGCTTTATACTTCTCTGCAGCACGTTCACAGTCATTAACTTGTCTTTCCTGCCTTTCGAGGCGGCCCTTGACCTCGCGGAGCTCCATTTCGCAAAAGTCAACTCGCGCTTTTGCCGTTACGATCTCTTGGCGCAACTGCTTTATTTGCTGTTTAACAGTTTCGATAAGCTCCTCGTCGCCGAGCGCTTCGAGTGCCTTAAGCACCTCAAGTTTCTTGTCTAATTCTGCTTGGAGCTCGCTTACCCGGTTGATGGCCCCGTCGTATTTGGCTTGGGCTGCATCGATGTCCGCTTGCATGGTGGGAAGGAGTTCCCTCTCTTCGACGGCTTGCGCCGCCATCTTGTCGCGGAGCTCTTGAAAACGGGCAATGTCATCATTGAATCTCGCAATTTTCTCGGGACTTGCGGCGTCTTTTGCGGCCTCGAGGTTTTTGAGCGCTTCCTGCATGGCTGCATACGCTTTTTCTTTTGCGGCGGCCGCGTCTTCTGTCTGCGGGGCGCCCGAATTGCCGTTGGCGGCGCTCGTCTGCGAAACGGCCGCACCGGTGGGGGAACTGGTTTCTGCCGCGATCGCCGTTACGGGGGCGATTCCCGCGACAAGTGCCGCGGAAAGGGCGATGCCCACAGTTGCTCGTCTTGCTCTTCTTGCGAGAATGTCGTTCATCTCGGCACCTCATTTCAAGGGTCGGCGACTAACTTGGTAGCACTAATGTAAGTATACCAAGCGGTCGACCCGACACTGGCTGGGCATGCGCACCTCTCCGCTTCTTTGGAAACCGAACCCCATTAGAAATGACGAGTTGTTTACGCTTCTTTGGGGCGACAGTACTATCATGATTCGAATTGAGTGTGAATGATGATAGGGAGCGCCTATACATGATTGAGCTGCTCAGGCGTTTTGGTGGTAAGTTTCGCCGATATATGGTGATTGGCCCTGCGTGTAAGTTGATCGAAGTGATTTTTGACCTGCTGACGCCGCTGGTGATTGCCCAGATGATCGATAAGGGCATCGGCGCACACGATGTCAACGCCGTCGTCCGTTACGGCGCGGTGCTCGCCGCCATGGCTGTGATCGGCATCTCGTTTACGCTCGTCTGCCAAAAGATGGCGGCGCTCACCTCGCAGGGCATGGGCACCGATATCCGTGGTGCGCTCTACCAGCACATCAACAAGCTGAGCTATGCCGAGCTCGATCGCTTTGGCACGCCGTCGCTTATCACCCGCATCACCAACGACGTCAACCAGGTGCAACTTGCCGTGGCGCTGGGCGTGCGCATGCTTATCCGCTGGCCCTTCCTGGCGGTGGGCTCCATGTGCGCGGCCCTTGCCATCGACCTTAAGCTCGGCATCATCTTTTTGATCTGCACGCCCGCCATCGGCCTGGTGTTTTGGTTTGTCATGGCGCGCTGTATCCCGTACTACAAGCAGCTGCAGGCAAAGCTTGACCGCATCGCGCTTATCTGCCGCGAGGGCCTTTCGGGCGCCCGCGTGGTTCGCGCCTTCGTGCGCGAGGACCATGAGCGCGAGCGCTTTGCCCAAGCCGCCGATGACCAGGCCAATACTGCCATCGCGGTGGGCAAGCTCTCGTCGATTCTCAACCCCGTCACGTTTCTTGTGATGAACCTGGGCGTGTGCGCCATCCTGTGGGTGGGCGGCATTCAGGTCAACGTGGGCGAGCTCACGCAGGGCCAGGTCATGGCGTTCGTCAACTACATGACGCAGACCCTGACCTCCATCGTGTATGTCGCCAACCTGGTCGTGGTCTTTACCAAGGCGAGCGCCAGTGCGTCGCGTCTCAACGAGGTGCTCAATTGCGTGCCGAGCATCACCGACGAGGGCAACCAGCCGGTCGCGCTGCCCAAGCCGGGCAATGTCGCTCCCGTTCCTGCGCTGAGGTTGAGCCATGCGAGCTTCTCGTTTGGCGCCGGCGCGGCCAATGCTGTCAACGATGTGACGCTGGAACTCCCACTGGGCAAGACGCTCGGCATTATTGGCGGTACGGGCAGTGGTAAGTCCACGCTCGTCTCGCTCATCCCGCGCCTGTACGACACGGGCGCCGGCAGCGTGTGCGTGATGGGTGCCGACGTGCGCGCTTGGCCGCTCGACCAGCTGCGCCATGTGGTTGCGACTGTTCCGCAGCGCGCGTCGCTCGTGAGCGGCACGATCCGCAGCAACCTAACCTGGCGCGACGAGTCGGCGGCCGACGAGGAGCTTTGGGCGGCGCTCGATATGGCGCAGGCCAGCGAGTTCGTGCGCAACAAGCCGCAGGGGCTCGACGCCCCGGTCGAGGCGGGCGGCAAGAACTTCAGCGGCGGTCAGCGCCAGCGCCTGACCATTGCGCGTGCCCTGGTGGGCTCGCCGCAGGTTCTGATCATGGACGATTCCGCCTCGGCGCTCGACTTTAAGACCGACGCGGCGCTTCGCCATGCCATCCGCGAGCGCAGCGCACGCGGGGCCGCCGCGGGCGGACTCCCGCTGACCACGGTGATCGTGAGCCAGCGCGTCTCGACCGTGCGCGATGCCGACATGATCTGCGTGCTCGACCACGGCTCGGTCGCGGGCCTGGGTACGCACGACGATCTGTATACGACCTGCCAGCTCTATCGCGAGATTTGCCAGTCGCAGCTGCGCCGCGAGGAGCTCGAGGGCCAGCAGGGGAGCGCGACGCCCGCATCCGCCCCGGCTGCCCCGGCATCCACGTGCGCAAGGGAGGGCTGCTAAATGAATCCGTACACTTCGTCCGGTTCGGTCGCCACGATGACGGCCAATGTGTCCGGCAACGACAAGCTCAACGACCTGGGCGACGGCCCACGCCAGCCTGGCGACCCTGAGCGCTATCCCGTGGGCGCGGTGACCCGCCGCCTGCTGGGCTATGTTCGCCCGCACCGCATTTCGTTTGTAGCGTCGTTTGTGAGTGCCGCCATCTCCGTGATTCTGCAGCTCTACACGCCCATCCTCATTGGCGAGGGCATCGACCTTATCGTCGCCGCCGGACAGGTGGACTTCGATGCGCTGCTGCCGCTTGTCACCAAGCTCGCGATTGTCGTCGTAGGTGCTGCGGCCTTTCAGTGGCTGCAGGGCTATTGCGTCAACCGCCTGTCCTACGAAACAGTGCGCGACATGCGCGTGGAGGCGAGCGACAAGCTCAGCCGCATGCCGCTCAGCTTTATCGACGGCCATGCCCACGGCGACCTCATGAGTCGCGTGGTCAACGACGTCGATCAGGTGGGCGACGGTCTGCTGCAGGGCTTTACACAGCTCTTCACCGGTGTTATTACCATCGTGGGTACGCTCGCGTTTATGCTTTCCATCAACCTGACCATGACGCTCGTGGTGGTACTCGTCACGCCGCTTTCCATTTTTGGAGCCGGTGCTATCGCCAAGCTTTCCAACAAAAGCTTTACGGCACAGCAGCGTATTCAAGGGCAGCTCGGTGGTCATATCGAGGAGTACGTAGGCGAGCAGAAACTTGTCGACGCCTTTGCCTATGGTCCCAACGCTCAGCAGCGCTTCGATGCCCTCAACGCCGAGCTCTATGCGGCAGGTGAGCGCGCGCAGTTTATGGGTTCGCTCTCCAACCCCGGCACGCGCTTTATCAATAACATCATCTATGCCGTGGTGGCCGTGATTGGCTGCGTGGGCGTGATCACGGGCGTGCCCGCGGCACTCACGGTGGGCGGCGTGCAGATCTTCCTGTCCTACGCCAACCAGTACACCAAGCCGTTCAACGAGGTCACCAACGTCATTACGCAGATCCAGACCGCGTACGCCTCGGCGCGCCGCATGTTTGCGCTGCTCGATGCGCGCGAGCAGGAGCTCGACGCGGAGGATGCCGTGGAACTTGCCGTCCCGCAGGGCGAGGTGACCTTTGAGCATGTGGACTTTAGCTACGTGCCCGACCGCAAGCTGCTGCAGGATATCTGCATCGAGGCCAAGCCCGGCATGCGTTTTGCCCTGGTCGGCCCCACGGGCTGCGGAAAGACAACGCTCATCAATTTGCTGCTGCGGTTTTACGATATCGATGCCGGACGCATCATGGTCGATGGCCGGTCTTCGCGTGGCTACACGCGCGCAAGCCTGCGCCGCGCCTTTGGCATGGTGCTGCAGGATACGTGGCTGTTCGAGGGCACGGTGGCGGAAAATATCGCTTACGGTTGCCCGGATGCCACGCGTGAACAGGTTATCGAAGCCGCCAAGCGCGCGCACGCGCACAAGTTTATCGTGCAGCTGCCAAGCGGCTACGATACGGTCATCGGCGAGGACGGCGGCACGTTTAGCCAGGGTCAAAAACAGCTGCTGTGCATCGCGCGCGTCATGCTCACCGATCCGGCTATCTTGCTGCTGGACGAGGCGACTTCGAGTATTGATACGCGTACCGAGCTGCAGGTGCAGGCGGCATTTGATGAGCTCATGGCCGGCCGTACGAGCTTTGTGGTGGCGCATCGCCTGAGCACCATCCGCAACGCCGACTGCATCCTGGTGATGCGCGACGGCCAGATTATCGAGCGCGGCACGCACGACGAGCTGCTAGCGGCAGGCGGCTTCTACGCCGAGCTCTACCGCAGTCAATTCGCCCAGTGAGCAAGACGTGGGGCAAATTAATCAGGCTTGTTTGTCCCATAGAGCGATCTTGTTATATAGCGTTCTACCAGCGCGTGAAACATTTTGACGACACTCCGTGACACAATTTGACGGCGTTTTGTGAAACAGTTTTTCGGCCATTCGTGAAACGTTCTGCGGCGGTTTCAATCCGAAGTACATACTGTTCGAAATCTGTCCGAAGATGTCGCCTGCGTCGCCAATCGACAGACGGTGGTTTACATCTGTCACGTTAGTACTAAGATATTCATCTAATAAATTGCATTAGTGGCTTTAGTTTTGGGGGAAACGAGGCAACGTGACTATGACGTGCTCTTTGGTGGTTAACAGCAAGAGCGGTAATACCAGGATGGTTTCGGGCGCGATCAAGCGCGCTCTGCAGGCTGCGGGCGTTGAGTTTGTCCATGCCGCGGCGTTGAGCGACGATGCGGATGCAGATCAGGTTGCGCTCGAGGCGCAGGGCGCCTGCGCGGCCGACACGGTGCTCGTCGGTTTTTGGTGCGACAAGGGTGCGTGCACGCCTTCGGTCGCGGCGTTGCTCTCCGCCTTGCACGGCAAGCGCGTCTTCTTGTTTGGCACCTGCGGTTTTGGCGCCGACCAGAGCTATTACCAGCAGATTATCGACCGCGTGACCTCCAATTTGGCCAACGATGCCGAGCTTGCGGGCTGGGCGATGTGTCAGGGCAAGATGGGCCCCGCGGTCAAGCAGCGCTACGAGGCCATGCTCGAGCAAGATCCCGACAACGCGCGCTATAAGATGCTGCTCGACAACTGGGTTGCCGCAAAGGACCATCCCACCAAGGAAGATCTGGATAACATGGCTGCAGCCGCCAAAAAGGCCGTGCTGGGGGAGTAGCTCCCATCGCTGACGGCGGTCGGTCCATCTTTCTAAATGAAACGTCCTCCCGGGCGTCGGGGCACGAAGTTCCCTGCTCTACAGTCCTGCGCAAGACGAAGGCCACATTAAGTGGCCTTCTTTGCGTGCGGAACTCGCGATGAACTTCGTGCCCCGCCGTCCGGGAGGACGCCTCTTTATTGATGGGAGGCCTGATAGGTCGATGGTTCCGTGCCCGGATGCGTCCAAAGTGGGACGGGCTTTCCGGATGGTCAGGCTTTCGAAAAATGCGTCCCGGAAATTGCCTTTGGAATGGGACGTAGTTTCCCGTTGAGGTGCTTTGCGGAAAGTGCATCCCACTCTGGGCGGTCGAAGTGGGACACACTTTCCCAAAGGCGCTCCAACGGGAAATTGCGTCCCATTATTCGGTCAAGAAACAGGATGCATTTTCCCAATGAGGCTCAAGCGGAAAATGCATCCCGGAATTTGCGCTCAAAGTGGGATGCGGTTTCCGGTTGAGGGTCTAAGGGGAAAGTGCGTCCCAGAATCGACGCTTGAAATGGGATGCAGTTTCCCGATGAGGCACTCGACGGAAAATACATCCCAGAAATGGCCTTTGAGCTGGGATAAGATTTCCGCGGCATCTCGGATTCTCAAAAATGAGACACGCCGTTGGCGAAAATGAGACACGTGATATCGGGTATCGGATGTATCATTTGCAAAAATGAGTCCACTCCACTCGAATAAAGCGAGGTCCCTCATGTACGTTCCACACCCCCGTATCCGTAGGCTGTCGAAAATCCCGCTTGTTGGGACGGCGGCGCTTGCTGCGTTGATCGCCACGAGCGTCGCCTGCTTCACGGCCACGCCCCAGGTTGCCCAGGCGGCAGACGCGCCCGCAATCACCGATATGACCGAGCAGGATTATCAAGCCCTGGGTCTGGGCACGAGCGAGGACATTCCGGCCGATACCATTGGCCCCTATTCCACTGATACCCCCACGACGTTTGCCACGCGCAGCGAGGTCTATATGGCAGCTAACGGTAGCCATGGCAATCGCTACACTCTGCGCGACAAGCTCGAGAACGTCGAGCGCGGTGACATTGGCGGCAGCAGCAAACTCACCGATGGCTATGGAAGTGTGTGGGGCGCCGCAAAGTTCTGGCAAAACGTCAACAACTTCGATACGAACAGCGATCTCTACAAGCATAGCGACTACGGTGGCGGCACCTGGTCGTACCTAAGCAACAATGAGTCCTCAACAGTACTCGCCAACGACAACAACGGTTTCTCGGGCATTCACGCCACGAGTGTTGAGTTCTGCAGCGACGCCAGCACGGGCAAAAAGAGCCGCGTTGCCGAGCTCCGTGCCTACGGCGACAGTTCCTCCACGACGATTGACGGCAAGTCATACGCCGGAAAGGTTGAGCTGGTCCTCTACTCGTTTAGCAACGGGCGTACGCGCACTCTCGACACACACCTGCCGGTGACGGTCAACACTAAATATGATGTACGAAGGCCGTTTTAAGTACCTGGATGCCGGTTACCTGCAAGAGCACGACGCCGTCTTTGATGTCGAGGCGGGCGATGTCGATGGCGACGGCGTCGACGAGCTTTTTGTCTACGCGGGCTGCTATGTCGACGAGAACGGCGTGCGCAAGGCTGTAGTCGACATGTATGACTTGGAGGGCGGCAACTGGAAGCAAAGCGTCGTCAAGATCGATGCCGGTAACGCCGCGGACTACACCACGCACAACAAGGGCGGGAACGACTCCTGGACGCAGCTTCAGTCAGCTCCTGTCGTTTCGCTAGCGGCCGGCGACCTCGATCGCGATTTTTGCGATGACCTCGCCATCGTGGTCTCGGCACCCTACGGCAAGAAGAATATTGATAAGTCGACGCATTGCGAGCTGTTTTCGTGGGATGCATCCAAGGGTGCGCTCGTCCATGTCGATGCTCTGGGCGACGCGGGCGCAATCTCCCTCTCCGCGAACGGCAAGACCATGGTCGCTGCGAATGCGACGTTCGGCACGTTTGCCGCCTACGATGAAGAAGGAAAGAAGACGGGTGAAACCGTCACGGGCCTTATTCTTGCGGGCTATGACTGGCAACGCAGCGCTTTTGATTACGGCGCTTCTGACGGCAGCAAGGGGCTGTACGGCGCGCTGTACCGCTACGCGTATTTTGACTCGGAGTCTGGCGAGTTCAAGCTTTCCGATTGCAAGGAATACAGAGACGGGCTCCTCGCCTCCTATGGGCTGATGCATGTGCCCAACAGCGCATGGAAGGATAGCGCTCAGGATAAGCGCTATCCGTGCACCTTGGCGCCTATTGCCCTTGCCACTGCCAACCTTGACGGCCTGTCCGAGCAGCTGGCGGTCGACGAGGTGCTCGTGGGCGGCGATGTGTTCCGCGACTTTGCCTGCAACACGGCACAGAGCGGGGCTCAGGGCTTGGGGTCCATGGTCGGAACCATGAGCATGAGCGGTCAGCAATACAACAGCAGCAACAAGCATGACCACAAGGGTATAGAGCAGGTGTGGATCAGCGACGTCAAGGCGGGCAGCGTCTCGGGTTCGGACCGCTATAACGAGAGCTTTATCGCCGTGGTGGGCAAGCACCGCGACGAGGACCTGCGCAAGAACGATGACTACTATTGGATGACCGCCTCGCATTTTTCGCTCGACGAGAACGGAAAGGTGGCCGCGGCGAGGAGCAGGTGATTAGCGAGAGCAACCGTCGCGGCACTACCTACGGCACATTTATCTCGCTCGCGCTGCCCGATGTCGACAACGACAGCGTCAAGACCACGTACAAGGACCGCTACAAGGTCTATACCAACCCGCGCGTGCTTGCCGTGCTGCAGGATGCGCCCTATGTTGAGGATCTGGAGCAGGCATACGGCTATCTGGTGTTGGGCGGCACGTCATACGGAGAGGAAAAGGGCACGGGGACATCCCAGGGCTATACCATTGGCGCCGAGTTGGGCGTTGCCGTCGAGGTGCAGACCGGTCCGCCCCTGGTCGCGATGAATGCTTCAGTCGATTTTGCCGCCGAGGGATGCTATGACTACCGGAGCGAGCGCACGGTCAGCGCAAGCGTAAGCTATGAGTCGCATGCCGGCGAGGGTGACAAGGCCGTGCTCTACACGATTCCGATGGTCTATTACGAGTATGAGATCGAAAATGAGGAAACTGGTGGCAAGGGCGTGATGGCGGCGCCCGTGTCGCTCGGCGCGCAGACCTCGGTCGTTAATGTCGAGGCCTATGACCGCATTGCCAAACAGCACAATATGACGCCGCTCAGCTACTTTTTGACCAACCGGTCGGGAGAACCCGGAACCTATCAAACGACGCTCAACGGCGAGACTCCCGTTGGGGATTCCTTTGGCCTGGGCAAGCCTGGCGTAACGCGCGCCTACACGCACGATGGGTTTAACGGCGCCGCCGCGCAGTCGGGGGCGAGCATTGAGCAGACCATCGAAGTCGAGGAGGGCAAGGAGCAGGAGCTCGAGCTCGGCTTGACGCTGAACGGCAGCGTTGTCATGGGCGCGAAGCTCGCAAAGCACGAGTTGTTTGGCGGCCTGTGCTTTGGTGCCAACGCCGGCTTTACTACGGGTAACTCCTCGAGTGAATCGACCGAATACGGCGGCACCGTCGACAACCTGCCCGAGGCCGCGCAGGGCAAGTACGGTTTTGTGTGGCGTCTGGGCGTCAACGCGGTGGATGTCGACAAGTTCGAGGCAGACTCGGGCGACAAGCTCGGCACCAAGGACACCGACCAGTTCTGGATCGTGGGCTATGACGTTAAGGACGTCGAGATGCCCGACGCGCCGGCCGTGACGGGCTTTACGGCAAACGCCGTCGATTCGACCAGCGTTACGTTTAGCTGGGACGATGTACTCGCAAACAAGAGTGGCTTTAGCTACGGCGTGGGCATGCTGCAGAGCAATGCGGCGGATGCGGTCGTCAATAGCTGGAAGATTGCCGACAACACGCAGACCTCGCTCAAGTGGGATGGGCTGCAGCCCAATACGGAGTATCGATTCGCCATCGCCGCCGTTAAGAATGGATCCACGACCGAAACAGGTATTCGCTCGGCAATCATCACGGTCAAGACCATGCCCGATGGCATGACGATGACCGTGAGCGGACCTGCGGCGGATGCTGCGGAGGGGTCGGATCTTGGATACGACTCTTCGGTTGAGCGCACGGCGGGAAGCCACCTGACGCTCTCGGCGATTGGCCATGTGAAGCAACTCGGTGCCGACGATAGCGAAACAGGGCTGGCACCGACCTATATGTGGTACCGCAAGGGCCGCGGCGAGACAGAGTTTAAGCTCGTGGGTGCCGATGGCAACCTCGCGGCTGGAACGGCCTCAAAGCTCGAGATTGACCTGACCGCAGACGATGACGGTGCGCAGTATTACTGCCACGTGGGATACAACGACGTGGGCCTCGACACCGGCACGACGCTCGTGAATATCGAGGCCGAGGAGACGGCGCCCACAACGGTGAACGCCACCCCGATCCGCACGCGCCGCCTGTTCTCACAGGCAAGTGCGGGCGCCAAGAAGTTCCTGGACCATACGCTGGTAAACACCGCCGGCCCAACCGATTCCGAAGGCTCAAAGGACCTCGAGACTCCTGAGACCCCGACGAACCCGGACAAGCCCAAGTCCGACAACGGAGCTAAGACCGACACCAAGGTCAAGACTACGACCACAGCGAAGAACCTCGTAAACACCGGCGACCAAACATTCGCCCTAGTCGCCACCGCAGCAGCAGCGGGAGCAACGCTCGTAGTGATAGCCCTCATCATGCTAATCAAGCGCCGCAAGACCCACTAGTAGCCAGTCGAACATATCGACAACCCAAAAACCCGGGTAGCCAAAAAACAGGCCACCCGGGTTTTCTGTTGAGTGGAGACTCCGCAAGCGGAAACTGCATCCCATTCCAGACAAGAATTCCGGGACACACTTTCCGCAAACAAAGAAGGCCACATAACGTGGCCTCCGTCTTGCGCAGGACTGTCCGAGCAGGGAACCTTACATGCCTCCGCCCGGACAGACGTTTCAGTTATGAACTCGCAGCTAGTCGTTACTTGATCTTGGTCGTACCCGGTGCCAGGTTGGGGTCGGTCTCGTTGGCCTCGGTCTGGAAGTGCTCCGTATAGACGTTCTTGCCATCGCGGAACATCTCGTAGTACTGCATCTTGGCGTAATCCTCGCGCGCCTTGGTGGCGGCTGCTGCGGCGGCGTCGTCACCGGTGACGTTGGAGGAGAGCGCCCAGCGCAGGCTGGCGTCCTCGTAGCCGACCGAGTTGATGGCGGGCAGCGACTCGCGCAGCGTCATGTGCGCTTTCTGGTAGTCGGTCAGCGGTGCGCCGATCAGCTGCATCAGCTGGGTGGACAGGTAGTTGGTGGACAGGTCGTCGACCTCGCTCGTCTGGTTGCAACCGGCAACGTCGTAGTTGGCCCAGATGATGTAGTCGGTCTGCCACAGACGCTCCTGATGCGTGGCGTCGTCCTCGCCGGTAAACCACTTATCGTTGAACTTGGACGGGAAGAACGGCTGGTGGTCGCCCCAGAACACCACGACTACCTTGCGGTCGAGCTTGCTCAAGGCGTTGAGGAAGTAGCGCAGCGCCTGATCGGACTGCTCGATGCACGAGACGTACTCGTCAACATCGGAGAGCGTGCCGTCCTCGACGGTCTTGGTGTCCAGGTCGGTCGTGTCGATGTTCAGGTGCATCTGCTTGTCGGCCGGCAGCAGGCCCGTGTCGTAGCCCGAGTGGTTCTGCATGGTCACGTCGAAGATAAACTGCGGATCGGCGTTCTGGTCGAGCAGCTCAAGAATCTTGTCGTAGGTAGCCTGGTCGGTCACCATACCGCGCAGGGTGTCGGCTCCCTGGAAGTCGTTGATAGACAGGAACCGGTCAAAGCCAAAGTCCTTGTACACGTTCTCGCGGTTCCAGTTAGTTGCGTGGTTGGGGTGCATGGCCGTGGTGGAATATCCGAGCGACTTGAACTGCTCTGCCAGGTTCCCGGTCGTTTCCATGTTGTAGATGGTGTAGGGGTACACGCCCGAGCCCAAGTTGGCCATGGAGTTGCCGGTCATAAACTCAAACTCGGTATTGGCGGTGCCGCCGCCGTAGGCGCTCACGTAGAGCTTGCCGCGGCTGAGGCAGTTGGACAGGTTCTTAAAGTACTGCGGGCCCTCGTAGCCGGCGCGCATGTTCTGGTAGATCGAAAGATCCGAGAAGGTCTCGTTCATGATGGCGATGACCGTGGGCTTCTCGCTATCGAACTGCTCCTTTGCGGCGGCGCGCTCGTCGCTCTTGGCTGCGTCGGACTTGTCGTAGGCCTTGGCGTACTTTTTGAGCGTGGCCTTGGCATCGTCGACGGAGTAGTCGGCGGGTTTGGGCGGCTTGATGGACTGCGCTGCGCTAATGAAAGCGGGCAGGTAGCCCTCGCGCCAGTAGCTCTCGAGCGGGCGCCAGGTGTAGACGGTGATGCCGAGGGTGTTGTAGTAGTCGATGAGCGTGACGTGTGCGGTCACGCCGCCCAGGCACAGCACCGCCACGAGCAGGTTGGTGAGCAGCATGCGCTTGGCGTTGGCGGCGCCCTTCTGACGGTGCGGTGCCACCAGGCCGGCGTACTCGCACAGCAGCATGGCGATGGCGGTAAAGCCCATGGACAGCACGCAGAACAGCGAGATCGAGAAGGTGTAGCCGTTGCCGGCGACCGCGGCGGCGGTGGAGATGGCCGAAAGGTCGCCCGGCTGGATGGGCATGGATTTAAACGTGATGACGAAGAACTCGGCAATGCCCAGGACAAAGAGGGCAAAGGCCAGGACCGCGGGAGCTGCGCCGTGGCGCTGGAATAGGAAGAACAAGCCGGTCATGAGCACGGTGATGATGGCCCACTCGAGCAGGATGCACAGGGGGTAGACCCAGGTAAAGTCGTGGTTGGACGAGACTTCCATTCCCAGCAGCGCAAAGACGCCGGCGAGCAGCAGGCACAAGACAGCGGCGACGAGCGGTTTGCCCACAAAGGCGCCGCGCAGGCGGGCGAGCTTGCCGGTGGGGGCGGGGGCGTCGGGCGCGGCGAACGCAAAGACGCGCGGGGCGATGCGGTCGCGTGCGATGCTGGCCCAAGCGCAGCCGGTGAGGATGGCGTTGGTTAGGATGAGCATCACAAAGGCGAGCGGCTCGTTTTGGGCGACGAGGCCAATGGCGCCCCAAATGGTCAAAAAGAGCTGGAACAGGCCGAAGGCGACGCTCCACCCAAGAGCGCTTTTGGCAACGGTGCCCGACTGAGCGCGAATGGCCTTGGCCTCGCGCAAGACAAGGTAGACGGTCGCCGCAAGACCGACGAGCGAGATGGCGGCAGCGAACATGCTGAGACTCCTCACAAACTAAAACCTACGAAAGCGGGGGTTTACCCGATTGTTACCAAGATATGCGCTGCAATTGGTGGCTGCGCACAACAACCAGCCATATTAACGCGCACGTGTGGCGGTGTGGCGCAATGGAGTGGCGACCTGCGCGATAATGGACGGGAATTACACGGAAACGTAAAGGCTTCTTAAAGAATTAGCGAGGATGAGGCGATGAACGAGCAGGTTTGCACCAAGGCTGTGGATACGTACGGCTATCCGGTCGAGACTACGGGCAATGCGGTGCTGGACACGTTGGAGCACCGTTCCTCCACGCGTGCCTTCGCGCGTGATGACGACGGCCGTCCCGTAGCGGTGACCGACGAGCAGCGGGCGGCGATCTTGCATGCGGCGAGTCGCGCACCGTCGGCGGGCGCCATGATGATGTATTCCATCGTGAGCATCCGCGAGCAGGCTACGCTGGACCGCCTGGCCGACCTGTGCGACCATCAACCCATGATTGCCAAGGCGCCCTGGGCACTAATATTTGTGGTCGATTATGCCAAGTGGATCGATCTGTTTGAGCACGTGGGCTGCTTTGAGCCCGAGTTTGTCGAGCGCACGGGCAAGGCGCCCCGCCGCGCGCCGGGTTTGGGCGACTTTGCCATCGCGGCCCAGGACGCCGTGATCGCCGCCCAAAACGCCGTGGTTGCCGCCGAGGCCCTGGGCCTGGGGAGCTGCTATATCGGCGACATCGTCGAGAATGCCGAGGAAGTGGCCGAGCTGCTCGATCTGCCGCCCTATACCATGCCGCTGTCGATGCTCATCATCGGCACGCCCCGTAAGGAGCGCCCGGCTATTGCGCATCCCGTGGTGAACCTGGTGCACGAGGAGCGCTACTGCCGCGCCGATGCTGCGACCATGGACGCGCAGGTGGCCGAGATGGACGCGATGTTCCGTCCGCATGCCCGCGAGGTGGGCGAGCGCGTGGTGGATATCTACACCCGCAAGCACACGAGCCCCTTTATGGCCGAGATGAGCCGTTCCATGGAGTGGTGGTTCAAAAACTGGCTCGGCAAGTAACGAATGCGGCGATGTGCCAAAGGGACAGTCCCTTTGGCACATTCCATATCGCCGTGGTGGCCTAAAGGCCGTATAAATGTTTATCTAGCTGGGAAAACAGTGCATTAAAACATGGGCCGATTACCTATAATCCCCTCGAACGTTAAAGTTGGGAGGAAACCGGCTTATGGAACAAAAGGCCAAGGAGGCAGCCTCGCACGCTGCGATTCCTGTGAGCATCTCGGCGATGCTCGTCACGCTGGGCGTGGTGTACGGCGATATCGGCACCAGCCCTATGTATGTAACCAAGGCGCTCGTTGCCGGCAACGGCGGCATCGGGAGCGTGACGGAGGAGTTCGTGCTCGGCGCGCTCTCCCTTGTCGTGTGGACGGTCACGCTGCTGACCACCATCAAGTATGTGCTCATCTCGCTGCGCGCCGATAACCATGGTGAGGGCGGCATCTTTGCCCTGTACAGCCTGGTCAAGCGCTGTGGCAAGTGGCTTATCATCCCCGCCATGCTGGGTGGCGCCGCGCTGCTCGCCGACGGCATCCTGACGCCGGCCGTTACCGTTACCACGGCCATCGAGGGCCTGCGCACCATCCCGGCGGTCCATGCCGTGCTGGGCGATGACCAGGGCCGCGTCGTCGCCATTACGCTCGCCATTATCATCGTGCTCTTCTTGGTGCAGCGCATCGGTACGGCCAAGATCGGTCACGCCTTTGGCCCCATCATGACGCTGTGGTTCCTGTTCCTGGGCGGCACGGGTCTGTTCTTTGTCTTCCAGCACCCCGCCGTGCTGCTGTGCCTCAACCCGGTGCGTGGCATCGCCTTTTTGTTGAGCCCCAACAACCACGCGGGCATCATGATTCTGGGCAGCTGCTTCCTCGCCACCACCGGTGCCGAGGCGCTCTACTCCGACATGGGCCACGTCGGCCGCGGCAACATCTACGCCACCTGGCCGTTCGTTAAGTGCTGCCTGCTGCTTTCCTATATGGGCCAGGGCGCTTGGCTTATGAACAACGCTGCCAACCCCGAGCTCATGGGCATTGCCGATCTCAACCCGTTCTACCAGATGCTCGCCCCGGGCCTGCGCCCGTTTGCCGTCGGCCTTTCCACCGTCGCGGCCATCATTGCCTCGCAGGCGCTCATCACCGGCGCATTCTCGCTGGTGTCCGAGGCCAGCCGCCTGGACCTCATGCCGCACATGCAGGTCTTCTACCCTGCCGAGACCAAGGGCCAGCTCTACATCCCCATGGTCAACAACGTCATGCTTGTCGGCTGCGTCATCGTGGTGCTGCTGTTCCAGAACTCGGCGCATATGGAAGCTGCCTACGGCCTTGCCATCACGCTGACTATGATGTGCACCACGCTGCTGCTCTTCTTCTACCTGCATGAGGAGCGCAAGCTCAAGGTTGCTCCGTGGATCTTCGCGGCCTTCTTCCTTTTGCTCGAAGGCTTCTTCTTCGTGAGCTCGCTCACCAAGTTCTTCCACGGCGGCTACTTCACCATCCTTATGGCCGCGCTCATCATGGGCATTATGGTGTGCTGGTACAACGGCACGGCGGTCGAGCAGCGCCAGTTTACGCTGCTGCCGCTGCGCAGCTACCTGCCGCAGCTCAAGCGCCTGCGCGACGACGACCGTTACGAGCGCATGAGCGACAACGTCGTGTACCTGACCAAGGACACCCATACCGACTACATCGACCGCGATATCGTCTACTCGATCTTGGACAAGCATCCCAAGCGCGCCCGCGCCTGGTGGTTCGTGAATGTCGAGACCATGGACGAGCCGCATACCTTTGCCTATTCGGTCGAGACGTTCGGCACCGACTACGTGTTCCGCGTGCATCTGTACCTGGGCTACAAGATCAACCAACGCGTCAATGCCTACCTGCGTCAGGTTGTTCAGGACCTGGCTGCCACCGGCGAGCTGCCGCCGCAGACGCATGACTACTCGGTCTACAAGGATCCGGGTAACATCGGCACGTTCAAGTTCGTCCTGATCCGTAAGCTTCTGGCGCCCGAAAGCGATGTGGAGCCCAGCGAGCGTACGGCCATCACGCTCAAGTACATCATCCGCCGCGCCGCCGGCACGCCCGCACGCTGGTACGGCCTGGAGAACTCCAACGTGAGCTTTGAGTACGTGCCGCTGTTCACCAAGTTCAAGGCCGTGAATAAGATGCAGCGCCTGGCTCCCAACGAGCGGCCGTAGTCGACGCTCGAGGTTTGTCTGCGAACGGGCGGGTTTGTATTGACGGGGATTGAGTCCTGGGAGGAAACCATGGATGCAAAGGTGCTTGACGGTTGCGATCTTGCGACCGAGCTGGTGCGTGAGGTACGCGCCGATGCTGCCGAAGATCGGTTCTTTACGAATCGGGCCAACATGGACATGGCCGACCGCGTGATTTCGATCGTGGTGACGGTGCTTGTCGCGGCGTGCGTGTGCGCACTGCTCGCGCACGTGCTGTTTGTCTAACGACCGCAGGTTGCAAAGGCTTTACACTTGGAACCACCACAAGGGGAAACCACCACAAGGGTGCCTGTCCCCTTTGTGGTGGTTTTTGTTTTTGAGAGAGGGGCGGGACGCTGATGGACGTCCGTACGGACGGCGATATTGCCGATAGCTTTTGGTGGCGGCGCACAACGCTGACGCGCCGCACTCCTCTGTATGACGCCTGCGTATCGGTGGGGCTGCTGGTCGCGGCGACGATTGTGGGCGCGCTGCTCGACCATCCGGGTCTCGCGCCGAGCATCATGATCGTCTATGTGTTCGCCGTTCAGCTGTGCGCATTCTTTACCTGGAGTCGCCTGTATTGCTTGCTGAGCTCGGCTGCCGCCGTGGCGCTCTACAACTTCTTGTTTGTCGACCCGCGCTACTCGCTGTCGCTTATCGACCGCGGCTATCCCGGCATGTTCTTCATCATGTTCGTGGTCTCGCTTGTGTCGAGCTCGATTGCGTTGGCCCTGCGCCGCGCCTTGGCACAGGCTGCCGCCAGCGACCGCCGCACGCATATGGTGCTCGAGACCAACCGCATGCTGCAGCGGTGCGCCGATCAGCATCAGATCGTTCATGCCATGGCTACGCAGCTGGCGCGTCTTTCGGGCTGTCCGGTCGTGTGGTACAGCGCCGACGCCGAGGGCGATGACCTGCTGCCGCGTGCGACGTACACAGCCGTGGGCGATGCCGCGCCGGTGCACGAGCTGGCGCCGCAGATGCCGCCGCGGCTCTCGGCGTCCGCCTACGTGGGAACGCCGCTTGACGCCACGTTTGGCGGATCGGCGTTCTATGGCATCTACCTGACGGTTCGCACGGGCGACGGCTTCGTGCGCTCGGGCGACCCCGCCTCGGTGGTGGGCGTGCTGGCTATCGTTGCCGAGCCCGACGTGCTGACGCATGAGGAGCGGACACTTGCCGATGCCATCGTGAGCGAAGGCGAGCTGGCGCTCGATCGCGCCCGCGCCATGGAGGCCCGCGAAGAAGCGGCGGTACTCGCCAAAAACGAACAGCTGCGCGCCAACCTGCTACGTTCCATCTCGCACGATCTGCGCACGCCGCTCACCAGTATTTCGGGCAATGCCGATGTCCTGCTCGACCAGGGTTCAACCGGCACCGCGGTGCTCGATGCCCAGACGCGCCGCGGCCTGCTTCTATCCATTCGCTCGGATGCACTGTGGCTCAACGCCACTGTCGAGAACCTGCTCGCCATCACCAAGCTCGAGGGCGGCGGCATGCATCTGTCGACTACGCTCGAGCTTATGGACGATATCGTCGAGGAGGCGCTGCGCCACGTAAGTCCGGCCGTGCGCGAGCACGACCTTAAGGTGGTGCCGTGCGACGAGCCGGCGCTCGTTAACGTCGATGCGCGCCTGATGGTGCAGCTGGTGGTCAATCTGGTGAACAATGCCATCACCTATACGCCCGCAGGCTCGCATATCGTGATTTCGATTGGCGTCGACGATGGACGCGTGGCGTGCTCGGTGGCCGATGACGGCCCGGGCATTGCGCCCGAGGACCGCGAGCGAATCTTTGAGTCGTTCTACACCGCCAACCACGGTCTGGCCGACAGCCACCGCAGCGTGGGCCTGGGTCTTTCGCTCTGCCGCTCCATTGCGTTGGCGCATGGCGGTAGCATAGAGGTTGCCGCGGCGGACCCGCACGGCTCGGTCTTTACGATTGAGCTTCCCGTCGCCGATGTTTCGTTTGATAAGGAGTAGCGTCGTGCCGAACTCTGCCGTAAAACCGCTTATCTTGGTCGTTGAGGACGATCCCGCCGTTCGCAACCTTATCGTTGCCGCGCTCGAGGCGCACGGCTTGCGTCATATGGCCGTGGAGACCGCCCATGCCGCCATCGCCGCCGCCTCATCGCAGGCACCGAGCATTGTGCTGCTCGATCTGGGTCTGCCCGATATGGACGGCGTCAAGGTGGTGGAGTCGGTGCGCGCATGGTCGGGCATGCCGATCATCGTGGTCTCGGCGCGCAGCGAGGATGCGGACAAGATCCGCGCGCTCGATGCCGGCGCCGACGACTACCTGACCAAGCCGTTTTCGGTCGAGGAGTTGCTCGCACGCATTCGCACCACGCTCAGACGCCTTTCGTATGCGCAAACGGGCGGCGTTACCTCCGAGGGCTCGTTCGATACCGGCGAGCTGCATATCGATTTTGATGCTGGCATCGCCACGATGGATGGCGAGGAGCTGCATTTGACGCCGATCGAGTACAAGCTCCTGTGTCTGCTGGCGCATAACGCCGACAAGGTGCTGACGCACCAGTTTATCCTGCACGAGATTTGGGGCACGGCAACCAAGAGCGACCTGGCGAGCCTGCGTGTCTTTATGGGCACGCTGCGCAAGAAGATCGAGTCCGACCCCGCGCATCCGCGCTACATCCAAACCCACGTAGGCATTGGCTATCGCCTAGTTACCCAAGGCTAGATCGCCAACCACCATCCCAATATGAGTTGCGGTGAAATACGGTCTAAATTTGCCTAATTCCAGGCAAAACAGTCCGTATTCCACCGCAACTTTGTTATTTGCCCTTGGGCTTGCTGGCGTAGAACTTCTTCTTTTTGGGCTTGCCGGCGGGGGAGGGTTTGCCGTTGCCGTGCGGCCCTCGGTCGCCGGCCTGCGCATGCGCGGGCGCCGTTGCGCGAGGCTTGCGGGCCTCGGGGTTACGCAGCTCCTCGGTTCGCTCGGCAATCTCCTCGGCGCTAAAGCCGACTTCGGCCATGGCGTCCTCGATGGGCAGGCGGCGCACGATATAGCAGTGGTGCACCTTCTGGTTGCGCTCGAAATCCTCGGGGATGGTCTGTGCCGTAATGTCCTCCAGCACCACGCCCGCGCGTGCGAGCTTGCGCGTTTCGGGGCGGAAGCCGCGCAGGTTGCAGCTAAAGATGGCATGGCCGCCCTGCGCGAGCAGGCGCGATACGCCGGCCAACAGCTCAACATGGTCGCGCTGGACATCCCAGGTACGGCGGCCCATCTTGGACGAGTTCGAAAACGTGGGCGGGTCGACAAAGATCAGGTCCCAGCGGTTGCGCGTCTGACGCTGGTCACGAATCCAGGCGAGCACGTCATCGCGCACAAAGTGATGCTGCGGCCCCACAAAGCCGTTCTGACGCATATTGCGCTCGGCCCAGTCCAGATAGGTGTTGGAGAGGTCGACCGTCACGGTCTCCTCTACGCCGCCGTCTGCCGCGTAGCAGGTGGCAGTGCCGGTGTAGGCGAACAGGTTGAGGAAGCGGCGCGCCTGCTTGGCGTGCTCGCGCACCAGGTTGCGGGTGACGCGGTGATCCAGGAAGATGCCGACGTCCAGATAGTCGTCAAAGTTGACGGCAAAGGTGAGCCCGCCCTCTTCGATGAGCGGCAGGCGACGGCGCGCGATGTTGGCGCGCTCGCCCGATGCACCCTTGCCGGCGCCCTGCTTGCCGTACTGCGAGCCGCCGCGCGAGCGCATGCGGGCCTTGGCGTGCACATGCTCGGCGGGAACATCTAGGATGCGCGGCGCGATGGCCAAGATGTCGAGCATGCGGGCCTGGGCCAGCGCGGGATCGATGGTCTTGGGCGCGGCGTATTCGGCGATGACGAGCCAGCGGCCCGGCGTCTGCGGGCAGCCCTCGTACAGGTCGATGGCGGCGGAGTAGTCGGGCAGGTCGGCATCGTAGACGCGGTAGCAGCTCACGCCCTCGCGCTTGGCCCACTTGCGGCGCAGACGGGCATTCTTGCGCAGGCGGTTGGCGAACTGCTCGGACTCCGGGATGAGCACGGGCAGCGGCTTGCCGTCGCCCAAGTCGAGCGTGGCGGCAGGTTCGGGCATGGAGGAAGCGGCGGCTTCGTCTTCGGCGTCCGTGGACTGTTCCTCGGCGTTTATGCTGGTCGCAGCCTCGAATGCCGCGGCGGCGTGGTCGAGCGAGGGCCAAACCTCAAGAGCCGCCTCCTCGTTATTGGGCATGACGGCGATCGAGCGCTCGGGCTCGGCGTGGAGCGCGCGGGCCAGCAAGCCGTCGCGGGTGAGAGCGGCGACCGGCGCCGAAGCGAGCTCGGGGGCGCGGCGCAGCTCGCCGATGAGCGTCATGGCATCGTGCATGAGCGAAAGCGGGGTCTCGGTCGTGTCCGCGACCAGGGCGGCACCGGCGACGGCGCCCGCATGGTCCAGCACGGTGGCGGGCTTGGCGGCACAAAAGTCGACAAAACGCTTGTAGCCGGCGCACTTGACCATGCGCTCGGCAGTCTTGCGGGCGGCGGGGTCGATGTCTACGGCCACGATGCGCGCCTGGCGCTCGCGCGCTGCCGCCTCGCGCTCGCGCGCCTCGGCAAGCAGCTGCTCCCACAGGACAGCGTCGTGCAGCTGCCAGCCCTCAAAGCCCCAGCGCTCGCGTGCGGCGCCCGGGGCGCGGTCGGTCAGAATGTTCACGGCCTCCAGCAGCAGACCGCCGCCGGCGCACGAGGCATCGATCAGCGTGGGAAGGGCTTCGTTTTCGTAATCGTCGGCCGTCAGCTCGCGCTCGCACAGTGCGGTCCAGCCGACCTGCGCCAGCACCAGGGCGGCGTAGTCGGGGCGCAACACGTGTGCGCCCTCGCCGGCACGAGTCGCAGCGGGCGGCAGACGCTTGAACAGCGGGTCGCCCGAAAGGTCCAGGCTGATGCTCGCGCGGCGCTGACGCAGCGAAAGCAACAGGTGAACATCGGGGTCGGCGGCATCGACGTCGGCGCGACGGCCCGTGGTCTCGGCCAGACGGTCGCACAGCGCGTCTTTGGCGCGCAGGGCCGAGAAGCGCGTGTTGCGCAGCTGCTCGGTCACGCCGCGGGCGGTGATGGCGATGGTGGCGCCGGGGCGGATGATGGTCTCCCAGGCGATGTCGTAAACGCTATCGTACAGTTCATCGGCATCCTGCGCCTCAAAGCGCCCGAGTACCACGAACACACGGCTCGCCAGGCGCGACCACAGACAGGCGCGGTAGCCTTCTTCGAGCTCGCCCTCAAACGTGGCGCGGCCCTTCAGCCGGCGAACATGCGAAAGCCCGAGGCGTTTAAGCTCATCGGCGAGTGCGGACTCAAAGCCTTCGGGGCAGCTTGCGTAAAATTCCATGGGTGACCTCTCTGGTTGCGTCGCTCCATTATATGATGGATGCTTCGTTTGCCCTTATCCTCGAAAGGAACCCATATGATTGATGCGTGTCCCGAACCCGCTGTGCTCTTTTTTGACGTGGACGGCACGCTGACGTCGTTCGATCCCGACGATATGACCGATAAGGACTTCAATGCAGTCCATCCGTCGAAGGCTGTTGTCGATGCATTTGGTCGTCTGCGCAATGCGGGTCACCAGGCATTTATCTGCACGGGTCGTCCCTTGTGGCTGATTGCCGATGGCCTGCGCGCGCTGAACCCGGCGGGTGTCGTTGCCATGGCGGGAGCGACGCTCGAGGTCGAGGGTCGCGTGGTGCATGAGGACTGCTTTGACGAGGACGTTATTGAGGAGCTTGCGCGCCGTATGGCCGCGGCAGGGATTGAGGCCTTTTTCGAGACCAACGTGGCTACTTTTGCCCTGGAACCCGCGGGTGTTGAGCAGTCGTCTCTGATCGGCACTTCTGTGGTGCACAGCACCGAGGAAATGCGCGTCGACGGCAGTCTGCACGTGGGCAAGGTATGCATCACCGCGGGCGACCTGGTTCGCGTAGCCAATGATGACGGCTTTATCGATTGCGAGTTTGAGCTGTGCAACACCGGTGGCCAGAATCGCGAGCTGAGCCCCAAGGGCATTGACAAGGGCGTGGGCGTGGCGCGAGCGCTGGCGTATCTGGGCCGCGAGGGAAATGCGCGCACCTTTGGCTTTGGCGATTCGGGCAACGACCTGGGCATGCTCGCCGCCGTCGAGACAGCCGTGGCCATGGGTAATGCCATGCCCGAGGTCAAGGCGGTCGCCGACTACGTGACCGACGATGTCGCACACGACGGTACCGTCACAGCGATGCAGCATTTCGGCCTCATCTAGTGAATCCCGCGTTCTGACGTTTGCTCAAACTGCGACTCTTCGCTTTTGAATGCTCAATCGATTTATCAATCCAAACACTGAGGTGTTTATACCGTTCGCCGAGAAGATAAAAAACCGCAGCTCAAGCCTTGATAAACGTAGGTAAAGTGTTTAGCAGTTTACCGGCCTTATGCAAACGAAAGGAATCAGGCAGATGGCAATCAAGGTGTTCGCTGACGGTGCAAACCTCGAGGGCATGCTCGACATGTACGAGAACGGCAACGTTCAGGGTTTCACGACCAACCCGTCCCTTATGAAGAGGGGCGGCGTGACGGATTACCGCGCGTTTGCCAAAGAGGTCTTGACCCACATCACCGATGTGTCCGTCTCGTTTGAGGTCTTTGCCGACGACGTCGAGACCATGGAGGTCGAGGCGCGCGAGATCGCTACCTGGGCCGAGAACGTCTACGTCAAGATTCCGTGCGTGACCACCAAGGGCGAGTCCACCGCCGAGCTGGTGCGCAAGCTGTCGGCCGACGGCATCAAGGTCAACGTCACCACCATCTTTACTCCCGAGCAGGTTGACGAGATGGTCGAGGCCGTTGACACCGAGACGCCGTCCATCATCTCGCTCTTTGCCGGCCGCATCGCCGACACCGGCGTCGACCCCATTCCGTTTATGACGGAGTCGGTCAAGAAGGCCGCCATCAAGCCCAACTGTGAGGTCCTGTGGGCGTCCACGCGCGAGCTCATCAACATTTACCAGGCCGAGGCCTGCGGTTGCCAGATCATCACGGTGCCCAACGGCATCCTGGCCAAGCGCAAGAACATCGGCCGTGACCCGTACGAGGTCTCGCTCGACACCGTCCGCGGCTTTGCCAAGGATATCGCGGCGCTCGGTTTCCATATCCTGCCGTAACGCGAACACTGGCTACGCCGCGGGTTGTTCGCCCCGGCTTTTCCTTTCCCTACCGCTCACGCGCTTCGCGGGGGTCGCGCTAGGCAAAGGAAAGGCCGGGGCTGCCGGCACGAGCTTGCCAGCAAGTTGGCGCTTGGCTTCCATATCCTGCCGTGGGCAAAGGTACCCCCGCCTGCGCCGTGCAAAATTGAGAGTATTCAGCAAGGTAAAGGCTTTTACCAGTTAACCGAAGCACGGAACAGCCCCCGTTTTGGCTCTGATGATGCTAAAACGGGGGCTGTTTTTGACTTTATTGCCTCTGAGGGGCGTTCGGGGCGGTAGCGCGCAGAGATGTGGTGTAAGAGGCGGGGCATGCCCCGCCTCTTCTCTTTCTTGAAAGGGAGGGGACACCGCCTAGAATTCGTCGTTGGAGTAATGAAGGTGACGAATGGAAGGAAAGGCGATGCCCCAAGAAGAGAGTGTACTGCGCCTCGGCCGCGACGAGGCCCTCGAGGCGGCGAGGCTTTGGCAGGAGTGCGGCGACGCGCGCGAGTTCGCGTGCAGGATGCTGGGCGGCGTGATGAACGCGCTGATGGACTCCGAGGCCCAGCAGATGTGCGGCGCGAGCCGCAACGAGCGCAGCGACGGCAGGGAGAACAGCCGCAACGGCTACCGCCCCAGGTCGCTCAAGACCGCCGTGGGCGACGTGGAGCTCGAGATACCCAAGCTCAGGCACGGCACCTACTACCCCGAGGGCATGCTCGCGCGATGGTCGCGCGTCGACACATCGGTGGCCGCCATCGTGCAGGAGATGTACGTGTGCGGCGTGTCCACCCGCAAGGTCGAGCGCGTGGCGTCCAAGCTGGGCATATCCTCGCTGTCGAGCTCGGAGGTCTCGAGCCTCTGCTCCGACCTCGACGCCGAGGTGGCGGAGTTCCGCAGCCGCGACCTGTCGGGCACGCCGTGCTGCTACCTGTGGCTCGACGCCACCTACATGAGCTGCAGGGTCGGCTCGTCGGTCGTCTCGCAGGGCGTCGTGACCGCGATCGGGCTGGGCGCCGACGGGCGCAAGCACTTCCTGGGCTGCGACGTGGTCGACACCGAGAGCGAGGACTCCTGGGCGGCATTCCTCGGCGGGCTGCGCGAGCGCGGGCTGGCCGGCGTTCGCCTCGCGGTCTCAGACAGCCACGCCGGGCTCGTGGCCGCCGTCTCGCGCCTGTTCCAGGGCTGCGCCTGGCAGCGCTGCGTGACGCACCTGCAGCGCAACCTCCAGAGCGCCTGCTCGGGCAGGCCCGAGGACTCCAAGGCGGCCGTCAGGGACCTCGTGCACGCCGCGGTCTACCAGGACGACCCCGACCTCGCGCGCTGCGTGTGGGCCGAGGCGGCGCCCTGGGTGGCGTCGGTGTCCGCCAGGGCCGGCGAGGTCTTCGAGCGGGCCGAGGACTCCGCGCTGGCGTTCACGGCCTTCCCCAGGGCGCACTGGGCCAAGCTCCGCACCAACAACGTCCAGGAGCGCGCCAACCGCGAGATCAAGCGCCGCTACAGGGTCGTGCAGTCCTTCCCCTCGAGGGAGTCGATGCTGCGCCTGACGTGCGCGAGCCTCATGGAGACCGAGGGGCAGTGGTCCCAGCAGCGCGTGTTCTCCGAGGCCTCGGCCGCCGAGGGCTTCGCCGAGCCCGCGGACAGGCCGGCCCCGACAGAGGGGAGGCGCCGCGCGCTCGGGCGGCGCGCCAGGGAGATAGTGGACGAGATAGTCGAGAGGCGCGGTCTCAAGAAGGAGTAACATCGGGACTTGCAGCGACGGACCTCAGGACACTCTTACACCACGTCTGCGCGCGCGACCTTCGGGGCGGCGGAAATTGCAGAATACTCGCGATTTTGCACGTCGCGAGAGGGGGGACCCTTGCTTTAGGTGGTTTACTTCCCCTGCACCATGGTGAGCGAGATCTTCTTGCGGTCGCGATCGACCTTTTCGACCCACACCTTGACCGTGTCACCGACGCGCACGACGTCGCTGGGGTGCTTGACAAAGCGGTTGGCCAGCTTAGAGATATGTACGAGGCCGTCCTGGTGCACGCCCACGTCGACGAAGGCGCCAAAGTCCACGACGTTGCGCACCGTGCCCTTGAGCTCCATGCCGGGTTCCAGGTCGTCGATGGAAAGCGCCGAGCGGCTAAAGACCACCTCGGGCGCGTCATCGCGCGGGTCGCGACCGGGCTTCTTGAGCTCGTTAACGATGTCGATGAGCGTGAGGGTGCCGCAGTTCAGGTCGCTTGCCAGCGCCGAGATGCTGCCCAGGCGGCGCTCGATGTCGGGCACGCCGCCGCGGCTGAGCTCGCTTGCTTTAACGCCGGCGCGTTCTAGGACGGACGTGGCCACCTCGTAGCTCTCGGGGTGGACGCTTGTCGCGTCGAGTGGGTTCCTGCCGCCGCTAATGCGCAGGAAGCCCGCGGCGTTGAGATATGCCTTGGGTCCCAGCTTGGGGACCTTCTTGAGCTGGCGGCGATCGGTAAAGGCGCCGTTTTCCTCGCGGTAGGCCACGATGTTTTTGGCCACGCTCGGCGTGATGCCCGATACGTATCCCAGCAGGCTCGCGCTCGCGGTGTTTACGTCGACGCCCACGCGGTTGACGACGTCCTCAACCACGTGGCCCAGGGTGCGCGAAAGCTCGGTCTGGTCAAGGTCGTGCTGGTACTGGCCCACGCCGATGGACTGGGGCGGGATCTTGACGAGCTCTGCCAGCGGGTCCTGCAGGCGGCGGCCCAGGCTCATGGCGCCACGCACGGTGACGTCCAGGTCGGGATACTCCTGGCTGGCGAGCTCGGAGGCGGAGTACACCGATGCGCCGGCCTCGTTGACGATGGTGTATCGCAGCTCAGGCGCCTGCTCGGCGATGAACTCCGAGACGACTTCCTCGGTCTCGCGGCTGGCGGTGCCATTGCCGATGACGATGGTGTTGACGCCGTCCTTCTTGACGAGGCGGGCGAGCTCGCGCTTGGTGCCGGCGACGTCGTGGCGCGGCTTGGTGGGGTAGACCACGCCGTGGTCGAGCAGCTTGCCGGTCTCGTCCATGACGGCGACCTTGCAGCCGGTGCGGTAGCCCGGATCGAGCGCGAGCACGCGGGCGCCGCGCACGGGGCGTGCCGAGAGCAGGCCCTCGAGATTCTTGGCAAAGACATTAATGGCCTCGGTCTGGGCGCGAACGGTGAGCTTGGCGCGGGCCTCGCGCTCCAGCGAGGGGGCCATGAGGCGCTTGTAGCCGTCAGCGATGGCGGCGTCAAAGACGGGCGCGAAGACGCCCTGGCGTCGGGGCCAACGGCTGCCGAGGCGCGCCGTGGCGGCAGCGCCGTCGACGTTCACGCGCACGCGGAGTTTGCCCTCGCGCTCACCGCGGTCGATAGCCAGCACGCGGTGGTTGGGAATACGGCGCAGCGGCTCATCATAGCTGTAGTACGGCTCGTAGGGGGTCTTCTCGGCGGGGTCGGTGGCCTCGACGATGATGTCGGCGGTGTTTTGCGTAAAGGCGCGCAGGTCGGCGACGTTCTCGGGGTCTTCGGCCACCGTCTCGGCCACGATGTCCGCCGCGCCGGCGAGCGCCTTCTCGGGCGTGTCGAAGCCTGCTTCCTCGTTGACGTAGGCCGCGGCGGTGTCGAGCGCGCTGCCCTTGGCCGAGGCCTGCATGATGATCATGTTGGCAAGCGGCTCCAGGCCTGCCTCGCGGGCCTTCTGTGCGCGGGTCATGCGCTTTTTGCGGTAGGGCTTGTAGAGGTCCTCGACACGCTGGAGCTGCGTGGCCTCGCGAATCTGCTGCTCGAGCTCGGGCGTGAGCTTGCCCTGGGCGTCGATGAGCAGAATGACGTCCTCTTTGCGCTGTTCAAGATTGCGCAGGTAGGACAGGCGCTCGTCGAGTGCGCGCAGGGCGACGTCGTCCATGCCGCCCGTTGCTTCTTTGCGGTAGCGCGAGATAAAGGGGATGGTGTTGCCCTCGTCGATGAGCTTGACGGCTGCCTCGATGTTGGCGGCCTTAAGGTTGAGCTCGTGGGCGAGCTGGGCGATAAGATCCATGGGACTCCTTGCGTTTAAGGTGCGTTTGCAGCACAGGGCTACCAAGGATACCACCCGTTTCAAAAGACTGTTTTGGGCCCTCGCCACGAAAACGACCTATCTACTACGTTTGAACCGTATGGGTCGACCATCCCCCGGTTTTCAGAAAATACGCAAGCCGTCTACCTGCGCTTTTGATTTTAGGAAATATGGCATGGTTGAGGGTGATTGGCTAAACGTAGTAGATAGGCCCATTTCGTGGCGAACGAATCAGGCTGAGGTGCAAAATGGCCCCCGTCTCAGAAAAATCGTCGGCAAGGTAGCAAAATGCCCCGCGGGCAGGAGGCTGCTCGCGGGGCAAAGAAGAGGGGCTTGTTGGTGACGGACCGAAGGGTTCGGCATGGGGTTTCTGCCGCGGTCGCTCTTAAGGCATTACAGCTCGACGAGCTGGCCGGTCTCGGCGGCCTCCTTGATAGCGTTGAGAAGCGTGAGCGTCTTAACGTTGTCGGCGGGGGTCACGACGGGCTCGACCTCGCGGCGGACAACCTTCACAAAGTGCTTGAGCTGCATCTTGTGCGGCAGTGCCGGGTCGACGGCCGGAATCTCCATCTGCAGCGGCTTGTGCCAGTTGGAGGCGCCGTCGTAGGAGAGCTGGTGCAGGCGGGGCAGCGACAGGGCGCCCTTAGTGCCGCCGATAAAGTAGGCGTCGGCGTCGAAGGGGCGGTACTGCGGGTCCTCGCGAGCGGTTGCCTCCCAGTTCCAGGGGCTGGCGGTGGCGTCGGAGATGGTCATGCTTGCGAGCGCGCCATCGGCAAAACGGACGTTGACCACGGCGGAGTCCTCGGTCTCAAAACCGCGGGCGGCGCTGGACTGCATACCCTGGACGGCAACGGGCTCGCCCAGCAGGTAGCGGAGCAGGTCGACGTCGTGCACCAGGTTGACCAGGATCGGGCCGGCACCCTTCTTGCGGCGCCATTCGACATCGAAGTACTCGTCATTCTTATAGATCATGTAGTGGAAGCTCGACACGGTGAGCTTGCCCAGCTCGCCGGACTCGATGATCTCCTTGGCCTTGTTGACGAAGGGGTTGTGGCGACGGTGCTGACCCACGAGCACGGGCACGCCGGCGGTCTCGGCCTCGGCAGCGAAAGCCTGGGCATCCTCCAGGTCGTTGGAGATCGGCTTTTCGACCAGCGGCACGATATTGCGCTTCACAGCCTCGCGGGCAACGCCCAGGTGCAGGTCGTTGGGCGTGGCGATGATGACGGCCTCGGGCTTAACCTCGTCCATCATCTGGGCGGGATCGGTGAAGAACGGCACGCCGGCGGCCTCAGCCGTGGCGCGGGCGCCCTCAAAGGCGTCGGCGATGGCGACGAGCTCGGCCTCGGGCTCCTCGGTGACAAAGCGGATGTGGTTGCGGCCCATGGCGCCGGCGCCGATAACGGCAATGCGGACGGGGTTGAGCTCAGACATTTCGACTCCTTAATACTGGTGACCGGTGGAATGCGACAAAGGGACTGTCCCTTTGTCGCATCGGTAAAACTAGGCGGACTTCTTCTTGCTGTCGGAGACCATCATGTAGACGGTGAGCACGACGGCGATGGCGGCGATCACAATGGCGCCGTAGAAGGACTGCTGGTAGGCGGCGCTGCCGGCCTCGGCGTGATACAGCACGGCGGTGATGGGCTGGCTGATCCAGGTGGAAGCGGCATAACCCAAAAACATGATGCCGTAGTTGACGCCGATGTTGCTGGTACCAAAGGCGCCACCGGTGAGCGGCGGGTAGATGACGAGCAGGGCGCCAAAGCTAAAGCCGAGCAGAGCGAGCGCCACAAAGAACATGGCCTGCGTAAAGCTCATCGACATGATGACGAGTGCGACGATGGTGACGACAAGGCTGATGAGCAGCGACTTATAGGCGCCGAGCTTGTCGATGATCTGGCCAAAGGACAGACGGCCGACCAGGTTGGCGCAGGTGTTGACGGAGACCACCACACCGCCGAGGGCGACGGCCGCGGCGCTCGTGGGGTCGGCGAAGAGCTGAACGGCGGCGATGGAGGCAACCTTGCCCACGAGCAGGGTGCCCGCGGTGGCGGCAAAGGCGAAGGTGACGATGAGGACCCAGAAGCGCGGGGTCTTGACCATCTCGCCCGGGGTGAGGTCGCCGAAGGTGCCAGCGTGCGCGCCGCCCTTGGGGGCCTCGAAGCCCTCGGGCAGCCAACCGGCCTCGGGGGCCTTCAGGAACAGGGCGGAGGCGGCGATCGTCACAAAGAAGATGACGCCGAGCGCCTTAAGGGCGCCAAAGATGCCCAGGCTCGGGATGAGCAGCGAGGCGAGCACCGGGGACAGCACGGCGGGGCCGGCGGTCGAAGCGGCCAGGGTGATGCCGGAGGCGAGACCCTTCTTGTCGATGAACCACTTTTGGCCGGTGGTGAGCGCCGGGTTGTAGCCCAGGCCGTTGCCGATGGCGGCGACGAGCGAGAACCACAGGTAGAACTGCCACGGCTCGGTGACGGTACCGGACATGAACCAGCCCAGGCCGTAGCACACGGCGGCGGCGATCACGACGTTGCGCGGGCCGATCTTATCGGAGATGCGGCCGGCGAAGATGCCCGTCACGGCCATGATGGTCTGAAAGACCGGGAAGGCCCAGGTAAGAGCGCTGGACCACTCGGGGTAGACGGCGAGCAGGTTCTTGCTCACGACGGAATACAGCGCGATGGAGCTGATGAAGAACATGGTGACGCACGCGGCGGAAAGCACGACGGCGCGACCCTTGTTGGAGTTGGTGGAAGCCATTGGACTCTTTCTAATCGATACGGAGGAGGAACAGGCGTGTCCGCGGGTCCTCCCTGTCGGGTTGGTTTACTGGTCAGTCGGCTTGGCGACGCCGGACTCATCGGACCAAAGCTCGACACCCTTGTTCTTGAGGTAGTTGTCGGCATAGGCGCGACGGCCGCCGGGCTTGGCGGTGAGGTCGCCCATCATATTGGAGAAGCCACCATCGACCTTGATGGCGTCGCCGGTGGTAAAGTCCGAGCGCTTGGACGCCAGGAACATGACGGCGTTGGCGATATCACTGACCTCGCCGATGCGACGCGTGGCGATCAGGCGGCTGCGGCTCTTTTCGACCTCGGGGTCGGCGTAGAAGTTGGCCGACATCGGGGTCTTAACGAAGCAGGGCTCGACGCAGTTGGAGCGGACGCCGTAGGGGCCCCACTCGGCGGCGAGCATCTTGGACATCATGTTGACGCCGGCCTTGGTGGAGCTGTACACGCCCGAGAACGTCTCGGGGGAGTGGCTGGCGACGGTCGAGATATGCACCAGGCGGCCCTGGCCGGCCTTGATCATCTCGCGACCAAAGCGCTGCGAGGTGATGAAGTAACCGGTGAGATTGACGTTGAGCACCTGCTCCCAGTCGCTCAGCGGCAGGTCCTCCATGGCGGCGAAGCGCAGGATGCCGGCGGTGTTGACGAGAACGTCGACGCGGCCGAAGTCGGCGATGGTGGCGTCGACGGCGGCCTGAACCTCGGCCTCGTCGGTGGCGTTCATCTTGTAACCCTCGGCGTGGATGCCAAACTCGGCGGCGAGGTCGGCGGCAGCGGCCTTGACCTTTTCCTCGTCCAGATCGAGCAGGACGACGTTAGCGCCGTTGCGGGCGAACTCGCGGCAAATCTCGACGCCCATACCGCCGAGTGCGCCGGTCACGGCGCAGACATCGCCCTCGAGCTTAAGCCAGTTGCTCATAGGAACTTCCCTTCTTGTGCCTCCCGGTGGGTCGCTCCCATTAACCGACCCACGTGGTTTTCGCTGGTTATCGTATGCTTTGCATTTGCGCAGGTGAATTGCATATTTGTTAGAATGGCGTTAACCGTAGGTTTACACCGTGCGATGCAGTTTTTCTCAATTGAGCGCGTGACCTGCGAAAACAACCCCCTGTGGCATCATGTGGCCACAGACGCGAAAACGGGAGATTGACGTGTACGATCGACGACTTGAGGCCATATCGGCCGCCGCGGAGCTGGGAAGCTTCTCGCGTGCGGCGGCAAAATTGCGCGTGTCGACCCCGGCACTCGTCAAGCAGGTGTCGGGCTTCGAGGCCGAGTTCGGCATCACGCTGTTCGAGCGCTCGCACTCGGGTGTCAAGGTGACGCCGGCCGGCGCCCTGCTGGTGGACGACGCGCGCTCGATCATGCGGCAGTCCGAGGACGCGCTACGCCGTGCCAGACGCGCGGCGGGCGATGGCGGTGCCGTGCGTCTGGGCGTGTCGATGATGTGCCCGGGGCGCCAAACGCTGTCGATGTGGTCGGACATTCACGATCTGGAACCGTCGCTGCGATTTGAGATCGTGCCGGTAAGCGACCTCTATGACGAGCGCGAATCCGTCATGCGCAGCCTTGGTCGCGAGGTGGATGTAGTGCAGTCGAGTTTTTCGACCCCACGCTGGGGTGATGCCTGCCAAAAGCTCCGCATCGTTAACGTGCCGTTTTATATCGACCTGCCGCGTACGAGCCCGCTGGCGCGTAAGACGCGCATCACGGTCGCCGACTTGGAGGGCATGCGCCTGCGCGTGCTCCGCCACGGCAACGACGCAATGGACAGTCTGCGCATCGACCTTCTGGCCGACGGCGGCGTTGACGTGATCGACGTGGACAGCTTTGACTTTGCGCTCTTTAACGAGGCGGAGGAAAAGGGCGACGCGGTGCTCACCTGCGGGGCGTGGTCGGGGGTGCACCCGGCCTTTGTGGGCGTGCCGTTCCTGTGCGGCCGTGAGGTGCCGGTCTTTTTGCACTATCCGCTCGAGCCCACCCTCCAAGTCCAAAAATTCGTCAACGCCATGGCCCAGCTTCTCACCTAGCTCACCTGGGACGGGGCTCTTTTGGCTACTTTTGCCGTCCTACCTGCGCAATGCGAAAAATGAGGTGCGAAAAATGACTCCAAATCGGTCACGTATAATTTTGCTTTTGCCCTGAGCTGGTTGTAGAATGACAAGGCCTAAACGAACTACTTGTGCAGCTTGCTCGAATGCTCGGGCTGCGGCTGGGGGGGGTGCGCCCGTGCAGGGTCCTTTCGGTCATATTGCGTCGATGCGCCGCAGCTTTGTGATGTTGCTAGCGGTCTTATGTGCGTTCGTTATGGTCGGGGGGGGGGTTGCCCTCGCGTGCGTACGGTGACGATGGCAACCTTATAGCGAACCCAACCTTTACCAACCAAGCTTCTGGTTGGTCGACGACCTCTCCGAGAAAGAGAATCGGCGAGGCGTCGCACCTCGACCTCCCCACGAAGCTCCTCAACGGTCAAAGAAACCTCAAACAAGCTAACGGTAATCACTTTGCGCTTGCGTGGAATCTTAAGCCACAGGATACCGATGCTTATTTTGAACCCGGATCAACCTACACCACCTTTTCCACCCAGAGCGGCTCCACGTACGAGTGGGGCCTCAACCATCGCGCCGCAACCGAACATGACGTGCTGATGCTCACGATGGGTCCTCAACAGGCGAATCTGTCGGTTAACAACGCAGGCCAAGACCAGCTCATGCAGCTGCGGACTTGGCTTAAGGCGCAGGGCAAGATGCCCCAGGGAAATACCGTTGAGCAGTACACCGTTTACAGCGATTCCTTTGCTGCAAATGGCGGCTTTGCTGGTGGCAGCGCCGACGGATCCCACTTCTCGTTTGAGCAGGGCGACGGTCGCATTGCGCTTTCTGTGTGGCTCGTAAGCTCTAACGGACAGGGTTGGTTCTCATTTGGCACCAACAGTACACACTATTATCGAGCGCTTCCCGAGCAAGACGATGAGTTTGCCTATCGGGCAGTCTATACCGCAGCGTCCGAAAATACGATGCTTGCACTAACTTGCTACGATTCAAATCTTACGGGGGCAAACGAACAATACCGGGAGTGGTTTGGCAATCTGGTCAATGACGTTCACGTGGAAAAGCAGGGCACGCGTGACATTTATACTGACTTTGGCAAGGTATATCAAGAAAATTCGTCCGAGACCATGACAACGTTAAATAACTATGCGTTCTCGACCTCGAATCTTAAGAACGAAAATACGAACATTGCTAACGGCAGTTTTGAAGACGATATACATCTAGGGAACAAGAGCACCAGCAAGTTTACGCTGTGCTCGCCCCATTGGCGCACGACCGAGACGGACCATCGTATCGAGATCGTTGCCCAGAACGACTACTATATCGACCCAGTTGGACATTCTGTTCCATTTGCACCCTCGGATGGCGAGTACGCCGCCGAGCTCAACGCACACGAGGCGAGTTCGCTCTACCAATATGTGACGACCGAGCCGGGAAAACAGTATGAGTGGGGGCTCGACCACCGCGGCCGCTCGGGTCGAGACGCCATGGCCCTTATCATCGGTCCGCGACAAGAAAACGAGCCGTACAAGGACAATCAAAAGGCACTCGATCAGTACCAGCAAATTGTTCAATGGATTCAAATGAGCGTCGACAACTATGTCGGCTTGGATGTGGTCAATTTTTCCCAATCGGGCTGCAGCAAAAAGATCATCCTGTATTCAACCAAGTTTGACAAAGTGGGCGGATTTGCCAATGCGTCCAGCGGAAGCGCGTTCTCATGGACGGCCGATGCGGAGCATACCGAAAAATGGTGCGTATGGATCATGGCGTCCGAAAACGACGCGTGGGCTTCCTACGGTTCCAACGCGCTCGAGCAGAGCAAAAAGGTTGACTACGACTATACCTACACCATTCCGGATGGCCAAAACCAGAGCGTCTTTGCTTTTGTGGCCTACAACACGGCCAACGGGAGCAATTCGACCGGCAACTTCCTCGACAATATCTCGTTTAGGGAGTTCTATCGCATCGAGACATACACGACGCCCAACGGAAGCGGAACGTATTTTTATAACGCCAATACCAAGACGGCGGACTTTACCTATGCCAAAAACTACGTAGGTAAACAGGAGAAGAACTCCTACTTTATGGTCGATGCCAAACGCGATGACGGGGCAGTCTTTATCGGTGCTTTTGTCAACGGCGAGTTCTATTCCGCAGACGACGACGCACATTGGACCAGATTGGAAGATGGTACCTATCGCTTTGAGGCCGACAAGGTCACAAAGCACTACAAAGTGCACCTCGTGTTTTCCAAGGCAGGCGTTCAATACGATGTGAACGGCGGCAAAGCGTATCACTACGATCCGCACAATGAGTCCACGGGCGATTTCGTACAGCTTTCTGGCGCTGGAGCGAGCTATACCTCCCATGCTGCCGTTGGACAAAACGACGACTGGAAGTTTATGGGCTGGGAGTACGCGGGCTCGGGAAAAGCCGTTCGCTTCGATGCCAAACACACGGTGACCCATACAGCTCCCGAGGGCACCACGGATTCCGGCACTCTTACCATTAAGGGCAAGAAGGTCAATCCGGATACCGGTGCTGTGGGCGATGCGGTAACCGTCGAAAACATTCCCGAGAGCCAGGGCGCGACGTTCGTGGCGCAATGGAAGTATCGTCAGGCCTTTGTTGCCCAGCTTAAAAATGCCGATGGCACGTGGAGCAACGTAACGACGGGCGGCACGGTCAGCTCCAAGCTTAAGGGGGCAAAGGGCTCCATCGATGCCGGGGATGGCTCGGGCAAGGACGAGGACGCGTACAAAAAATCGGGCGTTGCCTACTTTGTGGATGACGGCACGTTTGTGGAGGCGGTGGCCGCTCCCAAGGAGGGCTATCACTTTGAGGGTTGGTACGACCTATCGAATCCGGACGCCCCGGAGCTGCTGTCGTCTTCACCCACCTATACGTACAACGTGAAGGACCGCCATACGGGATGCGTATACGCACGATTCACCCCGCGCACCTACACACTCAAGGTTTCCAAGAGCGTTACGGGCAATATGGGCGACAAGCGTGCCTACTTTAAGATGACGGCGACCTTTACGGGCCTCAAGGCTGGTCAGACCTACGCCATCGAGTATTCGGATGCGTCTGCCCAAGGCAGCCATGCGCTCGTGGCGCGACCGAATGATCGGGCCGAGACCGTGGAAAACAAGACGGCCTTTACGGCCGATGGCCAGGGCAAGGCGACCGTGCCGTTTGCCGTTAAGGACGGCCTGACCGTTTCGATTAAGGCGCTGGATTACAACGCGGTCTATACCGTGAGCGAAGACGATTATTCGTCGTTGGGGTACCACGCCGAGCTTGCGGGTGCGAGCGGCACGCTCAACGGTCCGCGTGTGACCGTTGCCGTTGAAGCTAAGGCCACCAATTCCCGACAGGTCGCGGTGCCTACGGGTATTACGCGCAACCCCATCTATGCCCTGGCGATTTTGGCCGCCGGCGTGCTGTTGGCTACGGGCATGGTTGCGCTGCGTTTACGCCGCGGCTCCAAGAGGGGCGGGCGCCTATGAGAAGACATGGCGCCAGCAATGCTGGTGATGGGCCAGCCGCACGAGCGGCCCCGCAGGGAAGACCCCGGGGCTCGCGGTATTCGGCCGCGTCGAACGTGAGGTTGGGCGCCCATGCGGCGCCAGATCTGGGAGAAGCGGACGACCGGCGCGATATCGTGGGTTTTCTGGCGCGCTTGGCATTTTTTGTCGTGACGCTCTGGCTGCTCTTTGGCGTGGTCTTGGGCGTGGGTGCAGTCACGACTGGCGAGATGGCCCCGCGTATCTGTTCGGGTGACGTCATGCTCTACTGGAGGTTCAGCCAGAGCTTCAACGAGGGTGACGTGGTGGTATACACCGCGGATGGCGCAGAGCGCCTAGGCCGCGTGGTTGCCCGTCCCGGTGATGAGGTCACGATTACCGAGGAAGGCGAGCTCATGGTTAACGGGGCTGTTGTTGTGGAAAGCGACATCACCACGCCGACGCCGCGCTATGAGTCTGCTGTGGACTATCCCGTGCGCCTGGGAACGGATGAGTTCTTTGTACTGGCAGATTTGCGTGAGGGCGGCCACGACAGCCGCCTGTACGGGCCGATTGCCCGCTCGCAGATCAAGGGCAACGTGATCAGCGTGCTGCGCAGGTCGAACCTGTAGGCACGGAGATTGGTTTTATTAAGGGCATATGCCCGAGAGGAAGGATACAACATGAAAACTGGAAAGAGACGACTGACAGCATTTGCAGTTGTGGCTGCCACGATGCTGCTGGCTTTGGTGGGAGTTGTCGCGCCCGCGTGGGCGGAGGACAGTGCCGCTCAACCGCATCTGCCGGTAAAAGACAACAAGGTTACGATCACCTCGACGCTTACCATGAATGAGAATGCCGTGGTGCCTAATGCGACGTTTAACTATTCGATTGCGCCGGCGGATGAGGAGAGTGAGCTTACGAGCACGAGCGGTATGCCCGTTTATGCTGGAGTGACAGACGCCGTCACGCTTTCGCCGACTTCCGTTAATTTTTCCAACAAAGACCTTACAAGCACAGAGAATACCGGTGAGAAAACTAAGACAATAACCGCCAAACTGAGTGCCGAAATTAAAACCTCTCTGTTCAAGGCTCCGGGTATCTATCGATATAAAATTACGCAGACTCCGTCAGGGCTGGACGGTCTCAACGTTACATACAATGAGCTCTTCCTGGATGTTTACGTAGAAAACGAAGAGAATGGCGGTTCGGGCTATGTTGTTAAGGGCTGTATTCTTAGAACAGAAGCAGGCTCGGGCGAGAAGACCGCAGGTTTTTTGAACAAATATGTCACCCATAAGCTGACCATCACAAAGGTCGTCATGGGCAACCAAGGTGACAAGAATAAGGACTTTAATTTTACCTTCACGATTAAAGGCGCTGACGGGGAGAGCTATGAGTACGCCACTGTGAAAAACGGTGCCACCACCATGAGCCAAACTCCAGCTACGTCGGGAACTGCGGTTACCGTAAGCCTTAAGCATGGGGAATCCGTCATCGTTTACGGTCTCTCATCGGAGGATAAATTCGCCGTAACTGAGGCGGATTATCATGGCGACGGTTATAAGACGTCGTACAAGATTGGTGATGGCACCAATTCGACAGAAGGTAGCTCTATTGTCGAGAAAGCTATCGGTGCTTACGACACCACGGTGATCTTTACCAACACCAAGGATGTTACCGTTCCGACCGATGTTATTCGGACGGTCGTTCCCTATGCGGCAATCGTCGCGTTTGCTGCCGTGATGGGCGTGGTCTTCTTCCGTCCTCGTCGTAATCGTCGTTAAAACAGCGAGGATTACAGCCGATGGAGCTTAAACGCATAGCTCGGCTGGCGAGAGCCGGCGACCGCGTGCTTACGTGGTTTGCCGGCTTTCTCGTGCTGCTCATGCTGCTGTACGGGGGCTATTCGCTGTGGGATACAAACAACGTTATGAACGGCGGGTTCATCAGCGATGAGCTGCTGCACTACAAACCCACCGGGACCAACGATTGCGCACGCCTGCAGGATCTGATGGCCAAAAATCCCGACGTTGTCGGATGGGTCACCATCGATGGCACCAACATCGATTATCCCTTCGTTCAGGGAAAAGATAACCAGGAATACCTCAACAAAAACGTGTTGGGGGAGTCCGCGGTTTCGGGAGCGGTGTTTTTGGATACGCGCAACAGCCGCGCGATGACCGATCCCTACAATCTGCTCTATGCGCACCACATGGATAACGGTGCGATGTTTGGCGATGTCGATCGGTTTCTAGACAGGGGCTTCTTTGACCTGCACCGCACGGGCACGCTCTACACAAAGGATGGGGCGTTCCGGCTGCGCATCGTTGCCGTGTGTTCGTTTGCTGCGAGTGATGACATTATCTTTGGGCCGGGAAACCTGGACCAGGCCTCGATGCAGACGCTGCTCACGCATATCTCGCAGACGGCGGTGCATGCGGACATGGATGACGTTGGCCCTGATTCGCGCATCATCGCTCTTTCTACCTGCAGTGATAAAACAAACGGGCGCCGAGCACTTATAGCAGAGGTCTTGTAGCTCATTGAATATTCCGATTAAGCTGCGCCCCATAGGCTGCATCAAGTTTGAGGCTCTCGGTCCATCATGGTAGAGTTGTCCGCGCGTGAATTTCGGCACACTGCGCGCTATCTGAGCTTTTACCGTTTGGAGGAGTGAGCTTGTGAATGCTTCTGTCGCCAAGAAGGCCAGCCAGGCGGTGCGCCTTCTGATGATGGCGCTCACGGCAGTTCTTATCTTTTTCTTCATCAATGTCATGTTGCTCGTCTCCGACATCCAGGGCACGGCGCGCGTGGTCAACTACGCCGGTCTGGTGCGCGGCACCACGCAGCGAATCGTTAAGCTCGAGGATGCAGGCCAGCCACAAGACGACCTGCTCAAGGCCGTTGATTCATACATTAGTGGTTTGCGCTACGGAAGCGACGACCTCAATCTCGTCCGTCTCGATGACGATGAGTATCAGGCAAAGATGACCGAGCTCGCGAGCTATTTTGACAAGCTTCGCACCGAGATTGCCCGTGTGCGCGAAGTCGGCTACGAGAACACCGACATCATCGCCATGAGCGAGGAGTTCTTTGGCATTTGTGACGATGCCACGAGGCTTGCGGAGGACTACTCCCAGGAGAAGGCCACGGCGCTCAATCGCCTTGAGGGTTTGGTGATTATCGACATCGTGGGCCTGGTGGCGACCTTTGCGGTCGAACTTGCTCGCGCGGTGCGCACTGCCGCGCTCAATCGCGAGCTGCAGAACAAAGTCTATCTCGATGAAGCCACGGGACTGCCCAACAAGAACAAGTGCGAGGAAATCTTGGGGCAGGGGCATCCCGTTTCCGCCGAAGCGCCTGTTGCGCTGTGTGTTTTCGATCTTAACAATCTGCATACGGTCAATAACAGCTTTGGCCACGAGAAGGGTGACGAGTACATCCGTTCTTTTGCCCAGCAGCTGGGGTGCGTGGCGTCCGAGACCTGCTTTGTGGGCCGCGACGGCGGCGATGAGTTTATCGCGGTGCTGTGGGATGCCGATCGAGCTGCCGTGGAATCCTGTCTCGCTCGGATTCGTGCGAACGTGAGCGAGTATTCCGAGGCTCACCCCGACATGCCTATCAGCTACGCGGTGGGCTATGCGCTTTCCAGTGATTATGATGAACCGCCCACGATGCGCGAGCTCTTTTCCCAAGCCGACAAAAACATGTACATCGACAAGAACCGCGTAAAGACAGCCGAGGCAGCTGGGCCGCAACGCGAGGAGCGGTAAGCCTGTAACAGAGGGCATAGAAAAGCCTCCGCAGCTCGTGTGGCTGCGGAGGCTTTATTCGTTGCGGTGCATTGTGTTTGGGTCGTTGAGATGAGTCGATTTGCCCCGAAAGAGGAGGGCATTGACCTTAGGGTCATGCCCGACGAATGAGCGGCAAATCGGCCATCTCGGCGAGCCGAACTACTCCAGCTCAAACGCTCCGGTATAGAGCTGGTAGTAATACCCGCGCTTGGCGATCAGCTCGTCGTGGTTGCCGCGCTCGATGATGCGGCCGTGGTCCAGACAGATGATCGCGTCGGAGTTGCGCACGGTGGACAGGCGGTGTGCGATGACAAACGTCGTGCGGCCTTCCATGAGCTTGTCCATGCCGGCCTGCACGATAGCCTCGGTGCGGGTATCGATGCTCGACGTGGCCTCGTCCAGAATCATTGCCGGCGGATCGGCGACGGCGGCGCGTGCGATCGAAATCAGCTGACGCTGGCCCTGCGACAGCTGCGCGCCGTTGCCGGTGAGCATGGTGTCGTAGCCGTCGGGCAGGCGGGTGATAAAGTCGTCCGCGCCCGCGAGCTTGGCCGCCGCGATGCACTCCTCGTCGGTGGCATCCAGATTGCCGTAGCGGATGTTATCCATCACGGTGCCGGTGAACAGGTTTACGTCCTGCAGCACCACGCCCAGCGAGCGGCGCAGGTCTGCCTTGCGGATCTTGTTGACGTTGATGCCGTCGTAGCGAATCTTGCCGTCGGCGATGTCATAGAAGCGGTTGATGAGGTTGGTGATGGTCGTCTTACCGGCACCGGTGGCGCCGACAAACGCGACCTTCTGGCCCGGCTTGGCAAACACGGACACGCCGTGCAGCACCTCGTGGTCGGGCGTGTAGCCAAAGTCGACGTTGTCCATGACCAGGTCGCCACGCAGCGGCACGTACTCGATCTCGCCGGTTGCGCGGTGCGGATGTTTCCACGCCCACATGCCGGTGTGGTGGTCGGCCTCCTCGAGCTGCCAGGTGTCGGGGTTGACCTGCGCGTTGACGAGCGTCACATAGCCTTCGTCGGCTTCGGGCTCCTCGTCGATGAGCTCAAAGATGCGGTCGGCGCCGGCGAGGCCCATGACCACTGCGTTGATCTGCTGCGAGATCTGACCGATCTGTCCGCAGAACTGCTTGGTCATGTTGAGGAACGGCACTACGACGGCGATGGACAGCGTCATGCCCGAGATGCTCAGATTGGGCACGCCCAGCGCCAGGAAAATGCCGCCTGCCAGTGCGACCAGCACGTAGAGCAGGTTGCCCAGGTTCATAAGGATAGGCATGAGGATGTTGGCGTACATGTTGGCCTTCTGCGAGACCTCGAAGAGCTTTTCGTTGCGCTCGTCAAAATCGGCCTCGGCGGCAGACTCGTGGCAGAATGCCTTGACGACCTTCTGGCCGTTCATGACTTCCTCGATATGGCCCTCGACCACGCCGAGCTCGGTCTGCTGCGCAATGAAGAAGCGCGCGGAGTTGGAGCCGAGCAGCTTGGTCATAAAGGTCATAAAGGCGACGCCGGCCACAATGACCAGGCACATCCACACGCTGTAGTACAGCATGATAAAGAACACCGTGACGATGACGATGGTCGTCATGAGCAGGTTGGGCAGCGACTGGCTGATCATCTGGCGCAGCGTGTCGATGTCGTTGGTGTAGTGGCTCATGATGTCGCCGCGCTGATGCGTGTCGAAGTAGCGAATCGGCAGGTCCTGCATACGGTTGAACATCTTCTCGCGCAGCTTTTCGAGCGAGCCCTGCGTGACGATGGCCATGGCGCGGTTCCAGAAGAGCGAAGACAGGATGCCGATGCCGTAGATGCAGGCGAGGGTGGTCACGAGCTGTGCGATCTTGGGCTGTGCGGCTTCCCAATCGCCCGACTGCCACGATTCGCTAATAATCTGCAGAGCGCTCTGAAGGAAGGTCGCACCGATGGAGTTGATGATGGCGCAGAGCACCACGCCGACAACGACGAGGGGCAAAAGCACGGGGTAGAAGCCAAAGAGCGTCTTGATGAGGCGCGACATGGTGCCGCCCTTGCGGTTGAGTGCGCGCTCGGCGGTCGTTGCCTTACTCATGTGCCTCGCCTCCTTCCTGGGTCTGAGCTTGCGTTACGGATGCCTCGGTGTCGGCCTCGACGGCTCCTTCGCCCTCGGCAGACATCTTGTTTTGCGAGGTAAAGGTCTCGCGGTAGATCTCGCTCGTCTTGAGCAGCTCGTCATGGTTGCCGATCTGCGCGATACGGCCACCCTCCATGACGATGATGCGATCGGCGTCCTGCACGGAGCTGATGCGCTGGGCGATGATGAGCTTGGTCGTGTTGGGCAGATAGCTTGCCAACCCTGCGCGGATCTTGGCGTCGGTCTTGGTGTCGACAGCGCTGGTGGAGTCGTCCAGGATTAAGATCTTGGGGCGACGCAGCAGGGCACGCGCAATGCACAGGCGCTGCTTCTGACCGCCGGAAACATTGGAGCCGCCCTGTTCGATCCAGGTGTCATAGCCCTTGGGGAAGCCATCGACAAACTCGTCGGCGCAGGCCAGATGTGCCGCCTCGCGGACTTCCTCGTCGGTGGCGTTCGGGTCGCCCCAGCGCAGGTTCTCGGCAATGGTGCCGCTAAACAGCACGTTTTTCTGCAGCACCATGGCCACTTGGTGGCGCAGCGCGTCCAGGTCGTAGTCGCGTACGTCCATGCCGCCCACGCGCACGGTGCCTTCGGTGGCGTCGTACAGACGGGCGATGAGGTTTACAAGCGTGGACTTGGCCGAGCCGGTACCGCCGATGATACCGATGGTCTCGCCGCTCTTAATGTGCAGGTCGATATCGTCGAGCGCCTGGCGCTTCGCATGCGCGGAATACTTAAAGCTCACGTGGTCAAAGTCGATGGAACCGTCGGCAACCTCGAGCACGGGCTCGGCGGGATCGGCGATCGTGGGCTCGGCGGCCAGCACCTCGGTAATGCGGTGCGCCGATTCGTCGGCCATGGTCACCATGACAAAGATCATCGACAGCTGCATCAGGCTCATGAGGATCGCGAAGCCATAGGTAAAGATCGAGGAGAGCTGGCCCACGTCGAACAGCGTGCCCTGGCTCGTGATGATGAGCTTGGATCCCAGGTAGATGATGATGACAAATGCGCCGTTGACGCAGATGTTCATCATGGGGTTGTTAAAGGCGAGCAGCTTCTCGGCGCGGGTGAAGTCCATCTGGACGTCGTGCGCGGCGGTGGCGAACTTCTCCTTCTCAAAGTCTTCGCGCACGTAGCTCTTGACCACGCGCATGCCGGTGACGTTTTCCTCGACGGACTCGTTAAGGGCGTCGTACTTGTGGAACACGCGCGAGAAGATGGGGCGTACCTTAAAGATGATAAAGAACAGTCCAAAGCCCAGCAGCGGAATGATGACCAGGTAGACCATGGCGACGCTGCCGCCCATGGCGTAGGCCATGGCAAAGGCAAAGACCAGCACCAGCGGCGCGCGCACGGCGATGCGGATGAGCATCATAAAGGCCTGCTGCACGTTGTTGATGTCGGTGGTGAGGCGGGTGACGAGCGAGGAGCTCGAGAACTCATCGATGTTGGCAAAGCTGAACGTCTGGATCTTGTAGAACAGGTCGTGACGCAGGTTCTTGGCGAAGCCGCAGCTCGCATGACTGCAGGTGACGCCGGCAGCGGCACCAAAAGCGAGCGACGTCAGTGCGATGAGCACCAAAAAGCCTGCGGTGGGAAGCATCTGGGCGACGGTGGCACCGTCTTTGATGGCGTCGATCATGTCGGCGGTGATAAACGGGACCATCATTTCGCAGAGCACCTCGCCAAGCACCAGCAGCGGCGTGGCGATCGTGACCGTCTTGTAATCGCGGATGCTTCCCATGAGGGTTTTAATCATCCAGTTCCTCCCAGGTTACGCGGATTTTTTCGAGCATCTCGGCGAGCTGTTCGCGCTCGTCGTGCGTAAGGGCGCTAAAGGCCTGTTCCCTAAAGCGAATGCGGGCTGCCTGCTCAACACGGGCCTTTTCCCATCCCGCTTCGGTCAGGCGGATGGTGAGCTGCCGACGGTCTTTGGGATTGCGACTGCGCTCGATAAGACCGCCCAGTTCGAGCTTGGACAGAATCTCGGAAAGGGACCCTGGCTTGAGGTCGAAGTGCATGCCGAGCTCCTGTTGGGACAGCTCGCCGGTCGGCTGCTTGGCGAGTAGGCAGACAATAGGCGCCTTGCCAGATATGCCGCCGCCGTGAAAATGCATGTAATGGCCGCAAAAACCCAGGCCGCTCAGGATGCGCTTGGCGAGTTTGTCTTCGGCGCTGACCGCTTCGGGTACATCCGCCGGCTGTGACGGGTCGCCGCCGGGCCCGTGCGAACAAAGGTTAAGAGGTTCATCGCACATGAATCAGTGTTGCTCCTTTCTTTAGTTAGGTAGTGGAATTGTTTTGTGCCTAACCAATTTAGGAGTGTGAGAAATCAATGTCAAGGTGCCAAACTTATTAAGTTACGGCGTTTTGCCAAACGCCGTAACCGCTCGACGCTGCAAACGCTCCTAAGCGGCAATCTGGCGTTCAATCGTCGGGCATGGCCACAAGGCCTATGCCCTCCTCTTTCACGCCACCTTGCTCGCTTAGGAACGTTTTCGCTGTCCGTCCTCAACCTGTGATTCCGCCACGGTCCGTTTCGGTGCATGCAATCCCTTGGGGACGGAGGAAAAGGGATCATTTTCCGTAACCTTTCCGCAACAATTTACCCTTCGCGCTGCTCGACTCCGCTCACAACGTCCCCTGCGCTACACTTAGTCGCACTGTGGCGCTGCTGCGCCGTGCCCGAACCAAGGGAGACCCTCATGAAGAACACTCAGCTGCTGCTGATCAACGATATGTGCGGCTACGGCAAGGTCGCGCTTTCCGCCATGCTGCCGGTGCTGTCGCACATGGGCTACCGCATCCACAACCTGCCGACGGCACTTGTGTCCGATACGCTCAACTATCCCAAGTTCTACATCCACGACACCACCGAGTACGTGCGCCAGAGCCTCGCCATCTGGGAGGAGCTCGGCTTTGAGTTCGACGCCATCTCTACCGGCTTTATCGTGACCGAGGAAGAGACGCGCATCATTTCGGACTTCTGCCACCGTCGCGCGCAAAAGGGTACCAAGGTGTTCGTCGACCCCATCATGGGCGACAACGGCAAGCTCTACGCCGGCGTGCCCGAGTCCACGATCGGTCTCATGCGCAGCCTGCTCGAGTGCGCCGACTATGCGGTGCCAAACTACACCGAGGCGTGCCTGCTCACCGATACGCCCATTGCCGAGCAAATCACGCCCGATGAGGGCCGCACTCTTGTGGATGCCGTGCGTGCCCTGGGCGCCAAGTCGGTGGTCATTACGAGCGCTGTGGTCGACGGTGCGAATGTCGTCATCGGTTACGACCATGTGGCGGGGGAGCACTTCACGATTCCCTTTGAGCTCATTCCGGTCTATTTCCCGGGCACGGGCGACACGTTCTCGGCGGTGCTCGTCGGCCGCGTTATGGCCGGTTGGAGCCTGCAGCGCGCGACGTCCGATGCCATGCGCGTGGTGGCTGGGCTTATCGAGCGCAATGCCGACCAAGAGGACAAGTCGGCTGGCCTTCCCATCGAGGCCTGCCTGGATGTGATTGACCATGAGTAATGCTGGCGAGGGCGGCGCCAAGCCTGCGGGCGAGAACAAGCCGCTCGGCGCGCCGCGGGGCAAGCGTCCGCGCATCCGCGTGAGCTGCGTGGACCAGCTGGGTGCGTGCCGCTGCCACCATGGTCACAAGCCGGGCGACGTTTTTGACTTCGACCGAGACCGCGGCAAGATGTGCGCCATGGCCTGCCATGTGGGCTTTCCCTATATCGATATCCTGCGCTATGGCGGAACCGTGCCTGGCAACGAGCCCGGCACGGCAAAGTTCTGCTGCCCCGAAGTCGATACACTGAACATTTGGCTCGCCGAGATCGTCGACGAGTAGTCGAGCGTGGATTTTCTCCCGTTTAGAGCGTACTTGAGCGCTCAAAGTGGGAGATTGTCCACACTCAATTTGTATGCGGGAGATTATCCACGCTCATTTTGCGCCGAAGACGTGGCCCGCGACCTCGCTTACCTACAGCTGCTCGAGCATAGCGGTACAACCGGCGAGCACGTCGCGGTAGGTGGCGTCGAAGTTGCCGGTGTACCAGGGATCGGCCACGTCGCCGGGGCGCTCGGTCCAATCGAGCAGGCGCGTAATTTTGCCGTCGGGGTCGTCGCCAAAGATGCGACGCAGGTCACGCGCGTTCTCGGCATCCATATAGACAATGTGATCCCAGTCGCCATACTCCGCGCGACGCACCTGACGTGCGCGATGTGCGACGACGGGAATCCCGACCTCGCGCAGCTTGGCGACCGTGCCACGATGCGGCGGGTTGCCGATCTCCTCGGTTGAGGTCGCTGCGGAATCGATGACAAACTCCGACTCGCGCCCAGCGCGGCGCACGAGCTCGGTAAACACCGACTCAGCCATCGTCGAGCGACAGATATTCCCGTGGCAAATAAACAGTACGTGCTGCATATGATGGTTCCTTTCTGGGCGGTCGCGCGGGGGTTACAGACTGCCCTTGAGGCAGTTTGCTCCGATAAAGCCCGCTGCGTACAAGGGGAGATGGCGCAGCTCGCGTCCGTCATCGGTTTCGCTGCGGGCAAAATTGTTCTCGGACAATATGTAGGCATACGGCGACCGGGCTTTTTCCATAAACGACCCGAGCGTTCTCGCGCGCACGTTGCGTGCGGATTTTACCTCGACGGGAACGATCTCCATACGGTCGGTCTGAAGTAGAAAATCGAGCTCGCCGTTCGTCTTCCAAGACGACGGTGGCATCCAGTAATACGTCTGCAAACCATTGCCCGAAAATGCCTGCATGACCGAGTTCTCCGCCAAGGCACCTCGAAAGTCGGAAGACAGCGCAATGGCGGAATCCTCTTTGAGGTCGAGCCAGAGTCGCGGGTTGATACCGAGTTTGTAGAACATGAGGCCCGTATCGAGAAGATAGACCTTAAAGAAGCTCCCGTCTTCGTCGTCGAAGGGGACGAGGGGAGGTTCGATGCCTTCGGTCAGGTTGTTGACCGATATGATGCCGGCGCCCTCGAGCCAGTCGAGTGGCTCGATGAGCTTTGAGCGTCGGCCTCCGCGTTCGACCTCGGAGTACTTGAATTTCTTGGTTGAGGATCGTAGCAGCTGGGATGGAATGGAGCGCCAGACCTTGCGCGCTGCTACGCCGCTGATCCCGTTTTCGGGGTCGGTCATATCGGCGGTGTAGGTCTCGTCGATTTCGCGCTGCTCGACGCGCGCGTCTTCGATGGAAAGCGTCTTGCGATATGCGTTGACGGCGGCGGGCATGCCGCCCACGATTTGGTATCGATGAAACAGGTTGAGCGCGGCTTGGTGTGCGGCGTAGGTCTCGAGCGTGTCGGCGTGGGCACGAACGGCATCGGCCATCTGCTCCTCGCCGAGCGCCCAGAGAAACTCCTCGAACGACATGGGATGCATGGTCTCTTGGCGGACGCCACTGGGAAAAGGCAGCTTGCGCTTGCGCGTGGCGACGCCGAGCTGACTGCCGGTCGCGCATATGCGCCAGCCCGAACCCGAGAAAAAGCGAAGCGAGTTGAGCGCCCGTTCACAGAGCTGAACCTCGTCAAACAGGATGAATGCGGTTTCTTTGCGAATGGGGGTGCGTTTATAGTCTGAGATTCGTGCCACGATGGTGTCAACGTCGTCGGTGGGGCAGTCGAACAGCGGGGCAATCAGCTCAAGATCGGTCTGAAAGTCGAGTTTGACAAACGCATCGCCGGCGATTCGTCTGCCGATTTCCTCGGCAGCGTACGTTTTGCCCACGCGTCGTGCGCCACGGATGAGGAGGGGGCGCGAGGCGTCCTTTGTCGCCCATGATTCGATAACGGATTCGATTGATCTGCGCATGGGGCTGCCTTTCCAATTTCATGTACTTCAAATACATAGTTTAGTACGATTTCGTGTACTTGAAATACACGAAATCGTGGAAAAACGTGTATTTCAAGTACACGAAATTGAACCGCTGGAGCCTGCGGGCGGATAAACACTGCTCGTATGGTGTGGTTTTCATCGGACGCCCGCCGCGCTGAGCTGTACTTGCGCCTGCCTCGATCCCACCCCTATGCCTGCATCGAAGATTGTGCTGCCCGCTTGCGCTCCCAGCGTGCCAGCTTGATCGTCACTAGCGTGAGTATCCAGGCTACGAGCGAGAATGCGGCGCCAACCGCGCCCACGTAGGCAATGCCAATCCCGCTTACCACGGCGCCGCCCACCGCGGTGCCAAACGAAATGCCAACGTTAAATGCCATGGGCTCCACCGAACTCGCGAGCACCATCGATTTGGGATGGCGGCTGCGGGCCACGTCCATAAAGTGCGTGATGCACGAGACCGAAAACAGGTACATGAGCATCGCCAGGCTAAAGACAAAGACAAGCGCGAGGGGCATGGTGCCGCCAACGGCAAACAGCCCAAACAGAGCCGCGGCCTGGAGCACAAACGTCACGAGCAGCGCCCTCATGCCAAAGCGCGCATCGATCCATCCGCCCAGGATGTTCGAGATCAGGCAGAACACGCCGTAGGCCATAAGGGTGGTGCTCGTCTGAACGGTGCCCATGCCCAGCACCTGCTCCAGATAGGGCGTCACGTAGCCGTAGAACACATAGACCGAGCCCACGCCAAACAAGAAGATGAGCATGCCGGTGATGATGCTCGGCTCGCGCAGAAGCCCCGCCTGCTCGCGGAAGGTGGCAGGCTCGTCGGTTTGTCCGGCGCGCGGCATAAACGCCACGAGCGCGGCGCAGATCAGAACGGCGAAGGTCAGCGTGCCGTACATGGCAACGTGCCAGTCGAGCGTGTCGGCCACAAACTTGCCGATCGAGGTCACAAAGACCATCGCCACGGAGAATGCGCCGTACACCACCGAGATAGCGAGTGAGGTCTGCTGCGGGGACAGCAGCTCGGGGATATACGTCACGCCCACGGCGAGCAGTGCGCCCGAGACGGAGCCCAAGATGATGCGCGAGGCAAACAGCACTTGGAAGTTGGGCGCCAACGCCATGACAAGATTACCGAGTACAAAGACAATGCTGTAGCACACGAGTAACTGGTAACGGCGGAAGCGTCCCGTGCTGAGCGCAAGCGCCGGCGTTGCGATGGCGTAGACGAGCGCGAACACGCTGATGAGTTGGCCTGCGGTGGCAAGTGAGATGCCGAGCTCCGTCGCCAGGTCGCTCTCGATGCCGATGACCACGAACTCCGAGCAGCCGAGCGAAAAGCCTAACAACACGAGCAGCGCTAGGCAGAGGTTGGTGCGCGCGGGGGAAAGCGCGGCAGCGGTTGATGCTGTTGTGGACGAGGTTGCGGTGGTCAAGGCGGTTGCTCCCATGTTGCGTTATATGAGCTAGATTCAGTCTCTGCAACTCTAGCAGAATACGACAAGAAGCAGCGCCTTTGTCACGGTCTGCGCTTGCCTGTATAGTCGCAATACAGGCGAAGATGGTCTCAGGTACATCGCGGGCGACAGGAGATCCCATGGGTATGCACACGACAAAGGTTGCAGTGGGCGAGGGCAAGTTTACGCTCGAGGCCCAGCTGACGGTGACGCCGCGAGGCATGGCGGTGTACGCCTGCTCGCCGGAGTTCGCACACCTGGGCGCCACGGCGCAGGCCATTCCGCGTCCCGAGCCCGGACGCACGGCGACTGTGAGCATCCTTGCCGTTCCGTGCCATCGCGACGAGATCCCGGCGCACGACATTGCGGCGGCGCTCGCTACGCGCTTTGGTGTGCCGGTAACCGCAAGCATGGGTTTTCATGTTGAACAGGCGAGCAAGGACGACTTGCAGCGCGTGCTCAATACCACGAAGGAGCTCATCGTCGCGCTCGAAGAAACCGCGGCCCGCATCTTGCGCGCCGGCTGGGATGAGGGCGGTGCGGGTGCCGAGGTCGTGGCGGTCGATGCCGCGACGGGCAAAGCGCTCGCTCCCGTCGATCGCATCAAAGCTCATACCGGCGAGGGTATCCTGCACCAAGCATTCCTGACGCTTCTGGTCGAGGGCCAGGGCGAAAACATGCGCCTGCTGCTCTGTCGCCGCAGCCCGCTCAAGCGCCTGTGGGGCGGGGTGCTGGCCGATAGCTGCGCCGGCCATCCGCTCCCGGGGGAGGGCGTCGCCGCCGCGACGGCGCGTCGCATCAACGAAGAGCTCGGCATCATGCGCGAGCCGGACGAGCTCAAGCATCTGGGGCACGTGGTGTACCGCGAGGATCACGGCGACGGCCGCTGTGAGTGCGAATGGTGCGAGGTCTACCTGGCCCGTGTTAAGCCGGGCGAGCTGCACATCAACCAAGAGGAAATATCGGAAGTACGCCGCGTGGCCCTCTCCGAGCTCGACGGCTATCTGCAAGGTCATCCCGAGCAGTTGGCCCCCTGGCTCCGCGAGGCCCTCAGCGATCCGTCTATCCGCACGGCCCTCGCCATGTAATCGCTGCCCAAACCATCACAACATTCGATGAAAATCTCGAAAACGAGGAAAAGCGTCGAATGTTGTGACGCTTTTCCTGTCTGTGCCGGCGAGCTCCCGTGTCATCTGGGGGTATAAGGCTAGCAAGTGTTTATTTGCGAGGCCAAGGGGGCGCCCCGTATGGATATCGATAACTTTGAATGGTGGTATAGCGAGGGCGAGGCTCCGGACGAAGAGTGGGACGAGCCCGCGCCGTGTGACATGTCGAGCGACGAGGACGAGACCGGCAACGATGCCGGTGTCGAGCCTGAAGCCGCCTCCGATGCCGCCGAACCCCTAACCTTTGAACAGGCTTGGGCCCAGGCCGAGGCCGACGAGGCGAAGGCCGATGCCACGGCCACGCTCGGCGAGCCGGCTGATATGTCGATCTCGCCGGCAAAGACCCCACAGCCGCGCCATACCATCGACCCCGGCAGCACGGCATCCTTCAGCATACTCGACGTGCCCGCGCAGGGTGCCCAGGCGCCCGCCCCCACCCATCGCCCCAACCTGGCTCGCGAGGAAGACGCGGGCCGTCGCTCTCCGCTCGGCCCCATTCTCATCGCCTTTATGGCCGGCGTCATCGCTTGCTCGGCGATCGGCAGCATCTGGGGTCATGTCGAGCAGCAGCGCCAAGACGTCGCCAAGGTCGAGATGTCTGTCGAGCAATCGCTCAGCCGCACGCGCTCGGTGCATGTATCGGTCGAGGTCAAGGACGGCGCGACGTGGGACACCGCGCGCGGCGACAGCCAGATGCTCGTCCATATCGTGGGTCGCACGCTCAAGGGGCAAGCGATCGACGAGTACCAATACGTCAATTCCGAAGGTGACGGCATCGAGCTCAAGCCCGGCGACTACGAGCTCACGGTCGATGAGCCGCCCGTCGCCACCGACGGCACGCGTTACCGTGCCTCAAAGCGCATGGTTCCGGTGAGTTTTAATTCACAGGCGCCCGATACGGTCGATAGCACGCCGCAGGGCGGGTTTGACCTTTACGCTATTGCTCAATAACTGCACCTGTCGCTCAACCCCGCTGCCAAGAGTGGGACAATAGCCCTCGACACCGTTGTTTACTATTGGAGGAAGTAGCATGTCCACCGTCACTACCATCAAGCGCGGCGGCCTCATCGCGGCCATCGATTCCATGGGCGCCCAGCTCACGAGCCTTGCCCTCAACGGCAACGAGTATCTGTGGCAGGGCGACCCGGCCTTTTGGGGCAAGCATGCGCCTATCCTGTTCCCCATCGTGGGATCGCTGCGCAACAACATGGCGACATCTGCGGCCGGCACCTGCGAGATGCCGCGCCACGGACTCGCTCGCATCGTCGAGCACAAGTTGGTCGAGGTTTCGGAGGACGGCTCCTCGGTAACGTACGAGATCACTGACACGCCCGAGTCGCTCAAGGCGTTCCCGTTCCACTTTAAGCTCAACATGACCTATGCCCTGACCGGCGACGCCACGCTCACGCAGACCTTTGCCGTCACCAACACCGGCGACGTGGCCCTGCCGTTCTCGGTGGGCGGTCATCCTGCATTCAACGTGCCCGCCCCCGGTGCCGAAGACGAGGCGTTCGAGGATTACGAGCTGGCGTTTACCGAGGCTTGGACTAACGAGGCTCCCATCATCACGCCCGACGGTCTTATGACGTTCGAGGGTAGCTACAAGGCTCCCGATAACTCGGACGTGCTGCCCATTACGCACCGCAGCTTCGATAACGATGCCATCATGTTCACCGATACCCCGGGCTCCACGCTCACGCTGCGCGGTCGCAAGTCGGGCCACGGCGTCAAGATCGACTTTGAGGGCTTTAAGTACATCGGCGTGTGGTCTGCCGCCAACGACGCCCCGTTTGTGGCGCTCGAGCCCTGGACCGGTCACACCACCATGGACACCGAGGACGACGTTTTTGAGCACAAGGTCAACACGATCACGCTGGCGCCGGGCGAGACGGACAAGCGCAGTTTTAGCGTTACCTTGCTCTAGAGGTTCCGCCGCTCGGTCGATGCTGCGCGTCGTCCAGAGCGACAAGTTGTCATTCAAAAGGCAAGGCATAGACCTTCTGGTCATGCCTTGCCTTTTTCATGCCACTTGTTCGCTCTGGACGTCGCTCGCCGGCATTGCCAAAACATCGGCGTCCCCAATGACTACCGCGTGTCTATTAATTTTTCGAGCTTGTGCTGCGCTGCTAGTTGCTGGCGTATATCCTGTTAAGTCGTCAGCATACGATTCAACAGGGAAGGCAGATTATGCATTCTCCCCATCAACGCGACGCGCATCCACAGCCGGTGTGCAGCCGTCGTATCTTCTTAGGCAGTGCGTTTGCTGCGAGCGCTTCCGTCGTCGCCGGCGCACTTGCCGGTTGCCAGCGCCCCTCCACGCTGGAAGTGGCCCAGCCCACGACGGGCGGCGGTCGCGACGACCTGTCCGATTCCGTGATCGGCAAGGACAAGATCCGCATCGGCATGGAGGCGGCCTACGCCCCGTACAACTGGCAGGTCTCCGAAGCCAGCAAGTACACTATCCCCATCGACAACGTGCAGGGCGCCTATGCCGATGGTTACGACGTGCAGATCGCCAAGATCGTCTGCAAGGCCCTCGGTGGCGAGCCCGTCGCCGTCAAGCAGGGCTTCTCGGGTCTTATCGATTCGCTCAACAACGGCCAGATCGACCTCATCATTGCCGGCATGAGCGCCACGCCCGAGCGCGAGGAGTCCGTCGGCTTTTCCGACCCGTACTTCATTGGCTACTTTGGCCTGTTCGTAAAAGAGGGCTCGCCCTACCAAAATGCGACCAAGCTCAGCGACTTTAGCGGCGCAACGGTCCTCGGCCAAAAGGACACCATGCTCGATACCGTCATCGACGAGATCCCGGGCGTTGTCCACAAGAACCCGGTCGATTCGGTCCCCACGGTGTTTTCGAACCTGCTGCAGGGCACCTGCGACGCCGTGACCTACAATACCGAGAACGAGAAGGGCTATATGGCCCAAAACCCGGGTATCGTGCCGATTCGATTTGCCGAGGGCGAGGGCTTTAAGCAGGAGGTCACGGCAAACGTCGGCTGCCGCAAGGGCTCGGACAAACTGCTTAAGCTCATCGACAAGACACTCAAGGGCATTAGCCAAGAGGAGCGCGACCAAATGTGGGACGCGTGCCTCGACCGTCAGCCGGCATAGGGAGGCAGCATGAAAACCATCAATCGCCTGGCCTCCTTTATCAAGGCAGACCACCGTTATGTATACCTGGGCACGAGCGTCATCGCGGCGCTCGGCCTGGCGTTTAGCCAGCGCAACCCCACGCCGATGAGTTTCTTGGCGCCTACGGGCGTGTTCCAAGACTGCCTCTGGGCAATCCTTTGGGCCTGGCTCGTCGTGTCGGCGGCGGCGCTGGTCACCAAGCTCATGCACTGGAACGACTATCGCGAAAAGTCGCCGTTCGCATCCGAGCGCTGCCGTCGTGGCGCACGCCTGGGCAGCTACGTCGTGGTCGCCATCGCGGCGATCTTTTTCGTGGACCGCTGCGTCATGTCGTTTATCGACCTGGTGCAGGTGAGCATTGTCTCGGATTCCAACCCCAGCGACTTTTTGTCGAGCCTGGTCTACATGACCTACAAGAGCGGTGACTTCTTCATTCGCGGTATCGAGATCACCATCGCGCTTGCCACCTTCGGCACCGTCATCGCCTTTTTCCTGGCGCTGCTTTTCGTGTTCCTGCGCATCCAGACGTTCGACCGTGTGGACAACGATCTCACGCGTTTCTTTAAGAGCATCGGCCGCGGCTTTGCGACCGTTTACTCCACCATCGTGCGCGGCACGCCCATGATGGTCCAGGGTCTGCTCATCTATTACGCGGGCTTTACCGTCCTGCGCAGCATGGGCTTCGAGACCGCCCAGGCCAACCAGATCTGGAGCACCTTCACTGCCGGCCTCGTCACCATTTCGCTCAACTCCACCGCATACATGATGGAAGTCCTGCGCGGCGGCATCGAGTCCATCGACGCCGGCCAGGCCGAGGCGGCGCGTTCGTTGGGCCTGTCGCAGTGGCAGGCCATGCGCAAGGTCGTGTTCCCCCAGGGCATTAAAAACGCGATCCCCGCACTCACCAACGAGCTCATCATCAATATCAAGGATTCGTCGGTGCTTTCGGTCATCGGCGTGTTCGACCTCATGTACGCCACCACCACCGTCGCCGGCGTGTACTACCGCCAGATGGAGGTCTACTGCGTTGCACTCGTGGTCTACCTGATCCTGACGCTCGTGGCGAGCCGCCTGCTCGAGGCCTTTGGCAAAAAGCTCGGCGCCGAGGCCCCGGCCACGCTGCCCAGCTCCAACTAGGCTCAAGACGAGGAGAATCATCATGGCAGATACCGCCACTACCGGCGCTGCGGCCGCCGCGCAAAACCAAGAGCCGCTCATCCGCGTCGAGGGCCTGCGCAAGAGCTTCGGCTCGCTCGAGGTACTCAAGGGCATCGACCTCGCTGTCAATCCCGGCGAGGTCGTCACCATCATCGGCGCCTCGGGCTCGGGCAAGTCGACCTTCTTGCGCTGCCTCAACCTGCTCGAGACCCCGGACGCGGGCCATATCTGGTTCCACGGCCAGGACCTCACGGCCGAGCGCTGCAACATCAATAAACTCCGCGAGGACATCGGCATGGTGTTCCAGGGCTTTAACCTGTTCAACAACATGGATGTGCTCGACAACTGTACCCTCGCGCCCGTCACGCTCAAAAAGATGAGCAAGGCCGAGGCCGAAAAGGTCGCGCTAGAGCATCTGGCAAGCGTGGGACTCGAAAAGTTCGCACACGCCGCCGTGGGTCGCCTGTCCGGCGGCCAAAAGCAGCGCGTGGCCATCGCCCGCGCTCTGTGCATGAACCCGCAAATCATGCTGTTCGACGAGCCGACCTCTGCGCTCGACCCCGAGATCGTGGGCGAGGTGCTCGAGGTCATGCGCAAGCTCGCCGCCGACGGCATGACCATGGTCGTCGTCACGCACGAGATGGCTTTTGCCCGCACGGTGTCCGACCGCGTGGTCTTTATGGACAAGGGCGTGGTGCTCGAGGACGCCGCGCCGGCTGAGCTCTTCGGCAATCCCAAGCACCAGCGCACCCGCGAGTTCCTCTCGCGTTATCTCAACGACAAATAATGCAAGCGAACGTGGCAAAGGGACCGCCTCTTTGCCACGTTATTTTTGGAGGAAGGCATGGCCGAGGTTTGGCGCTTCTTTGCGCACGAGGATGATTTTGCCGATATCGATGAGGTCGGCGCGTGCGAGCGCCTGGGCCGCGTGCTGTCGTTTCCGACGATTTCGAGCATGGATGCCCAGACGGTGGACTGGCAGGCGTTTGACGACCTGCGCGCCTATATGCAGCAGGGCTGGCCGCGCGTGTTTGCGACGGGCGAGGTCGAGCTCATCGACCATTCGCTGCTCGTGACGCTTGCCGGCACCGACCCCGCCCTCAAGCCGGTCATGCTCATGGGCCACATGGACGTGGTTCCCGTGGTGCCGGGCACCGAGACGGACTGGACGCACGATCCCTTTAGCGGGCACGTGGACGACACCTATATTTGGGGTCGCGGCGCCATCGATATGAAAGACCAGGTTGCGGGCATCTTGGAGGCCGTTGAGTATGCGCTGGCGCACGGCTGGCAACACGAACGAACGCTGCTGCTGGCCTTTGGCCAGGACGAGGAAACCACGCAGTACGGCGCGGGGGCGATCGGTCGTGTGCTCGAGAAGCGTGGCGTTGAACTTGAATATCTGATCGACGAGGGTGACTACCGTATTGTTTCGGCTGCCGAGTATGGCGCGGGCGAGGGCTGGCTTATGCATGCCGACCTCGCGGAGAAGGGTTACGCCGATATCATACTCAAGACGAAGAGTGAGGGCGGGCATTCGTCCAACCCCTACGGCGGCACATCGCTCGAGGTGCTCAGCCGTGCCATCACCGCAATCTGCGATATCGAGTGGCCGACGCGCGTGACCGACTTGCTTGCCGCTCAACTCGTCGAGTTGGGGCTCTACACGGCCGATGAAATTGCCGCCAACGGGGATGCCATTGTCCGCGATTGCCTCGCCAGCAAAAAGCTCTATCCGCTGGTGACGACCACCTGCGCGCCCACGCAGATCGAGGGTGGCAGCACCGGCGCCAACGTAATGCCGCAGGATATGTGGGCCAATATCAACTTCCGCATGCTCGAGGGTACGAGCGTGGCCGATGTCGTGGCCTGCTGCCGCGAGGCCGTTGCCACCGCTGGGCTCGCCGGCCGAGTCGAGGTCGAGCTGGGCCCCGGCAGCTCCGAGCCCTCGCCGTCCCCGCGCATCGGTGGACCGGGGCTCGAGGCCGTCCGCGCCATCGCCGCCCGCTATTTCCGTGATCCCAAGCCGACGGAGGAAAACGGATCGTCTGCGGTGGGCCAAGAGCCGATGAGCATCGTGCCCTCGACCGTGATTGGCGCAACCGATGCCGCCAACTACCAGCGCATTTGCCGCGAGTGCATCCGCTTCTCCGCCTTTGTGGTCGACGATGACGAATGTGACCGCGGTGTCCACGGCACCAACGAGCGCATCACCCGTCGCGCCTACCTCCAAGGCATCCGCTTCCTCATCGCCCTGCTCCACACGCTCTAGAATGTGACAAAGGGACTGAGCCGATTTCATCGGTAATGAGACAAAAACTGTCATAGAAAAAGACTAAGATATCTTAAGAGACATATGCCGGGCTTGGTATTCCTTGAACGACTGCGGGCATGTGCCAGACTGCCTCGGCCCCCCGGGGAGTGTCCGGGCAGGTCGCCGTGTGACTGGGGGGGGAAATTATGCAGGAGCTCAGAGAGATGACGTCTCGACTCGTGAATATTGCTACCGGGGGGTGTCTAAGCAGGGAACTTCCTGGTGAACATCGGCCGCGCGAGCGGTGGTCCGTCATGTCTTATGGCCGCCGTCGTGGGCTGCGCCCGGTTTCGCCATATGCGATTGTTCTGGCCCTCGCCGTCGCGCTGACGGCGAGTTTCTTCCTGCCGCTTCGTGCCGAGGCGGCGATCTCCGACCACACGGTTCCGACGACCTCGCCCTCGGGGACGACGATCAACCTGTTTGATTACTGGGTGAATCCCGATGACCATCTGTCGGTTTCCGGCAGCGGCGGCGTCAACGCAGGCCACAAGTTCCAGTTTAACGACGGCAAGGGTGATGGGCCGCTCAACCAATGGACGGGCGGCACGAGCCCGCGGCCCGGCATCGTCAACAACACGCTTTCAGACGGCTACCCGAAGCTTTCCGAAGCCTTGGGCGACGAGTCCCTCCGCTACCTGTTCGATTCCTCTGCCCAGACCGGCAAGACGTCCCATTTTGGCGTGACGGGCCTCCTCAAGGTTCAGGGCGGCTACTACGTCTATGACAGCTCCGAAAACTACGCAGCCTACAACGCTGACAAGAATGCCTTCGACATCTATGGCACCTGGGGCATTGACAAAGTGGGCGATTCGTCCCACCAGGGTCAGTTCTTCCCGTTCGACGCGGCAGACAAGGTGTTCAAAGAGGAAAACGGCCAGCTCGTCCAAACCGGCATCAAGGCAGACAACACCGGTGATTCGCGCTACAACGGCGGCAAACCCGTCAACCACCACTTCGGTCTCTCAATGTCCACGCGATTCGTGCAGCCCAAGGGCGGCCTGACGAACAATAATAATGACATGACCTTCGAGTTCGCCGGCGATGATGACGTCTGGGTGTTCATCGATGATGTCCTCGTGGGTGATATCGGCGGTATTCACAACCGCGCGAGTCTGAGCATCAACTTTCATACGGGCGACATTAAGGTAAACGACAATTACAACGGCACGCTGAAGAGCAAGTACCAGGAGGCGGGCAAGGCCGGCGACACGAGCTGGGAAGGCAACACCTTCGCCGACGACACCAACCACACCCTCAAGTTCTTCTACCTGGAGCGCGGCGCCACCGACTCCAACATGGAGCTCAAGTTCAACCTCGTGACGGTGCCCGAGTCCGACATCATAAAGTTCGACCAGGACGGCAAGTTCGTACAGAGCGCCGAGTTCGCGCTGTACAAAACAGACGAGAACTTTACAGATACGACCAATGACAAGAACGCGCTCCTCGGCTCCGGCACCACGGACGAGGCCGGCCACCTAACGCTCACGAACGACGATGACAACGGCGTCATCAACTTCGACGATCTCTACAACAAGAATCACGGTAACAAGTACTACCTCCTGAAGGAGACGCGCGTGCCGGAGGGATACCGCTCGAGTCTCACGGCGACAGGTGGCAGCATGCAGCTCGAGTACGTGCCCGCGAGCGCTGAGAACGGCGCGGGCGGCGTCATCATCAACCGCGGCGGTATGGATGCGGACAGCGTCGTGTGGAAGACTGGTGCGTTTGCCGGCGCGAAGGAGACCATCACCGCACCGGTGAACGTGTACAAGGCGGATGATGACCTGACGAAGTCCGACGAGACCGTCAACCTGAAGTCTGGCATACTGTTCGCTGTGGTGCTCAAGCGCGATAAAAGCGCAAACGCAGATATCAAAAATCAGAACAATTGGTACGCCGTGTCGGGCGACCCATCGACGGGAATGGGGTACACCCTCGCCGAGAAGCCGAGCAAGGCCGGCGCTATCGAGGCGGCGAAGAAGGACCTGCACGCCTTCACGCTCAACACGAGCGGCCAGTACCAGGTAGAGATTCAAAATCTGCCCGGTGACATCTCCAAGTACTACTACCTGCTGAGCGGTGATGCCCGCAAGGATGCCGAGTACACGGTGGCCATCTACCACACAACGGAGAGCTCCATCGCCAACGCGAAGCCCGAGAACACCGTCCACGTGTACAGCGACGGCATCGCAGACGGCACGAACTTCAAGCGGCAGTTCGCCACGCGCCTGCTCGTCACGAACATCCAGAACCGCCTGTTCGTGCAGAAGACCGATACCGAGGGTAAGCCCGTTGACGGGGCGAAGTTCGCCCTGTACACCTCCAGACAGGTGACAACAGACGCGAACGGCAAGGTCGTGCTCAAGGGCGAGCAGACCCCCTACGACACCCTGACGACGGGGTCGGTCGGCAACCCGGTCCCGCTCGAAGGTGCGGGCATATTCCCGAATACAAGCGCCGGTAACAGGCCGCTCGTGAATGGAACTTACTTCCTAAAGGAGGTCTCGGCTCCCAAGGGCTTCCTGCTTAACGATACGCTCACCAAGGTGATTGTGGACGATTACGGCGTCCATGCCGATGCTGGTACGGACGATGACGGCGTTTCGACGTTCGTGGGCCCGGGCGCGCTCATGAAGAGTCTGGGCCAGTTTGGCGCAGAGGGCGACATCGACAACACGCTCACGTGGATCAAGGGCCAGCGCCAGACGTCCGACGGGACGCTCGACGGCAACGACAACCTTTCCTGGAACAATGACGCCAAGGGCGGCGAGGATGAGGTGCACCTCAAGTACGGCGCCAACGGACGTGTCTACCAGTATGGGCCCACCGAGGAAGGCAAACCTTATCGCTTGGAGACCGAGACGGGCTGGATACGTATGGGCATCACGCAGGACGTGCCTGGTGACACTAATGCGAAGGGCGCCCGTGCCAATCTGGACGACATGAATTTGAACGCCCTGTTCACAGGTGCCACCTGCGTGCGCGTGGCGAACGAACGCGAGGCGAGCCTCGAGGTGACGAAGAAGGTTGCCCTGCCCGATGGCCTGACGGGCAATAAGGACGCGGAGTTCACCTTCAAGTTCACCGTGCCCACGACGGCGGGGAAGACGTACAAGGCCGCGGTGTTTGAGAACGCGGGGACCGCAAGCGAGAAGCAGGTCGGCAAAATGTTCGACCTCGAGAACGGCCGCGAGCAGACCATCACGGCCGACCAGACGATCCGCGTGTACGGTCTCGCCGAGGGTGACCAGTACGCGGTGCAGGAGCTGACCGATACGGACAAGATGCCGGCCGGCTTCACGCTGACCAAGCGCGAGCAGGGCGGCAACGCCCTGAGCGGCGAGGACGACAGCATCTCCGGCACGATTGCGAAGCAGAACGCCAACGGCACGTTGGCCGAAGCCAACAAGCTGGTATTCACGAATACCTACAGCGTAAAGCCGCCGGTGACGCTCACCAATGCGTTCTGGGCGCAGAAGGTGCTCCGGGGCCGTGACTGGAAGGATGGCGATAGCTTCAAGATTTACCTGCGCGCGGACAAGGGAACGCCGATGCCCGCCAGTGCCAAGGATGCGCCCGTGAGTGGTATGAAGCAGGTTGTGAAGACCGTCAAGAACGGGGACAAGTTCGACTTCGGCAATATTGAGTACGCCAAGCCCGGCACCTACACCTATCTCATTGCCGAGGCCACGCCGTCTCAAAACGACGCTAGCTGGCTGCCCGGGTTCGGGTATTCAAGCGCTTCCTACCGCGTCACGGTGACGGTGAAGGATAGCGGCGACGGCACGCTGTCGCAGCCGGCAGTCAAGATGGAGCAGACCTACACCGACGACGGCGTGAGCCATGAGGACAGCCCGATCGAGGTCGCTGACAAAATCGCCAAGATCACGAACGCCTATAACACCGATGAGGAGACCATCTCCTTCAACGTGCAGAAGACGTATGCCGACCAGTCCGGTGCAAATCCGCTTGTGAAGGATAAGTTCACGTTCCAGCTCGAGGCACTCGGCGGGATGAAGAATGATGCCGTGCCGAGTGGAGCCATCGATTTCGGCAAGCTCGCCACCTCCTACAGCGTCGGTGCCAGCAAGGTCCCCATGCCTAAGGGGTGCACGTCCACCACGACCACGGCGAAGAACGATGACGACGGTATCGCTGCGTTCCCGCAGATCACCTATACGATGGAGAGCGAGAACCTCACCTACGTGTACAAGGTGACCGAGGTCAAGGATTCCGATACATCGACGTCCAGTGGCATAGGCTACGACGATACGGTGTACTACGTGCTGGTGAAGAACCAGCAGGTTGATAACGAGTCTGGGACGGGTAAGTGCCTGTCCTCCACGGCCACGTATTGGAAGGCCGACGGCACGCAGCTGACGGACACGGGTGGATATATCCCGTTCAAGAACACCTACACTGTGACGCAGACGACGTCGGCACCGGTTACTGTGCAGAAGACGCTGGCTGGGCGTGCGTGGGAGACGAGCGATGCGTTCGACTTCACCCTGACGCCAGCGGATGATGCGACGAGGGATGCGGTTAAAAACAAGGTCGTTACCCAGAGGAAGGCTACCGACTCCGATGAGACCGGCGATCTGACGACTAAGGTTGAGATCGCAGGCGCCGGTGACGCGACGCGTTCTGCAACCTTCGGTGTGGGCGACCTGGTGTTCACCAAGTCGGGCACGTATACGTTCAATGTGAACGAGACGAAGCCGACCGACGCGGATAAGACTGGTATTGCGTATGACGGCCATACGTCCACGGTGACGTACACAGTGACCGATATCGAGAACGGCAAGCACACCGGTAAGCTGACCGCGTCGGTTGCGTACGACAACAAGCAGGCGACGACGGATGCCGACCGGCAGGTGACGGACGCCGCCGCGTTCACCAACATCTATGCGGCCTCTGGTACCTACGCGGGCATCGATGTGACCAAGACTCTGGTTGGTACCCCGCTGAAGAATGGCATGTTCCCGTTCACCATCGAGGCGATGACGTATAACGGTACGACGGCCCCGGAGCCGGCTGATACCGATAAGTCGTTCAAGAACACCGTGGGCAAGGATGACGGTGACGATACGCAGACCGCCACGATGTCCGGCAAGCTGAAGATGAACTTCACGCAGCTGAGCTACAACAAGGTGTATGTGTACAAGGTGTCTGAGGCGCATGGCGCCAACGCTGGTGGATACACGTATGACACCGAGTACCCCGGTGACGCCTACGTGCTCATTGCGGTGAAGCCGAATCCGGACAACAAAGGCCAGCTCTACACCGAGACGACCATCGCGAAGGGCCCGGGCGTGACGGCGCTTGTTGGCGGGGGCGGCAACGTTGATGCGCTGACGGCCGAGGCGATTAAGGGCCTCGATACCACGACCAACTACGTGAAGACGGTCTCGAGTCGCAATGCGAAGCCCGCTACGCCTACCGTCCCGTTCAAGAACAGTTACAAGTCAGACGCCAGCGACGAGCTGACCCCGCAGGTGACGAAGAAGATCTCCGGTGTTGAGAGCACGGAGAAGGCGTTCTCGTTCACGCTGACCGCCACGGAAGAGACACAGCAGAAGATCGCCGCCGGCGACTTGGGTGTGTCGGACGACCTGGCGGGCGACGCGCACGCGGAGTCCAAGGCCACGAAGGACAAGATTATCAAGGACAAGGGCCAGACGGTCGACTTCTCGAATATGACGTTCAACAAGGCGGGCGAGTACACGTTCACGCTCACCGAGGTGCACAACGCTGATGATGATCCCGCAGCGGACGGCGTGCAGAACGCCGGCTGGACGATGGACGCCTCCGCTTACACCGCCACGGTGACGGTGGAGGACGTGGACGCCAAGCTGACCGTCACGGGCGTGACGGTGAAGAAGGATGGTGACGCTGAGGCCAAGCCCATCAAGGCTGAGGTCAAGGACGGCAAGGTGAACCTCGCCACCTTTACCAACAGCTATGCTGCGAAGGGTTCCGTGACCCTGGCGGCGAAGAAACGCTTTACGGGCGGTGCGCTCGCGGGGAACGACTTCTCGTTCGCTCTGTACAAGGGTGACAAGGCGGAAGGCACGCCCATTGAGACCGTCACGAACGACGAGAAGGGCAACATTACCTTCCAGCCCATCAACTACACCGAGGCAGGTGACTACGAGTACACCATCAAGGAAGTTACCGGTAACGACCAGACCATCGTCTACGACGGTCAGAAAGTGAAGGTCAAGGTCAGCGTTACCGATAACAAGAACGGCACGCTGGACGCGACCGTCACCTACGGCGGCGATAAGGCCGTGCCGACCTTCACCAACGTGAAGCCGACGACGGACGTTACCGTCGAGGCCACGAAAGTTCTCGCGGGCAAGGCGCTGACGGACGGCGCGTTCGCCTTCGGCCTGTACCAAGGCGACACGTCCACGGGTAATCCCGTCAAGATCGTCCAGAACGACAAGGAGGGCAAGATCAATCTTGCCCTCACCGGTCTGACCATCGGCGAGTACGACTACAAACTCAAGGAGGAGAACGTCGGTGCCGATCCGACTATCACCTACGACACCAAGGCGGTGAAGGTTCACGTCTCGGTGAAGGCGGAGGGCGACAAGGCGAAGGCGACCGTCACCTATGACGGCAAGAACGATGCCCCGACCTTCACTAACAAGTACCAGCCCGCCGAGACCTCGGTGGCGCTCACGGCGAAGAAGGCCTATGTGAAGCCCGACAACACGCCGGCCACGCTCAAGGGCGGCGAGTTCACCTTCGACCTGTACGAGGGCGACCTGACGGCTGAGCAGCTGAAGGGCAAGCAACCCATCCGGAGCGCCAAGAACAGCGAGGACGGCACCGTCACCTTCCCGGCCATCGACTACACCAAGGCCGGCGAGTACAAATACACCGTCGCGGAACAGGAGGGCGACCTGTCCCACGTGACCTACGACGCTACGGTGCACCATGCCGTGGTGAAGGTCATGGACAATGCCGGCAAGCTGGACGCCGCTGTTACCTACGATGGTGACAAGGCCAATGCCCCCACCTTCACGAACACCTACACCGCAAAGGGATCCGTGGAGCTGACGGCGACCAAGATCGTTGCGGTCGCGCCGGGCTTCACGCACGACACCAAGCTGAAGGGCGGCGAATACACGTTCGAGCTGAAGGACGCCGACGGCAAGGTGCTCGGCACCACGACGAACAAGGCCGATGGCACGGTGAAGTTCACGCGCAAGTTCACGCTCTCCAACCTGGGCGGCGCTGCGAGCAAGGACTTCACCTACACCATCGCGGAGAAGCCGGGCACGGAGCCGGGCATGGTCTACGACACCCATGCGCTCATCTACAAGGTGACGGTCGCGGACGATGGCACCGGCTCGCTGACGGCCACACCGCAGGTAACGAGTGGAGACAAGACCTTCACGAACACGTACCACCCGAAGGAGACCTCGGTAACGCTCAAGGCGACGAAGCGCTTCACGGGTGGCGAGCTCGCAGGGGGCGACTTCACGTTCCAGCTGCTCGACAAGGATGGCAACGTGATCCAGACCGTCCAGAATGACAAGGACGGCAAGGTCGCCTTCCAGGCAATCAGCTACGACACGCCGGGCGATCACGACTACACCATCAAGGAGGTTGCCGGCAACGACCCGACCGTCGTGTACGACACGAAGGACGTGAAGGTCCACATCAAGGTCTCCGATGAGAAGGGCGAGCTAAAGGCGACCGCCACCTACGACGGCGAGGCCGACGTTCCGACCTTCACCAACTCGAAGCCGACGACAGACGTTACCGTCGAGGCGACGAAGATCCTCACGGGCAAGGACCTGACGGCCGACGCGTTCACCTTCGGCCTGTACGACCAGGCCGGCAACGAGGTCGCCAAGGGCACCAACGACCGGGGCGGCAAGGTCGAGCTGGCCGTCAAGAACCTGAACCTGGGCGAGTACGACTACACGCTCAAGGAGGAGAAAGCCGGCCAGACCGTCGACGGCGTGGCCTACGACGCCAAGAAAGTCAAGGTCCACGTCAAGGTAGAGCAGAACCAGGGCGACAACAACAAGACGAAGGTGACCGTCACCTATGACGGTGCCGCTACGGCTCCCACCTTCAACAACACCTACGACGCAAAGGGTTCCGTAATCCTGACGGCGACCAAGACCATCAAGGTTGCGGACGGCTTCGACCACACGACGAAGCCCGCGGACGGCGAGTTCACCTTCGACCTGAAGGACGCTGCCGGCAACGTGCTCGACACCGCGAAGAACGATGCAAACGGCAAGGTCAGCTTCACGCGCGAGTTCCAGCTCTCCGACTTGGACGGCGCCGCGAGCAAGGACTTCACCTACACCATCGTGGAGCAGCCGGGCGCGGAGCCGGGCATGGTCTATGACAGCCATCCCCTCACCTATACGGTGACGGTCACGGACGGCGGGAACGGAGCACTGAATGCGAAGGCGATCGTGACGAGCGCATCCGGCTCGGATACCTTCACCAACACCTACCAGCCGGCCGCGACCGGCCTGGCCCTCGGTGCGCAGAAGAGCTATGTGAAGAAGGACGACAACACGCCGATCGTCCCCAAGTGCGGCGAGTTCACCTTCGATGTGTACGAGGGCAACCTGACGGCTGAGCAGCTTGCCGGGGCCAAGCCCGTCCGGACCGCGACCAACGGCGCGGACGGAAGTGTTAACTTCGACGCCTTCTCCTACGCGAAGCCGGGCACGCACGAGTACACCATCGTGGAGCGGAAGGGTGATCTGGCCTACGTGACCTACGACGCCGCGGTGCACCATGCCGTGGTGACGGTTGCTGACAATGCCGGCACGCTGCAGGCGAGCGTCGCCTACGACGGCACGAATGTCACGAAGCCCAGCTTCACCAACACCTACGAGGCACAGGCGACGGACTCCGGCGCGATCGCCCTCACCAAGAGCGTTGACGTGCACGACGGCAGCTATCAGCTAAAGGCGGGAGACTTCGCCTTCGAGCTGGTGGGGTCTGACGGCTCGGTGATCCAGACCCAGAAGAACGATGCGCACGGCAAGGTTGCCTTCGACAAGCTGACCTTCGACCATGCGGGCACCTTTACCTACACGGTCCGCGAGGTGCAGCCGACGGGGGACGCGCCGGGCGTGCCGGGCGTGACCTACACCGGCAAGACGTACACCCTGACCTACGTGGTGAAGGACAACAACGACGGCAAGCTGGCGGTAGAGAGCTCCACGGCGAAGCCGAGCAAGGGCACCGAGAACGGCGTCACCCCCAACACCATGACGTTTGCGAACAGCTACCAGCCGGGCGCGACCTCCTACCAGATCTCCGGCATCAAGGTGCTTGAGAATACCGATTCGGCCACCATGCGGACGCCCGCCGATGGCGAGTTCACGTTCGCGCTGATTGACGCGGCCACCGGGCAGGAGATTGACCGGACCACGAACGCGGGTATCGCGTTTACCTTCAAGGCCATCTCGTACACTGCGACTGGTTCGCATACGTACCAGGTGAAGGAGGTTGCGGGCCAAGATGGCACCATCACTTACAGCGATGCGGTGTTGGATGTGACGGTGAGCGTGACCGACGACGGCAGCGGCCAGCTGACCGCGACGGCGAACAAGACGGCCGCGGATCTGACCTTCACCAACATCTACACGCCGACGGCAACGACGGCGACGATTACCGGAACGAAGGCTCTGACCGGCCGCGACTTGGCCGAGGGTGAGTTCTCCTTCGACCTGAAGGACGCCGACGGTAACGTGGTGCAGACGGTGCAGAACGGCGCCGACGGCACGTTTGGCTTCGCGCCGCTGCAGCTGGACAAGGTGGGGACGTACGTCTACGCCGTGTCCGAGCGGGCAGGGGCGACGGCGAACGGCGTCACCTACGACACGACGGTCTTTACCGCGACGGTGACGGTGACGGAGAATGCGGAGACGCACGCGCTGGAGGCGCAGGTTGCCTACAGCAAGGGCGGCAAGGCTGCGGATGCGGTGGCATTCAGCAACAGCTACGCGCCGGCCGCGACTGAGGTGAAGCTGGGGGCCTCCAAGGTGCTGAGCGGCGAAGACCTTAAGGAAGGGCAGTTCTCCTTCCAGCTGAAGGATGCCGACGGCAAGGTGCTGCAGACCGCCAAGAACGCGGCGGACGGCACGGTGGGCTTCGAGGCGATCTCGTACGACAAGCCCGGGACGTACGCCTACAGCATCTCCGAGGTGGACGACGGTCAGAAGAACGTGACGTACGACGCGGCCGAGCACCGGGTAACGGTGACGGTGACGGACGACGGTGCGGGCCATCTGGTGGCGACGGTAACCTATGACGGTGACGTGGCGCCGGTGTTCAAGAACACGTACACGCCGCCGACCACCCCGCCGGTCAACCCGCCGACGGAGCCGCCCACCAACCCACCGGTGTCGAAGGAGGAGAAGCCGGGTCTGCCGAACATGGGCGATACCAGCTTGTCGCCGATGGCCCTGGGTGGCATCGCGGGCGGCGCGGTGGTGCTGATCGCCGCAGGCGTGATTCTGCGGCGCCGGAACCGGTAACTGCGGCGGCCGAGAAGGGCTTTGATTGAGGGCGGGTGGTCGCAGGGCGCGGCCACCCGCCCTTTTCGGTGAAAGGCTATGTTAGCCCGCCGTTTGCACGTCCGGCTCCGGATGGAACTCGTACTCCGGCTCCATCATCTTCTTCCAGGTCTTCCTGTAGCGCCCGTCCTCGAGCTGCTCGCGCATGAGCGGCGTCCTGTTCCCGTCGCGCCTACCTCCAAGGCATCCGCTTCCTCATCGCCCTGCTCCACACGCTCTAGAAGCCCGGAAAAGCTGCACGAAGCAGCCATCTGGACCCGGAAAAGCTGCAAATCTAGGCCAAATACACCCGGAAAAGCTGCAAACCGCAGGTGAAGGAGTTACATTCCGTGCGGGTTATATGCAGGTATGCCTGCGCACGCTATCATGTATGGGTTAGACCGCAACTATGTACCCCATACGCGAAGGGATGCGCATGTATCTGAAGATCGACATGTTCTAGCTGGGCTTACCCCCGCAGTGGCGCCGCGCGCCCCATCAACTCTGCCGATTTTCACCTTCACGCACATAAAGGAGTCCCGCCATGCGCGACAAGCTCGAAAAGATTATTAAGGCCTACGAGGAGCTCGAGAAGAAGCTCTCCGACCCGGCCGTCGCCTCCGACATCAAGGAGTTCACGCGTCTCAACAAGGAGTACGCACACCAGTCCGACCTCATCGCCGCCTCGCGCGAGTACATCGGCGCGCTCGATGACATCGAGGCCGCCAAGGAGATGCTCCGCGACACCAGCGATGCGGACGAGAAGGAGATGCTCCAGATGGACATCTCCGAGAACGAGGAAAAGCTCCCACAGCTCGAGGAAGACATCAAGTACATGCTCATCCCGAGCGACCCCAACGACGACAAGAACACCATCGTCGAGATCCGCTCCGCCGCCGGTGGCGACGAGGCCGCCATCTTTGCCGGCGATCTGTACAAGATGTACCAGCGCTTCTGCGAGTCGCGTGGTTGGAAGACCACGGTGCTCGATTCCAGCCCCAGCGAGGCTGGCGGCTTTAAGTCCATCGAGTTCAAGGTCGAGGGCGACCGCGTCTACTCCGTCATGAAGTACGAGTCCGGCGTGCACCGCGTCCAGCGTGTCCCCAAGACCGAGTCCCAGGGCCGTATCCAGACTTCCACGGCTACCGTCGCCGTGCTTCCCGAGGCCGAGGAGATCGACGTCCAGATTAACCAGTCCGATCTGCGCATCGACACCTACTGTGCTTCCGGCCCTGGCGGTCAGTGCGTTAACACTACCTACTCCGCCGTGCGCATTACCCACCTGCCCACCAACACCGTGGTGCAGTCGCAGGAGCAGCGCTCCCAGATTCAGAACCGCGAGGTCTGCATGCAGATGCTGCGCGCCCGTCTGTACGAGATGGAGCTCGAGAAGCAGCAGGCCGAGCTCGGTGCCGAGCGTCAGAGCCAGATCGGCCACGGCAACCGTTCCGAGAAGATCCGTACCTACAACCAGCCCCAGGACCGTGTGACCGATCACCGCATCGGCTTCAACTCCACCTACAACGGCGTGCTTCTGGGCGACCAGCTCGGCACCGTCATCGAGGCCCTCGCCGCCGCCGAGCGAGCCGAGAAGCTGGCACAGGCTGTGTAGGTTCCGCCGTTCTACCGAACGGCGGACCAGCCGACGCTGCGCGGGCCGCATTTGGACAATCTGACGTTCAACTTCAAGGGCGCGACCAGAAGGTCAGCGCCCTTTCGTTTCACGTCACCTTGTCTCAAATGCGACCCGCTCGCTGTCCGTCCTCTACCTGCGGCGCTGCCTTGCTCCGGATGCGGTATGCTCAACCTGCGGCGCCTTAGAGGTAGTCATTGGGGACGTTCTTAAATGACTAGGTTGGGCACATTGCTTTGAGATGTTATTCAATCGGCTTTGATGGCCATGAAGTCGGCTACCTGCTCAAAGAAATTAGCGGCATTCATCTGCTATTGAAAATAATGCTCGAAAAATCGTTCAAGAAGTCGCGGGGCGATTTTTGATGCGTCGCGCGTCAAGTGATTTGGCAAGTTCTTGGTTAGATATTGGTTAGTTTTGGGGCAACCTTGCCAAAAGCTTGACGAATGCAAATCTAGACGTCGGCGAATGAACACTTTGAGCGAGCTCGGTGCAAAAATCTGGGCTGATTCTCGATAATCGCCTTCAATCGTCCCTTGCCAAGCGCTGGCCTCGCGTACAATCTGCTCCGACATTCGCGCGCCGCCCGGCGCTTAAGAGGGGAGGGCCCCATGGCAAACGAGATTTGGACCATCAAGCGTTGTCTCGAGTGGACCAAGGAGTACCTGGCCGAGCGCGGCGAGGAGCACCCCCGTCTTTCTGCCGAGTGGCTGCTGTGCGCCGCCACGGGCCTGGCGCGCATTGACCTATATATGCGCATGGACGAGACGCTTAACGCGGCTCAGCTCGAGACCATGCACGCGGCCGTTGTTCGTCGCGCTAAAGGTGAACCGCTGCAGTACATCACCGGCAGCACGCAGTTTCGCATGATCGACGTCGCGTGCGCCCCCGGCGTGCTCATTCCGCGTCCCGAGACCGAGATGCTCGTCGAGGAAGTCCTCAATTATCTGGATGCCGAGGTGCTGAGCCCCGAGGCTGCCGCCCGTCAGCGCGTTGAGCTGCCCTGGAACGATGAGGTTGAGGAGGCACGCAAGGCCGAGGCCGCGCTGGCAGACGAACGCGCGACCGCCGAGCGCCGTGCCGCTAACCTGACGGCCGCCGACGAGGCGGCGCTGGGCGGCGATGTGCTGGGCAGCCGTGCCTATGCCGAGGAGCTGGCCGACCGCGAGGCCGAGGAAGCCGCCGCGCAGGCAGCAGAAGCCGAAGCCGCGGAAGCCGCCGAGCCCGAGCTCGACGAATACGGCATCGCCATCGAGGGTGCCGACCAGGAGACGGCTTCAGCTCAGGATGCCGCTTCGCCTGCCCCAGCCGAGCCCCGCATCGCCCGCGTTCTCGAGGTCGGCTGCGGCACGGGCTGCATTTCGCTCTCCCTTGCCTGGGAGCGCCGCGGCCACATTACCTGCACCGCCACCGATATCGAGCCGCGCGCTATCGATTTGGCCACCAAAAACCGCGATGCGCTTGGCCTCACGTCCGACGAGGTCGCCTTTAGTCTCACCAACCTGGTGAGTTCTATTCCCCGCGAAGAGTGGGGCACCTTCGACGTGCTTGTCTCCAACCCACCTTACATCCCGACCGGCGTCATGCGCTCGCTGCCGCACGAGGTCAAGGACTTTGAGCCCGACCTGGCGCTCGAGGGCGGCGCCGACGGCCTCGATATCTTCCGCCGCCTGCTCAATGCGGCGCCTTACATGCTGCGCGCCGGCGGCCTGTTTGCCTGCGAGCTCTACGAGGGTGCCCTCGATGCCGCGGCCGAGCTCTGTCGCCAGGCAGGCCTTTCGGACGTGCGTATCGTCCATGACCTCACCGATCGCCCCCGCATCGTCCGAGCCATCGTCACCGAGCCCAAACAGCGCCAGTAATATTTATTAACTGGTTAGCAAAAATTATAAAGTAGTTTATAATTAGGACGGCTGAAAGAGGTCGGCCCATGCAACCTCCTACCTTTCGGGAAATCATTGCCCTACTCAAGCACGATGGATTCGTGAAGGTCGCGCAAGTCGGTAGTCATGCTAAGTATGTTTCTGGTGACCGTGTTGTCACCGTGAACGGCTCTGGTGGTGATCGACCAAAGAAGGGCACGTGGGCAAGTATTCGTCGCCAAGCTGAATGGTAGTTGGAGGCAAAATGAGGCAGCGATTTACCTATGACTGCGTTCTCATAAAAGAAGACGACGGTTACTGCGCCAGTTTCCCGCAGATTCCCGGCGCCTTTGCCGATGGCGATACGCGCGAAGAAGCGATTGCCCATGCCACCGAGGCACTGATGGCGTTTTTGGCCGACGACCTCAACAACGGTTTGACTCCGGCAGGGTACGAACGCTCGGCCGAGGTCGTGGCCCTTTCAGTCGAAATCGACCACGAGGACGCTCGGGAAGCGGCGTGCCGAACATTTAAAGACGCAGCGCTGGACCTCAAAGTCTCCGCTCCGCGGATTACCGCGCTGGTCAAAGCCGGAAAGCTCGATGTTGAACTTGTCGACGGCCGTCGGATGATAACGATAGACAGCATCGAGCGCTACGCCGCCCAAGAACGCCACGCCGGCAGGCCAAAGAAGTTCGTCGCAGTCCAATAACCCCCTCACTTTCACCGACTACTAGAGCCGCTCACCAAACCAACATGCGCTCTGGGCAAATAGGTTGAACGTTTCGTGCGAGAATGCCCCACAGTAAACAAACTTGCACCAGAGCGTAAGGGGCTGGCATACACATGCAGACGGTCTATCGGGTATATGAGGGAACGCGCGAGCCGCATCGGCTTGCCGTCGAGCGCGCGGCCGAGGTGCTCGGCCGCGGCGGCCTGGCGCTGATCCCGACCGAGACGGTTTACGGTGTCGCCGTGGCGGTCAACGCCTTCTCGGACGCCGTGCCCCAAGATACAGGCGAATTCCCATCGTGGCCGCGCGATCCGCAGGCTGCCGTCAATGGCGCCGCGGTCCCTGCGCTCGGTACCGGCTACCGCCGTATCTTCACTCTCAAGCAACGTGAACTCACGCAAACCGTCGCTTGGCTGGTCGATGGTGTCGAGGCGCTCGACCGCTATGGCGTGGATATCCCGGAAGATGCCCGCGTACTTGCGCGACGATGCTGGCCGGGAGCCCTGACTATCGTGGTCAAGGCGGCTCCCTGCGTGCCGACCTTTATGCGTGCTGCCGACGACACCGTGGCCCTGCGCGCTTCGGCCTCTCCCGTGGTCCAAGCGCTCATCCGCGCCTGCGGCAGTCCCCTTGCCTGCACGAGCGCCAACACACACGGCGCGCCCTCGCCGGCAAGCTTTGCCGCCGTCGAAGGTCGCATCCTGGAGGGGGTCGATGTTGCCGTCGACGCCGGCGAGACCCCGTGTCGCGACGCCTCGACCATCGTGTCGTTCCAGCACGGCGGGCTCCAGATCCTGCGCCAAGGTGCACTTCCCGCATCAGAGATCGAACGGGTCCTGTCCGACCCGATGCAATAGAAAGGTGTAAGCGATGTCGTTGAATCTGGGCAGCCTGGGCATGGAAGATGCCTCGTTTAACTTTGGCGGTTCCTACATCATGGCGCTCGACTGCGGCACCACCTCGGTACTTGCGACCATCGTCGACGAGTACGGCTGCATCGTCGCGCAGGCACGTCGTAGCGTCAAAACCAGCTTCCCGCGTCCCGGTTGGATAGAGCAAGACCCCATGGAGGTGCTTGCCAGCCAGATCGGCGTGATGATGGAGGTCCAGTTTAAGAGCGGCATCCATTCTGACCGCATCGCCGCCATCGGTATCTCCAACCAGCGCGAGACCACGGTGGTGTGGGACCGCATAAGCGGCCAGCCCATCTATAACGCCATCGTGTGGCAATGCCGTCGCACCGCACCTCTGATCGACGAGCTGGTCGAGCGGGGCGCAGAAGAGCTGGTGCGCTCCCGCACGGGACTCACGCTCGATCCGTATTTCTCGGCTTCCAAGGTGCAGTGGATCCTCGACAACGTCGACGGTGCGCGTGAGAGCGCGGCGGCGGGCGACCTCATGTTCGGCACCATCGACACCTGGCTCATCTACAACCTCACCGGCAGTCAGGTCTTTGCCACCGACTACACCAATGCCAGCCGCACGGCGCTCTTTAATATCCATACGCTCGATTGGGACGACGACCTGCTGGCGCTCTTTGACGTTCCACGTTCCATGATGCCCGAGGTTCGTTGGAGCTCGGGCGACTACGGCCGCGTCGCGAGCGACATCATGACCAACATGCCGCCCATCATGGGCGTGGCGGGCGATCAGCAGGCGTCGCTGTTCGGCCACTGCTGCTTCCATCCCGGCCAGACCAAAAACACCTATGGCACGGGTTGCTTTATGCTCATGAACACCGGCGACGAGGTCGTCGAATCCAAGAACGGTCTGGTCTCCACGATCGGTATCGCCGCGGACGGCAAGATCAGCTATGCGCTCGAGGGTTCTATCTTTGCCGCCGGCTCAACCATGAACTGGCTGCGCAACAACATGGGCATCATCTCGAGTGTGAGCGAGTCCGCGCAACTCGCCGCTTCGATCAACGACAACGAGGGCTGCTACTTCGTTCCCGCCTTTGCGGGTTTGGGCGCTCCCTGGTGGGATCCGCATGCCCGCGGTATCGTGTGCGGCCTGACCGGTGCCTCGAGTCGCGCGACCATTGTGCGTGCGGCCTGCGAGTCCATGGCCTACCAGAGTTATGACGTGCTGCGCGCCATGGAGCAGGACGTGGGACTTTCGATTGAGCGCCTGTCCGTCGATGGCGGCGCCTCACGCAACGAGTTCATCATGCAATTCCAGGCCGACCTGCTGGATATCCCCGTGCTGCAATGCGAGACGGTGGAGACCACGGCAATCGGTGCCGCGTACTTGGCGGGTCTTGCCGTCGGCTATTGGGAAGACCTTGAAGAGCTGGAGCAAAATGCCCAGATCGTTAGGACCTTCCTTCCCCATATGTCCGCCGAGCGTCGCGAGCAAAACCTTGCGGGCTGGCGTGATGCCGTCAAGCGCTCGCTCAGTACCGCACAGTAGGGCTGCGATGGGCTGCTCGATACAACAAACCGCTAAACTTATGCATGGCGTGCGGCGGCAACATTGCTGCGCGCCTTGTCAGCAAGGCCGTTTTGCGGCCGCAACGAAAGGGGCAATCAACCCATGACCGTCACCTACGATGCGTCCCGTGTGACGCTTGTCGATCATCCGCTCGTCCAGCACAAGCTGTCGATCCTGCGCGACAAAAACACCGGCACCAACCAGTTCCGCCAGCTCGTGCGCGAACTCGCGCTTTTTGACGGCTACGAGGCCATGCGCGACCTGCCTATGGAAGACGTCGAAGTCGAGACCCCCATCACTACCGCCACGTTCAAACAGCTCGCCGGCAAGAAACTCGCCATCGTGCCCATCCTGCGTGCGGGCCTTGGCATGGTCGACGGCATTCTCGACCTGGTGCCCTCCGCTCGCGTAGGCCACATCGGTATGGAACGCGACGAGGTTACCCATGAGCCGCATGAGTATTACTGCAAGATGCCCAAGGATATCGACCAGCGCATCTGCCTGGTCGTCGACCCCATGCTCGCCACGGGCGGTTCGGCCGAGATGGCCATCAGCTACCTGCGCGAGCGCGGTGTCAAGGACATCCGCATGCTGTGCATCGTCGCTGCCCCCGAGGGCCTCAAGTCGCTGACCGAGAAGGACCCAGATGTGCATATCTATACCTGCGCTATCGACGACCATCTCAACGAGGCTGCCTACATCGTTCCCGGCCTGGGCGACGCCGGCGACCGCATCTACGGCACGCTGTAATCTCTGGGCCATACCGGCTAACGTCGAAAATACGAAGAAATGGTGCGCGCGGGCGAGCAAAAGACGTCCACGCGCACTCCTGTTAACGGACGTTTTGCCCTGCAGGGTTCGAGAAAAACGTATTACCGTACCTGCGGCATAAAGAAGGTCTTAAGAAAACGAACAGGTGCGTATTAACCGATGCTTTTTCGGTTGTACTTTAGCGATTGGCTCGTACAATAGTCACCAATGTTTGGCGGGAACTGTTCTGTGAGGCGTTAAAAAAGGAAAGTGAGGACGCCAATGTTTCAGATAGCCGATCTGCTCGCTATCGTTGCAGGCGCCATCGCGGGCGCAATTGCCTTCCTTCCCTTTGTCTTTACGCTCAAGCCGGTTCTTGACGATAAACAGAATGCGGACATGCTCAAGGGTATGGTGAGTCTGGCGGTCTCGGCAATCGCCCTGCTCGTCTTTACCTTGGTTGTGTTTGTGTTGTTCGGAGAGGCATTTCGCATGTTCCTCCTGGGCGAGGCGATCGGCTTCGTGGCCTTTATGGCCGCCTGCACGGTTCGCGTCGCCAAGGCGCTGCGAGATCCTCATGAGGTCGAAAGGTAAGTCGTGGAAATTTTTGAAAAGCTGCCTGATGAGATTAATCATCTGGTCAGCGAGTTCAGCTCCACCCCTGTCGTGGGCGATCTGAGCTGCGGCATCACGCAGTACTCGTTTTGGCTGATCGTCTCCACGATCGTGCTCCTGATCGTCCTGGCCGTGTTCAAGAAGAAGCAGGCCCTGGTTCCCAAGGGCTTCTTCGTCAACGGTTTCGAGTACATCATCGAGTACGTCGAGAACGATATCGGCAAGGGCGTCGTGGGTGAGAACTGGAAGAAGCACTTCCCGTTCCTGTGCTCGCTTTTCCTGTTCATCCTGATCAATAACATGATCGGCCTGATCCCGGGAATGAAGCCCGGCACCGGTGCAATCGGCTCCACCGCCGCGCTCGCCATCTTCGCCTTCGTGTACTTCATCTACTACGGATGCAAGGCTCACGGCGTGATCGGCTACATCAAGAGCCTCGCCCCGCAGGGCGTGAGCTTCCCGATGAACGTGCTCGTGTGGGTCGTCGAGCTTTTCTCGACCTTCCTGCGCCTCATCACGCTCGCCGTCCGTCTGTTCTGCAACATGTTCGCAGGACACGTGGTCATGGGCTCGTTCGCCATCATGGCGAGCATGTTCATGCAGCCGCTGCTTCAGCAGGTTTCCGCGGCCCACGCCGTCGGCGCCCTGCCTTCGCTGGCCTGGCTTGCCATCCTCATCCTGATCTATGCGATCGAGCTTGTGGTCGGCGCCATCCAGGCTTACGTCTTCACGGTCCTTACCGCCGTGTATGTCTCCGAGGCAGAGGAGGTCGCGGAGGAGGAGTAGTCTTCCGTTCGCGCCTTAAAGGTAAGGCAATTCGTTAAACCGCCGGTGCCCGTACCCATGGAGCCCGGCAGTTATAAAAAGGTTATCCTGCGTGAAATAAGACACGCACGACAAAGGAGGAATCGTGGGAGTTATCGGTTACGGTCTCGGTGTTATCGGCGCTGGTCTTGCTATCGGCCTGTCTGCTCTGGGTGCTACGGGTGCTATGGCCCGTCAGCCTGAGGTCCAGGGCCGCGTGTTCACCGTCTTCATCATGGGCTCCGCCTTCGGCGAGGCTCTGGCTCTGATCGGCTTCGTTGTCGCGCTGATCGTTAAATAGCACGGAGCGTCAAGTATGAATCTTTCATCCCAGAAGAGCGCGATCGCACTCTCCGCGTCCGCGGCCGCGCTGCTCATGCCGGTTTCCGCGTTCGCCGAGGACGGCGCCGCCGGTGCGGACATCCTCATCCCTAAGATGGCGGAGTTCATCCCGGCGCTTATCGCCTTCCTGATTATCTGGATCGTGCTGGCCAAGGTCGCCCTGCCGAGCATCATGAAAACCATGGAGGAGCGCGGCAAGAAGATCGAGGAGAGCCTCGACGAGGCCGAGAAGACCAAGCAGGAGGCTATCGCCAAGCGCGCTGAGTCCGACTCGATCGTCACCGACGCCCGTCGTCAGGCTGCCGACATCGTTCTCGAGGCCCGTAAGGACGCCGAGTCCGAGCGCGCCCGTATCATCGAGGCTGCTCACAAGGAGGCCGAGGAGATCATCGCCAAGGCCCATACGACCGTCGAGGACGAGCGCAAGTCCATCTACGCCGGTGCCGCGAACTCCATCGCCGACCTGTCCGTTGCCGTCGCCACCAAGATCGTGGGCGAGGCACTCGAGAACGAGGCCGAGCAGAAGAAGCTCATCGAGCGCTACATCCAGGAAGCAGGTAGCCTGAATGCCGACTAGCCGCTATCAGGACAAGGTGCTCGAGACCTACGCGCGCTCCCTTCTGGAAGCCGCCAAGGACGAGAACCATGTGTTCGAGGACCTCGAGATGATCGAGCGCTTGGCTTCTGCCAACCCCGAGATCATCGCCGTGCTCGACACCATGTCCAAGCGCGACCAGCTCGACCTTCTTCCCAAGGTGGCAGCTGCCTTTAAGTATGTTGCCGAGGAAGACGAGGATGTAGTGGGCGTGACCGTCACCACGGCGATCCCGCTCGACGACGAGCTGCGTCAAACCATCACTAAGAAATGCGAGCAGGACTTCGGCCGCAAAGTATTCCTTATCGAGCAGGTCGACCCGTCTATCGTGGGCGGCCTGGTGCTCGAGGCCCGCGGCGAGCGTCGTGACATTACCGTCAAGACGCAGCTGCGCATCGCGCAGGAGACCCTCGCAAACTCTGCTAATTCGTACGGAGGTGAAGCCTAATGTCCGAAACCCTCAATGCCCAGGATATCGCCAAGAAACTGCAGGAGCAGCTCACGAGCCTCTCCGCGACGGTCGATACGCATGAGGTTTCAACGGTCGACGAGGTAGGCGACGGCATCGCGCGCGTCTCCGGCCTCAAGAGCGCCATGGCAGGCGAGCTTCTGGAGTTCAAGAGCTCCGATACCGGTGAGACCGTCTTCGGCCTTGCCCAGAACCTTGACCGTGACGAGGTCGGCGCCGTTCTGTTTGGTGCCGTCGACTCCATCAAGGAAGGCGACGAGTGCCGCACCACTGGCCGCATTATGGATATCCCCGTGAGCCGCGCCATGCTCGGCCGCGTCGTCAATCCGCTCGGCCAGCCCATCGACGGCCTGGGCGACATCGTCGCCACGCACCGTCGTCCCATTGAGTTCAAGGCCCCCGGCGTCATCGACCGTACCCCGGTGTGCGAGCCGGTTCAGACCGGCCTGTTGGCCATCGACTCCATGGTGCCTATTGGTCGCGGTCAGCGAGAGCTCATCATCGGCGACCGTAAGACCGGTAAGACCGCCATTGCCATCGACGCTATCCTCAACCAGCGCGGCAAGGGCATGGTCTGCATCTATGTCGCCATCGGCCAGAAGGCCTCCACGGTTGCCAACATCCGCGAGACCCTCGCTCAGCACGGTGCGCTCGACTACACCATCATCGTTTCGGCCACCGCTGCCGATTCCGCCCCTATGCAGTACATCGCGCCTATGGCCGGTGCCGCTATCGGCGAGTTCTTCATGTACAACGGCGAGGACGGCAAGCCCGCCAGCGAGACCAACCCCGGCGGTCACGTGCTCGTCATCTACGATGACCTGTCCAAGCAGGCTGTGGCCTACCGTCAGATGTCGCTGACGCTGCATCGTCCGCCCGGACGCGAGGCCTATCCTGGTGACATCTTCTACCTGCACTCTCGTCTGCTCGAGCGTGCTGTCAAGATGTCCAAGAAGAACGGTTACGGCTCCATGACAGCTCTGCCGATCATCGAGACCCAGGACGGCGACGTCTCGGCCTACATTCCGACCAACGTCATTTCCATTACCGATGGTCAGATCTACCTGCAGTCCGAGCTCTTCTTCCAGGGCCAGCGCCCGGCAGTCGACGTGGGCATTTCCGTGTCCCGCGTCGGTGGCGATGCGCAGACCAAGGCCATGAAGCAGGTCGCCGGCAACCTCCGTCTGGACCTCGCTTCCTATCAGGAGCTCGCTGGCTTTACGCAGTTTGGCTCCGACCTTGACGAGGCTACTCAGAAGCAGCTGACCCATGGTGCCCGCATGACCGAGCTCCTTAAGCAGCCGCGCTACAAGCCGTTTGAGGTTGGCGAGCAGATCGTTACGCTGTTCGCTGGCAACGAGGGCTTCCTGGATGACCTGGAGATTGCCGACGTGCTGCCTTTCCGTGCCGAGCTCATCGAGTACATGGACAATGGCTTTGGCTCGCTGCTCGACAAGGTTCGCGCCAAGAAGATCGATGATGACACCAAGGCTGAGCTCTTGCGCGTCATCGGCGACTTCAAGCAGCAGTTCATGGCCAAGCACCATTCGGATGTTTCTGGATCAGAGGAGAACTAAGCCCCATGGCCAACCTTCGCGACATTAAGAAGCGAATCTCCTCGGTTACCACGACCAAGCAGATCACGCGCACGATGGAGATGGTCTCTACGGCCAAGATCCGTCGTGCTCTCGATCGCTCCAAGCAGGCCGAGCCCTATAAGGAGGCGCTGACCGACGTCATGTTGACGGTCGCCGGCGACGCCTCCTGTTCGGGCACCGATCCCATGCTGCAGAAGCATGAGAGCGTCAAGCATGGCCTGATTGTCGTTATTGCCTCGGACCGCGGCCTTGCCGGCGGTTTCAATACGACGGTGGAGCGCACGGCCGAAAAGCTCGCCGCTTCTTGGGCGAACGACGGCATCGAGTGCGAGATCATCGCGTGTGGGCGCAAACCGGCCACGTATTTCCGTGACCGCGAAAACGTCGTCATGCACTTTGAGGGCAACTCCTCTGAGCCCGATTTCAATCAGGCCCGCATGATCTCCTCTCATATCTGCGATGCGTATCGTGCCGGTGAGCTTGACCGTGTCGAGCTTGTCTACCACCACGCCAAGAACCGCGTGGATCAGGAGCTTCGCGTCGAGCATCTGTTGCCGCTCGACCCCGAGATGATCGCTATGGCCCACGGTCCGCGTAAGAACGAGACCGACGCCCCTAAGCGCATCTCGTCCACGTTCGAGTTCGTGCCCTCTCCCGAGCATGTTCTCGGCAAGCTTGTGCCGTCTTATATCCTGACGGTCATCTACCAGGCCCTGATCGATTCGGCGGCTGCCGAGCAGGGTGCACGCCGCAAGGCCATGCACTCCGCGACGGAAAACGCCACCGCGATCATCTCGACCCTTACCCGCACGTATAGTCGCGTGCGCCAGGCTTCGATCACGACCGAGATTAACGAGATCGTCGGCGGAGCCTCAGCATTGGAGGAACAGTAATGGCTAATAACACCGTAAAGCTTGCGGTCGAGGAAGCCACCAAGAAGACGACTGCCGGTGATGGTCGCATCGTGCGAATCATCGGTCCTGTCGTCGACGTCAAGTTTGACGGTGCGGTGCCCCCGATCTACAACGCGCTCACGGTCGAGGCCGAGACCCCGATCGGTCATCTGAGCACGATCCTCGAGGTCGAGAGCCAGCTTCCGGGCGGCGTCGTCCGCACGGTCGCCATGTCCTCGACCGACGGCCTGCAGCGCGGCCTCATCGCCACCGATACCGGTGAGCCCATGAAGATGCCCGTTGGCCCCAAGACGCTCGGCCGCATTTGGAACGTCATGGGTAAGCCTGTCGACGGCAAGCCCATGCCTGAGGTGGAGGAGTTCTACCCCATCCACCATGCAGCGCCCCGTTTCGACGAGCTCACCACCAAGACCGAGATCTTCGAGACCGGCATCAAAGCTGTCGACCTGCTCGAGCCCTACATCCGTGGCGGCAAGACGGGCCTGTTCGGCGGCGCCGGCGTCGGCAAGACCGTTCTGATTCAGGAGCTCATCAACAACCTCGCCCAGGAGCACGGCGGCACCTCGGTGTTCACCGGCGTCGGCGAGCGTACCCGCGAGGGCACCGACCTGTTCCTCGAGATGAGCGAGTCTGGCGTTATCGACAAGACCTGCTTGGTCTATGGTCAGATGAACGAGCCGCCCGGAGCGCGTCTGCGCATCGGTCTGGCCGGCCTTACCACCGCTGAGTACTTCCGCGATCGCGGCCAGGACGTTCTGCTGTTCATCGACAACATCTTCCGCTTCTCCCAGGCAGGTTCCGAGGTTTCCGCACTGCTGGGCCGTATGCCGTCCGCCGTTGGTTACCAGCCCACGCTGGCAACCGAGATGGGCGACCTCCAGGAGCGCATTACCTCGACCAAGACGGGCTCCATTACCTCCGTCCAGGCTGTCTACGTCCCCGCAGACGACCTGACCGACCCGGCGCCTGCCACGACGTTTACGCACCTCGACGCCACCACGGTTCTTTCGCGTAGCATTTCGTCGCTTGGCCTGTTCCCGGCTATCGACCCGCTCGCATCTTCCTCCGACGCTCTCGATCCCTCGATCGTTGGCGAGGAGCACTACCGTGTCGCCGTCAAGGTCCAGGAGCTCCTGCAGGAGTACTCCGACCTTCAGGACATCATCGCCATTCTGGGTATGGACGAGCTGTCCGAGGAGCAGCGCCTTACGGTCAACCGTGCCCGTAAGATTCAGCAGTTCCTCTCGCAGTCCTTCCACGTCGCCGAGAAGTTCACCGGCAACCCCGGTGTCTACGTCCGCGTCGAGGATACCGTCCGCTCTTTCGCCGAGATTGTCGACGGCAAGGCCGATGACCTGCCCGAGCAGGCTTTCCGCTATGCTTCCACGATTGAGGACGTGCGCGAGCGCGCCCGCAAGATGGGGGAGAAGTAGGTTATGCGTATCCGCATCGTGTGCCCCGTGAGCTGCGCCTATGAGGGCGACGCTGCGTTTGTGTCGATTCCGTCCACGGATGGCGAGTTTGGCGTCCTGCCTGCTCACTCCAGCGAGATCTGCACGATCGACCGCGGTTACGTTCGCGTTTCCGATAAGGCCATGGGCACTGTCGACCACACGTTTGCCGTGGCCGGCGGCTATGCCCAGGTTGCGGACGATGTCGTGACCGTTCTCGCCGAGCGCGCTTGCGATTTGGCGACCGTCGATGCCGACAAGCTTAAAGCTGATATTCAAGGTTTTGAAGAGAAGCTGGGTAATTTGTCGGAGGATGATGCACGCCGCGCCTACCTCTATAATGAAATCGCATGGTGTAAGCTCAAGCTTGCCCAATAGTCAAACGATTTAGCGTTCGACCATTAGCGAACACATCATGCCCGGGATGGCCCAGCCATCCCGGGCATGCTTTTTGAAAGGGTAGACCTTGGATATTATCCGCGTTGAGGGTGGCCACGCCATCGGAGGCTCCGTGCCCGTTTCGGGCGCCAAGAACTCCGCGCTCAAACTCATGGCGGCAACGCTTCTGGCGCCGGGCAAGACGACGCTGCAGAACGTGCCCGATATTTCCGATGTCCACGTGATGGGCAAGGTGCTCAAGGGTATGGGCGCCACAATCGATGTCCTTGACGAGCACACGCTCGAGATCGATACCTCTCAGGTCGATTCTTGGGAGGCCCCCTACGAGCTCGTTGCCAAGATGCGTGCTTCCACAGCCGTGATGGGACCCCTGCTGGGTCGCTTCCATCGCGCCAAGATCGCCATGCCGGGCGGCTGCAACCTGGGTGCTCGCAAGATCGATATGCACATTCTTGGTCTTGAGGCCCTGGGCGTTGAGTTCGATACCGCCCACGGCTACATCAACGCTAATGCGCCCCAAGGTCTGCGCGGTACCACCGTCACGCTCGAGTTCGCCAGCGTCGGTGCGACCGAGAACCTCATCATGGCATCCGTGCGCGCGCAGGGCACCACGGTTATCGACAATGCCGCCCGCGAGCCCGAGATCGTCGATCTCGCCAACATGCTCAACGAGATGGGCGCCAAGATTGTCGGCGCGGGTACGCCCGTCGTGACCATCGAGGGCGTGGAAGAGCTGCATCCTGTTACCCATCGCGTAGTGGGCGACCGCATCGAGGCCGGTACCTTTATCGTTGCTGGTGCGTTGATGGCCGACGATCGCGGTGTCGATGTCACGGGCTTTTGCCCCATTCACTTGGGCATGGTGCTCAAGAAGATGGAGCTCATGGGTATCGACTGCAAGCGCGTCGAGGATGGCGTCCATGTAAACCGTGCCGAGCGTATCAAGCCGGTCGACATCCAGACGCTTCCGTTCCCCGGTTTCCCGACGGACATGCAGGCGCAGATTATGGTGCTCTCCGCTCTCGCCGACGGCAGTTCCGTTATTACCGAGAACATCTTCGAGAATCGCTTTATGTTTGCCTCTGAGCTGGTGCGCATGGGTGCCGACATTCGTATCGAGAGCCATCATGCCATGATTCATGGCGTCAAGGGCTTCTCGGGTGCACAGGTTACCTCGCCCGATCTGCGTGGCGGAGCGGCCCTCGTCGTAGCGGGCTTGATCGCCGACGGGACGACCGAGGTTTCGGCCATCCATCACATCAAGCGCGGCTACGAGCAGTTTGTCGAAAAGCTGCAGGCGCTCGGCGCGCATGTCGAGCATGCTTCCGTCCCCGATCCCGTCATCTACTAATACAGGTTGCCTATGTTTAATAAAAAGCCCCTCGCGGATACCACCGCCCGAAGACCCTCAACTGGTGCACAGGCCAAGATCTACAGTCGCGATAACGTGGCTCGCTATTCCGAGCGCGCTCGCCAACGTCGTCGAAGCCACACGATTCGTCACGTCGCGCTCATTGTCGTGCTTGGCGTGCTGCTGAGTGCTACTACCGCTGCCGGCCTGTGGTTTGCCACCATTATGGGCAAGCTCGGCGATTCTAATGTCATTACCGACAATCTGCGTCGGGTTCTGGTTGACACCGATGAGGCAAAGGATCCGTTCTACGTGCTGCTTCTTGGCACCGACGGCCGTCCGGGCGAGGATACGTATCGCGCCGACTCGATTATCCTGGCACGCATCGACCCCACGCAAAAGCAGGCGACGCTCATTTCCGTTCCGCGCGACACCAAGGTCGAGTACAAGGGCGAGACCATGAAGATCAACGCCTGCCATACCGTGGGCGGCGCCGAGGCCATGGTCGAGGCGGTCAACGAGCTGTGCGGTGTTCAGATTTCCCACTATGCCGAGGTCAGCTTCGACGGTATGCAGGCGCTGATTGATTCGGTTGGCGGTATCGACATTAACGCAACCGATGATGTTGACGACCCCGAGCACCTGGATATTAAGATTACCGCTGGCCAGCAGCATATGGACGGTGCCACCGCCCTTACCTATGCCCGCTGCCGCTACACCTATGCCGACGGCGATTACACGCGCATGCGCCACCAGCGTCAGGTGCTTGGCGCCCTTGCCAACCAGATTCTCAATAACTTCGATGCCACGAAGATCTTTGGCCTGGTTAATTCGCTGTCCGATATGCTCGTAACCGATATGAGCGTTCAGGATATCGTGGCTACGGTCAACGTCATGCGCGGTATGGATGTCGACGGTATCTACTCGGCCAACCTGCCCTCGTATGCCGACGACAGCACCATGATTGACGGTGTGAGCTACGTCTTTGTCTACGAGGACGAGCTCAAGGAAATGATGGAGCGCGTCGATGCCGGCAAGGATCCCAAGGGTCCCAACACCATGGGTCTTTCCGACGGTTCCAGCTCTACGATCGGCGACCTGAACAACAACACGTCTGACGACTACGCAAACGGTACCGCAACCTCATCGGTCAGCTCTGACGATTCCGATGACTCAAGCGATTCGAGCGATTCGGACTACTACGAAGAGCCCACCGGCGACGGCAACGGCTACGAGGCCAACTACTAAGTTACGGCGTTTTACCAAACGCCGTAACGGCTTGACGCTGCGCGCCGCCCAAGGCGACAATTTGTCATTCAAAAGGCAGGGCATGACCAGAAGGTCAATGCCCTGCCTTTTTCATGCCAACTTGTTCGCCTTGGACGTCGCTCGCTGACGTTGGCTCAACCTGCGGTGCTGACTACTCCCCTTGCACCAAAAACCGCCCCGTTCTCGGTTTTGAGGACGGGGCGGTTTTGCTTACCTAGATTGTTCGAGTTCCCTATGCAAAGCGGGCGACGAGCTCCTGGAGCACGTCGGTCATCTTGACGAGCGAGCTGACCGGGACGAACTCGTTGACGCCGTGGTAGCAATAGCCGCCGGTGGAAAGGTTGGGGCAGGGCAGACCGCGGAACGACAGCTGGGCGCCGTCGGTGCCGCCACGAATCGGCAGCACTTGGGGCTCAACGCCGCAGGCAAGGTAGGCTTCCTTGGCAACATCAATAAGCTCGGGATAGTCACGAACGATCTCGGCCATATTTCGATACTGTTGCTTAATCTCGACCGTCACGCGCTCCTCACCCAGACGCTGGTTGAGTATCGAGGCGGCGGCATCAATAAGGTCGAGTTTCTGCTGGAACTTGGCGGCGTCATGGTCGCGGACGATATAGCGCGCTGTGGCGTGATCGACGGTCGCAGATACACCCTCAAGGTGATAAAAGCCCTCGTAGCCTTCCGTATACTCCGGGCGCTGCATGTAGGGGAGCAACGCGTTGAAGTCGCAGAACAGATTGCCTGCGTTGACCATACGGCCCTTAGCGTCGCCCGGGTGGATGGACTGGCCCTCAAAGCGGACGGTCGCCTCGGCGGCGTTAAAGCACTCCCACTCCAGCTCGCCGATGGGGCCGCCGTCGACCGTGTAGGCGTACTTGCAGCCAAAGGTATCGATATCCAACAGCTCGGCTCCGTGGCCGATCTCCTCGTCAGGGCAGAAGCAAATGCCGAGTGCGGGATGGGGCAGAGAAGGGTCCTGAGCGATACGCGCGACAAGCGACATGATCTCGGCGACGCCCGCCTTGTCGTCCGCGCCCAGCAGCGTGGTGCCATCGCTGCAGACCAGGTCCTCACCCGCGAGGTCATTCAGGGCGGGAAGCTTGGCGGTACCCATGGCAACGGGCTTACCGTCAACCGTGCCGCAGACCAGGTCGCCGTCTTCGTAGTGTACGATGTGCGGCTTCACGCCGGCGCCCGGTGCAACTTCGGTGGTGTCGAGATGGGCGATCAGGCCCAGGGCGGGCTTGTCCTCAGCGCCCGCACTTGCGGGGATATGCGCGCAGACATAGGCGTGCTCGGTCACGTGGGCATCTTCCGCACCAAGCTCGCGCAGCTCTTCAGCCAGCACGTTGGCAAGGTCAAACTGAACGGCGCTCGAGGGTACCTGGTCGCAGTTTGCATCCTCGGACTGCGTGTTGATCTGGACGTAGCGCAAAAAGCGTTCGAGGACATCGGGGCTCGTGGTGGTGTTTTCCATAAAGACCGCTCCAATCTTGGTCGTCGTGTGCAACAAGAACTCTAGCACGGTATGCCACGGCATACCACGACGCTTGGATGGGGTAGAATCAGCCATTGAATGCAGAAGGGACGGAAGATCATGGATACGACAAATAGCTCGCGCGAACTACATCTGACGGTGGCGAACGAAGACTACTTGGAGTGCATGGTTCGCATTGAAAGCGAAGAGGGGGAAACCAACGGCGTGCGATCGGTCGACATCGCGCAGCGCCTTGGCGTCTCCAAGGCATCGGTCAATAAAGCGGTTTCGGCGCTCAAGGCATCCGAGCTTGTCGAGCAATCGCACTACGGCAAGGTGATCCTGACCGATCGCGGCCGCGAGGTTGGCACGGCTATCTGGTACCGTCATCGCCTCATCCGCACGTTTTTGGTTCAGGAGCTCGGTGTCGAATTTGAGCGAGCCGATTCCGAGGCCTGCATGATGGAGCATGCGCTATCCGAGGACACGATGAGCCGCTGGCTCGCCTATCTCGAAAAGCAGGGAATCAGCGTCGAGGAATAGCGGGATATATATGGATACGAGTTATTACAACCGCTTTGGTGCCGAGGAACTTACGCGCCGCTTGTCGAGCGAGACCTTGTTGGCGCAGGGCCCCATGGGCAGTGTTCTGTTGAGTGAGTACGATGCCGCCGACATTCCACCGGCGTTTTGGAATCTGGCAGAGCCGCAGACCGTTTCTCGTATCCATCGCTTGTATGTCGCCGCCGGCGCGCAGGTGCTCATTACCAATACCTTTCAGGCATCGAGCTATGCCCTCAAGCACGACCAGATTGCGCCGTCCGTGGCGGAGGTCAATCGCGGGGCCGTCGACGATGCCCGCCAGGCGCACCCTCAGCTACTGCTGGGCTCAATGGGCCCGATCGGTATTGAGTGGTTTGCCGAGGACTCTGTCGAGTATCGTGAAATCCGCGGCATTGCGCGCGAACAGGCGCACGCCTTGCTCAATGCTGGTGTTGACGGTCTGCTGATCGAGACGGTGACGTCTATCCGTAATCTGCAGCCCATGCTTGCCGGCGCCCGAGATGCCGCCGACGGCATGCCTGTTCTGGTGAGTTTTGTCGTTGACGATAAAGGCGACCTGCTGGGCGATGGCCTCAACATCGAGGCAGCCGTTTTGTACGCCGAAAAACACGGCGCAAATTCGGTTGGTGTTAATTGCTGTTCGCTTGCGGCCGCGAACGCGGCGGTGCCCAGGATGGTTGCATCGGCGACTACTCCCGTCACGGTGCGTCCCAACGTAGGCGATCCGGTCCAGACTCAGGATGGCCCCGTATGGCACGAGAACCCCGAAGCTTTCGCGCGCGCATGCATCGAATGGAGACATGCCGGTGCCGCAATGGTGGGCAGTTGCTGTGGAACCACGGCAATCACTACGGCCGCGATGGCCGAGGCGCTCGATATATAAAGGGCAAACCGCTCCATACGGGGCGGTTTTTTATTGCTTGCATGTCCTCGGCAGCATTTGCCCAAATGGTGAATGCTGGTGCCGGCAGGTTGCCGAGTGCATGTTGCGGGTATACCCCATGCGTACCATGATCCAAACACTGTGAGGTGTCTGCGCGTGTGCGCGATAATTCATTTTGGAACTGACGGTTGGCGCGCTCGCGTCGATGAGGACTTCACTGCCGATAACGTTGCCCGTATCGCCGATGCCGTCGGCGAGTTGTGGCAAAAGATCAATCCGGGCAAAACGGTATATATAGGGTTCGACACCCGGCCCCTGGCGCGCGAGTTCGCTGAGCTTGCGGCGGGCGTGCTAGCAGCGCACGGGCTAGACGCCGTGCTCGCTTCGCGACCTGTCCCGACCCCTGCCCTTACGTGGGCGGCGGCTTATGACGGTGAAGCGTGCGGCGCGCTCATGGTGACGGGGTCCCATCATCCGCAGGGCTATCTGTGCCTCAAGATTCGCATGGGTGACGGCTCGACCGCCAACCAGGATGTCATCGAAGAGCTCGAAGAGACTATGGCTCCCGAGCCAATGGGGATCGAGGGGCAATATCGCACCGCGGATATCATTCCTGACTATATGCAGGCGGTGGCATCGTTTGTCGATGCCGAAGCCATCCGCGCCGCGCACCTGCGCGTGGTTGTCGATCCCATGGGCGGCGCAGCCCAGGGCTATCTAGCCGACTTGCTGCGCGAGCTTGGCGTTGAGGTGCACGAGATTCACGCCGGGCAGGCGTCTGACCAAGAAGATATCTGCCCCGACCCCGTTGAGCCGTGGGTGGACGCTTGCGAGCGCACGGTTATCGAGGACGGAGCTTGCGCTGGCCTGGTGACCGACGGCGACGCCGACCGCATCGGCGCGGTTGACGAGCGCGGCAGATATATACATCCGCATCAGATCATGGCGCTCGTTTTGGGCGACTTGGTTCAATTTCGTAATTTGGAGGGGCGCGTCGTCGTCAATCTTTCGTGCTCGACGCTCGTGCGTCGCATTGCCGAGGCGCTTGGCTGCCGCGTGACCGTCAAACCAGTCGGTTTCAAATATATAGCGGCGGAGATGAAGAAGGGCGGCGTCCTCATAGGCGGCGAAGAAGCCGGTGGTATCGGCATCACCGCACATATGCCCGAGCGCGATGGAATCCTCGCCTGTCTGATTCTGTGTGAGCTTATGGCAAAGACGGACGCGCCTTTGGGCGTTCTGGTCGACCAACTCGAGGACAGTTTTGGTAAGACGAGTTACGGTCGACGCGATTTACGCCTTGAGGCCGAAGATGCCGAAACGTTACGAACCCTGCTGCCGGGCGTAAACCCCAAGTCGATTTGTGGCAAGGTGCCGCAAAACGTTAGTCATATGGATGGCTTGCGTTTGGCATTCGAGGATGACACGTGGCTGCTGGTCCGTCCTAGTGGGACCGAACCAGTGGTGCGCGTCTACGCCGAGGGGTTCTCGGTGGAAGAACGCGATGAGTTGCTCGATGCTGGCTGTGCTTTAGCTAGGGGGACGTATCCGCTTTAACCATGAGACTGCCTTATATAAAGAGATGCTCGGCGAGCGGTAGTTAACGGCTGGCAAACGTTAGTCGGATCACAAAATGTGTAGGAAATGTGTACGCCCAGATTCCCGCCCCCGGGGCCCCTCCGGTCTGGCAATATATCTCCTTGCCGCGCGGCCCGGTCGGACCGGATGAGCCGCGGGGCGTGCACCTTGAGAACCGGATACTGCGAGGATGGACACTTCCGAGTGTCGCATCCGGGCAGACATCGAACCATTTGAAATGGTCTAACTTGGATTTGTTTTTCGCAAGGCCGCCGAGAGGCGG
>JAXIZI010000003.1:0-1934 GCA_036304065.1 Collinsella sp. | reverse complement strand
TATCAGAATAACTCCTTTCTTGGATGTAGGTTTATAGTTTTTAGTCAACTCTATTATACCATATCCGGTGAGGAGTTATTTGTTTATAGGTAACAAAAAATGCCGTATTTATGCGGCTTGTGGCGTTTCGCAAACGCCTAAATTATATAGTATATGTGAGGAGCTTTTGCAAAAAGCAGAGTCACAAAATCACAAAGCTGTTTTTACATGTAAAAAGTCTTGATTTATCAGCGTTTTCCGTGTTTGTGACTTTGTGACTCTGTGACTTTGAGTAAAGTCACAAAAATGATTCCGGCACTCTTTACATGTAAAAAGGCAACAGTGACAGTTTGTCAGTTTGTCATTCTGCTGTTTTGAGCAAAATGACAAAACAGTTCCGGCACTCTTTACATGTAAACAATGTTCACGTAACAGTTTCACCCGAAAGACCCCGGCGGGGTCTTTACTGTACAAAATAAAACTTATTTTGTACATGCAAAATTTAGTAAGGCGTCACTAACTTTATGTTGGTGTCGGCTTGCAACTTTTGCGGGCAGTAGGGGGTGTCGTCATCTGTGATGACCGCCGAAGGCGTCAACACCCCCTTATGCCCTTTTTATTTTCCCTAAGACGCGCAAGCATTTTGACGCCGTACGAGCAGAACCCCGCTTGTGGCAAGGGTTTTTGATGCTGCAACGTACTCATTTTTTGTATGTAAAAATGAGCGCAATTTGTAGCAATGCGCGATTTTGGACGTTTAACCCTAGTATTTACGTATATGATTTGAGACGCCATTTTGACGGGTGTGACGCCGGGAGCGCACTTGTGCGCGACCCTATGATTTGATGTAATTTAGATCAAGTTTGTGGGTGTTGTTCCAGACGTTGACGCCGGGGTGATAGATTGATGATAGGGACGGGATACGTGGCAATTTACGCGTAAAAATATGATGTGGTGTTATAATTCCGATGTACTGCTGCCAGTGGATGCCTTGTTGATGTATCTGCTGTTGAGGGTGTGGGTGAGAGGTGTTGTTGAGAGTGTTGTTACAGGCATATGGTACGGCAGAGGTGGCGGGAATGATTACGTAAAAATAGTTTTGTCATTTTGTCATTTTGCTATATACGCAAAGTGACAAGCAGAATGACAAACACAAACCCAGCAAAATCAAGGCTTTCGGGGCTTTTTTTCGTGTTTTGTCACTTTGTCATTCTACTTTTCATAAAGTAACTTGTAAAATATTAAAAAATATATAAAAAAATAAAATATATAGAGAGCTTTTCCAAAAAGCAGAATGACAAAGTGACAACACTGATTATTTACGCGTAAAAGCCCGTAAAATCAACGTTTTCCGGCTTTGTCATTTTGTCACTTTGTCATTTTACGCAAAATGACAAAATGGTTCTGGCACTGTTTACATGTAAAGAAGGGCAGCAGTGGCAGTTTTGGTACTTTGGTACTTTACGCAAAAAGCAAAGTACCAAGACGAGTACCAAAAAAAAGCCTGATTTATCAAGGTTTTTGAGCCTTTTTCTGTATTTTGGTACTTTGGTACTCTATTTTTTATAAAGTAGTATATAAAAAAATAAAAAAATAATAAAAAAAATTGAATATATAGAGAGAGAAGTTTAAAAATCAGAGTACCAAAGTACCAAACTTGTTTTTGTGCCTTCAAACCCTGTAAAATAAAGGGTTTCGGGCTTTGGTACTCTGGTACTTTGGTACTTTGCCTAGAGTACCAAAATGATTTTTGTTACTCTGTTACTTTACGCAAAAGCAAAGTAACAAGTAAAGTAACAAGCTGAAACGCTGTAAAATGTGAGGGTTTGGTAAGGATGTTTTTAAGATTTAGGTTTTGCGGTATAGTATGTTATGTACTATACCGCTTTTCCTTTCCACAAAATGACCTTTGAATGGTCGAATACTCCGATATGGTTATAGATAATTTCAATTTC
>JAXIZI010000002.1:0-40859 GCA_036304065.1 Collinsella sp. | reverse complement strand
GAACAGGAGTCGCTCGAGCTCGTCGGGCGGCAGGTTGAGGAGCTCGTCGCCGGGACGGTGCAGGCAGACCTTCCTGAGCTTGCCGATCTCGGAAGGCACGTGCAGACCTTTCGTCATGGCCTCCTACCTTTCTTTCGGGCCTTTCGGCCGAATCTCTCAGCGCCCTTCCATAGCGGACGCTGCTTGCTGACAGCTCTAGTTATATCCAAATTCCACCCGCAATTCCACCTCGCCCCCGAACGGTCAACAAAGTGCGATGAACGGTATATCGCATGAGATTCCCCCATAATGTACTTCGGCGTTCTAAAGTAACTTTTCTAAGGTAAACACTCTTTTTTCCTAAAAACTATTTGCAATTGCATCTCTAAACTTTTGATTCAGAATTGCATAGCTAAATCGGTTTTATGTATATAAATGATGTTTGTTTACGTTTCCGCCTGCATTCAATGATATTCAGCTATCCATCATTCTTATTCACACTTACGTACCAGTTGAGTGAGGATATAGACCGCTTGCAGACGAGCAGGGCGTCAGTCCTATGACTTGTCAGCGTAAGAAGTAGGTAAAGATACCGTTCGCACAATACGTCCGTGCCACAAGTCGACTAAATTGAGACAATAGTGAATAGGGTTAGGCTACCGTCCCCTGCGGGGACTGAACGGACAGATGCATATGCCGAGCAAAATCGAAAAAAAGCAAGCCGCCGCAAAGCTGCGCAAACCGCCTCGCGACTTCTCGTACACGCAGAACCGAGAGCTCAGCTGGCTACGCTTTGACAACCGTGTGCTTGACGAAGCCTTCGATGAGACCGTTCCGCTGTTCGAGCGTCTAAAGTTCGTGTCGATTTTCGAGTCTAACCTCGACGAGTTTCTCATGGTGCGCGTGGGCGGCCTGTCCGATCTGGCAGAGCTCAAAAAGCAACCTGTCGACAACAAGAGCAATATGACCGCCTCCGAACAGGTCGATGCTGTCATGGCCGAAATGCCCGGGCTCCTTACCCGTTGGGAGTCCATCTTTAAGAGCATCGAGGGCAAGCTCGACACCTTGGGCGTTCACCGCGCCCGCATCGATTCGCTTACGCCCGAGGAGCGCACCTTTGTAACCCGCTACTTCCAGGCCTACGTGTCGCCGGTCATCTCGCCGCTGGTCATCGATCCTCGCCACCCCTTCCCCAACCTACGCAATGGCGCGCTCTATCTGGCCTGTGGTCTGGACGGCGCCACCGACGAGGAGAGCCTGCTGGGCCTTATCGAGATTCCCGCCTCGATGAACCGCGTGGTCGAGATCCCCTCGCCCACCGGCACCTACTCCTACATCTTGCTCGAGGACGTCATCCTCGCCTGCCTGGACAGCTGCTTTGGCTCCTATAAGCCGCTGGATCGTGCGCTGATCCGAGTCACCCGCAACGCCGACATCGATCCGGACGGCGAGGGCGTCGAAGAGGAAGAGGACTACCGCCAGCACATGAAGCGCATTCTCAAGAAGCGCCTGCGTCTGCAGCCGGTAGTGCTCGCGGTCTCGGGGTCGCTCGAGAAGGCGACGCTCAAGACCATCCGCAAGGCGCTCGAGCTTTCGCGCCGCTCGGTCTTTACCTGCGATATCCCGCTCGACCTGGGCCACGTCTTTGGCATTGAGGGCAAGATTCCCGAGCACCTGCGCAACGAGCTCCTCTTTACGCCGTTTAAGCCGCAGCCCAACCCCACCATCGATATGACCCGCTCCATCCGCGAACAGGTGCTGCAGCACGACAAGCTGCTCTTTTATCCCTACGAGGCCATGAACCCCTTCCTGGATCTGGTGCACGAGGCCGCCTACGACCCCGAGTGCATCTCGCTGCGCATCACACTCTACCGCGTGGCCAAGCAGAGCCGCCTGTGCGAGTCGCTGATCGATGCTGCCGAGAACGGCAAAGAGGTCACGGTGCTCATGGAACTTCGTGCCCGCTTTGACGAGCAGAACAACATCGAGTGGGCCGAGCGTCTGGAAGAGGCGGGCTGCACCGTCATCTATGGTTCCGAGGGCTTTAAATGCCACTCAAAGATCTGCCAGCTCACCTATCGCGAGGGCATGGCGCTCACCCGCCTCACGCTTTTGGGCACCGGCAACTTTAACGAGAAGACGGCCAAACTCTACAGCGACTTTATGCTCATGACAGCCCATCCCGGCATCGGTGAAGACGCCAACCTGTTCTTCCGCAATCTGTCGCTGGGCAACCTGCGCGGCGACTACCGCTTCCTGGGTGTGGCGCCCGTCGGACTGAAACCGCTCATCATGCGCGGGCTTGACCGCGAGATTCAGCGCGCCCTTGCCGGCGAGCCCGCCCGCGTGTTCTTTAAGCTCAACTCGCTGACCGACCGCGAGGTCATCGACAAGATCGCCGAGGCATCGTGTGCCGGCGTGCGCGTAGACATGATCATCCGCGGCATCTCGTGCCTCAAGCCCGGTGTTTCGGGCAAGACCGAGAACGTGCATGTCCGCTCCATCGTCGGACGCTTTTTGGAGCACGCGCGTGTTTACGCTTTTGGCGTGGACTCGGACATGGTTTACCTGAGCTCAGCAGACATGATGACACGCAACACCGAGCACCGCGTGGAGATCGCCTTCCCCGTGCTCGACCCCACCTGCCGCGCCCTGGTACACGAGTACATGGGCATGCAGCTGCAGGACAACGTGAAGGCCCGCAGCCTCACGAGCGACGGCACCTGGGTCCCCGTGGAGTGTGCAGAGGGTGAGAAACCCTTCAACTCGCAGGAAGCTCTACTGGAGCGTGCCTATCGCAACGCCGAGGCCGCGCCCGAGCCCGTCATTGAGGCGGAACCTGCCTCCGAGGCCGAGCCGCAGCCAGTAGCACCCAAGGTCCAAGAGGTCCAGGCGACCGTCATTGAGCCCGAGCCTGCACCTGCACCTCAGCCCGATCCGCAGGTCACCAAGCCCGCACCCGAGACGAGCGCCCGTCGCGATAAGCCCGCTGACAAGACCAAGGCCATCGAGCGCCATCGCCCCGGCCGCGTGCGCATGGGCCTGGGTCTGATCGGCCTGGGTCTTAAGACGCTCATTACCGGCAAGACGAAATAGTCGTTTGTAGAAGCGGTTTGTAGAAGCGCCCCGCATTTGAGGAAAGCCTCGGATGCGGGGCGCTTTTCCCTGCTACCATGGTGCGAACAACAACGCGAATGACAGGCAGGAATATGAAGCTCACTATAGAATCGATGACCTACGGCGCCGACGGGCTGGCACACGCCGACAACGGCAAGGCCGTCTTTGTGCAGGGCGCCGTGGCAGGCGACACCGTCGAGGCCGAGGTCGTACAGGACGGCAAGTCGTTCATGCGTGCCCGCACCACCGAGATTCTGGAGCCAAGCCCCGATCGCATTCAGCCTCCCTGCCCCTTCGTGGGCATCTGCGGCGGCTGCTCGTGGGGCAATCTCTCACGCACGGCACAGCTCGCCGCCAAGGAGCAAAATCTGCGCTCCACGCTCGAACGTATCGGCAAGTTCAGCCCCGATCAAGTCGATGAACTGGTGCAACCCATCCGCCACACCAAGGATGATTGGGGCTACCGCAATAAAATCGAACTCGAGCCGACCGTTGTAAACGGCCGCGTGCGTCTTGGCATGCACGGTGTCGATCCTCGCAAGATCGTGACCGTCGATTCGTGCCCGTTGTTCGACAAACGCTTCCCCAAGGCACTCAAATCGGTCGTCGGCGCACTCAACTATCTAAGCGGCAGCCATGACTTGGGGCTCGAACGCGTGGGCATTCGCGCATCGCGCCGCACCAAAGCACTCGAGGTCGCACTCTGGACGCCCACAGGCTCTTTTCCGCGCTCGCAGGTCTCCCGCGTGCTGGCGGACGCCGCTCATCCCACGAGCATCGTGCGCGTGATGAGCAAGGGCGAAAAGAAGGCCCGCCGTGTCTCCAAGGTCGAAATGCTCGCCGGAGAGGGCTCATGGACCGAGAATATCGCCGAGGGTCAGATGCGCTTGTCTGCCCCGTCTTTTTTCCAGGTCAACACCAAGGGTGCCGAGATTTTGATCGAGCTTGTCATGGAAGCGCTCGACCCGCAGGAAGACGAGCTTGCCGTGGACCTGTACTGCGGTGCCGGCACCTTTACCCTGCCGCTCGCCCGCCGCTGCGACTTTGTCGCTGCCGTCGAGGCCTACGGCCCCGCCGTGCGCGATCTACGCCGTAACCTGGAAATCAACAAGCTTGATAACGTCGACGTCATCGGCGGAGACGCGGTGCGCGAGTTCCCCGACCAGGATGCCGACATCTTGGTGGTCGACCCGCCGCGCGCAGGCCTCGCCCCCGAGGCGATCGACCTTATCGCCAGCACGAGTGCCCGCGATGTCGCCTACGTGAGCTGCGACCCGGCCACCCTGGCGCGCGATCTCAAACGCTTTGTCGAAGAAGGCACCTTCTCCCCCGTAAAGATCACGCCAGTCGATCTGTTCCCACAAACCTTCCACTGCGAGACCGTCGTCCACCTCAAGCGCAACTAGCCACTTAATCATTGCTCAGAAAAATCATTGGGAAATCGAGCGTGGCAAGCGGAGGTCTTCGGGGTATAAGACGGCTAATTGTATGCCGCCTATGAAAGGAACCCTCATGCCCAGCGTTGCCGTTCTCGCCGCCGATGGCTTTGAAACTATTGAATGCTTGACCATGGTCGATGTCATGCGTCGCGGCGGCGTGCGTGCCACGCTCGTCTCGATTATGCCCACGCGTGAGGTCGTAAGCTCGCTGCAGATCCCCGTGACCTGCGATGCACTCTTTGATGAGATCAACTTTGACGAGTACGACTGCGTCGTGCTGCCCGGCGGCCTGCCCGGTGCCACCAACTTGCGCGCAGATCAGCGCGTCTGCGACGTGGTCTGCGAGTTCGCCGCGACCAAGCACGTCGCCGCCATCTGCGCCGCCCCGTTTATCCTGGGCGAGCTCGACCTGCTCGAGGGACACCATGCCACGTGCTTCCCTGGCTTTGAGAAAAGCTTCCCCGAGGGCGCCTATACCGGCGAGAAGGTTACGCAAGACGGCAACATCATCACCGCCAGCGGCATGGCCCAGTCGCTCCCCTTTGCGCTTGAACTGCTGCGCACGCTCGCCGGCGACAAGGCTGTCGAGAAGGTCGCCGAGGGCATCCAACTATGATTTTGGCTTCGCAATCACCGCGCCGCATCGAGTTGATGCGCGAGGCAGGGTATGACATTCGCGTGATTCCCGCAGAAATCGACGAGACTCCCTTCGACGGCGAGGCCCCGCTCACACTTGTCGAGCGCTTGGCACGCGCCAAGGCGGCTGCCGTTGCTGCCGAGTATGCCGAGCCCAATGAGCTGACGGTCGCGGCCGACACCATCGTCACCTTTGACGGCAAGATTCTGGGCAAGCCGGCAACCGAGGACGAGGCGCGCACCATGCTCCGTGAGCTTTCGGGCCGCACGCACCAGGTCGCAACCGGCGTCTGCATCGTTAAGGCAGGCGATACTGCCGCCCCGCATGCCGCCGAGAGCCTGTCGTTTGTCGATGTGACCGACGTGACGTTCTATGAGCTTACCGACGGGCAGATCGAGCACTACGTCACCTCTGGTGAGCCCATGGATAAGGCAGGCGCCTACGGCATCCAGGGCACAGGCGGCCGCATGCTCGTGCACGATATTTCGGGCGACTTCTATAACGTGGTGGGCCTACCCATCGCCCGCGTCGCACGTGCCATTCAAAAACTCTCGTAATTGCATCTGGCGCCGGGTGTCCCCCAGCGCCTACAATTTTGGCGTACCGTACGGATCCCGACCGGGCACAAGGCGCGGCGGAAAACCGATAGGAGTTAAACATGGATACACTGCTCGAGGCCATTGACGTCTGCGATGTCGATGGCTTTTGCTATGGCAACTATACGGACGAGGAGGCCGGCACCGGTTGCACCGTAATCGTGGCACCCGAGGGCGCCACCGGCGGTGTTGACGTTCGCGGCGGTGCTCCCGCTTCGCGCGAAACCGACCTGCTGCGACCTGAGAACACCGTCGACAAGGTCCACGCCGTCTGCCTTTCGGGCGGATCGGCCTTTGGCCTCGAGGCTGCAAGCGGCGTCGCTCGCGAGCTTGAGAGCCGCGGCATCGGCCTTCCCGTCGGCCCCACGCAGGTGCCTATCGTGTGCTCGAGCTGTATCTTCGACCTCGCCTTTGGTAACCCCACCGTTCGCCCCGACATTGAGGCCGGCATCGCCGCCGTGCGCGAAGCACTCGACAACACCCCCACCAAGCTCGAACAGGGCAACGTAGGCGCCGGCACGGGCGCTACCGTGGGTAAGCTCATGGGCCCCGCTACCTGCATGAAGGCCGGCCTTGGCGCTGCCGCCGTGGCGCTCGGCCCCATCAAGGTGGGCGCCGTGGTCTCGGTCAACGCCTGCGGCAACGTTGTCGACCCCTTCACCGGCGAGTGGGTCGCCGGTATGCGCGCCGCAGCCGATAGCGACCAGATCGTCGACATGGAACTCGCAGCCTTTGCCGCCGCCGGATCCATGCAGATGCCGCTCGACCGCACCAACACCACCATCAGCTGCATCGTCACCAACGTGGAACTCACTAAGGCACAAGCCACCAAGGTCTCCCAGATGGCTGCAGACGCCTACGCACACGCCATCCGTCCCACGCACACCACCAACGACGGCGACACTATCTACACCCTCGCCAGCGGCAAACTGGGCGCCCAGGCAAGCGCCACCGTTCCCCTAGACCTGCTGGGCATGCTCGCAGTAAGGGCCCTGGAAACTGCCATCGTAAACGGAGCCAAAACCGCCAAAACCTCCCACGGCATCCCCGGTGCCGCAAAGTAAACTAGCTCGTCCGGTTGCCCGGTGGGCCTTGGTTATGTTTGCTACTGCGAACAGTCCTGGCTCGCACGAAGAGCACATTAAGTGCTCTTCGGCTCGTGCGGAACTCGCGACAAACATAACCAAGCCCCACCGGGCAACCTACCAACCAGATTCTTTTCAGCCCAGGCCCCTGTGTACCGCGCGTCGAAGATCTTCAAATTCACCTATCTGACAATCGATTTATAGCAGAGGCCCCTTGGCCTTTAGTTTGATACAAGTTCCGCACGAGCCGGAAAGCACTTAATGTGCTTTCCGTGCGAGCAGGACTGTTCGCAGTAGCAAACTAAAGGCCAAGGGGCCCAGTCAACCTATCAGCAGCGATTACTCGGCAGCTAGTTGAATTTGAAGATCTTTGAGGCAAGACGGTATAGGCCGAGTGTGGTTTTGTCTCCGGCCCGTCCGCGCAGATTGGTGAAGAACCCGACCACGCCGTAGCGGGCACGACGATACATGCGCTCGTCGTAGGCCTTCAAATCATTCCACAGCGTCTTTAGGCGCTCGTCGGCGCAATCTTCCTCGGAAAGCTTGGTGAGCACCGAGCAGATCGCCATCATCATGGTGAAATAGCCCATCATGTACGAGCGCAGACGCGGCGACTCAACATCGCTGTACAGGTGGTACGACTCCATCATGATGCGCGTCACACGGAACTGCTGGTCCAGACGCTTGACCATCGTGGCCTCGTTGACACTCTGGCCCTCGCGACCGATAAAGTAGCGATAGAGGTCGATGTCGGCGTAGTACATGGTCTTGCAACGCGGCAGCGGCACGTAGGCGTAGATGTTGTCCACATAGAACGTGTGCGGCGGCATGGGAAGGTTGGACTCGCGCAGCACATCCGTGCGATAGCACAGGCTGTGCATGAGTAGGTTCTGGTCCAGGCGGAAATGACCGATCTGATCCCAGGAAAAGATCTTTTTGCGCGGCAGGGCAAATTTGTAGCCAATAGCGGTATGCGTGCCCTCGTAAACCTTCTCGTACACGTAGTTCGAGATAAACAGGTCAACGCGCTGGTCACGCTCTTCAAAGCCACGCAGAATCGACAGCATAGTCGAAAGAGCCGCAGCATCGAGCCAGTCATCCGAGTCGACGACCTTGTAGTAGGTGCCCTGTGCCTCGCGCAGACCCGAAAGGACGGCAATACCGTGGCCGCCGTTCTCCTGGTGCACCGCGCGAATGATACCGGGATAACGTGCCTCCCACTCGTCGGCCTTATCGGCCGTCTTGTCCTTGGAGCCGTCGTCCACTACGATAATCTCGATATCGGTGGCGTAATTGCTCCCCTCCAAGATGGAGGTGATGCAATGGTCCATGTCCTTGGCGGCGTTATACGAGGGAATACCGAATGTTATGACTTTATGCATGGCAGGCGATAATCTCATCCGAAAGATCGAGGGCGGAATTGGTCACAGCGTCCATATCGTAGTAACGATACTCGGCCAGACGACCCACCGGGTGGAAGTTCGTCAGGTTCTGGACGCGCTCAAGATAGCGCTCATAGAGCTCACGGTTCTCGGGCTCAAGAATGGCGTAGTACGGCGTCTCGCCCGAGCCGGGCGTATAGGCCTTGGAATACTCCTTCATGATGGTGGTCTTGCCGGGCAGGATCTGACCGGTCATGTTCTTGAACTCGGTAATGCGCGTGTAGTCCTCGCTCGTGGTGTAGTTGACGGTGCCCACGGGCTGGAACTGGTCCATATCGAGCGTCTCGAACTTCATGTCGAGCGTGCGGTACGGTAGCGCGCCCAGATCGAGATTGAACAGCTCATCGAGCGGACCGGTGTAGACGATCTCGCCACCATAGACCTTGCCGTCGATCTTGACGGTAGTCTCGTCGATTTCAAAGAGGTCACGGGCGTCCACGTCGCAGAACACGTCGATCAGGTCGTGGTCGAGCATGTGCTCAAAGAGCGCCGTGTAGCCCTCCTGCGGCATGCCCTGGAAGGGAGCTTGCGGGAAGTAGCGGTCATCATCGCCCACAAAGACGGGAACGCGGCCGGTGATCGAGGGATCGATCTGATCGGGCGTCTGGCCCCACTGCTTCATGGTGTAATGCAAAAAGACGTTCTCGTAGACGTAATCGGCGACATCGGCAAGATCCGGGTCGTTCTTCTTACGCAGCTCCATAATGGGCACCTTGACATCCTTGCCAAAGGTCTCCACGAGCTTCTGATACAGCTCCTCGCCGCGCTCGTCACCAAAGGCGAGCTTGAGACTCGCATGGTTGAAGGGCACGGGCATAAGGGTACCGTTGATGTTGGCGAGCACCTTGTGCTGATAATCCGTCCACTTGGTAAAGCGCGACAGGAAATTGTGCACGCGCTCGTTAAAAGTGTGATAGATATGCGGACCGTACTCGTGGATCAGGATTCCGGCCTCGTCAGTGCAGTCATAGGCATTGCCCGCAATGTGGCTACGGCGCTCCAAAACGGCAACACGATAGCCGATGGTCTCGGCAAGACGGCGGGCGCAAACGGCACCGGCATATCCAGCACCGACGACAATCATGTCGTACGCGCCGGCGTTAAAGCCTTCAGGCAGGCCTGAGGTAATCTGCATCGATACTCCTTGTCAAAAGCCACGGGCTCGTTAGCTGGGCTTTTCTCGAACATTCTTCGAGACATATTTATCAGAGCGATTATAGCGCTAATGCGTCCTATAATGAGCTTGCCACACAAGGAAAGCTCAAGCACCGCGGCGTACATAATTGAAAGGTAAACCCGCTAGCAGCGGGTTTATTCGTGAACAGCCGGGTGCCTGGAGCTTAGCGAAACGCTTGTAAGGAGTAACATGAGCGATTTCCTAAACCGTATGAAGTCTGCCGCCAAGGCCGACCTTAAGACGATCGTCCTGCCCGAGGGCGAGGATCCGCGCACTATCGTCGCGGCCACCAAAATCATCGAGGAGGGCCTGGCAAAGATCGTCATCCTGGGCAACCCCGACGAGATCAACGTTCCCGGCGCTACCGTCATCGACCCGCGCAATGCCGAGAAGCACGAGGAGTACGCGCAGAAGTTTGCCGAGCTCCGCGCCAAGAAGGGCGTTACCATCGAGCAGGCTCGCGCCCAGGTGATGGACGCCACCTACTTTGGCACCATGATGGTCAAGATGGGCGATGCCGACGGCCTGGTCTCCGGCGCCTGCCACTCCACCGCCGACACCCTGCGCCCCGCGCTTCAGATCCTCAAGACCGCCCCGGGCACCAAGCTGGTCTCGGCCTTCTTCGTGATGTGCACCGACACCCCGCAGTTCGGCACTGACGGCACGCTGATCTTCGCCGACTGCGGCCTCAACATCAACCCGTCCTCCGACGAGCTCTCCGAGATCGCCATCGCCTCCGCTCACTCCTGGTCCACCTTCATGGGCAACGTTGAGCCGCACGTGGCCATGCTCTCCTACTCCACCATGGGCTCCGCTGGCGGCGAGGTCGCCAAGAAGGTCCAGGAGGCTGTGAAGTTCTGCAAGGAGAAGGCTCCCGAGCTCGCCATCGACGGCGACCTGCAGCTCGATGCCGCTATTGTCCCCACCGTCGCCCAGCTCAAGGCTCCCGGCTCCTCCGTTGCCGGCAAGGCCAACGTGCTCGTGTTCCCCGACCTCGAGGCCGGCAACATCGGCTACAAGCTGGTCCAGCGCTTCGCCGGCGCCGACGCCTACGGCCCCATCCTGCAGGGCATCGCCAAGCCGGTCAACGATCTGTCGCGCGGCTGCTCTGCCGACGACATCGTGGGTGTCGTAGCCATCACCGCCGTCCAGGCTCAGATGGCTGAGTAGCGGACGTACTCGCCCGAAGGCCGCACAGGTTAACCCCTGAAAACGTCCTCGACCAATGAAACGCCCCCGTTCTGCTCCTTCGGAGCTACGAACGGGGGCGTTTCTGGTCTGCGGAATGTTTTCAGGGGTTAACCTGTGCGGCCTTCTACTATCACGTGGCATTCAGGGAATCTGGGGTGGACGGCGGCTTGGCTACGAGCTGGGGCTGAGAATTTGGATGGATGGGCGACGTTGCTGAGAGCGTATGCGTTGCAGGTAATGACCACTTTGGAGCCATAAGATAGACTGCGTTCCGATTTCTGGCCTTCCGGAAAATGTGTCCCGGTTTGGAGGCTGATTGTGGGATGGAGTTTCCGCCCCGCTCGTCTCGTCCATCAAATAAGGCCTCCGGAGCTCGTTGCTCTGGAGGCCTTTCTCTCAATTGCAGACGAATGCGCTAGTTGCTACCGGTCAGACGCTCGACGTCGTGGGCGATCATGTATTCCTCGTCGGTGGGGATGACCATGACCGTGACGGCGGAACCGGCGGCGCTGATGACCTGCGGGCCGTTGCCCACGGCCTCGCGGTTCTTGTTATTGTCGATGCGCACGCCCAGCCACTCAAAGCAGTCGCAGAAGGCCTTGCGAATCGACCAGTCGTTCTCGCCGATGCCGGCGGTAAAGGTGATGGTGTCCACGCCCGCCATGGAAGCGATCATGGAGCCGGCCTGCTGCATGGCCTTGTAGGCGAACATATCGAAGGCGAGCAGGCAGCGCTCGTCGCCCTCGGAGGCGCGTGTACGGATGTCGCGGGCGTCGTTGGAGATGCCCGAGATGGCAAGCAGACCAGACTGCTTGTTCATCATGTCATCAACTTCCTGATAGCTGTAGCCGCCCTCGCGCTGGAGGTAGCACACGGTAGCCGGGTCAATGGAACCACAGCGAGTGCCCATCATCAGGCCGTCAAGCGGCGTGAGGCCCATCGTGGTGTCGCGGCACACGCCGTCCTCAATGGCGGCAAGCGAAGCACCGTTGCCCAGATGGCACGAAAGCAGGCGGTGGCAGCGCGAGCCCAGGATCTCCTTGGCCATCATCCACTCGTAGCGGTGGCTCGTACCGTGTGCGCCGTACTTGCGCACGTGGTACTTGTCGCACACGTCCTTGGGCAGCGCGTAGGTGTAGGCGACCTCGGGCATGGTCATGTGGAACGAGGTGTCGAAGACGGCCACGTTGGGCAGCTCCGGATACTTCTCGCGGCAATATTCGATTGCTGCGGCCTCGCCGTAATTGTGCAGCGGAGCGAGCGGGGCCACCTCAAGGATCTTAGCCATGACCTCATCGTCGACGACCGCGGAATCATCGAAGTGCCAGCCGCCCTGAACGATACGATGCCCAATGCCATCAATCGTAAAGTCGGTCTTCTCGAGCTCCTCCAGCACGCGAGCGATAGCAGAGCGATGATCGGGGAAAGGGACCTCCTCGGTCTGCTTAGCGCCACCGTTCTCGGAGTGGCCAAAGATGCCCATGTCCGATCCGATACGCTCGCAGTTGCCCTTGGCGAAAACCTTGCGGGTATCGGTATCCAAAAGCTGATATTTAAGGCTTGAGCTGCCGGCGTTGACAACAAGTACGTTCATGAGACTCCTTCGCAGTGCAATACGGTCGACGCAGGCCCCTTAAGGCGGCCGCATTTTAATAAGAAGTTATCATATCTTGATAAATAGATATCAGCATATCGCCCAACGAGCGCAAAAGAGGGGCCGAACGGCGCTCGGTCGTCCAGCCCCTCCCCTCTTGCAATTACTTGCCGTTGACGATGCGCTCGACGTCGGAAGCGATCATGAACTCCTCGTCCGTAGGGATGACGAAAATCTTGACCTTGGAATCCTTGGCGGACAGGCACCAAGCGCCGTCGCCACGCAGGGCATTACGGGCGTGATCCATCTTGACGCCCATAAAGGCCAGACGATCGGCCACGCCAGCGCGAACGGCCGGAGCGTGCTCGCCGATGCCGGCGGTAAAGACCAGGGTGTCCATGCCGCACATGGAGGTGGCCATCTCGGCGGCCTTAGCGGCAATCTTGTAGACGAACATATCGAAGGCGAGCTGAGCCTCGGGGTCACCAGCAGCGGCGAGCTCCTCAACGTTGCGGCAGTCGTTGGTCTTGCCACCGGTCACAGCCAAAAGGCCAGACTTCTTGTTCATCATCTCGTCGACCTCGTCGAAGGTGTAGCCACCCTCGCGCTGCAGGTAGCACACGGTAGCCGGGTCGATGGAGCCGCAGCGGGTGCCCATCATGACGCCGTCGAGCGGCGTCAAGCCCATGGTGGTGTCCATGCACTTGCCGTCCTCGATGGCGCACAGGGAAGCGCCGGAGCCGATATGGCACACGACGACCTTGCGGGCCTCGCCGTTGGTCATCTCGGCGACCTTCTTGGAGATGTAGCGATAGCTGGTGCCGTGGGCGCCGTACTTACGGATGTGCAGCTTGTCGCAAACATCCTTGGGAAGGGCGTAGGTCTTGGCGACCTCGGGCATGTTGAAGTGGAAAGCGGTGTCGTAGACCGTGACGTTGGGCAGATCGGGATACTGCTCCAGGCAGTACTCGATAACGTTGGCCTCGGGGTTGTTGTGCAGCGGCGCCAGCGGGGCGACCTCGCGAATCTTGGCGAGGACGTCCTCGTCGACGAGGGAGGAATCACCAAAGTACCAACCGCCCTGAACGATACGGTGGCCGATGCCCTCGATCTTGACGCCGTTGGCCTCAAGGTCCTTCAGGACGACCTCGATGGCGACCTTGTGGTCGGGGAACTCGATGTTCTCGGTCACCTTCTTGGAGCCATTGGCAGCATGGGTGAAGGTACCACCGGTAAAGCAGACGCGCTCGCAGGAGCCCTTTGCGGACACCTTATGGGACTTGGTGTCGATGACCTGATACTTAAGGGTCGAAGATCCCGCGTTGACGACCAGAACGTTCATGTGTCTCCCTACTAACAGGCGGTGTGGCGCCGCCAGGTTACATACGCCTCAATAATAAACCCAAACGCCCTCGCGCTCGGGTTTATTGCGTTGATATATAAGTTATCGGTGCCTAAATACTCATGGCCTTTGACTTGTAAGACGAAATAGCGCGGGGATATACACCAGGGAAGAAATCCCGAGCGCAACAAGCAATACGACTCGAATGCCCGCGATGCTGCTCAACGCAGCATTGAACAGATAGAAAAGGATGGCACCCACCGCCACCATCTGGCTTTGAACCGAAATCAGTGAACAGCGCATCGAAGAATCGGCAGCATTTTGAAAAATTGAGTATTTAATGGGAGCAAATAACGAGTAAGCGACCGTCTGCAGCACATAGAACACGGGCAGCAAATTAGCAGGAGTAAGGGGAATCAAAAACAAAGCTGTCAATACTAAGCGAATGATGCCGCAAATACGCGCAAAACGGCCCTTGTCGACACGAGCAATCACACTGGGCACAATAAACCCTATGGAGGCGGAAGCAAGGAGCTGGACCGCAATGGTCACGCCCGAAGCGACGGCATTCATTCCGCGACCCGCAAGCAGCAGTGAGAAAAAGTCTTCCAGGGCGACAAAAGCAAATGCCTGAGAACAGTCCATGATGAACGCCGAACGAAGAATGCCATTACACGCAATAGCGGCACCGATCATCTTCGGGCTAGTTCCACGCTCAGGCGTCGCCGCAGTGCCCCCTTCAGGAATGCAGACAACGACAACCAGCGTCAACACCATTGCGATGATATCTGCCGAAAGACCAATGAGATATGCACCGACAGACGAAATGAAACCGCCCACGCAAGCGGAGATGGCATAAGAGGCATAGAAAACAAATCGCTCAATGACATTAAGTCTTATGAGCTGGTCCTGAGAGACACTGTCAATGTAAATTGCTTCGATGGATCCGCTCACACATGCAACGGCAAAACCTTTGAGAGCAAACGCGCCGATTAAAAGCGGAGGAGAACGGACGAAAAGCAGGGCGGCGTAGTATCCAAGCATTCCCACGACGCCAACGAGACCGCTTGCCTTTCGTCCAAACCTATCAGCAATATAGCCAGTGGGAACTTCGAGGATGAACTTGCTCACTTGATATGCAATCATCATGCTAGAAATCGCCACCATCGAGAATCCGACGAATTCAAGGTAAACCGTCAGAAAATACAAAATGGTGCTGAAGTTCGACAGAAAAACAAACGTCATATAAAGCAAAATCGTACGATCGTTCATGCTCCGCCCTCCAAGAGCCAATAACCCAAACCGAAATCTTGGAAAAGCATGAGGGCAGAGCCGTCAGTCATGTGTTACAAGGCGTCAACATTCACTTGACGCCACGAGGCCAAATGACCTCACGAAGCAAGGTGACGCAATAGGTGAAGAAATACCGTCTGGTGTCGATCGGTCCAGACATTTTGTCGATAGCAAAAGTAGATGGGCAAGGCTACGTCATGCGAGCCTTCAATGGAGCACTCGCTCACTTCCAGTCCATCTGATGCGAGAGAAGAGCCAGAAAAACTCAATATCAATCCCCCGGCCTGAAGAAACTCAGCCTGTGCCCTGTTTCCGTATTCGACATCGCGAAAGCGGAAATTAACCAGCTGGGCTTCAGGGCATTGATTGATTGCATTGAGACAGGGTGACAAATTAATGGGAACAGCGAGCCTGCCGCCCAGTAACTCACGAATGGTCATAGCGTCAACAGATTGATGACCAGCTGGGCATGAAAGAACCTTGAGCTCCTTTTCACCCAAGTATTTCGAAGAAAGGACACTATCCCTTGGTTCCTCAAATGAGATGGCCGCATCCGAAATGCCAAGCACAAGTGATTCAAAGCATGTGGCCGTTGGCTGATGCCAAACATCAAGGTGAATCTGAGGGTGCGAGCTTTCAAACGAGTCATACCAGTTTTCGGCAAAAAGACGCCCCCGCCCATGAAGGCAGGGGGCGTAAAGACGGAAGTGGCCGTCGGGCGAGACGCCGTCGTCCCTCGATTGGGCGTACTTTTTGAGATCGTCGACTTGTGCCAGGATCACGCGTGCACGACGCGCAAATTCTCTGCCCGCCGGAGACAAAACAGCCTCCCCCGCCGATCGGTCGAGCAAAACAATCTGATACTCAGATTCCAACTTTTTGATTGCCGACGAAACGGCCTGCGGACTCACATGAACCGCGCGAGCTGCTTTGCGCACGCCGCCATGGTTCGCTACCGCTTGAAGGTATTCGAGTTGAGAAAGCTGCATAGGTTACTCCAAAGGCAGCCAAGGCGACGGGCTGTGCGCCCTCAGATGAGGTTCTCGCCCAGGTTCTTGCCGCCGAGGACGTGCATGTGGAAGTGCATGACGGTCTGACCGGCATTAACGCCCTTGTTGGAGATGACGCGGAAACCGTCCTCCAGACCCTTGGCCTTGGCGACCTCCTGGATGGCGTGAGCCATGGCGCCCATGGTCTCGGCAGGCACGTTGTCGGCGATGTCGCTGTAGTGCTTCTTGGGGATCACGAGCGTGTGAACCGGCGCCTGGGGGTTGAGGTCGTCGAACGCGATGACCTGGTCGTCCTCGTAGACAACAGTCGAGGGGATCTCGTGGTTGGCGATTTTACAGAAGATGCAATCACACATGGCTGGTTCCTTTCTTACAGACCAAGGTAGTCTTTTTGGGACGGGGCTTTTTTGACTACTTTTTCGCAAAAGCAAGTGCTCGGCGAGCCGTCGCCAAAGGGTAGTCAAAAAAGCCCCGTCCCAAAAAGACTACCCCAAAGTGGGCTGTGGGATGGTTAGAACGAGAGGTTGTCGTCGGTGTTGGCGGCTTCGCCGTCGGCGAGCACGTCGTTGCCGTCGACGTCCTTAAGAAGCACCGAGACCTTCTGCTCGGCATCGGACAGGCGGGTGCGCAGGCTCTTGAGGAGCTCGACGCCGCGGGTATAGCTCTCGAGCGACTCCTCGAGCTCCATATCGCCCGACTCCAGGCTGCGGATGATGAGCTCCAGCTCCTGCGAGGCCTGCTTGTACGTAAGCTGCTCGACCGGGGTCTTCTCTGCCATATCTGTTTCCTTTCCTAAAGGTTTATCGCTATGAAACGCGGGTTACTCGACCGTATCGACCGTTGCAGCCACGTTGCCGTCTGCCATACGCACGCGGATGGCATCGCCGGGCTTAAAGCTCTTGGCGCTCGTAGCCACACCATCATCGCTGTACGCGATGGAATAGCCGCGGGCAAGTACCTTGAGCGGCGACAGGGCATCGAGCGAAGCCGCTGCACGGCCCAAGTCGGAAGCTGACTTGTTGAGCATTGTGCGCCCCTGATGCTCCAGACGGGAACTCGCAAGCGTGAGCGCATGGCGTTTGCCATCGAGCCCCGAGGTGCTTGCGATCAAGCGCTCGGGCAGACGCTCGAAGTTGGAGCGGAAGGCCCCAACCGAACGCGTTATGGCGCCCGACAGTCGATCGGCAGTCAGCGCAAGCTCGGACTCGCGACGCTCGACCATAAACGTTGGATCGTTGAGGCACGGGCGGCACGCGGCCGCATCGAGCGCGTCAACCAAACGAGCCGTATAGGTGTCCCAGGCACGACGACCGCGCTGGTCGAGCATTTCCAGATCGACCTGATCCGACCCGATCATCGAAGCCATCGCGGCACCCAGACGTTGATGGCGCGTCTCGAGCACGTCGGCCAACTCCGTCATAGCCGGCGCCACCGATTCTGCCGCTGCCGTTGGCGTGGAGGCGCGACGGTCGCTCACCATGTCGCAAATCGAGGTATCGGGCTCATGGCCAATGCCGGTCACCACGGGCACGGGGCAAGCCGCCACCGCACGGGCAAGCTCCTCGTCGTTAAAGGTCATGAGGTCCTCGAAGGAGCCGCCGCCACGGACAAGCAAAATGCAATCGGGCGCCGGCGTAATGGCAGCGGCGCGGCGCAAGCCTTCAATAAGCTCTGCCGGCGCGCCCTCGCCCTGGACCTTTGCGCCCACGCAGACAAGCTCGACGAGCGGGTTGCGACGGCGCAGCGTACGCTTGACGTCGTCGATCACGGCGCCCGAAAGCGAGGTGACGACCGCCACGCGTGAGCAGAACACCGGGATACGGCGCTTGCGCGCTTCGTCCATCAGGCCCTCGCGGCGGAGCTTTTCGGCCAGTTGCGCCACTTGTTGACGCAGCAGGCCCTCCCCCGCCAGCGAGAATGAGCGAGCGACAAAGCTCATGCGACCCGTAGGCTTGTAGAGATTGAAGCTGCCCTTAAAGCTTACCTGCATGCCGTCGCGCAGATCGAAGGTGCGCTTAAGGTAGGCGCCCTTCCAGATGATGCAGTCGACGGCCGCCGAGTCGTCCTTAATCTGGAAGTAGCAGTGGCCGCTTCGGGCATTGGGACCACGAAAACCCGTGACCTCACCCAAAACGCTCAACTGCGGAATGGCATCGAGCGCGCCGGCGGCGATCTCCACCGCTTGGCTCACGCTGAGCTCTTTGCGCTCCTGCTCGTCCGATCCGTCGAACTCGGCGGAAACGGTATTGCCGGTCAGATTCCAGCCTGCCACGCAGCCCCCTTTCGTCATCGAGCACAAGGGCTTCGACCCTGCGCAGATTCAAGTCCAACACATAGTACAGCGCCGCGGGGACAAGAATCTCCGCGGCGCCTGTCAAGCCAACTTGTTATCGGTTGGAGTTTCTGTTGTAGCGAGCCATCAGGTAGAGCAGCTGAATAATCGAGGTGAGCGCCGCCGCCACGTAGGTGAGCGCGGCCGCCGTCAGGACCTTCTTGGCACCGTTGACCTGCTTGGAGCTCATGCCCGACTGCTCGATATACGCCACGGCGCGTCGGCTGGCATCGATCTCGACCGGCAGCGTAACCAGCTGGAACAGCACGCTAAACGAGAAGAAGACCAGCGCGAGGGTCGTGAGCCCCGCGATGTTCATGAACAGGCCCATGAGCAGCACGATCGTCCAGGTGTTCTGGGTAAAGTTGACGACGGGAACCAAAGCGGTACGTACCTTCATCATGGCATAACCACTTTGACGCTGGGCAGCATGGCCCGCCTCGTGACAGGCCACGGCAACGCTTGCAACCGACCCGCCCGAACGGTTGGCATCCGACAGATACAGGTTGTTGTCCTGCGGGTTGTAATGATCGGTGAGCTCGCCGGCAACGCCCTTGATACCCACGGCGTTGCAACCGTTGGCATCGAGCATGCGACGAGCGACCGTGGCACCCGTGTCGCCGTCCGAGCGAACCTTGGACCACGTCTTGTACGTCGAGTTGATATAGCTCTGCGCGGCAAGGCCAAGCACCGTGCAGACAAGAACAACCAGCAGGTACAGCGGGTCAATGCCAAAGCCGTATCCATAGTAATAAGGCATGCGAATTCCTCCGAATCGAGTTACACGTTGGAGGCATTCTACCCACTCAGCCGGCTAGGCTTCCCTATAACAGTTCAATCTTTCCGTCCTTCACGGTGAGCCCCATATTGCCGGAAAGCAGATCGTCCAGACGCGAACCCACGAGCTCAAAGCGCCAGCCTTCGCGCAGGGGGCTCTGCTCGGGATGCTCAATATAGTCGGCCAGGTCATCGCGCGAGGCAATGACCGAGGTCGCCACGCCCGAGCGCTCGGCAACCAGGCGAATGAGCGCATACATCAGGTCCGTCACGCTCTCCAACTCCGGCGAAATCTGACGGTGCCCGCGCACCATGAGCGGCAGGCGATCGTGTGGGCAGCTCGCACCGCGCTTAATGGCCATGAGCGCGCCGTCCACGTCGCGCTCCCCCAGCTGGTCGGTACCGCGAATGCTGCGGAACTCCTCAACACGAACGGGATTACGTTTAACCAGGGCCAGCAGCGTATCGTCGGACATGACCCACTTGCGCGGGATGTTGCGGCGCTCGGCGCGGTCCTCGCGCCAAGCGGCAAGCTCGCGTGCGATGCCCAACTGGTGACGGCTACACGAGTTGATGCGCTTGACCTTGCGAAACGCCTCATGGCGGTCGGCGCGGTAGTGCGACTCGTCGGCCAGCGGACGCAACTCGTCGAGCACCCAGTCCACCCGGCCCAGCTCGCGCAGGCGACTCATCATCTCGGTATAGGCGACGATCAAGTACTTGACGTCATCGATCGCGTACTCGACCTGCTTATCAGTCAGCGGGCGGCGCGACCAGTCGGTCAGCGACTCGGTCTTGGGCAATGAGACGCCACAAAACGTCTGCACGAGCGCGCCGTAGGAAATCTGCTGGCGCTCGCCCAAAAAGGCGGCGGCCACCTGCGTGTCAAAAATGGGACGCGGCAGCACGCCCACGGTATGGAGCATGACCTCCATATCCTGCGAGCAGGCGTGGAAGACCTTAGTCACGCTCTCGTCGGCCATAAGCTCGGCAAGCGGCGACAGGTCGTCGATCACCAAAGGATCGACCGCGACGCTCTCGGCAGGGGTGGCAATCTGAACCAAGCACAGGCGCGGATGGAACGTGCGCTCGCGCAAAAACTCGGTATCGACGGCAATCGCGTCGAACTCACGGGCGCGCTGGCAAAAGTCGAGTAGAGCCTGATGTGTGGAAATGTACATATCAACCCATCGAATAAGGTTAGGCCCGAAAAACACGGGTAGGATATCGGCATTGCCTTACAACTATACTCGGTTAGTCACAGAACGGGAACGTAAGTATGCGCTGCCTTATCATCCACAACCCGGCATCGGGCCCCAGCTCAGATGAAATCTACGCATTCACGCACGCCCTCGCGCAGGGCGGCGACGAGGTCGTGATGCGTTTTATCGGCGATGGCATGGAGCCCGAGGACGCCGTGGCAGACGTGCGCGAGTTTGATCGCGTGGTCGTTTCGGGCGGCGACGGCACCGTCTCCAACGTGCTCGACCAGATGCGCGGATGCGGTGTCCCCACGCTCGTCTTCCCCTCCGGCACAGCCTGCCTGTTCTTCAACAACATCGGCAATGCCCCCGAGGCAGCGGCGCTTGCCAAGGCTTGCCGCGCCGGTCGCACGGTCAAAGTGGACATGGGCGAGCTCTTTTGGCTCGACGAGAACGGCAACGAGAAGCGCCACGGCTTTATCATCATCGCCGGCTCGGGCTTCGACGCCGAGATCATGATGAAGGCCGCCCCCGCCAAAAACGACATCGGCGAGATCGCCTATTTCCTGTCGGCGCTCGCCACACCCAACCCCACGGTGGCGCATTTTACGATTGAGCATGACGGCATTGTCGAGGAGCTCGATGGCATCTGCTGCATGGCCGGCAACACCTCGGTCATTCAAAACGACATCAACCTGTTCCCCGACTGCCGCATGAACGACGGCATGGTCGACATCGCGGTCATCGAGCCCGTAAAAACCGTCCAGCTCCTGCCCACTGTGATCACCGCCGCGCTCGACCCCGCCGGCAAGGTGCTCGGCCGTCCGCAGTTCAAGATCATCCAGACCAAGGAAGCCAAAATCACCTGCACGCCGTCGCTGGGCATGCAGTTCGATGGCGAGATCATCTCCAGCAACTCGGGCGTCTTTGGAGCCCGCGCGCTTCCGCAATGCCTCGACCTCATCGTCGACGAATTCTCCCCGCTCGGAAAATAGGAGGACCCCATGAACGACAATCCCCTGCTCGGCTTTATCGTCATTGTTCTGGCCATGCTCGTCGGCTATGCGATTAACGTGATCCACCGCCGGAAGAAGTAATTCCACATTGGTATGATATTCATCCAATTATCGTCTCCCCTGTTGTTTATGCATTTGCACGACAGCGGGGGATTTTTCTTTGTGCCCCGTGCAAGGCGCTTTATTCAGGTACAGTAATTGCAGGGCGTCTTTATTTAAATAAAGCTAGATAATGAGTATTCTTGTCCGCTCATCGCATATTTTAGGACGCTCATCGAGTATTTCATCGAAATAGATGAATACTATTGAGACTTCCTATAGGCTAATAGATGTATTTATTAGCTGAAATCCTGCACGGTTCCGCGGGGTTTCAACGGTTGGGAGGGATTATGAGGTTTACTCATCCTGTCAACACGCTCAAAAAGCTCGGCTGCGGCCTTGCGTTTGGAGCAACGGCCATCATGGCCATGCCGACTTCGGCACTCGCCTGCACCCAGATCTACATGGGCAGCAAGCTCACGGCAGACGGCAACACGTACTACGGCCGTTCCGAGGACTTCGGTCCGCGCTATGTCAAGCACTTTGGCATTGAGCCCGCACACAAGGACGGCAACGAGTACACCTCGGTCGAGTCCGGTTTTGAGTACAAGTCCAAGGGCGCAACCTACCGCTACACCTTCGTTCGCGACAACCCCTCGCAGTGGGAAGATCGCTACGACGCATATTCCGAGGCAGGCATCAACGAGAAGGGCGTCTCCTGCTCTGCCACGCTGAGCACCTCCTATAACGAGAAGGCCGAAGAGGCCGACCCCATCACCGAGGAGACTGGCATTGGCGAATACAGCTATGCCAGCGTCATCCTGGGCGAGAGCGCCACGGCCCGCGAGGGCGTCGAGCTCATCGGCAGCCTGATCGACGAGCAGGGCGTCTGCTCCAACGACCAGATCATCATCGCCGACAGCACCGAGACCTGGTTGTTCGCCGCGCTTTCCGGCCATCAGTGGATTGCTATGAAGCTCGCCGATGACATCGCCTCGCTCAACCCCAACATCGGCAACCTCACCTATAACGTCGACCTCGATGACACCGAGAACTGTCTCCATTCCGAAGGCATCGAGTCCATGCCTAAGGAGAAGGGCTTTGCCGAGTACACCGACGGCAAGTTCGACGTCGCCAAGACCTACGGCGAGGAGATTAGCGAGGCCGGTATGCACCAGTGGTCGCGCTATATCCAGGGTCGTGATTACTTCATGGCTCCGCTTGCCGAGGGCACCGACTACGAGATCGTCAAGGACGAGCGCGAAGAGGCTCGCGCCACGACCGGCGCCCTGGTCCACGAGATGCAGCCGCTGTTCTTCCAGCCCGGCAAGTCCGACTGGAACACCTTTGAGATGATTCGTTCCTTCGCCGCTCGCGGCGAGAATGTCGCCGGCCTCAACGCCAACACCGACGGCGCCTATGCCATCGGCTCCAACCGCAACACCGAGATCCACACCTTCCAGATCCGTCAGGGCATGGACCCCGAGATCGCGACCATTCAGTGGGAGATGCTCTCCAACGCCGAATTCTCCGTCGCCATCCCCTTCTACTCCGCACTGCTCACCGAGGTCAGCCCCTACTTCAGCGATCAGGATGTCTCCTTCGATCACTGCGAAGAGGAAGACGTCGTGAACAACGAGGAGCCCAAGAACTCCATCAACTACGTCCTCATGGACATCAACACGCTCGCCTATGAGAACCGCGACCACTGCGCCACCGGCGTCCGCGCCTATCTCGACGCCCTGCAGAAGGAACTCATCGAGCAGAACCTGACCGTCGACGAGGCCATGCAGGCCGAAGAAGGCACCGAGGCCCGTACCGCCCTGGCCAACAAGGCCGGCAAGGCTGCAACCAAGAACACCTATGTTAAGTGCAAGGCCATGCTCGAGGAGATGCGCGACTACCTCAAGGAGGGCGATTTCTCCGAGGAGTTCGTCCCGAGTGACTACGATGCTGACAACGACTGCCTGGTCGAGTCCATCACCTACGCCGACGAGGCCCTTTCCGATGAGGACGTGGCCGAGCCCGAGGCCGAAGAGGAAGAGGCCGCCGAGGAGAAGTCCGAGGGCAACAACATGGCCGCCATGGCCGTTGGCGCCGTCGTCATCATCGGTGTCTGCGCCTACGTGATCTATCGTCGCAAGAAGGCCTAAGACCCTCATGTCCTAGCTGAGCGGGCGGGGCACATGAGTCACCTCACCCGCTTAGCCCGCTCTTATTGACCGACGGGAAACACCGCTGAAATCTTTTCAAAAAAGATTTCCCCGCACACACTTTGCTGTGCTATAGTGCAGCGCAACAGCAACAAGGTGCGACCGCGCCACGGCATCACGAAAGGAGCCACCAAGATGAAGAACACGATGAAGTCTCTCAACAACTGGTGGTGGCGTGATGCGAATACGATCGGTCGACAGTGAGTCCCTCACGCCTGTTTTTGCGCTCTAGGTGATTGGAAGGCCTCCGGTTTCGACCGGGGGCCTTTTTCTATCTCGAGCCCGATCGCATTCGCATCACGCGCCTCCGCTTTTCCCCTGCGCTTCCCTTCAGAAAGGATTTTCACCATGTCTCAGAACACCACCGCCACCCAGCCCCGCACCGTCCAGACCGCCGACCGCGGCAAACTCGACGTCCGCGCTCTCGTCCTGCTCGCCATCCTGCTCGCCGCCGGCTTCATCCTCAACTTCACCGTCGGCAAGGCCATCTCAGGCATCTCGGGCGGCATGATCAGCCCCGAGTTCATCATCTCGGCCTTCTGCCTCACCATCCTGGTCGTTCGCCCCAACATCGGCCAGGCGCTCGTCATTGGCCTCATCTCGGCTGCCGTGATCCAGATCACCACCACTTCGCCGTTCGTCGATTTTGCCGCCGAGGGCATCGCCGCCATGCTCATGGCCGGCATCGTCAACGCCGCCGGCAAGGACGGTCAGGTCAAGCCCGCAATCGCCATTGTCGCAACCTTCCTGACCACCTTTGTCTCCGGCGTCATCTTCATGGTCATCAAGATGGCCATGCTCGGCGTGGTCGGCGAGCTCGCCGCCGCCATGTTGCCCGTCGTCGCCATGACCGCCGTCTTTAACGCCATTCTGGTCGGCGCCCTCTATCTGCCCATCCAGAAGGCCCTTAGGCTCAACTAACCCGCTCGGCTTTACGAGCCACCCCATCTTGGCGTTCATTCGTCGCTCGCGTACCCAAGTACGCTTCGCTCCTCTTTCGCGCCAACCTGGGGCCCCTCGTAAAGCCGTCTCCGTGCTTCACCACCAAAGACTGTCCCAAACAGCTAGCTTTTGGGGACGTTCTTAAACGACTCGTCATGTAAGAACGTCCCCAATGACTATGAAAGGTATCCATGAAAACGATCATCAACGTCGACGATGTCTCGTTCTCCTATGGCACGCAGACCGAGCAGGCGCTTAAGCACATCTCGCTCGACGTGAGCAAGGGAGATTTCATCGGCATCATCGGGCCCTCGGGCGCCGGCAAGTCCACGCTTGCCGCCTGCCTGTCGGGTGCCGTGCCCCACCACTACACCGGCACGTTCTTTGGGTCCGTCATGGTCGACGGCCACGACACCTGCGAAGTCTCGCTCACCGACGTCTCGCAAATCGTCGGCAGTGTGCTGCAGGACATCGACACGCAGATGGTCGCTTCGGTCGTCGAGGACGAGATGCTCTTTGGCCTCGAGAACTTTGGCGTTCCCCACAACCAGATCAAGCAGCGCGTGAGCGAAACGCTCGAGACCGTCGGCATCAGCGACCTGCGCGACCGCGAGATCGCCACCCTCTCGGGCGGACAGAAGCAAAAGGTAGCCATCGCCGCCATCCTCGCCATGCGTCCGCGCGTCTTGGTTCTCGACGAGCCCACCGCGGCACTCGACCCCGCCAGCTCCACGTTGGTCTTCGAGACGCTGCGTGAGGCAAACCGCGCACTTGGAATCACCATCGTCGTCGTCGAGCAAAAGGTCGCCCTGCTCTCGGAGTACTGCAACCGCGTGCTCGTGCTCAACCATGGCGAAATCGCGCTGCAGGGCGAGCCACACGAGGTCTTCGCGCATACCGACGAGCTCCGTGCCATCGGCGTCGACTGCCCTCGCGTCACGCGTATCTTCAATAGCCTCGAGGCCGATGGCCTGGTAAGCGGTACCCCCTGCTTGGATGTCGATGAGGCCGAGCGCATGATTTCGGGCATCGTCGACCCCGCACGCGCGGCTATCGAAGCCCAGGCGCCCGCCGGTTCCCCGCATGCACCGTCGTTGCGCCCTCATGCCAAGGACGCCGAACCCGTACTCACCTTCGACCATGTTGAGTTTGCCTATCCCAATGGCGGCGCCGCCGTACACGACCTTAGCCTGACGCTCTATCCCGGCGAGCTCGTGGGCATCGTCGGCCAAAACGGCGCCGGCAAGACCACGCTCACCAAACTGCTCACAGGCCTGCTTAAGCCCGCCTCGGGCAGCGTGCGCGTCACGGGACTGGATACCGCAGCCGTTCCCACGAGCCGCATCGCTCGCGAGGTCGCGACCCTCTTCCAAAACCCCGACCGCCAGATCTGCAAGGACACCGTGCTCGACGAGGTCGCCTTTGGCCTGGAGCTTGCCGGCATCGACCGTGCCGAGGCGCTGCGTCGCGCCCAGCTCGTCATCGACCGCTTTGGCTTGCCGGCCGACGAGGCGCCCTTCTCGCTCTCGCGCGGTCAGCGACAAATGGTGGCGCTTGCCTCCGTCGTAGTGGTTGAGCCCAAGATCGTCGTGCTCGACGAGCCCACGAGCGGCCTTGATTACCGCGAGTGCATGACCGTCATGGAAACGGTGCGTACCATGGCCGAGCGCGGTTGCGCCGTTATCATGGTCTGCCACGATATGGAAGTCGTCTCCGACTTTGCCGAGCGCATTGTGGTAATGGCCGACGGTCGCATCCTCGACCGCGGCCGCACGCACGAGCTATTCTCGAACATCGATCTCATGCGGCGTGCCTACGTGGAGCCTCCCCAGGTTATTGAGCTCTCGCGCCGTCTGGCATCTTCCGTCTCGCCCGCTTTTGCGCAGGTGAGCGAGGTCACCGATGTCGTTCGAATTGCCAAGGAGATGGTCCACCGTGGTTAACGTCATCGACTACATGCCGGGCGATACGCTGCTGCATCGCCTGAATCCCGTCGTCAAACTGGGCCTCGCCGCCGCCATCATCGTCGGCATCTTCTTGTCCGACACCTACGTGGCGCTGCTGGGCTTTTTGGCACTCACCCTTGCGCTGGGTGCCTATGCCGGCGTCGTCGACCGTCTGTTCTCGCTGCTCAAGTTGCTGATTCCGCTCGCGCTTATCATGCTGGTGCTCCAGCTGGCCTTTATGCGCGATGGCAACGTGGTGTGGGGCTTTATCACCGATACGGGTCTCATCACAGGATCGAAGGCCTGTCTGCGCCTGCTGGGTGTGGCGTTACCACTCATCCTCATGCTCATGGTGACCAAGCTCAACGACCTTGCCAACGCCTGCGTCGAGGTGCTGCACGTGCCGTATCGCTATGCCTTCACCTTTACCACGGCGCTGCGCTTCGTGCCGGTGTTTGGTCAGGAGATGAACGCCATCACGGAGGCGCAGACCGCACGCGGCGTCGAGTACGACACCAAGAACCCCATCAAGAAGCTTAAGCTCATGCTGCCACTGTGTGTGCCACTGCTCATCTCGAGCGTGGGCAAGACCGATGCCACAGCCTTGGCGGCAGAACAGCGCGGCTTCTATCTGCGTACGCGCGCCAGCTCGTACAAGCGCTACCCCATCAAGGGCCTGGACATCGCCGTGCTCATCGTCAGCATCGCCCTCATCGCCATCGGCTTCCTGTTCTAGTTCACCACCGACAGCAACCGCCCAACGCAAAAGTCCTCGGCTCGCACCAAACGAGCCGAGGCCTTACTGTTTCACCAGATAAAACCTACCAAAATTAACCTGTCCCTTTTTGACAGGTCGGAAGCTAGAGGCGGTAGGGGGCGCCGCTGCGGATGATGGATTCGCGCACCAGGACATCCATGGCGTCGAGGGTGATCTCGGGCATCTCTCGGTACTTTTGCAGCACCGAGAGCTCGGTGCAGGCCAGAATGACACGGTCGCAGCCGCTACGGGCGAACTCCCACATCACGCGGTCGAACTTATCCATATCGGGCTCACGTCCGGCCTTCACATCATCGTAGATAAGCGACATCACATCGTTCTGACGTTTCTCGCTGGGATAGACAACCTCAACACCCGCAGCCTTACATTCGCGGCCGTAGACGCCCGCGCCCACGGTTCCGTCGGTGCCCATGATGCCAATCTTGTGCACCGGCTCGGCCGGCATACTCAGGTTGGGGTCGAACTCGCACTCCCCCATCACCGCACCGGCCAGAGCATAGCGCACCGACTCACGCGGCATGTGGATAATCGGCACCTTCGTAAACGACTGGATCTGGTCGTAGAAGTAGTGCGACGTGTTGCAGGGAATGGCAATGTGCGCACAGCCCAGCGACTCGAGTGCCTGGGCACACCCTTTCATGGTCGCCAGCAGTTTGGCATGCTCGCCGGTCTTAATGGCCAGCGTGCGGTCGGGCATGGTCGACTTGGAGAGTACCACCATGTCGATATGTTCCTGATCGCAGGCAGCAGCCGTATGACGCACCACCTGGTCGTAGTAATACGACGTGGCCTCGGCGCCCATGCCGCCGATAACTCCCAGCTTTTCCATCGCCGCCTCCTTGGTGACGCTTGCGCAATTGCGCGTATCATACCCGCGCCCGCCCGATGCAAACCGGACGGGCGCCGCGCTCATCTACTTGTAATACGTCTTGAACAGCTTAAAGTGGCGCAGCTTGGTGTGCCACATGCGCAGCCAGCGGTTAAAGACAAAGTCGCCCTTCATAAACGAAGGGTCGGCGCCCTTGCCTTCCTTGTCCAGGCGATGCACCTTAGCGCGCAGCTCGGGATCCTTGACGTACTTGTCGACGACGCCCATGGGGACGACCATCCACAGGGCCTCGTCCTGAGCCGTCACAAACTCCGGCTCAAACGGACGGTTGAACACATACTCGTCCACCACATACTTGGCAACGTTAAAGCCGCTGTTGGTAACGTAGTAGTTGCTGCGGCCCTGGCGCGTGTTGAAATCGAAGAACTTAAACGAGCCGTCGCGCTCGTCGTACTTTACGTCAAAGTTGGAATAGCCCACAAAGTGAAGGTCCTCGAGCAACTTGCGCACGCCGCCCATGAGCTCGTCATTGGGCTCGGTAATGATACAGGCATGGTTGCCGACACCGTGGGGCTGATGCTCCTCGAGCAGCACATGGCCCAGGCACATCATGCGGACCTTACCGTTGCGGTCGGAATAGCTGGTGAGCACGCGCATGTACTCGTCGTTACCGGGCACGCGGTCCTGCAAGATCAGGTCGTCAGTGTAGCCGCTGGCATACGAATCGCGAATGACCTGTTCCAGCTCGGCGCGGTCGGCAATCTCATAGGCCTTCTTCTGGCCCTCGAACTCGTGCTGCCACCACATGATGCCGTCAGAAGGCTTCAGAATCATCGGGTAGGGAAAATCGATCTGGTCGAGCACTTCGGCAGGCGCCTCACCCTGGGCATTGAGCATCGCCTTGGTAAAGGTAAACGTGTGCGGATAGGGCACGCCATGCTTCTCGCACAGCTCGTAGAAGATCTCCTTCTTCTGGCACTGCTCAAGCATGCTATAGGGAGCGTAAGGCGCGACGATGTTATCCGCCAACTCATGGGCATCCTTGGCCTGAGCCACGAGGGCAACATAGTTGTCGCCACAGCCCACAAGGACAATCGTCTTGTCGGCATGCGCTTGGGCAATGCCGTTGACGGTTTTGAGCATCACGGGCATGGTGTCGATATCCACGTTGGGCGTGTAGTCGATAATCTGGCTGCGGTACGCGGGACCCGTCTGATACTTGCCAAAGACCAGACTCTTGACCTGGTACTCCTCGTAGAAGGCGCGCGCCACCGAATAGGCGTTGATGTCGCCACCGAGCAGCACGGGAATGAACTCGCGCTCTGTAAACTGCAATGCCATGGAAACTTCCTATCATGAACTGCCCACACAACGGGCGGTCTTTGCGCAACTGATTTATTTTAGCGTGCCAAGCCGCCGGCGCCCAAAGCTCCACCGTATCTATGGCAATCGACGTAATCGTCCAGCACGAGGACGGCGCTCACCGTTGTATGACAATGGGCAATGAACCTACCATTGTTGTAGGATTCAGTGTATTGACATCCTCGAGCGAAAGGCGCGCACGTGCCCCAAGACCATCCGACCGATAATCCCATCCTCAATGCCGCGAGGCGCGAGCTGGCGAAACGTGCGAAAGCGACCGCTCCCCTGTGCACGGCAAACGACGCCTACAACGGACCCGCCCACATCGTCTCGATCAACACGTCGGTACACAAGGGCACTCGCAAGTCGCCCGTCGCCGATGGACGCGACACCGTTATAGAGCAATTTGGCCTCGCCACCGATGCGCACGCCGGACATTGGCACCGTCAGGTTTCCTTTTTAGCCGCGGAGTCCATCCAGACGGCGCAGGCACGCGGGCTCGACGTACACGAGGGTGACTTTGGGGAGAACTTCACAACCCGGGGCATCAACCTGCTCTCGCTCCCTTTGGGCACACAGCTCAAGCTTGGAAGCGACGTGCTCGTCGAAATCAGCCAAATCGGCAAGGTCTGCCACACCCGTTGCGCCATCTACTATCTCGCCGGCGACTGCATCTTTCCCCACGAGGGCGTTTTCGGCGTGGTACTAAAGGGCGGAGAGGTCAACGCCGGTGACGAAATCCAGGTAGTCAAGCTCGGCGACGGCACCTGTTCGTTCACCCCCGCCGAGGCCCTCGAAGAGATTGAGCAGGCTCGCCAGAAGGGCACGCTGTAGTTATAAAACCCCACGTTGAGATGGCTTTTACAGGCCAAAACTCCTCTCAAACAGAGCTCTGTAACGTTAAAGTTGAACTCTATGGTTTCTCAACAATTCATCATAACTGCAGGTCAAAGCCAAAGCCTCAAGTTCAACTTGACCCTTTGGGACCTTTAAAGTTCAAGTTGAGGTCGAAAGCAGTAGTAGAATACCGTTCGAACCATAACCTACGATTGATTGCAGAGGGACTGGATGCAGCATTCGAATCATCGCACCGCAGCGCTCATTGCGTCGAAGCCGGCTCGTATCATCACGAGCGCCGCGCTCGCCGTTGCGCTGACGGCCACGCCGATGCTCTCCCCCGTTGCGGCGTATGCCGCCTCGCAGGCAACGCAGGACCAGCTTTCCGCAGCCCAGCAGAAGATCGAAGCCGCCACGAGCGCCTACAACGACGCCCGCACCAAACTCGATGACCTGCAAAAGCAGATTGACTCCAATGAGGCAAGCATCGAGGAAATCGAGGCTAAGCTTCCCGAGCAGCAGGCCAAGGCAAGCTCCGCCATGCGCGATCTGTATAAGTATCAGAAGGGCACCAACCCCATCGAGAGCTTCCTGGTCAACGCGCAGAGCCTGGGTGAGTTCATCACGACCTGCAAATACACCAACCAGATCACGAGCTCGAGCGTCGACGAGATCGAACAGCTCAATAACATGCAAACCGAACTCGAACAGAACAAGGCTGAGCTCCAGCAGGCCAAGTCTCAGCTTGAGGCAGAGCAGAAAAACGCCGAGGATGCGCTGGCGCAGGCCCAGCAGCTCCGCAGCGAGGCACAGGCAAAAGCCGAGCAGGAAAATGCCGCCGAGCTTGCCAAGCTTGAGGCCGATAAGGCCGCTGCCGCTGAGAAGCTCTCGGGCGAGGGCGTGAGCGGCAGCAATTCCAGCAGCCAGGCCACTAACACCAACACCACCATCGACACCACGGTGAACAACGCCAATACCGGTAGCTCCGATTACGATTCGTTCATTAATGAGTGGACGAGCCGCATCGACAATTATCTCGCCGGCTCCCCCATGGCAGGCCAGGGCTATAACTTTGCCGTCGCCGCTTGGAATACCGGTGTCGACCCCCGTTGGTCCCCCGCCATCGCCTGCATCGAGAGCACCAAGGGTGCTTATTGCGCCAATTCTTACAACGCCTGGGGCTGGAGTGCCCGCGGCGGCGGTTGGCGCAGCTTTGGCAGCTGGAGCGAGGGCATCTCCGCTCACGTTGCCTATCTGGGCGCCAACTACGGCTCCACCCTTACCCCGGCTGCGGCCAAAAAGTACTGCCCGCCCACGTGGCAGGACTGGTACAACAAAGTCGCCGCTCAGATGAACCGCATCTAAGTGCAACTGCAAAGGGCCCCAATGGGGCCCTTTTTCTTTTAGGTAGCGGAGGTATCGACGACGCCGGTCGCATTGGCAACCGCGACTATGACGATCATGCATAGGAGCAGCACACCCAATGCCTTGAGCCAGAGTTTCGCGAGCTTCTTGCCGCGATAGCTGTCGAGCAGTGCGAATCGCCGACGAAGACGGCGCTTATCGAGCAGCGCAAAATGCATAAGCACCATAAGGCCATCGACAAAGAAAAAATACTCGATTATGAGAAGCCACGTCGGGTAGCTTTGGTTTGCTCCCGTGGGGTGAAAGACGGCAAAGTGACTTCCGGCAAAGAACACAAGCAGCGAGAAGAAGACGAGCGTATTCCAAATGCGCCCCAGAGACTCCGGAACGCGAGAGAGCAGACCGCATGCAGTGGAGGCGGCAGGCCTAGGAAGCCCTGTGGGGTTCTGGAGCCCTTGGGGCGTCAACACCGTCTCCGAGGCCGGAGTACGGACAAGCACAGGCGCAGGAGGCCGCACGGGGCGACTTAGATCGTATGCCGCGCGCGTCGCCCGTCCCAACGCTTCCGCGCTCGCAAAACGCTTGGCCGGGTCGAGCGCCATCGACATGCAGACGGCATCGGCAAGTGGAGTGGGAATGCCGCATGCCTCACATTGCTCGCGCATGTCGAGCCCTGGTTTAGGGTCGACTCCCGTCAAGCAAAAGAACAACAGGGCCCCAAGTGCGTAGACATCGCTGCGCACACTCGTCTGCCCAAACCCATACTGCTCGGGCGGCGCATAGGGTCGCGTGCCAAACTTGACGGTGTCAGCATCGGCGCCATCGCGCCATACGCGCGCGATCCCCAGGTCGATAATCACCAGCGATGAAAATGTCAGGCCGTCATCAGGCGTATAGTTGGCACCTGTCACGATGATATTCGACGGCTTGAGGTCGCGATGGATCACCGGCGCCGACGTCTCCCCCACCATTGCAAAACCGGCATGGAGCTCGCCCACGGCATCGCATAGGGCAGGATACAATTCACGCGCATAATCGGGGGTGGCTCCCAGACGGTCCACCAGCGCCCCGAGTGTCTCCCCTTCGATGTATTCCATAACCACGTTGAGCTCGTCGCCCACACGACGACAATCGACGATTCTGGGCAGGTGCTCAAAACGCCTGCCTGCCCGCTGAGCGGCAAACAGACGCTCGTATGCCCCGCCGATTTGAGCCGAAGCATCGATGCGTTTACGAACAAAGGGACCGAGCGAACCACCGCCGGTTCCTTCAAAGTACACGAGCTCGGTTGTTTCAACGGACGAGCGCTTAAGTACACGCTCCACGCGATAGCTGTCGTCGCGATCGAGCGACGCCAGGTGCTCGGCAAGCGCTGCGGTCAGCTCGTCAACGGAATATGTTGGGCTCTGAGTATCCATAGGCTCCATCATAGCGCAGGGCGCAGACACCCCATGGCATCTGCGCCCCGTTCGTTTGCATCGTTGTTCGGCAGCTACGCCGGCTCAGATATCAGCCGCTAACTCACCGTCTCCTCGCCAAAGCGATACAGCTCCTCGTTGACCTTTTGGAGGCTGCACCCGCGATCGATGCAAAAAATGATAATCGCATCGCGGCGGTCCTTGCAGTTAAGGACGCTTACCCCGGCAGCCGTCAGCGCACGGTTGGTTTCTTTGAGCGTCAGCGCCATCGCAAAGGCAATCTGCAGCACCTTATTGCGGCTCGGATGCCGCGCACCGGTAAAGATCTGATAGCCAAAGGTCTCATTGAGATCGGCCATACGGACCACGCGCGAGCGCTCCAAGCCCTTTTCCTGCAGTAGCTGCTTCAGGTAGTTCGAAAGCGACGGGGCGGCAAAGTCGTGTTCTTTGATATAGCCATCGATGTTTGGCGCGTCGAGAAGCTCATTGAGCAACTCGTCAGTCAGCTTTTTATCGGGCATACGACTTCACCTCCCCCAGTGCATACAACATGCTAGAAACCGCTTACGTCCGAACGCTCCCAACTGGCGACCTGATCGGGAGACACCGTGCCCAGCGCCTCGAACTTCCAGGAGCTGCCCGCCTTCAGATGATTGGTGTTTGCAAGAGCCGTTCCAACCTGGTTGCCATCAGCATCATACAGAACATACTCAATCTGAATGTAGCTCTTTTCCTTGTCCGTGTTATTGGTCAGCGTCCCCGTGATCTTATAGGCAAACTGATTGGAAGTGTCTTCAGCCTCGTCAGCAATGGTATACGGTTCTTGCGGTTCTTTTTGCTCCTCAGCCTGCTGTGTCGTCCCGGCAGGTTTTGCCGAATCGCTCGCAGGCGAATCGGTTGAGTTGCCGCCCATAGAGCCCACGGCACCGACAATAACCAGCACCACGATGACGCCTAGGACAATCTTACCGATCGGCTTCTTTCCCTCTTTTGCCATTATTCATCCTTCCTACGATCCGGCTACCGTGCCGGCACACAGCACATCGTAGGAAGGATTAAACTTGAATTCATTAGCTGAGAGCTAAGGTTGCGGTAAACGGCCAATGCAGTTATCCAAACGCCGAGCAAACGCACTTTGCGCGACCGTCTGCCGGCAGCGCATCAACCCACCGTGACGGATTCCCCGGTAAAGGCACTGACCATCAACAGGACAAAGAACACCAGGTAGCTGACACTCAGCGGGTACGCAATGACCAGGAATACAACCCAGCCGACATTGGTTTTACCGCCGGCACGGCGTCGCTCGCGATTGCGGCAGAGCCAAATCGTCACGCCGATGGCAGTGATAAACAGTACGAGTGCCGCCGCAGCCAGCCCAGCAAGCGCAAATATCACGCCAATGCTCACAGCAATAACCGGAAGCAACAACAAGCCGCATCCACACCCACCGGGACTATAAACGGCAGACTGTCGGCGTCGTTCCATCGTCACTCCAACCTCAATATCTTTGAGCACTACAACGCAGCGGCCTGCTGGACAGGAACGATCTTATTCAGCTCCGGTTCGATCCGCCTTTTCTCGGCCTCAAGGTCAAACGCCACCTGAGCGCGCAGCCAATAACCATCCGTCAGGCCAAAATAACGGCAAAGACGGAGGTCGGTGTCGGCCGTCACGCGACGTTTTCCCAAGACAATCTGCCCGATACGCTGAGCCGGAATCCCAGTCTCTTTCGCAAGGCGATATTGAGAAATGCCCATGGGAACAAGAAACTCCTCTTTGAGAAGCTCACCAGGAGTCACCGGCGACAGCAAATCGGCCGAAGTCTCATCACTTGTGATAATCGACGATTTCGACATTCCAAGCCATCTCCTGTCTCCACTCAAAACAGACCCGATAGCGCTCGTTAACACGGATGCTATATTGACCGGCACGATCGCCCTTCAAAGCTTCCAGGCGGTTGCCCGGTGGAACGCGAAGATCATCAAGCGAAGCACAAACCTGCAGTTGGCGAATCTTCCTCAACGCAACACGCTCAAAGGGCACGAACCTCCTGACCCGCACACCCATGGCAAAGCGTTCGGTATCCTCATCTTTATACGATGCAATCATAGTATCGCCTTACGTTAGTAACGTCAAACGTTTCTATAGACTTACATCTCTATTATATCGTACGTTTGTTCGTGTTTTCTAGAACAAATAGTCCTTCACGCCTTAGTCAAGCGAAAGTAATCGTTTGTAGACATCGAGGCCTTTGAGAAGGATTTCCTCGTCGAAGAGCATGGTATCGGTATGCAGAGCGCTCGTGGCATAGGCGGGACAGCCATCCGAATCGCTCGGGTTTTCTTGCCCCTCTGGCACGCCCGTGCCCAGCAGGAAGAACACGCCCGGCAGGTGGCGCTGATAGAAGGCGAAGTCCTCGGCGATTAGCAGCGGCTCGTCCACAAGTTGCAGCTCGGACAAGGCAGGCGCAATGCAGGCAAACAGCTCGGGGTCGTTATCGACTGGCGGATAGCCCTCGGCAAAATCGAGATCGTACGTACAGCCCGTTGCGGCGCAGGCCTCGTCCAACACGCGCCGCACGCCCTCACGCGCACGGTCGAACATACCGTCCGTAAACACGCGCAGGCTGCCAGCCACATGTGCCTCCCCCGCCACCGCATTGCAGACGGTGCCGGCCTGCAGCAGGCCAAACTTACCAATGCAAGGCTCGTCGGCACCCAACTCGTCCATGAGCTCGCGCTCGGAAACCAAGAACTTGGCAGCCGCCAATGCCGCATCGTGCGATTCGCCAACGGGAACGCCGTAGGTCTTGGCGATATGGATGCTCGTCCCATGAATGTGCACATGTGTCTCGCTCGAACGCGCCAGCAGCGGACCGGAACAACTCGCCAGCGTACCGGCAGGAAGATCGGGCCACACATGGAAGCCAAAGATGCGGTCAACCCCATAGCGCTCGAACACGCCGCTCTCGCACACCGTCTTGGCGCCACCGGTCGTTTCCTCGGCCGGCTGAAACACAAAGAGCACGTTGCGCTTAATGACGCCCGGCTGCTCACGAATCGTGCGGTCGACATGTGTCGCGGCGGCAAGCGCCATGGCCATGTGTCCATCGTGTCCGCAAGCGTGCATCTTACCGGGATGCGTCGAGGAAAAGGCAGCGCCCGTTGCCTCCGCGATGGGCAGGGCGTCCATGTCGGCGCGAATCGCCGTAGCATGCGCGGCGCCCGTGCCGGCATCGAAGAAAGCGCAGACGCAGCTGGGGCACGGATGGGTCACCTCGCAGGCGAGCGGCGCCAACACGCCCTCGATATAGGCGATAGTCTGTGGAAGATCGAAGTCGAGCTCCGGGATCCTGTGCAAGTCGCGCCGATAGCGACGGAGTTCTTGGAGCTCGGTCATAAAGGTTCCTTTCATAGGTGCGCGCCAGTTGCCATCTTATTGTGCCGCAAGATTGCCGCACCCTTATTTCCAGCATATCCCTGCATTTTTTAAACGTTATATACGAATGCTCTTGTTTGGTAAAGTGCAACGTGGTAGGGTCGTTACCACTTGATAGAGGCGCGGGCACGAAGAGCCGCGGGCGAGTCGGCAGACTTTGACCCTGCGGGGAGGCGAAACCCGCCGAACTGGGTTTTTCGGGCACGAACAGCCTGGTGGGCCTGCGGGAAACACCCGCAGGACTGTCTGCAGCAATGCGGGAGCGCTATCCGGACATGGGGTCCACGCTATGCGGATTCGATGCGCAGATGGCGCCGTCTGGATAGCGAGGTTTACGGGACATGGCATTGACCCCCAACGAGGCATATGCGGCCAAGCAGCCGTTTGTGGACAAGGAGACACTCGAGCATATCGTCGAGCAGTTCCCCACGCCGTTTCATCTATACGACGAGGCGGGCATCCGCCGCAACATGCAAGAAGTGCGCGACGCCTTTGCATGGAACCCGGGCTTTAAGGAATACTTTGCCGTCAAGGCCAACCCCAACCCGGCGCTCATCTCCATTCTCAACGAATACGGCTGCGGCTGCGATTGCTCGAGCTATACCGAGCTCATGATCGCCCGCTCGCTGGGCATCACGGGACACGACATCATGTTCTCTTCCAACGACACGCCGGCTGCCGACTTTGAGCTCGCCAACAAGCTGGGCGCCATCGTCAACTTTGACGACATCAGCCACATCGAGTTCTTTGAGCGTGTTGCGGGGCCCATCCCCAAGACGGTCAGCTGCCGCTTTAATCCAGGCGGTCTGTTCCAGCTCTCCAACGGCATCATGGACAACCCGGGCGACTCCAAATATGGCATGACCACCGAGCAGCTCTTCGAGGCCTTCCGCATGCTCAAAGCCAAGGGCGCCGAGGACTTTGGCATCCACGCATTCCTTGCCAGCAACACCGTCACCAACGACTACTACCCCGAGCTCGCGCGTATCCTCTTTGAGCTTGCCGTACGCCTGGAGCGCGAGACCGGCGCACACGTCGCCTTCATCAATCTGTCCGGCGGCGTCGGCATCCCCTACCTGCCCGAGCAGCAGGCCAACGACATTCGCGCCATCGGCGAGGGAGTACACGCGGCATACGACGAGATCCTGGTTCCCGCCGGCATGGGCGATGTGGCCATCTGCACTGAGATGGGCCGCTTTATGATGGGCCCCTACGGCTGTCTGGTCACCAAGGCTATCCACGAGAAGCAGATCTACAAGGACTATATCGGTGTCGATGCAAGCGCCGTCGATTTGATTCGCCCTGCCATGTATGGCGCCTACCACCACATTACGGTGATGGGTCAGCCGGGCGGCGCCGACAAGGCCACGGCGCCCGTCACGAACACCTATGACATCACGGGCAACCTATGCGAGAACAACGACAAGTTTGCTATCGATCGCAAGCTGCCGCATATCGACATGGGTGACCTGCTTGTAATCCACGATACCGGTGCGCATGGCTACTCCATGGGCTACAACTACAACGGACGGCTGCGCTCGGCCGAGGTCCTGCTGCGCCCCGATGGCGCGGCCAACCTCATCCGCCGCGCCGAGCGCCCGGGCGATTACTTTGCCACGCTCGACGTGCTGCCGTGCGGCCGAGAGCTGCTGGCCAAGTCGCGCGCCGAAAGTGCCCGCCGTCGCGCCGAAGACGAGCGCCTGGCAGTCGCAGCTCAATGGAACAAACGCATCCAGATCGCGGAGGCGAAGGAGAAGAACATGGACATCCGCAACCTCGAGGGCTCAATCGTCGCCCTGGTTACGCCGTTTAAAAAGGACGGCAGTGTCGACTTTGACGCGCTCGAGCGCCTTATCGATTTCCACTTGCAAAATGGCACCGACGCCATTCTCACCCTGGGCACCACCGGCGAGAGCGCCACGATGACCGATGACGAGGACAACTCCGTCGTCGCCGCCGTGGTCAAGCATGTTGCAGGACGCGTCCCCGTCATCGCCGGCTCGGGCTCCAACTCCACGCAGACCATGCTCACCAAGTCGCTTACTTACCAGGGCTTGGGAGCCGACGGCCTGCTGCTCATTACCCCCTACTACAACAAGTCCAACGAAGAGGGTATCTATCAGCACTTTAAGACCGTCGCCGATGCCGTTGACATCCCCTGCATCCTGTACAACATCCCCGGCCGCTGCGGCTGCGGTATCAGCGAGCGCAACGTAGAGCGCCTAGCCGCGCACCCCAACATCATGGGCATCAAGGAGGCCTCGGGCAACGTCGCCTACGCGGCCAAGATCGCCCACCTGCTGTCCGATGACTTCCGCATGTACTCGGGCGAGGATGCACTCACAGTGCCGCTCATGAGCCTGGGCGCTTCGGGCACCATCAGCGTGTGGGCCGACGTGCAGCCGCAGCTCGTACACGACATGTGCCGCGCTTATCTGGACGGCGACGTAGCGCGCGCCCGCGATATCCAGATTGCCGGCCAGCCGCTCATCAACGCCCTCTTTAGCGAGGTCAACCCCATCCCCGTCAAGGAAGCGCTCGCCCAGATGGGCATGATCGAGGCAAACTACCGTATGCCGCTGTGCCCCATGGCAGACGACACGCGAGCCGCACTTACCGATGCTCTGAAGGGAGCTGGTCTGCTTGATTAAGACCGTCATTATGGGAACGGGCCGCATGGGCTCGCTCATCCGAACTACCGCCGAGGGCGTTGTCGACGCCGCTGGGCAGCCCGTTTTTGACATCGTCGCCCAGATCGGCTTCGACTTGTCCGAGCTCGAGAGCGCACCGGCGGCCGACGTCATCATCGACTTCTCGAACGTCGTAACCTTCGATGCCGTCGTCGCCTATGTCGAGCGCACGGGCGCGGCGTTGGTCTCAGGCACCACAGGCTACACCCCCGAGCAGATGGACCGCCTGCGTGAGCTGGGCCAGAACACCCGCGTTATGCACTCGGGCAATTACTCCATCGGTATCGCAGCCCTGCGCCATCTGGTAGCGCAGGCTACACGCGAGCTGCCCGGCTTTGACTGCGAAATCGTCGAGACGCACCACAACCAAAAGGTCGACGCCCCCAGCGGCACTGCCAAGCTACTGCTCGACGCCGTCGTCGAAGCCGAGCCCGAGGCAGGCTACCACCCCGTCTATGGCCGCGAGGGCATGTGCGGAGCACGCGATCCCAAGGAAATCGGTATGCACTCGCTGCGCGGCGGCACCGTCGCCGGCGTGCACGAGGTGAGCTTCTTTGGCCAGGACGAGGAGGTCACGCTCACCCACCGCGCCACGAGCCGTCAGATCTTCGTCAACGGCGCCTTGGCAGCAGCCCAAAAGCTCATCACCCGCGACCCCGGCTTCTACACCTTCGACCAGGTCATGTTCGCCTAACTAGTTATCAACCATACCCCCTCAAAGGAGAGACAGCATATGAGCAACGCAGCCGAGATGAATGCCCAGGAGATTATCAACTACATCGCCACCGCGCCCAAAAAGACACCTGTCAAGCTATACGTGCGCGAGAAGCCCGGCATGAAGGTTGCCTGGGGCGACGCACATGTCTACGGCGGCCGTCGCGGCAAGACCGTCTTTGGCGACTGGGATGAGCTCAAGGCCATCCTCGATGCCAATGCCGACTCCATCGACTACTACGATGTCGAGAATGACTGCCGCAACTCTGCCGTGCCCATGCTCGACCTTAAGGGCATCAACGCCCGCATCGAGCCGGGCGCGATCATCCGTGACCGCGTCGAGATCGGCGATCGCGCCGTCATCATGATGGGCGCCATCATCAACATCGGCTCCGTCATTGGCGAAGGCTCCATGATTGATATGGGCGCCGTGCTGGGCGGCCGCGCCACCGTGGGCAAGAACTGCCACATCGGCGCCGGCACCGTGCTGGCAGGCGTTGTGGAGCCCGCCAGCGCCACGCCCGTCATCATCGAGGACGATGTCATGATCGGCGCCAACGCCGTGGTCCTGGAGGGCGTGCACGTAGGCAAGGGCGCTGTCGTTGCCGCCGGCGCCGTGTGCGTCGAGGACGTCCCCGCCGGTGCCGTCGTGGCCGGTGTCCCCGCCCGCGTCATCAAGATGCGCGACGAGAAGACCAACAGCAAGACCGGTCTCGAGGAAGGTCTGCGCCAGCTGTAGAAGTTACGCGGTTTTACCAAACCGCATAACGGCTCGACGCTGCAAATGCCCCTAAGCGACAATCTGACGTTCAATCGTCGGTCGTGTACCGAAGTACGCTTCCCTCCTCTTTCACGTCACCTTGCTCGCCTAGGGGCGCTTTCGCTCATATGACCCAATCCGCTGTCAAGAGCCACAAGGGCCCCGCCGACCGCTTGCAATCGGTCGGCGGGGCCTGCCGTTGAACCCGTCCCGGTCCGCCCCCGGCATGTCGTCGACGCCTTCGGCTCAGTCTCATATCCGCGGATACCGCTCCGGCGGCCCGCAATCCTCTCCTTCGG
>JAXIZI010000001.1:0-134895 GCA_036304065.1 Collinsella sp. | reverse complement strand
GGCATGGGAAGCCTCCTCCCCGCAGGTGCGGTAAGGGCTACCGCACGGGCCGATACTCAAAGCCCATTGTGGCATCCCGAGCCCGCGGAAAGAAGCTGCGCCGCGGGGGAGGCGACCCAAATGGCTTTCTCATATCGTCTTACGTTGCTTCGAACGTTGCTTGAGTGCCTCGGAAAGCCCGACGAGCGCCGTGGAGAACGAGACCAAAGCGGTCAGAAGTCTCACGAAATCAATCAGATCGGTCATGGGCATCACCTCCCATCAGATGGAGGGCGTTGCCCGGCACATGGAACTGCCGCCAACAGTATCAATTCTATCAAAGCGCAGTTAGATATGCGAATGTTTGTTCGCATTTCAGAAGATCGGAACTCGGGTATGGCGAAGGAACAGTTCCTTTGCCATACCCGAGCTTGTCGCCGAACTGCTACCTACATTTTTCGAGTTATTCGGCCACGCTGCTGGTTCTGCATAAATGCACCACCGGGATTATCTGAGAGTTTTTGTCCTTATTTGAGCGCATACATGCCCATTTGCGCACTTACGTCACCGAATCAAACACCGTTAGAGGTATGAATGTTCCTGCGAGGGCATCTTTAGCCATTTAACGACCTCCGACAGGCCGAATAACTCGAAATTTGTTGGTGGCGAAAGCGTAACAGTCCTATACGCCAAAAGCCGGCATCTCCCATGTGACAAAGGGACTATCCCTTTGCCACATTATTCGATGACGGTGCGGGGGTTTTGCTTGCGCATGGTGGCGAGCATATGCTTGGGAACGGCGTGGACCATGCAACTGCCGATGGTCACGCTCGCGGCGGCCTTGGCCGCGTCACTGCCGTTTTTGGTCGCGTAGCTGTGGCGGAAGCGTTTGAGCATGGCAATGTCGTTGCCGCCGTCGCCGTAGACCGCGACCTCGTCCTCGGCAATACCGTAGTAGCCCGCCAGCCACGCCACGCTCTCGCCCTTGTTGCACGCCACGTCCGTGATCTCGAACATCACCGGATCGAACGGCGCGTTGACCACGCGGTCCGATCGCTCAGCCAAATATGCCTTAAGGTCGCGCTCCAGCTCGGGCGAGGTCACGCGGCAGTTGATTTTGCACACGTCATGACGCAGGATGTCACCGATCGACTGGTCGAAATACTGTTCCTCGTGATACCCGCCACGTGCACGCATGCCGCGCATCACGATGCGCTTGATAGGACTGTCCTTTTTAAAGCCCGCCTGGTGCATCTCGAACGAACCGCTCGAGAACATGCCGTCGGGCGTGGAGCAGTCGAAGCAAATGTCCGGGAACGCTTTGAGCAGCTCCTCGGTAACCTGCGGGTCGATGGTCCAGGTCTTGAGCACCTCACCATGGCTGTCGCGCACGATGGATCCGTTGGAGCAGCAGGCGTCGAGTGCCAGACCTGTGAAGCCATGCTCGCCGATCGGCAGCGTCGAGCGTCCGGTCGCGGGAACCACATGCAGCCCGGCTTCGGTCAGCTCGCGAATGGTGCGGCGGATGGTTCCGTCGGCCTCGTGTAGGGCATTCAGCAGCGTTCCGTCTAAGTCACTCGCAAACATCTTGATCATGGGCATGCCTCTCCTTCGTCTGCACGATATTGTAGACGAGAACGGGCGCGCCCCAAGAGAGGCGCGCCCGTCAGGCGAAAGATTGTCCTACACCGCGGCGGGGCCATGTTCGCCGGTGCGGATGCGGATAACCTCCTCGGCCGGCTCGACCCAAATCTTGCCGCCTCCAACGGCACCGCAATCTTGGAAACGGCGCGGCAACGGGCGCGAAACGAACGGGAAATACGCGAGCAAGGGAGCCGTGAGCGCGCCCATCCCGGCTAGCGCCGGAACAGCTCGCGGGCTCGGTCGCGGAGGTCGGTAGCTCGGATGACGCCCTCGTAGCGGTTGATGCGCAGACGCGGGAAGGCGTTAAAGAAGCGTAGGTCGCGGCGGCTGAGTGACACGCTCGGCACCGGACGGCTCATGCGCTTACCGGCAAGGCGACGGCTGAGCGACGGACGCGGCATGCTCGGCGCGGCATCGGCCACGCGGCGGGCAGCGAGCGCCAGGCCGCGAGCACCATCCGCGATAAACGTCGGCATCGAAGCCTTCTCGCGCAGGGCATCGAGCGCGGCGTCGCCAAGCTCGGCCAGCCATGCGTTAACGGCACGGCTACGGATATGCGTCTGTGTCACCGAGTCAATCGTCGAATCGGGAATGTGCTCGAGCATTGAGTCCGAGGCATCGGCAAGCGACTCGTTGATGCGGTCGGCAAGGTCAGCCCGGACGCGCTCCAGCTGATCGGACAGGCGACGCCAGCTGGCCAAAGAGCACACCGCGTCGACCATCATCGCGACCGCGGCGATAAGGGCGGACAGCCGCACAATCAGCACCGGCAGATGGCCAAGCAGCCCCAGCAATGCCGGCTCCACTAAACGGCAAATGCACAACGCACCCAGGCCAAACGCACAGGCCCAGTACAGGCAGATGCGCCCGTGCAGGTTAAACGGCAGATGCGAATAGTCCCAAAAGCGAGCGCCCGTTGTTTTTTCCAACAGCACGCCCACACTGTACTCAATCACGCTGCATACGAGCGCCGCAGCGACAAACTGGCTCGAGGCATCCGGAATCCCGCGCAACAGCAGCCAGCAGGCAATGCCGCCCGCGCCATAGATGGGGCAGCACGGTCCCAGCAAAAAGCCGCTGTTGGCAAAGCGCCCGTGGTTGAGCATGGCGCAGACTGTCGATTTCCATGCCCAACCGCAAAAACCGTAGAAGGCAAACGAGAGCACCAGCGCCGAGAGCGGGCAGGCGGCAAGCGTCGCGCCGCCAAACGCCATGTCGATCGCGGTCCCCACCGTCTACCCTCTCCTCTTTTTACTCGATTCTTTACTCGAGCCGTCACTCGAGCCCTCGTTCAAATCGTTCGCGCCGCCTTTGTGCCGCAGACGGCCGGCGATCGTCTCGCGCAGAGCACACCATTTATCCGCCAGGCATACAATCCATGCCTCACGACACGTCGGCGGCACCGGCACCAGCGGAAACATATGGCGCACGATAATATTCCGCTCACGAGACGTCAGCTCAAAATCCTCTTCGGCTCGCGCCAGGGCAAAAAACGGGTGGCGAAAGCCATGCAGCCGATGGCTTGGGTCGGGATCGTGCCAGTCATAGAGAAAGTAATCGTGCAGCAGGGCCCCGCGCAGCAACGAGGCGCGGTCGACCGAGACACCGACACGGCCCAGGCGCTCGGCAAAGGACAGACTTGCCCGCGCCACCGAGGTCACATGTGCATAGACCGTCACATCACCATGCTGGATAAACCCGTGCGTCAGGTCCAAGCGGCCCGCCTGGGCGAGCTGACGGGCGGCATAGTCAACCTCGCGCGCGATTTTCTCGGCACGAACGGTATCGGACATGCTGCCTCCTTCCAGCGGCCCGCAGCGACAAGCCACGGCCTGTGCGCAATCGATAAAAACATCATGGAACACATCAGTATGGCATCGGACAAAACGTTTTGCCCCGCCAGTTGGCGAATTACCGCGCCGCCGTCACATATCAAACGCCAAAATGTGCGAGACTGTTTTGTGCAATTGTGCCGGCCGAGGGAGCGCCGGCGCTCGATTCGCATGGAGTAACCCACAACGATGCTGCTTACGCAAACGACAACGCCCGAGGACGTCAAGGCTCTCGACCGCGCCGAGCTTCCGCTGCTCTGCGGCGAGATTCGCCACGCCATCCTCGAAAGCTCCGCCGCCGTCGGCGGGCACGTTGCCCCCAACTTGGGCGTCGTTGAGCTTACGGTTGCGCTCCATCGCGTGTTTAACTCCCCCACCGACAAAATTGTCTTTGACGTGTCGCACCAGACCTACGCCCACAAGGCGCTGACCGGGCGCGCGTACACCTATATCAATCCGGAACGTTATGGTGAGGCTTCTGGCTTTGCCAATCCCAACGAGTCCGAGCACGACCTGTTCGCCATGGGCCACACCTCCACGTCGGTGAGCCTGGGCTGTGGCCTTGCCCACGCGCGCGACCTGGCGGGCGACACGTATAACGTCATCACCATCATTGGCGACGGCTCGCTTTCGGGCGGCCTGGCGTTTGAGGGCTTTAACAATGCCGCCGAACTCGATAGCAACCTGATCATCATCGTCAACGATAACGACCAGTCCATTGCCGAGAACCATGGCGGCCTGTATCGCAATCTGGCCGAGCTGCGCGCCAGCAACGGTGCCTGTGAGCGCAACGTCTTCCGCGCGATGGGGCTCGACTACCGCTATCTGGACGCCGGTAACGATGTGTTGGCCCTCGTCGACGCGTTGCAGGAACTGCGCAATATCGATCACCCCATCGTGCTGCACGTCTCCACCGCCAAGGGCAAGGGCTTTGAGCCAGCCCAGAGCGACCCGGAACGCTGGCACCACGTGGGTCCGTTTGACATGGCGACTGGGCGCAAGCTCTGCCCGGGCCATCCGAGCGAGCCCGCACCGCGCACCTATGCCGATATTACGGGCGAGGCGCTCAGCACCGCCATCGAGCGCGATTCGCAGGTCGTGGGCATCACGGCCGCCACGCCCTACATCATGGGCTTTACACCCGAGCTTCGCGCTGCCGCCGGCAAACAGTTCGTCGATGTGGGCATTGCCGAGGAGCACGCTGTGACCTTTGCCACCGCGCTTGCGCGCTCGGGCGCCAAGCCAGTCTTTGGTGTGTACGGCACGTTTTTGCAGCGCGCCTACGACGAGCTGTGGCACGACCTGTGCCTCAACGATGCCCCCGCAACCATCTTGGTGTTTGGCGCGTCGATCTTTGGCACCACATCCGAGACGCACCTCTCGTTCTTTGATATTTCCATGCTGGGCGCTCTTCCCAACATGCGCTACTTGGCGCCGGCCTGCATGGAGGAATACCTGTCCATGCTGAGCTGGTCGCTCGACCACCGCGAGCATCCCGTGGCGATCCGCGTACCGGGCATTGGCCTGGTTAGCCGCCCCGATTTGGCGCCCGCCGAGGACACCGACTACAGCGCCGTTCGCTACAACGTGGTGCGCCAGGGCCGCGACGTTGCCGTGCTCGCGCTCGGCGATTTCTTTGAGCTAGGCGAGCGTGTGGCAAACCGCTTGGCCGCCGAGTACGGTATCGAAGCCACGCTCGTCAACCCGCGCTTCGCAACCGAGCTCGACCGCGAGTTCCTCGACAGCCTTGCCGCCGAGCATCGCGTTGTCGTCACCCTCGAGGACGGCATCTTGGACGGCGGCTGGGGCGAGCGCGTGGCGTGCTACCTGGCCTGCACGCCCGTGCGCACGCGCACCTTCGGCATCGCCAAGGGCTTCCCCGACCGCTACGACCCCAACGAACTGCTCGCTCAGAACGGCATGACGGTCGAGAACATGGCCGCCGAAGCCGCGAGACTACTCAACGAGTAAGAAAACCTCCGCAAGGGAAGCGCCCCTGCGGAGGTTTTGTTTTCACGACGCGATTATCTCAATCTGTAACATCTAGGGCCCGAATTTCCGTCTAACTGTTACAGATCGAGACAAAACAGCAAGTCATGGTCGGCGCGAAAAACGAATAACCGTTCATACGCGATCTCCTTACTTATATATGTGTCGCGTTGCCGCCATTATAGCGACCGCCGCGAGCGACCACGCCGTCCGCGAAACGCCGTCTCAGCAGTAATAACCGACGTTTCCCCAGATAAAACCTACCAAAATAAACCTGTCCCTTTTTGGTAGGTAGAATTACCCATAAGGCAAGTATGTTTCTGAGTTATTTCGTGTTGACCCATTTGAGCGGGATAGGGTATAACTCTACTCAACCGCTAGGGATTTTATTGAGAAAGGTGTTCTCCCATGAGCAAGAACCTCTCCCAGCAGGTCGTTCTCGACCGCCGCGGCTTCGTTGCCGCCACCTTCGCAACCGTCGCCGGCCTTGGTCTTGCCGGCTGCTCCGACACCAGCGCCGAGGCCGACAAGGGTTCCGCCGCCGGCTCCTCCAAGAGCTCCAATGATACCGAGGCTTCCACCACGCTCGATGCCAAGGCATTCGACAAGCTCGTCGACAACGGCCCCAAGGCCGATGACGACGCCATCGCCGCCAGCACCTGGGCCACGGCCGTCAAGGACGCCGGCGTCTTTAAGATCGGTGGCGTTCAGACCTCCACGCTCTTCTCCCTCCTCAACGAGAAAGACGGTCAGACCCGCGGCTTCGACGCCGGTATCGCACAGCTCCTGTCCAACTACATTCTGGGCGAGAACAAGGTCGAGATCACCCAGGTGACCTCGGACACACGCGAGTCCGTCCTGCAGAACGGCCAGGTCGACGCCGTCTTCGCCACCTACACCATTACCGATGAGCGCAAGAAGCTCGTCTCCTTTGCCGGTCCCTACTACTACACGCAGCAGGCCATCCTGGTGCTCGCCGATAACGACGACATCAAGAGCGTTGACGACCTGGCCGACAAGAACGTCGCCGTCCAGTCCGGCTCCAACGGCCCCGCCATCCTGGAGGAGTTCGCCCCCAAGGCCAGCCAGCAGGAGTTCAAGACCGACGAGGAGGCCCGCCAGGCACTCCAGCAGGGCCGCGTTGACGCCTACGTCATCGATAACAACATGCAGCAGAGCGCCCTGGTCCGCGAGCCCGGTAAGTACAAGATCGCCGGCAAGCCCTTCGGCAGCAAGGAGCCCTATGGCATCGGCCTGCCGCTCGATTCCGACGGCGTCGCCTTCGTTAACGACTTCCTTAAGAAGATCGAGGACGATGGCACCTGGACCGAGCTGTGGCAGATCTGCATCGGCGACCGTACGGGCGACACCAATGTTCCCGAGCTGCCCGAGATCGGCGCCTAGGCAGCGAGCCTGGTAACGGCCGCAACGAAACCATACGGAAACGCACGATGTGCTTTATTGCGGTAAACTGTTTCCTCACTGAGTTGTCGGGGCTTCCGTACACACGGGAGCCCCTTTCCTTATCGGCAGGAGGTCCGCATGAGTCTCTCCGAGCTCTGGTCGCTCTATGGCCAGAACTATATCGACGCGCTGCTCGCAACCTGGGGCATGACGCTTGAGTCGTTTGCCATCGCCATGGTGCTGGCCGTCGCCGTCACCGTGATGCGCGTGTCGCCGCTCAAGCCGCTGCGCGTCTTTGGCGACCTGTATGTTCAGGTCTTCCGTAACATCCCCGGCATCGCGCTGCTTATCATCGTCGTCTACGCGCTGCCGCCGCTCAAGGTCGTCCTGCCCTACCGCACCTGCGTTATCGTCGCCACGGTCCTTTTGGGCTCGGCCTTTGGCTCCGAAAACTTTATGAGCGGCATCAACACCGTCGGCGTCGGCCAGGTGGAAGCCGCCCGCTCGCTGGGCATGAGCTTTAACCGTATCCTCGCCAAGATCGTGATACCGCAGGCACTGCGCTCAAGCGTGCTGCCCATGACCAACCTCTTTATCGCCGTCATGCTCACCACCGCGCTCGGCAGCCAGGTGCCGTTGCAACCGCAGGAGCTCACCGGCGTGGTGAGCTACATCAATACCCGCTCGCTCGGCGGCGTCGCCGCGTTCTTCATCTCGGCGCTCGGCTACCTGGGCACGGCCTTTGTGGTGAGCCACATTGGCAACTACATCGATAAGAAGGTGAGGATCCTCCGATGAGCAAGCACTCCACCTCCGCGCTCACCATGCGCGATGCGCTCTACGAGGCTCCCGGCCCCAAGATGCGCACCAAGATTCGCATCGGCACCGCCATCTCGCTTGTTGCCGTCGCCGCACTCGTCGTCCTGGTACTGCAGCGCTTTTATGTGACCGGTCAGCTTTCGGTCCACTACTGGTATTTCTTTACGCACCTCACCACCTGGAAGTTCTTGCTTGCCGGCTTTGAGGGCACCGTCAAAGTCGCACTCACCGCTGGCGCCATCGCGCTGGTGCTGGGCTTGGCCCTTATGCTCGGCCGCACGAGCGATATTAAGCCGCTGCAGCTGGTCTGCCGCGTGCTCACCGATTTCTTCCGCGGCGTGCCGAGTCTGCTGTTCATCTACTTCTTCTTTTTGGTGCTGCCCCAGTACAAGATCGCGCTACCGTCGTTTTGGATGCTCACGCTTCCCGTCGCGCTCGCCGCAGCCGGTGTACTTGCCGAGATCTTCCGTGCCGGCGTCAACGCCGTGCCGCGCGGTCAGGTCGAGGCCGCCCAGGCACTCGGTCTCTCCAGGGCCAAAATCACCTTTAAAATCGTGTTGCCGCAGGCTATTCGGTTTATCATTCCGTCCTTGATTTCGCAGCTTGTGGTCGTGGTCAAGGACACCACCGTCGCCTACGTGGTGAGCTACCCCGACCTCATGCAAAACGCCCGCGTGCTCATTACCAACTACGACGCCCTCGTATCGGTCTACCTGGTGATCGCAGTCATCTACATCCTCATCAACGTCGCGATCAACAAGGCCGCTGTCTATGTTTCGCACAAGACCGGCGCGACCATCATCCGCTAACGCTTTACCATTTCAAGTCATAAGGAGCCGAGCACCATGGCACAGAGCACCTCTTCCACCGGCAATCAGCCGCTGATCGAGCTCAGACACGTCGATAAGCACTATGGCGACCTGCACGTTCTCAACGACATCAATCTGTCGGTCGACCGCGGCGAGGTCGTCGTGGTGATCGGACCCTCGGGCTCGGGCAAGTCGACCATGTGCCGCACCATCAACCGCCTGGAAACCATCGACTCGGGCGAGATCCTCATCGAGGGCGAGCCCCTGCCGCAAGAAGGCAAGGACCTTGCCCGTATGCGCGCCGAGCTGGGCATGGTGTTCCAACAGTTCAACCTGTTCGCACATATGACGGTGCTGCAGAACGTCATGCTGGGACCGGTCGATGTGCTGGGTGTCTCCAAGGACGAGGCCCGCGAGCGCGCCATGGACCTGCTGAGCCGCGTGGGCGTGGCCGAGCAGGCCGACAAGGTGCCCGCACAGCTTTCGGGCGGCCAGCAGCAGCGCGTGGCCATCGCCCGTTCACTCGCCATGCAGCCCAAGGCCATGCTTTTTGACGAGCCCACAAGCGCCCTCGATCCCGAAATGATCAACGAGGTGCTCGAGGTCATGGTCCGTCTGGCCCAGCAGGGCATGACGATGATCGTCATCACGCACGAGATGAACTTCGCCCGCCGCGTGGCCGATCGCGTCGTATTTATGGCCGACGGCCAGATTGTGGAAACCGGCACGCCCGACGAGTTCTTCGACCACCCCCAGACCAAGCGCGCCCAGGACTTCCTCAACTCCATCAAGGGCCACTAACCCAATTGCCACGCGGGCAAATTCATCAGTAACGTTTGCTCCGCGCCACCCCTGTGCCATGTCCACCCGGATTCGAAAGCTACGCCCATGATCGGAACCCGCACCTCATCGTCCTACACTCCGCACGTCGACGTCGATCCCGCCGACCGTCCGCTCATCCTGGTCGCACCACGCTGGGAAGAAGCGAAACCCTATTTGAGCGAGACGCTCTCCCCCAACGAGGAGATTGCGAGCGTCTTTGTCGATGCCATCCTTGCCGCCGGCGGCCTGCCGCTGCAGATGTCCATCACCGAGGACATTGAGGTCATCCGTCATTACGTCGATATCGCCGACGGCATCGCCATTCCCGGCGGCCCGGACGTCAACCCCAAACGCTGGGGCGATGATCGACCCTACGACCCCACCCTCTGCTGCGAGATCCGCGATAGTTTTGAGTTTAAGCTGGTCGACGAGGTACTCCGCGCCAAGAAGCCGCTCTTTACCACCTGCCGCGGCACGCAGCTGCTCAACGTCGCCACTGGCGGCACCCTGTGCATGGACGTGCCGAGCCTGGGTGCGCGCGAGGGCCGCACGCAGTGGCGCCACACCCACGTGCTCAACGACCCCGTGCACCCTGTCGAGGTCATGCCGGGCTCGCTGCTGGAGCTCGCGGTTGGCGGGCACAGGCTGATCCAGACCAACTCGGCACATCACTGCTGCGTCGATCGTCTGGGTAAGAGCACGCGCTTGGTCGCCAAGGCAACCGACGGCGTTCCCGAGTGCATCGAAGTCGAAGGCCAGCCGTTCTGTCTGGGCGTGCAATGGCACCCTGAGTACACGTGGAAGACACTCGAGACCGACTTTAACCTGTGGAAGTCGTTTGTCGAGGCAGCGGCAAAGGTTAAGCAGGCTCGCTAGCTCGCGAACCGCATAACAGATAAGGGCGCCCCGCCGGCCACATGGTCCGGCGGGGCGCCCTTTTGCCTATACGCGGCAGGCACACAGCCCAAGGCTCACAACCTCTTACTCGCCCGCCTCGCGCAGAGCCGACATCGTAGCCGCATATTGCTGCTGCAGCGCATGCATCCCCTCGCGGGCGCCGTCAACGGCATCGGCACCGCGCAGCGCTTCGGTCACCACGACCGCCGGCTCGTACAGATTATCGAATCCCAGGTTCTGGCTCACGCCCTTGAGCGTGTGCGCTGCCATAAACGCACCTTCGGCGTCTCCTGCCGCCATGGCGGCCTCCAGCTTGTCCATGCTCTCGTCATCCAAAAACTTGAGGGCAAAGCGGGCAAGCATTTCCTCGCCCATCAGCCGAGCGCACGCGTCATCATAATTAGCGCCGATCTTCTCATACGCCTCACGCATGGAAATCATGGATTAAAACTCCTTAGGTCAAACTAAATCGTGGGAAACGCGACAACATCGGCGGGGCGTGCCAACGTCTCGGCAATACGGTCTTGCACCTCGAGCAGGCAGTCGAGCAACAGCGGGTTAAAGGTACCGCACTTACCGTCTAGGATCATCTGGATTGCTTCCTCGTGCGGGATAGCGTCCTTGTACACACGCACGCTCGTCAGCGCATCATACACGTCGGCCACCGAAACCACCTGCGCGGCAATGGGAATCTCGTCGCCCTTAAGGCCATCGGGATAACCCTTGCCGTCCCAGCGCTCGTGATGCCAACGCGCAATCTGGTACGCATATTCCATAAGCGCATTGCCGACGTGATGGCGGCCCAGCTCAAGCAACATGTCGGCGCCCATCGTGGTATGCGTCTTCATAATCTCGAACTCCTCGGGCGTAAGGCGCCCGGGTTTGTTGAGAATTGCATCGTCAATCGACATCTTGCCGATATCGTGCAGCGCCGAAGCCAGGGCAATCGTAGAGCGTTCCTCATTGTCAAGGGAGATCGTGTCGCTACGCTGGACCAGACAGTCAAGCAGCAGCTCGGTCAGCTTCTCGATGTTCGTAACGTGCCTGCCGCTCTCGCCGTTGCGAAGCTCCATGACGCCGGCCATGATGTCGATGAGCATGCGACGTTCTTGACGCGCTCGTTGTACTGCTGGGACAGCAGGCTCGTCAGGCGGCGCTGTTTGGCGTATAGGCGGATGGTGTTGCTTACACGGCGGCGCACGACACGGGAGTCAAACGGGCGGTTGATATAGTCCGAGGCGCCCAGCTCGTACGCGCGCAGAACCATATCGTCGGAATCTTCGCTCGAGATCATGATGACAGGTAGTTTGTCAACAACCGATCGGCGCGACAGATCGGTCAGCACCTCAAAGCCGCTCACGTCCGGCATGACAATGTCCAGTAGCACGAGCGACAACTCATCGCCATAGCGGTCGACCATATCGAGCGCCGTACGACCGTTATCAGCCTCGAGGATGCAATACTCGTCCTTGAGCATCTCGTTGAGAATGGCTCGGTTCATCTCGGAGTCATCGATGATAAGCACCAAAGGCTTTTCGTTTTGGAAGACCTCGATGAAATCGCCATCGGTCACGACCGTACCGGCTTTTGCCTTAGCACGGCTCAGTAACTGGACAGCGCGGCCAACGCCCTCATCAACCGTCTCGCCATGAATGCGAACGCCACCAACACATGCCGTCAAGCTCACGTGCTCATGGCCCGGAATAAACGCGGAACGAACGGCATCGGATACCTGACGCAGGCGACGGGCGAAGTCATCGGAGGGAATATCGGGCATGACGGCCACAAACTTGTCGCAGCCATAGCGCACAAGTTCGTCAGTCGAACGAATACCGCTGCGTATGGCTGTCGCCACGGCACCGAGCGCAAGGTCGCCGGCATGACGGCCACACGTATCGTTGAAGACCCTAAAATCGTCAAGGTCGATCACCGCAACGCCGGCCTTCATGCGGGCGCTACGGAGCTTTTCCTCGTAATATCGGCGATTGCGCACACTCGTCAGCACGTCGGTGTAGACAAGGTCCTCTTCTGCAGCCTCTTGTTCATCGATCGGACGCACCATCAGCAAGACACGAGGCTCACCCTCGACCTTTAGAGGGCGTAGGCGAGCGCGGTACTCAACACCATCGTTGAGCAGTTGCTCCGACACCTCATCGGAGTCTGCCAAAGCCTCAAGACTCGACTGACGCAGACAAGGGCAGCGATCGCCGGCGAGCAGGCAGTTAGGCTCGCTCTTAATCTGATCGGCCGACAGCAAACGCACCACGGGGTAGGTCTTCGCGACGCGGGCGACCTCAGCGGCAGCCTCCTCGTCGGTTAGATTGACCTCGTGATTATTGAGCATATGGGGCCCTTTCGATAGTTTCGCATAGTAGCGGTGGGTTCCAAATGCTACAAGGGTAACACCTTGCCGATGCAGGTAAGCACGTGAATACTGTTACATTTTTATGACCTGGCAAACGGTGGTAATGGAACCGCGGGCGCGTGGTTATTGGCGCATTCGTTAACAATGACGAAACGCCAACAGTCCCCCTCCCCGCAGGTCATCGAGCGTGCTAACGCTCCAAGACATCGCGAACGGCGTTTGCCGCCGTAACGGGGCGATCGCGCAAACCGTTATGCGCGCCCGGGATCGTCACAAGGGGGCAATCGAGATATTCGGCAGCCGCTCGCGTACCAGCCTCGCGGGGTGTACCGACCGAAAGCTCGCCCAAAAACACAGCCGACACCGCCTTTGATTCGCGGGCGCGCTCCCAGTCGGGAGCATATGTCATATTTGTTCCGTATTCATTGGCCATAAAGCAACGACCATTGCGCAGGGCATGTTTGACTTCCGCTTCAGTCGTCCCGGGAGCCTCGGGGTCCAAGTCGCCGAGAGCTCCCAAGAAAAGCCGGAGCGCCCTTGAAACCTTTCCAGCCGCAATCATATCGAGCAAAACCGGAGCTGCGCCCATACCGACGCCTTCGGCCGACACAGCCGGCTCATGCAGAATCGCACGGGAGACGAGATGGGGTTCGATGCGAAGAAGCTCCAGCGCCACCAACGTACCGGCGCTGTGCGCAAGCACATTTGCCGGAGCGCCAACGTGTTCGATCACGGCTTGCAGGTCGGCGGCCTGAGCGGCAAGATCATAGCTGTCGTCTGCCGCATCGCTGCTGCCACCGCAGCCGCGGCGGTCGTAGGCAATTACGCGGTAGTTGCGACTGAGTTCACAAGCGATACCGTCAAAAAATGTGCCGTCGACACAAGCGCCGTGCACGCACACCAAGGCAGGAGTATCAGGCGACACATCCGGGCCGGCATATTCGCGACAGGCAATCGTGGTGCCCGCATTCTCGACCGTAAAATCCATGTTGTGCCCCCATCATCAATGCTCATCCAGTTGCACGTCAGTGCGGTTGGATGGACCCGCATTGCCTTACACCTTGTTAACAGATTAACTTTACCCGACCCGAGGCTTTTCATGACACGGCATAATGAGCGACGTGAAAAAACGAAACTTGTAAAGCAAGAGCCCGCACCCTGCTTTGGAGCCGATGCTATGCTTAGGCACAATTGTCTTGAGGAGCATATGCCTATGTCTACGTTTTTGAATGCCAGCCCCATCTTTGGGCCCGTTCGCAGCCGTCGCCTTGGTCTCTCGCTCGGCGTCAACATGATGCCGGCCAGCGGCAAAATCTGCACGTTCGACTGCATTTACTGCGAAAACGGCCTCAACGCCGAGCGCCCCTGCCATGAGCCGCACAACACAGCCGCCGTGGTACTCGACGCGCTCGAGGCAAAGCTGCGCGAGATGGCAGCCGAGGGCGAACTTCCCGATGTGATCACCTTCGCAGGCAACGGCGAGCCCACCGCCGCACCGGAGTTTCCGCAGGCCATCGCCGGCGCCGTCGCGCTGCGCAACGAGCTTGCCCCAAACTCCAAGATCGCCGTGCTCTCCAACGGCACGCGCGCCGACCGCCCCGAGGTACACGACGCGCTCATGATGGTCGACGACAACATTCTTAAGCTCGATACCGTCGACCCGGCGTTTATCCAGCTGCTCGACCAGCCCGTTGGCCCCTACGACGTCGAGCACCAGATCGAGACGTTCGCAAGCTTTGACGGTCACGTTATTATCCAGACGATCTTTTTGACCGGCGAGTATCAAGGCAAGCTCATCGACAACACCGGCGAGGAGTACGTTGCCCCCTGGCTCGCGGCGCTCGAGCGCATTCGCCCACAAGAAGCGACCATCTACACGGTGGCGCGCGAGACACCGGTCGCCGGCCTTGCCAAAGCAGCGCCCGAGGCGCTCGACACGATCGCTGCACGCGTGCGCGCCCTCGGCATTCCCTGCCAGGTGAGCTACTAGCAAAACCACGCAGCAGCTAGTGTCCGCCATCCCACTCCATCAGTTGCGGTGATATAGTTCCTGTTTATGCTGTTAAACCGCTTAAATCGGAACTATATCACCGCAACTTTTATGGACGCGTGAGTGGGCTATACTAGCTGCGGATGAAAGGAAGTTAGCCATGTATGACAAAGGACCCGTACCCGGCCGCAACGACGCCTGCTGGTGCGGCAGCGGCAAAAAATATAAGAAATGTCACAGCGCCTTCGACGAGCGCCTCGAGCGCCTGTGGGAGGAGGGCTGGGAGGTTCTGCCCCGTACGCTCTACAAGACGCCCGCCGATATCGAGGGCATCAAGCGCTCGGCCGCTATCAACGTGGGCGTGCTCGATTACGTAGGCGAACACATCGCCGCGGGCATGACCACCAACCAGATCGACCAGATGATCTACGACTACACCGTCGAGCACGGTGGCACGCCGGCCGACCTCAACTACGAGGGCTATCCCAAGAGCGTGTGCACCTCGATCAACGACGTCGTCTGCCACGGCATCCCCTGTGATACAGACGTGCTGCACGAGGGCGATATTATCAACGTGGACTGCTCCACGATCCTGGACGGCTACTTTAGTGATTCGAGCCGTATGTTCTGCATCGGCGAGGTCTCGGCCGAGCGCCAGCGCCTGGTCGACGTCACCCGTGCCAGCGTGGAGGCGGGTCTGGCGGCCGTCAAGCCATGGCTGCCGTTGTCCGTTATGGCCGAGGCCGTGCAAAAGACCGTCGAGGACGCCGGCTTTAGCGTGGTGCGCGAGTACGGCGGACACGGCATCGGCAAGGAGTTCCACGAGGACCCGTTTGTGGGCTTTACCACCGAGGCGCCCGATGTGGACACCATCATGGCTCCGGGCATGGTCTTTACCATCGAGCCCATGGTCAATGCCGGAGCGCCCGACATTAAGATTAGCAAGGGTGACGGTTGGTGCGTGCGCACCAAGGACGGCAGCGATTCGGCCCAGTGCGAGGTACAGCTCGTGGTGACCGAGGACGACTACGAGCTGCTGAGTTGGTAGCTGTAGATGCGCCGGATGCTGACGGGCACGCTCGTCTTGCATCCGGCGTTTTTTTTGAGCGTTTTGCCTGATAAAACCTGCCAAAATAAACCTGTCCCTTTTTGGCAGGTCGAGCGGAGAGGACTGCTTGTGAACATCCTGGTTTTGCTGCCCGTCAATGACCGCCATCGCGCAATTCTTGAGTCGAGTGCTCCGGGCGAGGACTTTATCTATACGAGCGCCGACGCCATCACACGTGAGCAGGTCGCCAACGCCGACGTGATCTTGGGCAACATAGACCCTGCCCTGCTTACCGCGTGCGAGCATCTCCAGCTGTTGCAACTGCAGACCGCGGGCTATGACGATTACTTGACCGCTGGCACCGTGCCAGCCGACGCTAAGCTCTCCTGCTCGGTAGGCGCCTACGGCCAGGCCGTGAGCGAGCACATGTTTGCCATGGTCCTTTCCATGATGAAGCGCCTGCCCGGCTATCACGACTTGCAGCGCGAGCATCGCTGGGAGGATTTGGGGCCGGTTACCTCGCTCAAAAACGCCAACGTGCTGGTGCTGGGCGCGGGCGATATCGGCGGCCACTTTGCCACGCTCTGCCGCAACATGGGCGCACACGTCCGCGGCATCAAGCGCCATCCGCTCGTCTACCCCATTGTGTTTGAGGATATGGATGGCATGGACGCCCTGCCCGATCGCCTGGCCGAGGCCGACATCGTCGCATCCTTTATGCCCAGCACGCCCAAGACCCGCGGCATTGCAAATGCCGAGTTCTTTGCCGCGATGAAGCCGGGTGCCTTCTTTGCCAACGGCGGCCGCGGCGATCTTGTGGTCACCGACGACTTGGTAACCGCCCTGGAGTCGGGTCATCTCGCCGGCGCCGCGGTCGACGTCACCGACCCCGAGCCGCTGCCCGCCACGAGCCCGCTGTGGGATGCACCCAACATGCTCATCACGCCGCACGTCTCCGGCTGGTTCCACCTAGCCGCCACGCTCAATAACGTGGTCGACATCGCCGCGGAGAATCTGCGTCACCTGCAGGCAGGCGAGACGCTTCGCTGCTGGATCGAACACTGATTGTTCCGGCGTTTTGCCAAACGCCGGAACCCCTCGACGCTGCGAGCCCGCCAGAGCGGCAATCTGCCTTTCAATCGTCGGGCATGACCAGAAGGTCAATGCCCTCCTCTTTCACGTCACCTTGCTCGCTCTGGCGGGCTCTCGCTGACTTTTGTCCGACCTGCGGCATTCTCCCTTTTTGGTGCAATGGGGTCAGGTTAGTTTGCACCATTACGTTGGTTTTGCCTGCGATACTTTTGTCAAAGTGATATCAGGCATTCATCTGGCGTTTTCGACGTTTCGCCTATTAGAGCCAGTCCATCTCCTTACCATAATGGTCCGAATAGGCGCTACGCTTGAGTTCTTCATCGCTCGCTGGCCACGCGTTGGACACGTCGATTCCCGATTCATGGCAAGCGGTGGCGAACAGCTTCGACCCCTGATCGATTAGTTGAGACCTGCCCTCGGTCTTCTCGTCTTCGGCTTGCATTTAGAGCTCCACGCTTTCGGCGCCGTTGATGGTTAGGTTGCGCTCGTAGAACGCGGTGAGAGCGCGGATGGCGTACATCACGTCGCGTACGCCGCCGGTCTCGTAGCTCGAGTGCATGGCAAGCTGCGGCAGGCCCACGTCCACAGCATGCATGCTCGCCTGCATATTGGACAGATTGCCGAGCGTGGAGCCGCCGGCCATATCGCTCTTGTTGGCGAAGGCCTGCGTGGGCACGTCGGCGTCATCGCAGATGGCCTGGAACACCGCGCGGCTAAAGGCATCGGTGCAGTAGTGCTGGTTGGCGGCTTCCTTGATGACGATACCGCCGTTGAGCACCACCTGATTGCGGGCATCGCACTTCTCGGCGTGGTTGGGGTGCACGGCATGTGCGTTGTCGCAGCTTACAAGCATCGAGGCAGCAAGTGCGCGATGGTACGACTCGTCGTCAAAGCCCAGCGATCCGTTAATGCGGCGCAGCGCGTCGGCCAAGAACGTCGACATGGCGCCCTGCTTGGTCTCGGAGCCAACCTCCTCATTATCAAAGCAGCAAAAGACCGAAACGTCGTGCGCGTTCTCGGCACCCAAAAATGCCTGCAGCGAGGTATAGGCGCAGGCCAGGTCGTCGAGCTTGGGCGTCGAGATAAACTCGTCGGCCCAGCCCCAAATGCACGCATCCTGACGATTGACCAGGAACAGATCGCGGCCCAGAATCTGATCGGGCTCAACGTCCAGCTCGTCGGCGATCAGAGCATCAAAGTCGCCCTGCTTAAGCTCGCCAGCGCTGATGAGCGGGCACAGGTCGACGGCTCGGTTGGGAGCAAAGCCCTCGTTAACGCCGCGGTTCATGTGGATGGCAAGGCTCGGAATGATAGCGACCTCGCGCTCGGTGGCAAGCAGACGGCTCTCAATACGGTCGCCTTCGCATACCAACACGCGGCCCGCGAGCGCCAGCGGGCGGTCGAACCAGGTGTAGTCGATCATGCCGCCGTAGGCCTCGGTGTTCAGGCGCAGCGTCTCGCCTGCGCCGTCGAGCTCGGGCACGGCCTTGACCTTAAACGTCGGCGAATCGCTGTGCGACGCCGTGAGCTGAAAATGATAGTCACCGGCAACGCCGTCCTCGCCCCACGTCGCGGTCAGGTCCTCGCCCACCTTAAAGGCAATAACGCTCGAGGTATTGCGCTGCGTGTAATAACGCCCGCCCGGCTCGATGTCCCACGCCGCGTTCTCGGGCAGGTAGGTAAAGCCCGCCTCGTCGAGCTCGGCCATAATGGTCGCCGCCGTATGGAACATGCTGGGACATGCCTCGATAAAGTCGATGAGGTCGTTGGCGGCCTCGATATCGTCGGCCGTCACATGCGCGCGCTCGGGCGTTTCCTGATCCGTCATGCTCTCCCCTTTCGCTGGGTTGATGGTCCCCTCCAGCATACCCCGCCACGCCAGCGCCGCACTCTTCATTCCATGTTTAATCCCGCGCCGCTCACCAAGTTGAGACATCATGCCCGCGCTCCTTTTGCGACAATTACGCTAACAGGACGAGAGGAGCCGTCATGAAGCCGCGTAACATTGCCATCGCCTGCGGTGTCGCGGGAGTCGCCGTCGGCCTTGCCGCTGCCACCGGTATCGTTTACCGCAAGCAAATCAAGTCCGCCGCGTCGCTCAAACGCTTGACCGGCTACGCGGATAGCTATGACCTGTACGCAATCGACATCGCCTACGACTACGATCTTGATCGCATCATCGCCGCTGGCGTGCGCGACGACCAGGGCTACATCGATGCCGTGGTGGCGCAGGTGCTGCCCGGTGTGCCGGTACATGTCCAGGCGCCCCAGTTTGCCTGCAGCGCTTTTGTCGCCGTAGATGCCGAAGGCCGCGTGCGCACCGGTCGCAATTACGACTTTAAGGACGACACCTCGGCGCTGCTGGTGCGCAATCACCCACGTGGCGGCTATGCCTCCATCGGGTTTGCCGCCCTTAACAACCTGGGCGATAACACTCCGCTTGACTCCGTCGCCGGACGTGCCGCCGCACTCATGGGCCCGTTTGCCCAGCTCGACGGTGTTAACGAATGCGGCGTGTCCATTGCCGTACTCACTCTGGATTCCAAGCCCTGTGACCAGGACGCGCAACGCCCCGTCATCAATACCTCGCTCGCCATCCGTCTGGTGCTCGACCGTGCCGCCACCACGCAAGAAGCTGTCGACCTGCTTTCCGCCTACGACATGCACGCCATGGCAGGACGCGATTACCACTTCTTTATCAACGACGCCGCCGGTGACGCGCGCGTAGTAGAGTGGGATCCGCGCGATCCGGACCGTGCTTTCAAAGCGACTCCTGTACGCCAGGTTACGAACTTCTACGCCTGCTATGGCGACGAAGTGCTGCCCAACCAAAAGAATGGCGAGCTGGGCCATGGTAAAGAGCGCGCCATCGCAATCGCCGATGTCCTTGACGCCCATGTCGGTGCCCAGGACGAGGCAGTCGCTTGGAAGGCCCTACGCGCTGCAGCGCAAGAACCCAATCCGAAAGACATCACCAGCAATACGCAATGGTCGGTCGTCTTTGACAATACCGAACCCGCCGCCGCCATTACGCTGCGCCGCCACTGGGGCGACGTCGACGCCTTCGCACTGTAAGGACCCAGGCTCGTCGACCTTACGCTCGCCTGACGTTGTTTACATTTCTATACGCTTGAGCTAACACGTTTTACCCCCGTATCAACAGTGTGCGGGGGTAAACTTATGCGCATGTTATAACTTGCCCGGAAGGATTCATCATGCTTAGGATCGGTCTTCTTACCAGTGGCGGCGACTGCCAAGCGCTCAACGCCACCATGCGCGGCATCGTCAAAACGCTTATGACCAATAGCAAAGAACCTATCGAGATCTATGGTTTTGAGGACGGCTACCAGGGCCTTATCTACAGCAGGTTCCGCGTCATGACGCCCGCCGATTTTAGCGGTATCCTCACCCGCGGCGGCACCATCCTGGGCACGAGCCGTACGCCGTTCAAGCGCCTGGATATTCCCGAGGCCGACGGCGTCGAGAAGGTGCCGGCAATGGTCCACACCTATCATAAGCTGCAGCTCGACTGCCTGTTTATGCTGGGCGGCAACGGCTCCACCAAGACCGCCAACCGTCTGCGCGAAGAGGGCCTCAACGTTATCGCCCTGCCTAAGACCATCGATAACGACACCTGGGGCACCGAGCTGACGTTTGGCTTTACGAGCGCCATCGACGTCGCCACCAAGTGCATCGACGACATTCACACCACCGCTTCGAGCCACGGCCGCGTGTTCGTTATCGAGATCATGGGCCACAAGGTTGGCTGGATACCGCTATACGCCGGCGTCGCGGGCGGCGCGGATGTCATCTTGATTCCCGAGATCCCCTACGACATGGATAACGTCATCAAGACCATCGAGCATCGCATGGAGACCGGCAGCCGCTTTACCATCGTGGCCGTCGCCGAGGGCGCTATCTCCAAGGAGGACGCGGCGCTGTCCAAGAAGGAGTACAAGAAGAAACTCGCCGAGCGCACGAGCCCGTCGATCGTCTACGACATCGCCAAGGAGATCGAGGCCAAGACCGGTCGCGAGACCCGCGTCGCCATCCCCGGCCACACGCAGCGCGGCGGCCAGCCCAACGCCCAGGACCGCATCTTTGCGACCCAGTGCGGCGTCGAGGCGGCGCTGGGCTGTCTACGCGGCGAGTTTGGCTACATGATCGCCCTGCGTGACGGCAAGATGTGTCACATGCCGCTCGAGGATGTCGCCGGCAAGCTCAAGTATGTCGATCCCCAGAGCGATCTGGTGCGCGAGGCCAAGGCGTTGGGCATCAGCTTCGGCGACGAATAGCCTCGGCCGAAACTGCTCTCATCGGAGACCCCAGGGCTTACCTCCCAAATCGTCCTCGGACATGTCAGGATCCCGCCGTGCGCTTCGCGCGGCGGGATCCTTCCGTCCTGCGGAAAGATTTGGGAGGTAAGCCCTAGGGCCTCCTGCGGTGACTGGGGAGGCCGAGACTATTCGTCTTCTTGCTGCGGGTGCCTGGGGTAGGATGCGGCGTGCATTTTTGGGAGTATTCAGCAGCCGAGGGTGCCTGCATACTGGATTTTGGGCGAAAGGCAGGCACCATGGGCCGCATCCTGTAAAAAAAACGAGCGGCTCTAGAGGCGTTGGGACTCAGAATCGGGGCTTTCAGCGCAGTTTTGCACCCCCGCCCCCGCGCCCGCGGACCCCGGGACGCTGAATACTCCGGAATTTGCACGCCGCCCCCCGGGGTACCCGCGGGCAAAAAGCAACCGCCCCGCCGAAATATGCAATCGGCGGGGCGGTTTATGCAAAAATGCGGTTGTGGTACATTACAGCTCGCTACAGCTTGAATCCCAGGCAGGTTACTCGGCACTCTTGAGGGCGCCGACCATGTCGATCTTGTTGAGGGTACGATTGGTGGCGAGGTTGACGATAAACGTAAAGCCAAAGGAAAGCACCACGGCGAGCACGTAGCTTAGCGGCTCGACCTCGACATCAAAGTACAGCGACGGCATCTGCAAAATGTACGTAAAACTCTCGGCCAGCAAGCCGCCCAGCGGCACGCCCAGCGCAGCGCCAATCGCCGTGAGGATCAACGTCTCCTTGTTGACGTAATGGTGCACCTCACCGCGGCGGAAGCCCAGTACCTTGATGGTCGCCAGCTCGCGCTCGCGCTCGGAGATATTCGTGTTGGACAGCGTAAACACCACCACAAACGATAGGCACGCCGCCATAAAGGTCACGAGCACCACGACCGAATTGATAATCGTAAAGTTCGCCTCATAGTTTTCCCAATGCTCGGCCGTACTCGAAATCGTAAGCCAACCGTCACTCTTAAGATTCTTGCTAAAAGCAATCTGGTCGGCCGACGAACCCTTAAGCAACACAAAGACGCCGTTAAGACGTGCGCTTCGACCGAACGCACGCTCATAGGTGCCCTGCGTCATGTAAAGCGTGTTGCCCAGATAGTTAAGCGAAATGTCGCTGACTTTGACCTTGGCAACATTGAGCGACGAATCCTGGACGTGAGCCGTATCGCCCGGCTGAATCCCCAGCACCAGCTGTGAACTTTTGCTCAGATACACGTCTCCGTCACGCAAAGGCAGCGGTTCTTTGGACTCATCCTCCAGACGCACGTAATCGCCCAAGTCACTCGTGCGGTCATCGGGCACCACGATCAGCTGCACGGTCTCGCTCTTGCCGCCAAACGTAAAGGTGACGTTGTCGGTCATAATCGGCAGGGTCGAGGTCACGGTCACGTTGAAATCATTGGCCGCGCTGCGCTCATCCAATGCCGCGCACGTCTGCGAAAAATCGTCGGGATTGGCGACCGCCAGCAGGTCGTAGCGCGTGATATGCCCGTACTGTTTGGGCGAAAGCGCCACCGACGTGTCGCGAATGCCCATACCGCAGATCACGAGCGCCGTGCAGCCGGCGATACCGAAGATGGTCATAAAAGCGCGCTTTTTGTAGCGGAACAGGTTACGTGCTGCCACCTTGTTCAAAAAGCCCATGCGGCGCCAGATAAAGCCGATGCGCTCAAGCAAGATGCGAGAGCCGGCGCGTGGGGCCTTGGGACGCATGAGCGAGGCCGGGGTCTCGGCCATCTCGTGGCGGCAGGCGATAATCGTAGCGCCCACCACGCCCACGGCAAACAGCGCCACCGAGACGATTGAGGACACGATGTCGTACGAGAGCAGCATCTGAGGCAGCGAGTACATGTCGTCGAACACCGTAAACAGGAACAGCGGCAGGCCCACAAATCCGATGATGTTGCCGAGCACGCCGCCGATCAGACATGCCCACAGCGCATAGTCCACGTATTTGGACAGGATGCGCTCGCGTGAATAGCCAAGCGCCTTGTACAGGCCAATAAGCGTGCGCTCCTCCTCGACCATGCGCGTGGCGGTGGTAAGACTGATGAGCACAGCGACGACAAAGAAGATAAATGGGAAAACCGTGGCGATGGCCTCGATCGAAGAACTGTCGCTCTCGACGCTCGAGTAGCTTGCGATGTTACCGCGGTCCTGAATGTACCAGGTGCATTCGCCCAGATCGGAAAGCTCGGCGCGGGCATCGGCAAAATGCTGGTCGGCGGCGGCGCGGCGCTGGTCCAACTCGGCCTGAGCCTGGACGCGCTCCTCGCTGCCCTCGGCCATACGGTTGATGTTATCCTGCTCGATCCCAAAGAGCATGGCGGCCTGACGCTCGGCCGTATCCAAGCTTGACGGCGTGTCAACCGTCAACTCCTGGACGCGCGCCTTCTCACGCTCCTCGCGGATCTTCTCGATGTTGCCTTTGACCTCGTTGATCTTTGTCGTGTAGGCATCTGAATAGGAGTTAAGACTCTTGGTTCCCTCGACGATCACGTGGACTGCGGAGTAGGAAGAAGATGTCGCGGCATCCTCGCTCACATAGAACTTATAGTCCGCAGCCGAAGCAGCGCGAAAGGCGTTGACTGTCGAGTCGGAGCTCACGTCGGTAGGATCGAGGACCTCGGCCGTAATGGTGTAATCGCCCGCGGCAAACTGATCCTTGGCACTTTGGTTGGACGAGCTCGCGTCATTGGCGGCAAAACTCACCGTATCGCCGAGCTTTTTGCCCGAAGCCTTCAGGAACTTCGAAGTCACCGCGACTTCATCGGCGCTCTCGGGCAAATCGCCGCTCACCAGCACCGGCTGATCGATGTTCTCCTTGGAGAGACTTTGCACGACCACACGCTCGCGCGTTGTGCCCACGGCGGTGTAGGCGGTCTCGGTGTAGATGCCCTCGACCGTCTCGACGCCGTCGACCTCTTGGATAGCCGCGAGATCGTCGCGCGTAAGGCCATAGGTCGACTGCACGTTAATGTCATAGACATTCTGCTGGTCAAAATAGGCGTCGACCGAATCGCACAAATCCTCGCAGCCCGCCTTAAGGCCGCACATCACGCTCACGCCAAGCGCAGTGATGACCACGATAGATAGGAAGCGCTTAAGACTGCCCCGAATCGTACGGTAGATGCCACGGCGAAAAACCGTCGGCACCATATCGTTTGAGCTTTGGGCGGTACGGTAGGTCGCGAACTCCCGGTCGCGGCCCGCGTGCTCCGTATCGTGGTTTTGGCTGTTTTGGCAATCTTGGTCCATGGGCGCTACCACTCGATCGTCTCGATAGGCACGGGATTTTGCTGGACCGTCTCGCTCTCCACGCGGCCGCTCTTAAAGCGGATCAGGCGATCGGCCATGGGCGCCAGCGCGGAGTTGTGGGTGATGATAATGACCGTGATGTCCTGCTTGCGGCAGGTGTCCTGTAGCAACTGCAAGATCTGCTTGCCGGTTTTGTAGTCGAGTGCACCCGTGGGCTCGTCGCACAAAAGCAGCTTGGGATTCTTGGCCAGTGCGCGGGCAATGGACACGCGCTGCTGCTCGCCGCCCGAAAGCTGTGCCGGAAAGTTGCCCAGGCGCTCGCCCAGGCCAACCTGACGAAGCGTCTGTTCGGCATCAAGCGAATCGGGGCAGATCTGAGCCGCGAGCTCAACGTTTTCGAGCGCCGTCAAGTTGGGGACCAAATTGTAGAACTGGAAGACAAAGCCGACGTCGGCGCGGCGGTATTCCACGAGCTGCGCCTCGTTGGCAGAGCTCACGTCGCGCCCGTCCACCGTCACGGTGCCGGAAGTCGCCGTATCCATGCCGCCCAGGATGTTGAGCGCCGTGGTCTTGCCGGCGCCCGAGGCGCCCAGGATAATGGCGAGCTCACCGCGCTCGACCGTAAAACTCGCGCCGTCGAGCGCGTGAATGCGGGCGTCGCCCTCGCCGTATGCCTTGATGACGTCTTTGAATTCGATATAAGCCATCGAGTAATTCCCATCTGGTCGGATAACTCTTTAGTATTACCCATTTCGCACCGACCAAAAAGGGACAGGTTTATTTTGGTAGGTTTTATATGGGGAAACGGGGAGCGCAGGCAAGCGCCGGGAAGGCAGAGAAATCATCGACGGGGTCAGGCCGACCGCCAAACACAACGCACGCATCTCTATCTGTCAGCAAAATCATTCGAACAACTGTTCGTTTCTATGATATGATTCCGTTATCTAAGCAGGCCAATACGCAGAAAGGCGGCCAACATGGCGTTCGACTTTAAGAAGGAATGCAAGGAGCTCTACAAACCTGCAAGCAAGCCGAGCATCGTAACTGTCCCGCCTATGAGCTACGTTGCCGTTCGCGGAAAGGGCGACCCAAATACCGAAGGTGGCGAGTATCAAAACGCCCTGCCGCTGCTTTACGGCATCGCCTATACCGTCAAGATGTCGAAGAAAGGCTCAAGGAGTATCAAGGGCTATTTCGACTTTGTGGTACCGCCGCTCGAGGGTTTCTGGTGGCAAGACTCCCCGAGCGGCGACATCGATTATGTACGCAAGGACGATTTCAACTTTATCTCGTGCATTCGCCTGCCCGATTTCGTCACCCGAGATGACTTTGACTGGGCAGTCGCGGAAGCCACGACCAAAAAGAAACTTAACTTTTCTGCCGTCGAGCTGCTTAAAGTTGACGAGGGTCTCTGCGTTCAATGCATGCATACCGGACCCTATGACAGCGAGCCGGCAACCGTAGACGCTATGTATGAATACGCGACCGAGCAGGGCTATTCCCCCGACTTCTCAGACACCCGCTTACATCACGAAATCTATCTCTCCGATCCGCGCAAATGTGCACCGGAGAAACTTAAGACTGTGGTTCGTCATCCTATCAAGCGCGCTGAATAGCATGGAGCGTCATTTCACGCGCTAGGTTTTAAGCCAGCCAACCAGCCGCCTCCTAGACCGTCCGGTAATTATCTTGACGCGGCCCGTCGCATCTTATAAGTTTGTTTTGCTAAAGCTGGAAAGCCTCTCAACGATGCGCAACTCCAGCTCTTTTTCTATCAAGAGGCTTAATGAAATACCAGAAGTCGCGGATATCCATCAACGAACAAATAGCACTATTGACAGAAAACAAGGGTCTTAAGTGCTCTGATCAAAGCGAACTCGAGCGAGCTTTGGTCGAAGCCAACCACTACAGACTGTCGGCCTACTGATTTCCCTACAAAACCAAATGCAAGTCCGGGATTACCATCTTTCGCGAAGGCACAACATTCGAAACCATCATCTACACGTATGAATTTGACCGAGCCCTCCGGCAGTTAATGTTTGATGCGGTCGGCAGTGCGGTCGGCAGAATTGAGATCTACCTCAGAAGCAGAATTGCCTATCTTGCCTCTGAGGAACGCGGGCCTTTCTGTTACCCAGATGTCGCCATAACGAGGCTCAACTCGGCATGCCCGTCGAGCTCTGCGCCGCACTGGGCTACGCAGCTGTCTTTGGCAGCGCCACCAATACGCTGCTCGCACCCATCCTTATTGGCTGCGAAGTCTTCGGCTTTGGTAACTTGCCGATGTTCTTTATTGTCTGCGTCGTGGCTTACCTGTTCAACATGGATAAATCGATCTACGCCCTGCAGGAGCGGGCGTAGATCGATGTCCAGGCAGGCGGTCTCAACCGGAAACGGCGCCCCACTCTGAGGCTGTATTCCGGGACACGGTTTCCGCTTGGGACGCCATTCGGAAAGCGCATCCCGCTTTAAAACGGAATTCCGGGACGTAGTTTCCGTCTGAGCCTCCATTCGGAAAGCATGTCCCGTTCTTTCACGGCATCTTGGCTATGCAAAGCGCTCGAGTGTTACTCCTCGTACGCGCCCTCAAGCCGAAGCAGCCACTCCTTGCGATCAAGCCCGCCGGCATATCCGTTAAGCGAGCCGTCGGCCGCCACCACGCGATGGCACGGCACGATAATCGAAATGGGATTACGCGCAACCGCAGCCCCCACCGCACGAGGAGACACAACGGGATCCTCGTTCCCCGGCACCCGATGGCGGGCGGCAACACGCTGGGCGATCTCACCATACGTGGCGACCTCGCCACGCGGAATAGAAAGCAGTTCGTACCAGACTTCACGCTGAAACGCCGTACCAATCATATGCAACGGCGGCGTAAACCGAGGTTCCTGCCCTGCAAAATAAGCATTCAGCCAAGCCCAGGAACGCTCAAGCACCGAAGAGGCCGCGCCATTTGTCGGACTCACCGACGACATGCCACCAATACCTGAAACCGCATCGGCACCTTCGATATGCTCGACATCTTCTTTGAGAAGCGTGGAGCCAAAATGCTCCTGCCCCTCAAACCAAAGCCCTGTCAAACCGCGGCCATCAGCGGCAAGCAAGATTTCGCCCAAAGGCGAAGGAAACGTCGTCGTGACCACCAGCGGCTCCTTTCAAAACTCCGCAACATAATACCGCGAATTGTGCAGACAACCCCAATCGACCCCAGAGTCACCCAAGGCAGCAGGCGCGCAGCGCCGCAGCTGCCGGCCGCGCCCCACAGTCCCAAAAGGCGGCAGGCGCAAAGCGCCGAGGCCGCCACCGGGACCAGGGCCCGCAACAGCCACGCGCCCCCACATCAGCCCAGCGGCCCCAACCAACAACGGCCCCATCGCAGGTCGCTTGCAGCAGCGTCACCGCAGGCGGGGGCCGGGCTTGGTTTTCAGAACACTCCGCAGACCAGTGTGGCGCCTTGTCCGCGGCTCCGAAGGAGCAGGACAAGGCGCCACACATGGTCGAGGACGTTCTGAAAACCAAGCCCGGCCCCCGCCGGACAGGTCACACTACTCGCAGAGCAGCTTGGCGATCTGGACGGCGTTGGTTGCCGCGCCCTTACGGATTTGGTCGCCGCAGCACCAGAAGGTGATACCGCGCGCGGCCTCGGGGTTCGAGATGTCGCGACGCACGCGGCCGACCCAAATCAGGTCCTGGTCGGACGTATCCATCGGCATGGGGAAGCGGTCGTGTGCATCCTCGGCAGCCATATCGTCAACCAGCTTGACGCCGGGAGCGGCAGCCAGCGCAGCACGAGCCTCCTCGACCGTAATATCGCGCTCAAACTCGAGCGTAATGCTCTCGGAGTGCGAACGCAGCACGGGCACGCGCACGCAGGTGCAGTTCACGCGCAACTCGGGCAGGTGCATGATCTTACGGCCCTCGTTCTGCAGCTTCATCTCCTCGGAGGTAAAGCCTTCCTCCTTGACGCCGCCGATCTGCGGAATCAGGTTGCTCGCCAGCTGGGCGGCAAACGCGCGCGGCTCGGGAATCTCCTCGCCGCGGCCCAGGGCGGCCAGCTGAGCCTCGAGCTCGGCCATGCCGGGAGCGCCGGCACCCGAAGCCGCCTGATACGTCGAGACGATCATGCGCTTCACGCCGGCGAGCTGATGCAGCGGCCACGTGGGAACCAGGCCGATGATGGTCGCGCAGTTGGGGTTGGCGATTAGGCCGTGATGCCACTTGATATCGTCGGCATTGATCTCGGGCACGACCAGCGGTACCTCGGGATCCATACGGAAGGCATGGCTGTTGTCGACCACGACGGCGCCGCGCTTGACGGCCTCGGGCAGCAGCTCCTTGGCGATATCGTCGCCGGCGGCTCCGAGTACAATATCACAGCCCTCAAAGGCCTCGGGGCAGGCCTCTTCGATCACGATCTGCTCGCCGCGGAACTCAACAGTCTTGCCCGCGGAGCGTGCACTTGCCAACAGCTTGAGCTTGCCGACCGGGAACTCCTGCTCGTTGAGGCACTCGAGCATCTGGGTGCCCACGGCTCCCGTCGCGCCCAAAATAGCAACCGTGTACTGTTTCATGCTTCCCCCTTTAAAGGTTGTGGCTTTTGCCCGCACGCCGAGCAGGCCGATTATTGTTGCCAGTTTATACAAGAACAGGGCGGGCATGAAACCCGCCCCGTCGAAACGAAACCGAAACGAAACGCCCCGCCGTAGATTTTTGAGACATGACCCAAAAATCTACCGAGCAGTCGCTACTTTTTGAGCGCGGCCAGGGTGGGATCGGCCGGCGCGGGAGCCTCCAGATCGGAGACCTTCACAATGCCGTTCTCATCGGAGAAGGCACGGTAAATGGTCCGAATCGCAAGGTCGAAGTCCTTCTCCTCGACACCGATAATGATATTGATCTCGTCACAGCTCTGCGAAATCATGCGCACGCTCACGCCGGCCTGGCCAAGCATGCCAAACAGGTGGCCCGAGATGCCTGCACGACCGCGCAGGTTACGGCCGACGGTCGCGATGAGCGCCAGACCCTCGACAACCTCGATCTCGAGCGGCTCGACCTCCTGCTGAATGTCACCAACGAGCGAGTACAGCGAATCGTGCACGTCCTGCTCCTGCACCACGGCGCCAAAACGGTCGACACCGGTGGGCATGTGCTCGACGGAAACGTCATAGCGTTCGAACACCGAAAGCGCACGGCGCATAAAGCCAACGCGGGGCTTGGTGCGGTCGCGGGCAACGTTGATGGCGACAAAGCCGCGCTTGCCGGTCACGCCGGTAATGATGGGCTCCGCCTCGCCCTCATCAGCCGTCTCGCTAATGATGGTACCGGGGTCCTGCGGCGCATTGGTGTTCTTGATGACCAGCGGAATACCCGCCTCGCGCACGGGGAACACGGCCTCCTCGTGCAGGACGCTTGCGCCCATGTACGAAAGCTCGCGCAGCTCCTCGTAGGTAACGCGCGCAATGGGCTGAGCCTCGGGAACAATACGCGGATCGGCAGAATAGAAGCCCGAGACGTCGGTCCAGTTCTCGTACAGGTCGGCGCCCAGGCACTTGGCCAAGATCGAGCCCGAGATATCGCCACCGCCTCGATCGAGCAGCTTGATCTGGCCCTCGCGCGTCGCGCCGTAGAAGCCAGGCATAACGAAGCCGCCCTGCTGGCCATACTCCTGCACCAGCTCGGAGGTGCGATTCATGCTGAGCGTACCGTCGTGATGGAACGCCACAACCGTCGCGGCGTCCAGGAACGGTAGGCCCAGGTACTCAGCCATCAGGCGAGCGGTAAAGTACTCGCCACGGCTCACAAGCTCCTCGGTGGAGTAGCCGCCCGAGCGGGCGCGCTCGGCAAAGGCCGCGAACTCCTCACGGATGGGATAGATGAGCTCCAACTCATCAGCGATATCAAAATAGCGCTGGCCGATGTCCTCGAGCAGCTCCTCACACGACACGTGGTACTTAACGTGCGCATTGACCAGATAGAGCAGGTCGGTCACCTTGGTGTCGCCCTTAAAGCGGCGGCCGCAGGCGGAAACCACCACAAAACGGCGGGCAGGGTCGGCGTCGACGATGGCCTTGATCTTTTTGAAGTGTTCGGCGTCGGCGACCGACGAGCCGCCAAACTTGGCAATCTTAATCATGGGCTGGAGGTTACCTTTCTAAAAAGCCTCTGCGAACCTATTTTGCGCGCTCTGATACCATGGTTTCACCGATTGGGACCAAGGCATCCGAGGAGCAGTGTTATATGGGAACTTATCATAGTACACGAGGACGCACTTTATCGTGCTCAAGTAAGGTGGCAATCCGTACCGGCATCGCTCCCGACGGGGGTTTGTTTGTCTCGGACGAGCTCGGCACCCAGCAGGTCGATATCAGCTCGCTTGCAGATAAATCGTACTTTGAAATCGCTCAAGATGTGTTGGGAATGTTACTGAATGATTACACGGCCGAAGAAATTTCGGCGTGTGTCGACGAGGCATACCGCGGCACGTTCGCGAGTGAAGAGGTTACGCCGCTCGTCAAACTCGACGCTGCGCCGGGCGCTGACGCCCCTCAGACCTATGTGATGGAGCTCTTTGGCGGTCCCACGAGCGCCTTCAAGGACGTCGCCCTGCAGATGCTCCCCCGCTTGATGGCCCGCACTTCCGCCAAGGACGGCGGCGCCGAGCGCATCATGATCGTCACCGCCACGTCTGGCGACACGGGCAAGGCCGCACTCGCTGGTTTTGCCGATGCTCCGGGCACGGGCATTACCGTCTTTTATCCCGAGGGCAAGGTCAGCCGCGTGCAGAACCTGCAGATGTCCACGCAGGAAGGCGACAACGTCGCCGTCTGCGGCATCCGTGGCAACTTCGACGACGCCCAGAGTGCCGTCAAGCGCATCTTTGCCGATAAGGAGCTTGCCGAGCGCCTGGAGGCCGCTGGCACCGTGCTTTCGAGTGCCAACTCCATCAATGTCGGCCGCCTGGTGCCGCAGGTCGTCTACTACTTTGCCGCCTATGCGCAGCTGCTGCGCGCCGGCGCCATCGAGGCTGGCGACGCCGTAGAGTTCTGCGTGCCCACCGGCAACTTTGGCGATATCTTGGCCGGCTACTACGCCAAGCGTATGGGTCTGCCCGTCGCCAAGCTCGTCGTGGCGAGCGACAAGAACAACGTGCTGGCCGACTTCCTGACCACCGGCGTTTACGACCGTAAGCGCCCGTTCTTCACGACCATCTCGCCGTCGATGGACATCCTTATTAGCTCCAACCTGGAGCGCATGCTGTACTTCCTGTCCGATGGCGACTGCGAGCTTGTTGCCGGCCTTATGGAGCAGCTGGCACAGACTGGTCGCTACGAAGTTCCCGCCGAGCTGCTGGCCAAGATCCAGAGCGTCTTTGGCTGCGGTTGGGCCAGCGAGGACGAGGTCCGCGCTGCCATCAAGAGCTGCTGGGACGCGAACGGCTATGTGATCGACCCGCACACCGCTTGCGGCTATCACGTCTTTGAGCAGGTCGCTCCCGCCGAGGGCGCCAAGGCCCGCGTGCTGCTTTCGACCGCCAGCCCCTACAAGTTCCCGCGCGCTTGCTGCGACGCCCTGGGCCTCGACGTTCCCGAGGATGATTTTGAGGCTATGCGTGTGCTCGAGCAGGCCACCAACACGGTCGCCCCGACCCAGCTCGCCGAGCTCGAGTCCAAACCCGTCCGCTTCGAAGACGTCTGCGACGTAGCCGACATGGCCAACTACGTAGAGTCTGCAGCAAAAAAGATGGCTACCAACTAAACCCCATATAAGGCGCCGGCGAAAGCCGGCGCACCTTCTTTTATCAGATACCTACCGGGATGATGACGAACGTGCATAGCGTGCCTGGCTGTTTAGTTCGTCGCGAGTTCCGCACGCAAAGGAAAGCACTTAATGTGCTTTCCGTCTTGCGCAGGACTGCCCGAGCAGCGAACTAAACAGCCAGGCACGCCAGGAGGACTCACATGATCAAGATCACCGTCCCAGCAACAAGCGCCAACTTGGGCATTGGCTACGATACCCTCGGCATGGCCGTCAGCCTCTACTCGCACTTTACCTTCGAGCGCGCCGACAAGCTCACCATCACGGGCTGCCCCGAGGAGTTCCAAAACGAGAACAACCTAGTCTACGTGAGCTTTGTCGATGCTCTGGCCGCCTGGGGCGAGCCGGCCTTCCCCGTCGCTATCGACATTCAGACCGACGTGCCCGTCGCCCGCGGCCTGGGTTCCAGCTCCACCTGTGTCGTCGCCGGCATCATGGCTGCCGCCGCGCTGACAGGCCACACCGTCGACCGCGCCGAGCTCGTCCGCATCGCCACCGAGGTCGAGGGCCATCCCGATAACGTCGCCCCCGCTATCCTGGGCGGCGCCGTCTGCTCCTTTACGCCGACCGATTCACTCCCCCAGTGCCTGCGCTATGAGGTGAGCGATCGCTTGCGTTTTATTACCGTGATTCCGCCCTACGAGGTGCATACGAGCGAGGCGCGCAAGGTTGTGCCGCAGGAGATTCCACTCTCCACCGCCGTATGGCAAATGGGCCGCATCGCCGGCATGACGCGCGGCCTGGAGACCGGCGACCTTGACCTGATTGCCGCTGCCAACGACGACCGCATCCAGGAGCCCTATCGCCGCCGCCTCATCCCCGACTACAACGCCGTGCGCGATACCTGCCTTAACGGCGGCGCTAAGACCATCTGGATCAGTGGCTCCGGCTCGACCCTCATGGCCGTGACTGACGACACCATCGTGGCAAAGTTCCTACAGGTCAAGCTGCGTGAACAGTTCCCCAAGTGTGACACGCATATTCTGACGTGCGACACGGAAGGCGCCCAGATCGAATACCTGTAGTCGCCGTCCCGTATACTCGCCGGGGAGGCCAGGGGGCTTTGCCCCCAAATCGTCCTCGGACATGGCAGGACCCCCGCTGCGCACTTCGTGCGGCGGGGGTCCTGCCGTCCTGCGGAAAGATTTGGGGGCAAAGCCCCCTGGCCTCCTCTATGTTAACTTCGCCGGCGGCGGCTACAGGGACCTACGCTCTGGAAAGTCGCCGGGCTGATAGTTTGGCTTTTTATTGGTAGGGGCTCTTGCTAGGCTGGAGCACTTCCTAGAGGCGGGCATCGGCTGCGTGCCTGGTTTAGGCGGCGCTGGTTTCTTTGTATTCGAAGACTGGTTCTAGGAGGTCTTCGATGTTACAGTGGAGGGCTTTTGCTATGGCTCTTACGCTTGTTACCGAAGCTTCATTGATGTTTCTCTGGCGCTGCTCGTACATTTGGATTGAGCGGAGTGACACACCCGATTCGTATGCCAGGTCTTGTTGGGTTTTCTTGAGCCTCTTTCTTGCTAACGCAAGTTTGGTTTGCCTGGACGCTTTTTTCGCCATATCGCAGACGAGGCGAGCCACGCGTTCCTCCGAGGCTTCGTGCCAGGGATAGTACAGACTGCGCAGTGCGTCAAACGGAACGACATGCAGCAGGTCTTCGAAAGACTCTCCTAGGCGCCACTGAAGGTATGCCAATATCCAGCCTGTCCAATATTCCGGTGTCTTTTCGAATCGGTAGGTTCGATTTGGCATCGGCCTTGATTGGTAGCCCGACCTTTCGGCGATAAGCGCGAATAGCTCAACGCCCGATTTTCCCGATACGACCCATGCGTTGCCACGCTCAAACTCACGGGCTACGCCGCACAGGCAAAAGAGTTCAGCGACCTCGGACCCTTCCGCTCCATAGTCGTTCACGGCATAGTCAAAGCAGTCGCCGAGGTTGCTCATTGCATCCTCAAGGTAATAGATGGGATATGTTCTACTCGGTCCACAATTCGTCAACTCTTGGATCATCTAAATCAATCCTCCCTGTCATTAAATCCCTAATGTAGACACCCTCAGAGTCGAATCCATTCACAGTTTCCAGGTACTTGCGCCGCGCGTTCTGCTCTCGCTTAAAGCGCTTGGGATAATACTCAGATCCCAACGCCTGCCTCCATTCGTGGAATTTGATTGCTGAAAACGCACGCTCACTCATAAGAGCGTATTGGATGCCCAAATCGCCCAAACGCATAATGAGTTGCAGCTGCCTAAGCGAGATCATGCCGTTAACGAACTGTCTTGCAAACGAAAAGTAGGAATCGTCGGCGCGATAACCTCGAATTACGTCATAGGGAGAAATATCAATCAGGCAGTTATCCAGCAGATAGCGAAGTCCTTCGCGCGCCAGCGGTGTCGAAACATTGAACTCCCTATTGTTAGCCAAAATCGCAAGCCAATTGAGAATTGAAAACTCCCCGGACTCCAAGTCTAAGACCGCAAGGCCATCCATATCGAGCTCATATCGATTCGCGATACCATCGGACTCGGTCCGACATGCCCACTCCATTGCCATTTCCTCATGTGGCGTGCAATAAAACCCACACCCATAGTCATTGAATTGTCTGCATTTATCCAACGACGGATGCTCGACAACAACCTCCGACCCGTGCCGAAGCTCCATATCGACCTCCAAACAAAAATATCACCCCAGCGATAGTGTACCAATAACTATCACTGGGGTGATATAGATAGATGCAAACTATTGCCTGCCAAGAGCCCTTACTAGAGGCAGGCCTCGGCGATGCGCTTTTTGAGTTCATCGATGCCGGTACCGGTCTGGGAGCTTGTGATGATCACGTTCTCGGCCGGGACGTTGAGCTGCTTTTTGATGGCTGCTGCCTGGCGGGCCTGCTGGGTGCGGCTGAGCTTGTCGGCCTTGGTGAGGCAGACGATAAAGTTGAACTCGTTGCCCTGCAGGTAGTCGATCATGTCATGGTCGAGTTTGCTCGGGTCGTGACGAATATCCACCAGCGACACGACCAGGTTAAAGCTGCGCTCCGAGTCAAAGAAGTCGCCGATAAGTTCTGCCCAGCGGTCGCGCTCGGCCTTGGAACGACGGGCGAAACCATAGCCCGGCAGGTCGACGAAGTGCACGTCGTCGGCCTCAAAGAAGTTGATGTTGCTCGTCTTGCCCGGTGTGCTCGAAACCTTGACGAGGTTCTTGCGGCCAAAAAGCTTGTTCATAATCGACGACTTCCCCACGTTGGAGCGGCCGACGAAGCTCACCTCGGGGCAGGTGGACTCGGGAATCTGCGAAACCTTGCCATAGCTAGCAACGAACTTGGCAAGCTGGTAGTTAATGGAATCGGCCATGGACACTCCTTGGTCGTAGGTTTTTACAAAAGAGCGCGCTAATAGATAGCAGCGATACGGCGAACGATATCGAGCGTAATGCCACTCGCGGTGCGAGCATACTCGAACAGGTCGAACTCGCGGTCGCAAATCGCATCGTACGCCTCATCACAATTATCGCTGATAGCGCGCAACACCAGGCAATCGACACCATTTTTAGTTGCGACATGGGCAATCGCCGCGCCCTCCATGCCGACACAATCGGCGTGCGTCGCCTCGATAGCGTCGTTGCGCATGGCGGCGCCCGTCACAAAACGGTTGCCCGTGGCAATCGTGCCGACCAGGAACTGCTTTGCGCCCTCGTTCGAGGCGGCCGCATTTGTCGAAGCATCAACAAACCCATGCTCAGCAAGTACATCGGCAGCGATATCGACCAGCGCAGACGTCGAGCCAAACTCCTCGAGCCCCGGTGCAGACTCGGCGATAAGCGCGGTATCGGTATCCAGATAGCGCAGGCACTTGCCAATGACGATATCGTCAATATGGAGCTTGGGATTCAGGCCACCTGCGATACCCGAAAGCACAACTGCCTGTGGAGCATACTTGCTAATGAGGTGCTGCGTCGCAGCAGCGGCGTTCACCGTGCCCATGCCCGCCGTTGTGGCGACAAGCGTCAGGCCGTCGAGCTCACCGCTCACAACGGTCAAGCCTGCCTCCTGTGCCATGCAAACGTTACTCAACTCTTCCTTAATCTGCATGATCTCTTTTTCGAGTGCACCGATAATCGCGATGGTAGCCATGCCATTCCCCAAACCTATACGAAATTCTCAACCACGGTATGGTACCAGCATTTTGTTTGACCTCGTCAAACGAACACGCTAGACCAGCACAGCTCGCGTATCAAACAGAGCCTTTGCAATCGCAGCCGTAACCTCGCTCGAGCGATCGCTCCACGGCATCGATGTCATGATGCTCATAATGTAGGTGTCGCCATCGACATCGATGAGGCCCGCATCGCATGTCGAATAGCAACCATCCTCGCTTATCCAGCCTGCCTTGTTGCGCACCAAGGCTTGGTCGTCCGCAATGCCATCGCGAATAAACGATCGGGTCGTAGAGGTCAGAAGGCCCGATAGCCATTGCGACGTCTCGGTATCACGGCTCAAATACTCGCTCATCTCGCGCCACAACTTGGCCGAGGTGCGCGGGCAATAGGTGGGAAAATCACTCATTGGATCGAGTGCGGTATCGTAATCGATGCCAAGACTGACAATCCAATCCTCGTAACCGACACGGTCAAACGCCGCACGCAACGCGATAAACGAATCGTTGTCCGAATTAACGACCGCGGCCTCGATCAGGTCGCGCACCGTCTGCCAGCCCATGTTGTAGCCGCCATAGGTGCCAAGGGAATCATCGAGTGAGACCTGGCCCGTCTCGACCAGAGATTCGCAGACGTAGAGCACATAGAGCGCCTTATAACTGCTCGCACCGTACACCTCGACATCGGCGTTATACGTCACGCCCTTGCCACTTGACAGGTCGTAGAACACCACGCCCACATCGCCCAATTCCTTGGCCTGGTCAAGGGCATCTTGGAGCGCGGCGAGGCTCTCATCCTCCAGGGCGGGGATCTGGTCATCAACCAGTGAGAAGGTCTGCACGGTATCGCCTGAGGGAATATCGTTAAAGTCCGCCTTCGAAAGCCTCGTCTTGAGGCTCGCTGTCGACAGGGTTTGACTTGCGGTGGCTTTAGATTCAGAGACCTTTTTGTTTTGCGTCTGCACCGTTGACGCATCTGAGTGTGCCATTCGCTCCGACGCGTAGGTTTTGGCGGTAATTCCGAGGATAATAACCGCCGACGTTAGCATCCCAATGGCAGCAATCTTCGTCACGCGGATGCGAGCGTCAGCGAGGCCACGCGAAGACGTGCCCTTCGTCTCATATCTGCTGCTATGCTGCGGCACATACTCGTCCCGCGATGCGTTATTTCGCACGTGGTCTCCTGATTGCTACCGTTTTATATTCGAGCAGCATAATACCGAGCAGGCATTTCTTTCCAAAGATATTCAGCGGCGTTTAAGGCGTCTTTAAAGAAACCACAAGCGTTTCTATGCAAATACACCGATTCTGTTGCGCATCTCCGCCCAAAACGCAGTTGCGGTGGAATAGTTCCTGTTTGGGCGGCATAAGCCGAAAAACAAGAACTATTCCACCGCAACTTGACGGGGCTCTTTGGCAATCAACTTGGCGCCCAGGGGCACTCATTTAAGTCTGTCCCCAATGAGTGCCCTTGGGGAGCGAAAATGGCTCGCTAGCCGATAGCGTTTTTGAGTTCCGCGCGGCGCTTTTTCATGCCCATCATGACGGCGTTGCGTAGCTCGGGCATGCGCGCGGTATCCATCTGGGGAACGCCCTCGAGCTTATAGGGAATCCCCAGCTGCTCATACTTGACGACGCCCATCGTGTGATACGGCAGCATCTCCAGGCCCACCACGTTATGCCACGGGGCAATCAGACGACCGAGTGCCTCGCACTCCTCAACCGTATCGGTAATGCCGGGCACCACCACATGGCGAATAACAACCTTAATCTTGCGACGCGCGAGCTCATCACCAAACGCCAGAATGCGTGCGGGATCGCAACCGGTCAGCTTTTTATGCTCGACGGGATCGGCGTGTTTAATGTCAAGCAGCACCATGTCGGTCTCGTTGAGTACGGCATCGAACTTCTCGGGATGCGCGGGATCGAACGCATAGCCGCAGCTATCCAAGCAGGTATGCACGCGACCATCGGGGTTATTGTGCATGGCGCGGAACAGGTCGGCTAAAAACGCGGGCTGCAGGAGCGGCTCGCCGCCGGATACCGTAATACCACCGCTGCGGTAAAACTCATGGTTGCTCTGGAACTCGTCCATCAGGTGCTCGATGGTCACCATGGTACCGCCGTTAACCGACCAGGTATCGGGGTTGTGGCAATACGCACAGCGCATAGGGCAGCCCTGAACAAACACCACAAAGCGGATGCCAGGTCCATCGACCGTTCCCATCGTCTCAATCGAATGTACGCGGCCCAGGGTAAACGCAGAGTCCTCGGGACGAGCGTCCACACCCTCGAGCGTCATCTCAGCCATTCCCGCTACCTTGCCTCTCATTGGTTTTAGCTACATAAATGCCAGAGTCATTCTAGCCCATATGCATGATGGCGAAACGGTTTAGCAGTCAATTGGGTTGTTCTATTTGGCCCCACGCAAGAGCGGCGGGAAGGTTGTCGCAACCCGCCCGCCGCCGAGGCAATAGAAATCGATAGACGCCAGGCCTTACGCTTTAAGCGTGAGCACCGCACCGAAGGCGGTCGGGCCGCAATGGCTCGAGATGACGCCACCGACCTGAGTCCAGGTAACGTCCTTAAAGCCCAGGTCGTGCGCATAGACTTCCATGTCGTCGCGCAGCTCCTGGGAAAGGCCTACCGAATACGCCAGGCCAATGTGCGAGTAGTCAATCTCGCCCTTCTCAACCATGTGGTCAATAAAGGCGCGGGCGCACTTGAGCATAGAGCCGCGGAACTTCTTGGTCGCCACAAACTTACCGCCCGTCACCTCAATGCAGGGCTTAATCTTGAGCAGGTGGGCGCCAAGGAATGCCACGTTGGACAGACGACCGCCCGCCTTAAGGAAGGCTAGGTCGGTAGGAACAAAGCCCAGCAGCACACGGTCCATGACGGAATTCGTAAATGCAAAGATCTCGTCGACGGTGGCATCGGGGTGAGCCTCGATGAATTTGGCGGTCTCGACGACAACGAGCGACTGGCCCACCGAGACAAAACGCGTGTCCATGGAGAACACGTAGTCGCGCCCCTCTGCTGCAATCTTAGAGGACTGATGCGAACAGGTCGTGGCCTCGGAGTACGCAAGATGCAGAATGGTCGCATCGGGCTGCTCGGCATGGATACGGTCGTACACGTGAGCAAAATCCGCAGGCGCGCAGCCACTGGTCTTGGGCATAACGCCAAACTCGTTGCAGCGCGAATAAATCTCGAGCGGATCGATCGAGCCGTCCTCGACGGTCTCGTCACCAATCGTGACATGCATAGGCACGCGCACGATGCCGTAGCGCTCGCAGAGCTCCGGCGTCACATCCGACCCAGACTCAACCACGATTACGTACTTGCCCATTATTATCACGACCCATCTCGACATTGGCTTTTCAATACATGGCACGCGCCGCCGCACTGTTGCACAACGGCGGCAGAGCGCCAAAGAGACGCCGCCCCTTGCGCACAACAAAGGACAGCGTCTCCCTGGAAAACTCCGTGCTAACCTGAGATTCTACACGGTTTATTACTAAGTGTTACTTACTCCGCAAACGGTCGCTATACGCGATAAACGGTAGTTGGCCGCGGCAACTGCGATTCATTTCGCCCAGCAAGTCCAATCGTGCCCCATGCACGGTTAATGCACGAGGCGGTAGAAATTCATCGATGCCGCACCCTCGGCATGCAACCCCATCGCCGAAACCGCCGGCGAATAGGTACGGCTCGTAAGTGCCGCCTCGCCGCCATTTGCAAAAATCTCGACAATCGTAGTGTCCGAAAGCACGCGCAGGTCGCGAAGCTCGCTGAGCTCGATCGACCTCTGGTCGCGCCCATAGCCTTCGTCACCCATGTCGAGGGTAAGCATCCCGCCTGCATAGCGCACAAAGACACCCTTGCGGATTTCGAGCTCGACCATCTTGGTGCCCTCACAGGAAACCACAAGATCAAACAGGCGGCCCGGCTCCTCAACGGTTTCACCGCCTGTCGCGCGAACGCAGTCGCCGCGCATCCTCTCAATCTCGTGCGCCGGCTGCTGGCAGAGCCTACCATCGCGCATGCTCAGCTCTCGCGGCACCGTCAACGCGCACTGCCACCCGCGCGCCACCGTCGGGTTTTCCGCCGTCGCATCGGGGCAACCCGACCATCCGATCATCAAACGCCGACCTGCAGCATCCTCAAAGGACTGCGGAGCATAGAAATCAAAACCGGCATCGACCATCGGGGGCATGCCCTGCCCGACGATTTTAAAGCTCGGCGCCTCCCAATCGGCCTCGATGGGGAACCACACGCACTGATGCGGATTGCGGTAACGCCAACCATCGGCAGGCACACCCTGCGGACAGCAAACGAGAACAAGCTCACCATCGAGCTCAAACAGATCGGGGCACTCCCACATAAAGCCAAACTTCTCGCCCAGCTCAATACGCGTCGCATAGTTCCAGTCCTCTAGATCGCGCGAGGTATAGACAAGCACGCAGCCGCGGTCGTCTTTCGTACGAGCGCCCAGAACCATGTAGTAGATACCATCGTGCTCAAGGATCTTGGGGTCGCGCACGTGCGTACCGATATCGTCGGGGTAATCGACCGGTCCAACAGCTATGCGCTTCTCGCCCAATTCGTCGGGGTTCTCCGCAACCATATGAATCTGGTTTTGCTCACGACCCGTCAACACGTAGTCGTAATCATCGCGATCAAAATGCTTGACGTTGCCGGTATAGAAGTAGTGAATCTTGCCATCACGTACAAAGGCAGAACCAGAATACGCTCCGTTCGAATCCAAATCGGAATCGGGGAGCAGCGCGGGGCCGTGATTCTCGTACGTCACAAAATCCTTTGTCGTCAGATGGTTCCAAAGCACTGGACCGCCATGCGCAGCATCGAACGGATCGTATTGGTGATAGATGTGATACGTATCACCAATCTGCACCAAACCGTTGGGGTCGTTGAGCCAGCCAAGCTCAGGCTCCACATGGAACAGGAGTCTATCGGGGTCGGACGCGATGCGAGCCGCCGTCTCATCCTGTCCGGCTCGCCACTGCTCATAGTCCGCGCGTGTCACCTTATTTTTTTGATTAAACATCGCCATTGGCCTTCTCGTCTATAGGGAAGGACGCTCGACTCACACGAGCCGAACGCCCCTCCTCAAATGGACTTATCCGCACGTTACGCTGAACGGCTCAACTAGAAGCTGACATCGAAGCCAGCGCCAGCGCCCTCTTCATCGGTGGTCGGAACGCCCTTTGCCTTGTTGTAGGCAAAGATCAAGACGATCGGCACGATAAAGGCGATGAGATTGCCAGCCACATACCACACGAGAGTCTCGGGCGTGACGATGAGCAGGCCAAGCACGCCGGTCAGACCCTGACCGATAGCGCGCACCTCAAAGAGCTTGACGAAGGCACCGCCGCAGCCTGCACCGATGCATGCGCAGATGAACGGAATGATCGAATAGCGCATGTTTGCAGCAAAGATAGCGGGCTCGGAGATTCCGACCAGCGTCGGGATAAAGGACGACATGCAGATGTTGCGCTCTTTGGAGTGTTTCTTGTGAATGAGGTACATACCGATGGCGCCGCCGCCCTGGGCGATGATGGAAACCGACCAGATGGCCTGGATGTAGTTGAAGCCGGTCGTGGCAACGAGGTTGGCCTCGATACCCTGGATGAACTGATGCGTACCGGTAACGACGAGCGGCTGCAGGAACGCGGCGAAGACAAAGGCACCAAAGACGCCCATCCTGTTGTACAGGATATCGATTACGCCGGCGAGGACGTCGCCGATCAGGTTGCCGAGCGGGCCGAACACGGTGAACAGGGCGACGTTAGCAAGAATCAGGGTAACGGTCGGGACAAAGACGAAAGAAACGACCTCGGGGATGTACTTCTGGGCAATCTTCTCGACCTTGGCCATAAACCAGGCGGTCAGGATTGCGGGGAACACACCGCCCTGGAAAGCAACCATGGGAATGGATAGCGGACCGAAGTTCCAGTACTCAGCACCCGTCGGGTCCATAACGAACGTGTTGCGGTTCATAAGGCTCGGGTGAACCATGACGATACCGACGAGGATGCCCAGGATCGGGTTACCGCCAAAACGCTTGACCGCGCTGTACATAACCAGGACAGGCAGGTAGTCGAACGTGGTGGCGATAATGGCAAAGAAGCTTGCGAGGTTCTTGAGGAACTCGCTGTGATCGGCGAGGCTGCCTTCCATGCCAAAGAGGCCGTTGGCAACGATCAGCGACTTAAGGCCGATGATGATTGCAGCGCCGACGAAGGCGGGAATGATGGGGATAAAGATGTCCGAGAATACCTTGAGGACCGAGAAGAACTTGCCCTTCTTGTCCGCTTCGGCGCCCTTGACCTCGGAAGCACTGATCTCCTTAACGCCCGTCAGAGCCATAAACTCATCGTAAACCTTGTTGACGGTACCGGTACCGAAGATGATCATGAGCTGGCCGCTGTTGTACAGCACGCCCTTGACGCCATCGATGTTCTCGAGCTCGGCCTTGTTGTATTTGCTCGTATCCTTGAGCACCAGACGCAGACGGGTCACGCAATGCGTGGCGCCCTCGATGTTCTCCAGTCCGCCGACGTTGTCGACGACTTGCTGAGACACTACTTTGTAGTCCATGTTCCTCTCCATTCCCTTACGAAATCATAAAACGTTTTGATGCCATTACAGAGACGCGATCGTTGCATTTGCGCACTTGAGCGCACCGTCGGTGACGGTAAGCGCCACACCCTGGCCCTGCTTGTTGCAGAAGCGAGCGTTGAGCGCAACGTCATCGACAAAGATGGTCGCGATGTCGTCGTCGACGACCAGACGCACATGGTGAGTGCCCTCGCCCTTAAAGAACAACGGACGCTCGAGGCCCATGTTGTTGACCTGGAACCACGGGTACTGGGGAGCCGGCGTGAACTCGAGCTTGCCCTCGCGCAGGCTGGCGCGGAACTCATAGGCAAGACCGGTCTCGGCGTCCTCGGCGAACTTGACCGAGAAGCCGGCAGCGTTACCGCCGAGCTCAATGTCGGCATCGAGCAAGTAGGTGGAGCCGGCATCTGCGGCGAGCACCTGCTCGACCTTGCCCGACTCGCAGGAAAGCTCAAAGGTCTCGACTGCCTTAGCCTCGCCAAAGGCGCCAAGCATGCTGTCGGGGAGCTTGGTGCCGAGCGTTCCGTCGGCACGCTGAACGATCTCGAGGGGCATAAAGGTGCCACCCCATAGGTAAGAGCTGGGGTCGCCGCCCTCGTCACGCGTAGGAACCCAACCAAAGAGAACGCGACGCTCGCCATCGAATGCGGTGCGAGCGGCGTAGTACGCGCGGCCGTCGAAGGAGTCGTCAGCGGGGGTAATCCAAGGACCGTTGATGGACTTGGACATGCGGTAACGGGTCTTGTTGCCGTCGCTGTACTCGGAAAAGACGAGGTACCACCAGTCGCCCATCTTAAAGAGATCAGGCATCTCAAACATGGTGTACAGGCCCGGGTTCCACCAGTCGCCCTGGAACTCCCAGTTGGTCAGATCCTTGGAGGTAAACTTGACCAGGCGGCCGGTCATCAGACGCTTGTCCTCGCCCACACGCGTGCCGAGGATGAGCATGTACTCTTCGTTCTCCTCATCCCAAAGCACAAAGGGATCGCGCCAGTTGCGGTCATCGTAACCCTCCTGGGGCGGAAGCAGCGTCTCGGCGATGTTTTTCTCCCACTTGACGGCGTCGTCGCTCGTTGCATGAAGAAGAACCTGCTTCATCAAACGTGCGCGGACCTTATCGCGATTGCAACCAGTGTAGAGCGCATGGTACTTGTCGCCCACCTTAAACACCGTGCCGGCATAAATGTACTGGTCGACTTCCTCGTCGCCGCCGCGCTCAAGGCTCTCGCCAAAGTCCTTGTAGTTGACGAAATCCTTGGTCGTAGCGAGTGCCCAGCCAAACGGCTCTCCGAAAGGTTCGGGGTTACGCGTGTCACGCTGATGATAGAGATAGAACGTGCCGTCCTCGCCGTACGGCATGATGTCGCCTACCCAAATTCCCTCAGGCTGGTAATACACCTTGTGCATCCGAGACTTCCTTTCCACGACATACTAACTCGGTACAATGGCAAGATATGTCAATCGTTTTCATATGTCAAACGTTTTCACACCAATATGTCTTTTCGCAGTTCCAGTCGTCGGCAAACGGTTGACATATGCCGGTGAACGGTCATCAGAGGCGTTTGAGGAATTCTTTTGGCACGGGATGAACTATGCGGTTTTGCCCTCAATGAGTTCAACGGGGAGCTTGATATTCGATTCGGGATTATCGCCGTTAATAAGAGCGATGATGGATTGCGCCGCGAGCTCTCCGATGCGATCGATATCTTGACGTACGGTTGTTAAGTCAGGCATAAACGTCATAGTTCGGCGGGCACCATCCGCGCCCACGACCTTAATATCGTCTGGAGCGCTCAAGCCGCGCTGCTTCATCACGTTGAGACAGATGGCCGCCATCGTATCGTCTCCCGCAAAGATGCCGTCAATATCGGGGTTCTCATCGAGGATCTTCGCAACGACCGCGCCCTTTTCGTCGTCGGGCTTAACGAACTCAACCTCACGGACAAGCGCGGACAAACCGGCCTGCTCAACAACATCGAGGTAGGCATCGGTACGCTTATTGGCAGGCATGCGCATGCGGCTATTGCTGCGCAGGCACAGGATACGCCTGCAGCCGTCATCAATCAGACGGCGCGTGGCGAGCTCGCCAATGCCATAGCTGTCACTTGCAATCTGGACAGAGCCCTCGCCAAGATCGCAGTCGATGCCAACCAGGCTCAAGCCCATCTCGGCATATGCCTCGGCACCGATATTGAGGGAGTTGACGATGACGCCGTCGACCATATTGCGGCGGAGCATGTCGATATAGGAACGCTCAAGATCAGGTCGATTGGCGCTGTTGCACAGCAACATCTTAAAGCCGTTTTCCGCTAACGTGCGCTCGACCGCCTGCACAACCTGAGCATGGAACGGGCTGCTCACAAAGGGAACAATCATGCCGATAAGGTTCAGGCGGCCATTGAGCATGGCACGGGCGATATCGTTGGGCGTGTAATTGATGCGCTCCATCGCCGCATGGACTTTATCGCGGGTTTCCTGGCTAATGTAGCCGCGATTATTAAGCACGCGAGATACCGTAGTAGGCGAAACCCCCGCCACCGCTGCAACTTCCTTGATGCCAGGCTTAGCCGTATCCTTAGAACGAGCACTCTCGCGAGCCATAGCACCCTCCCCTATCAACATGTCATACGTTTACATACGAACAAAGCATACCCCAACAACAGCGGGAAGACGGTAACAGTACAAGTAAGTAAACGACTCATCCAAATAAATAGGAGAGTTCCGCCTAAAGGGTGACTACACAGGACCCCCGCCGGGCCGCTTTGGGTTACTTTCCAAAACATTTCCGCAGGACGCAAAGGGCTCCGCCGCGCGAAGCGCGCAGCGGAGCCTTTTGCATGTCGAGGACGTTTTGGAAAGTAACCCAAAGCGGCCCGGCGATCCTGCGGGAGTTGAGTCCCTTTAGAACTTGTCGTGGAAGGTACGCGCAATGACCTCGTCCTGCTGCTCCTTGGTGAGCGTGTGGAAGTTCACGGCATAGCCGGAAACGCGGATGGTCAGCTGCGGGTACTTCTCGGGGTGAGCCTGAGCGTCGAGCAGCGTCTCACGGTTGAAGACGTTGATGTTCAGGTGGTGGCCACCCTTCTCGGCGTAAGCGTCGAGCATGTGGACCAGGTTATCGGCCTGAGTCTCGGAAACTTCAGAAACCTTCATAATGTGTCTCCTTCGATCGATAGGCGCCGGCCGAAACCGGCGCGCTAATCAGTAATCGTTATTGTTAGTATAGCACTAACAATAGTTACTCGCCCAGCTGATCAAGGTCGATATCGCCAAAGAACACCTGGTCCTCCTTGCCGAGCGCACCCGGGATGATGGAGAAGGTGTTGGAGATGCCGTCCTGAGCATCGCGGAACGGGAGCTTGGAAACCGAAGACAGCGAAGCGATGGCGCCGTGGCTATCGCGCTTGTGCATGGGGTTAGCACCCGGGGCGAACGGCTGGCCAGCCTTGCGGCCGTCGGGCGTGGAGCCGGTCTTCTTACCGTACACGACGTTGGAGGTAATGGTCAGAACCGAGGTCGTGGGCACGGAGTTGCGGTAGGTGTCGTTCATGCGGATGTACTCCATGAACTGGTGCACAACGTCGTGAGCGATCTGGTCGACGCGGTCGTCGTCGTTACCGTACTTGGGGAACTCGCCCTCGGTCTCGAAGTCGACGATGATGCCGTTCTCATCACGGACGGGGTGGACCTTGGCGTACTTGATGGCGGACAGGGAGTCAGCCACGACGGAAAGGCCAGCGATGCCCGTAGCGAACCAGCGGTGCACGTGCTTGTCGTGCAGAGCCATCTGGATGCGCTCGTAGCAATACTTGTCGTGCATGTAGTGAATGATGTTCAGCGAGTTGACGTACACGCCAGCGAGCCACTTCATCATGTCGTTGTACTTGGCCACAACGTCGTCGTAATCGAGCGTATCGCCCTCGACGGCGCGATACTTGGGGCCGACCTGCTTCTTGGAGACCTCGTCAACACCGCCGTTGAGCGCGTAGAGCAGGCACTTGGCCAGGTTGGCACGGGCGCCGAAGAACTGCATCTCCTTGCCGATGCGCATGGAGGACACGCAGCAGGCGATGCCGTAGTCGTCGCCGTGGTAAACGCGCATGAGGTCGTCGTTCTCGTACTGGATCGAGGAGCTGGCGACAGAAGTCTTTGCGCAGAACTTCTTGAAGTTCTCGGGCAGACGGGTCGACCACAGAACGGTCATGTTGGGCTCGGGGCTGGTACCCATGTTCTCGAGCGTGTGCAGGTAGCGGTAGCTCATCTTGGTAACGAGCGTACGGCCGTCAACACCCATGCCGCCGATGGACTCGGTGACCCACTGCGGGTCGCCGGTGAACAGGGCCTGGTACTCGGGGGTACGGGCGAACTTGACCATGCGGAGCTTCATGATGAAGTGATCCACGAACTCCTGGATCTGCTCCTCGGTGAAGGTACCGTTGGCAAGGTCGCGCTCAGCGTAGATGTCAATGAACGTGGAGGTACGGCCGATGGACATAGCGGCGCCGTTCTGCTCCTTGACGGCAGCGAGGTAGGCGAAGTACATCCACTGGATGGCCTCCTGCGTGTTGGTAGCAGGGTTGGAAATATCGAAACCATAGGTCTCGGCCATCATCTTGAGCTCGCCGAGGGCGCGAATCTGCTCCTGCAGCTCCTCACGATCGCGGATGTTGTCGGCGGTCATGACCGTCGGGGTGGAAGCCTTCTGGGCCTCCTTGTCCTTGATCAGGTAGTCGACGCCGTACAGGGCAACACGACGGTAGTCGCCGATGATGCGGCCGCGGCCATAGCCATCGGGCAGACCGGTGATGATGTGGGCCGAACGGCAAGCACGCATCTCGGGGGTGTAGACATCGAAGACGCCGGCGTTGTGGGTCTTGCGCTCGAAGGTGTAGCGCTCGACAACGTTCTCGTCGACCTTATAGCCGTGCTGGCTGGCAGCCTGACAAGCGATGCGGATACCGCCGTTGACGTGCAGCGCGCGCTTGAGCGGCTTGTCGGTCTGGAGGCCGACGATGGTCTCCTTCTCGCGGTGGGCGTTATCGATGTAGCCAGCGGGGTGGCTCACGATACCCGTGACGGTCTTGGTGTCCATATCGAGGACACCGCCCTGCTCGCGCTCCTTAAGCAGCAGGTCGAGAACCTCGCCCCACAGCTCCTTGGTACGCTCGGTCGGGCCGGCGAGGAACGACTCGTCGCCCTCGTAGGGGGTGTAGTTCTTCTGGATGAAGTCTCGGACGTCAACCTCTCCCGTCCAAATGCCTTCCTTGAAGCCTTCCCATGCCTCCTGCATTGTGTAACCACGCTCCTAGTTACGTGTAATGCGGCGCTCTCTCACACCGCTGCTTATTGAATTCTTGAATGTTCGGCTTGCACTACCGGCTTCTTCCGTTCTTCACCACACATTGGTGCAGGGAAAACGTTTGTCCACCTTGGAACTACAACCCAAAACCCAAGATTTCACCCGTTTGAGAAGGATAACATAGCGACCCTCTCCATCTGGGCTGTTATATGTTTCTTTTTTTATATCATAAGTACGTTTTTTACAAACCCGCAGGAAATGCGAGTGCAAACAACTACCGTTCACCGATTTGTATGGTATTTTTCCTTGCCTTTGTACGACGTTCGCTCTAGCTGTTATGCCAGCTTTAGCAGGGTAAAGTGTCCCAGAGACCCTACAGAAACTGCAGGGCAGCCACGGAATCCCCCGTGGCCGCCCTGTGGCATGGCTAGTTTTTAGCTTTGATTGCCGCTTGGCATTAGGCGGCTGCGGCGGCCTTGTCGGCCGTTGCCTTGCTATCGCCGTTGCCCTGGCCCTCAAAATGCTTGTAGCACCAGCTGGTGACCAGCGGGGTCAAAATAGCCGTAACGATTGCGCAGGCAGCAACCTGTGCCGTAGCCGTCGCGAGCACCGCACCGCCGTACATGGCCCCGTTGACGCTTGCCATGGCAGCAGGCGTGGCCACATTGGCTCCGGCGCAGCTCGAAATGGCCGCACCTGCGACACCCGTACCACCCGTGAGCTTATCGACCGCGATGACGGGAATTGCAAAGATCACCGAGCAGATCACGCCGAGCAGGATGCCGGGAAGACCGCCGTTGATAAGCTGGCCAAAAGTCATGGTCGAGCCCATGGCAAAGAAGACGAGCACGATGATGGCGGAAAGTGCCGGTGCCATCATCTTCTTAAAGCTGGGGAACAGGTTACCCAGAATAATGCCGACGACGATCGGCAGAATGGCGCCCACGAGCGACCAGCCGATCGGGGCCTGGCCGGCAGCGCCGAGCACGATCATCGTGACCGGAGGGCCGACAACCAGCGTGGTGATGGCGACAGCGCCACGCTCAGCCTCGTTGCCCATGGTACCCATCAGCCCAGCGTACATAGCGTTGTTGGCGCCGGTGCAAGCCGCCAGCATCACCATGGCAGAGATGCCAAACAGGTTGTCGTTGAACACATAAAGGATGAGCAGCGACATGGCAACGACCACGATCTGCTTGACGGCGATGATGATGGCGCCGCGGGCAGCGGCGGCAGGAGCGCTCTTAAACGAAATCGTCGTACCGACGATGAGCAAAAAAGCGCCCACGAGCGGGCCAGCGCCCTGCTGGGTCATGCCAAGCGTAAAGCTGCCGAGCGTTTTGAACAGGTCGGGGAATAGCGTGTTGAGCAGACAGCCCAACAGAAGCGGCACCAAGATATTGGCGCCCGGGATGGAGGACATCTTAAAGAACGGCTCCTTTGCCGCCGGCGCCTCCACCGCAGTCGATTCACTCATATATATCTCCTTTGGATGCATGCGAATCGTAGCCGCATGCGCCTATATCAGAAAGAAGGCGACGGTCCCGAGTCGCAGGAGCCGTCGCCGAATAATCGTCGCGGAGTATTACCCGTCCAGAACGATGCCACCGTCGCAGTCACCGATCTCGCCGTTCACGAAGCTGGCGAGGTCGGAAGCGAAGAACAGCACCATCTGCGCAGGCTCGCTGGCCTGGGCGGCGCGGCCCAGAGGAATACCGTTGATGATACGCTGAGAGTTCTCGTCAGAGAGAATCGAGGTCATATCGGTCAACGTGAGCGACGGGCACACGGCGTTACAGCGGACGCCAAACTTGCCGCCTTCCTTGGCGACTGCCTTGGTCAGGCCGTTGACACCGGCCTTAGAGCTCGCGTAGGCCGCGGTGCCGAGCAGGCCGCCACCGATCTTGCCAGCGACAGAGCTCACGTTGACGATAGTGCCGGCATGGGCCGCCTTAAAGTGCGGGTACACGGCGTTCATCATAGTGAAGGTACCGTTGAGGTTGATGTCGATGGTGCGACGCCACTCGGTGTCATCGATCTCGTCGAACTTCTTGGTGCTGATGACGCCAGCGCAGTTGATCAGGATGTTGGTTTGCGGCAGGTCCGTAAAAATCTGCTCGACGGTCTCGCGCGCCTTGGGTGCATCGGCGACATCGAGCTGATAGAACTTGTTGCCCTCGCCAAGCTCGGCCACCGCGGCCTCGCCCTTAGCAGCGTTCCTTGCGATGAGCGCGACGTGTCCGCCGCCCGCAACGATGCCCTTGGCAATCTCGAGGCCAATGCCCTGAGTGCCGCCGGTAACGATCGCGGTTTTGCCCGTGAAGTCAAATGCCATGACTCCAACCCCCTTGATTCAGGTGTCTCCTTGCGGGAAGTTGGAGCATCGCACGTGGCGATAAATGAGTCCCAGTCGTCATGGTGGTGACAACCCCTCGCCTAACCGCGGGCATAATAGTTCTTTGAAACGCTTCAGCGATTGAATTTTTTACTCTTTATGCGCTCTTTATATTGCCCACTGCATGAGACCCGAATACGCGGGTATCATCTTTCACCGAAAATAGTTTCTAGTGTTAGGGGTTTTCGGTGGAAGATACCGATTTCCATGAGCTTGGGCGTCAGCTCTTTACCGAGTTTGGCAGCATGCACCAGCGCGTTTCGCGCTTTGCCGACCAGGCTCTGGGTGGCGAGATGGCCGTCATGCGCGCCCTCATGCGCGCCGGCGGCTCGCTCACGCCGAGCGAACTCGCCGATCGTGCCTGGGTCTCGAGCGCCCGTATCGCCAATATCCTGCGCGCCCTCGAGGCCAAGGGTTGGGTCGAGCGCGAGCACTCAAAGACCGACCGTCGTCGCGTACACGTCACGGTGACCGACAAGGGATTCCAGGTCATCGAAATCAAACGCCGGGAATTCGAGGACCGCACCGCGGCCTTCCTCGAGCAGCTCGGCGAAACAGATACCCAGGAGATGGTGCGCCTTCTAAGACGTGCCAACGAAATTATCGACCGCAATCAAGAAAGGAGAGATGCCGAGTGAGGATTCTCAAGCTCTTTAAAAAACATATCCTGGCACTGTTCGCAGCTATCGTACTTATCGTAATCAGCTGCAACGCCGATCTGGCGCTGCCTACCTATATGAGCGACATCGTCGACGTGGGTGTGCAGCAAGGCGGCATCGCGTCGCCCGTGCCCGACACCATCCGTGCCGAATCGCTCGACGACCTCGAACTCTTTATGAGCACCAAAGACGCCAAGTCTGTGGAGGCCGTGTTTAGCAAGGCGGACAATAACGGCATTCGAACGTACAAGGGCACCGAGGAGGAGCGCGCCGACGGCGGCAAGATTGCCGACATCATGAGTCTGCCCGAGACTGTCGTCCTTTCGTTCAACCAGGGTATTGACGCCAACTCCATGGGCGACATGATGGGCACGTCCGGTGAAAAAGACAACAGCGGCGCCCAGGCCATGCCCACGCCCGAGCAGACGGCGGCGATGACGCCCGAGCAACTCGCCGAGATGCAGCAGAAGGCCGCAGCGGCGCAGAGCATGCAAAAGCAGATTGATGCCGACGGCGGCAAGATCACCATGAAGAGTATGCGCCTAGGTGTCAAGGGCGGTCTGGTAGACCAAAGCAAGCTCGTCGAGGGCGCCAACGATATGGCGGACAAAATGGGCTCCATGTCGGGCTCCATCGTGACCCAACGCGCCGTGAGCTATGTGCAAGACGAGTACAAGGCGCAGGGCATCGACCCCGCCGACGTGCAGAACGCCTACCTGGGCCGCATGGCGACCACGATGTTTGGTCTGTGCCTGATCTCGCTCGTCGCCACCATCCTGACCGGTGCCGTGGCCTCGCGCACCGCCTGCTCCATCGCCCGCGACCTGCGCCGCGAGACCTTCAACAAGGTTATGCACTTCTCGCCGGCCGAGGTGGGCAAGTTTAGCCAGGCCTCGCTCATCACCCGCTGCACCAACGACATTCAGCAGATCCAGATGGCCGCAACCCTGTTTATCCGCATGTGTCTGATGGCCCCCGTCATGGGCATCGTCGCCGTCATGCGCGTCCTGGCCAACCATACCGGCCTAGAGTGGACCATCGCCGTGGCCATCATCGCGGTCTCGGCCGTCGTCGGCGTGCTTATGGGCCTCACCATGCCCAAGTTCAAAAAGATGCAGAGCTTTGTGGACCGTGTGAACCTTACCGCCCGCGAGCTGCTCGACGGCCTTATGCCTATCCGTTCGTTCAACCGCGAAGAGCATGAGCTCGAGCGTTTTGACAAGGCTTCGCTCGACCTGATGACCACACAGCTCTACACCAACCGCGCCATGAGCTTTATGATGCCGCTCATGATGCTCGTCATGAACTGCATCACCGTGCTTATCGTCTGGTTTGGCGCGCAGGGCGTGTCCGACGGCGTGATGCAGGTCGGCAACATGATGGCGTTTATCTCCTACACCATGCAGATCGTCATGGCGTTTATGATCCTCACCATGGTTTCGGTCATCCTGCCCCGTGCCGAGGTCGCAGCCGAGCGCGTGGAAGAGGTCATCACCTGCCCCACGAGCATCAACGACCCTGTCTCGCCCAAACTGCCTGCTGCCAGCGCGCCGCGCGGTGAGCTCACCTTCCGTGACGTGAGCTTCCAGTATCCCGATGCCCGCGCCGACGTCATTAGCGGCGTAAACTTCACCACGCACGCCGGCCAGATGCTCGGCATTATTGGCTCAACGGGTTCGGGCAAGTCCACGCTTGTACAGTTGATTCCGCGCCTGTACGACGTCACGGGCGGCAGCATTTCGCTCGACGGCATCGACGTGCGCGACATGACCCTCTCTGAGCTGCGCCGCCGCATCGGTTATATTCCGCAGCAGGGTCGTCTGTTCTCGGGTACCGTCGAGAGCAACCTCAAGTTTGCCGGCGACATGGTGAGTGACGAGGATATGCGCCAGGCAGCACGCGTCGCCCAGGCGGAGGACTTTATCGCCGAGCGCGAGGGCGGCTACGACTCCCCCATCAGCCAGGGCGGCTCCAATGTTTCGGGTGGTCAGCGCCAGCGTCTGGCCATCGCCCGCGCGTTGGCCAAAAAGCCCGAGGTCGTGGTGTTCGATGACTCGTTTAGTGCCCTCGACTACAAGACCGACGCGCGCCTACGCGAGGAGCTGGCCAAAAACGTTACCGACGCCGCGCTCGTGGTCGTGGCCCAGCGCATCGCGACCATCATGCACGCCGACCAGATCATCGTGCTCGACGACGGCCACGTAGTGGGCACCGGCACGCACAAGGAGCTGCTGCGCAGCTGCCCGGCGTACCTGGAGATCGCACAGTCGCAGCTTTCCGCCGAGGAGCTGGGGCTTACCCAAGAAGAAATTGCAGCCGTCATGGAAGGAGGCGAGCGCTAATGGCAGACGAGACCAAGACTCAGATTCCCAAGCCCACCCGCCAGCGTGGTCCCATGGGCCGCATGGGCGGCATGCGTCGCGGCGAAAAGGCCAAGGACTTTAAGGGCACCATGAGGCAGCTGCTCGGCTATATCGGCCAGCACAAGATTGCCGTGTTTGCCGCCGTCGCCTTTGCCGTGTGCTCGGTCATCTTTAACATTGTGGGACCCAAGGTGCTCGGCCAGGTTACGACCAAGCTGTTCGAAGGCCTGGTCGCCAAGGTCAACGGCACCGGCGACGTTGACTTTGACTGGATCGCCAAGACGCTCGGCTTTTTGCTCTGCCTGTATCTGGCGAGCTCTGTCTGCAGCCTGGTCCAGGGCTGGCTCATGACCGGCGTCACGCAAAAGATCTGCTACCGCATGCGCAAGGAAATCGCCGCCAAGATTGCCGTCGTGCCGATGAGTTACTTCAACGGCCACAGCAAGGGAGACGTGCTCAGCCGCATCACCAACGACGTCGATACGCTGGGTCAGTCGCTCAACCAGAGCGTGACACAGCTCATCACGTCGGTGACGCAGATTATCGGCGTGCTCGTCATGATGCTTTCGATCAGCCTGCCGCTTACCGGCGTCACCGTGCTCACGCTGCCGGCCGCCGCGATTATCCTGACCGTGATGATTCACTTCTCGCAGCCGTACTTCCGCGAGCAACAGCAGGTTCTGGGCGCCGTCAACGGCATTATCGAGGAGGACTTTGCCGGCCAGAACGTCATTCAGGTGTTCGACCGCGCCGAGGCCTCGATTGAAGAGTTCGACCGTCAAAACGACCGTCTCTTTATTAGTGGCTGGCGCTCGCAGTTCCTGTCGGGCCTGATGATGCCGCTTATGAGCTTGGTGGGCAACATGGGCTACGTGGGCGTCGTCGTGGTGGGCGCGCAGCTCGCGCTGACCGGCAATGCCACGCCCGGCGACATCCAGAGCTTTATCCAGTACGTTCGAAACTTTACGCAACCCGTGCAGCAGCTGGGCAACGTGAGCAACACGATGCAGTCGATGGCCGCCGCCACCGAGCGCGTGTTTGAGTTCCTGGCCGCGCCCGAGGAGGAGCAGAAGGCCGACGCGCAGATTCCCGAGAAGCGCCCCGGCCACGTGGTGTTTGACCATGTCAAGTTTGGCTACACGCCCGACAAGATCATCATCCACGACTTTAGCTGCGAGGCGCAGCCCGGCCAGACCATCGCCATCGTCGGCCCCACCGGCGCCGGCAAGACCACGCTCATTAAGCTGCTGCAGCGCTTTTACGACGTGGACGGCGGTTCGCTGCGCGTCGAGGGCGTCGACGTGCGCGACTGGGACCGCGCGGCGCTGCGCGGCGAGTTTGCCATGGTGCTGCAGGACACTTGGCTGTTTAACGGCACCATCCGCGAGAACATCCGCTACGGACGCCCCGACGCGAGCGATGCCGAGGTCGAGGCCGCTGCGCGCGCCGCACGCTGCGACCACTTTATCCATACGCTCGCCGGCGGCTACGACTTTATGATCAACGAGGAGGGCACCAACCTGTCGCAGGGTCAGCGCCAGCTCGTGACCATCGCCCGTGCCATTTTGGCCGACCGCCCGGCGCTGATTTTGGACGAGGCGACCTCCAACGTCGATACCCGCACCGAGGAGCTCATCCAGCGCGCCATGGATGCGCTGATGCAGGGCCGCACGAGCTTTGTCATCGCGCATCGCCTGTCCACGATCCGCAACGCCGACGTGATCCTGGTGATCCGCGACGGCGACATCGTCGAGAAGGGCACACACGACGAGCTGCTCGCCCAGGGCGGCTTCTACGCCGACCTGTACAACTCGCAGTTCGACGAAGCGGCGTAGGGCTGACGCTGATCGGCTTTATATGCTCGTAAACGGGGGCGCAGGATGACCTGTGCCCCCGTTTTTGCGTTTCGTGGCGCTCGAAATGTCTCCTCGGGGTCTTTTGACGGATCCCATTCGCGGCGGTTTTTGCCTATCCGGCGCGTCTCAGATGCAAGTGAGTAGACTTTCTTGGATTTGCCGAGCACATCGCGACAAATGCCCAGTAAAGCCGCAGGTCAGAGCGGTGACGTTTCGGGGTGTGCTCGGCCTCCTGCAAATAGTCTACTCACTTGGTTTTTTTCTGTTAGAAGACTGCTGTGAGGGAAAGCAGCTCCCTCAAGGCGGTCATCGTTTCCCCAGATAAAACCCGCCTAAATAAACCTGCCCCTTTTTGGCAGGTTTCGCTTGCACTTTAGCGTGCGACAGCGGATAATGCCGAGCACTCGACAATGCGCTCAATAGCTTTCTATAGATGAGGAGGCCCCTATGGCCATGGAATTCAAACGTAGACTGCCGATCCCCATGGAGATCCGCGAGGAAATGCCGCTTTCAGCCGAGCTCACCGCCAAAAAGCAGGAGTTCGACGCCGAGGTCGCCAAGATCTTTACCGGCGAGGACGCACGCAAGGTACTCATTATCGGCCCGTGCTCTGCAGACCGCGAGGACTCGGTACTCGAGTACATGAACCGCCTGGCCAAGGTCGCCGAGGAAGTCAAAGACAAGCTCGTTATCATCCCGCGCGTCTACACCAACAAGCCCCGCACCAAGGGCACCGGTTACAAGGGTCTGCTGCACAACCCCGACCCCGAGGCGCCGGATGACCTGCTCGAGGGCGTCAAGGCCATCCGCCACATGCACTTGCGCGTGATTGAGGAGACGGGTTTCTTCACCGCCGACGAGATGCTCTATCCCTCCAACTACCAGTACCTCGTCGACCTGCTGAGCTATGTCGCCGTGGGCGCGCGCTCGGTCGAGAACCAGGAGCATCGACTGGTCTCGAGCGGCATTTCGGTACCCGTGGGCATGAAAAACCCCACCGCCGGTTCCACCACCGTTATGCTCAACTCCATCTATGCCGCCCAGGCACACCAGAGCTTTATCTTCCGCAACTGGGAAGTCGAGTGCGACGGCAACCCGCTCGCACATGCCGTCATGCGCGGCTATATCGGCCTCGACGGTCGCACCTACCCCAACTATCACTACGAGCACCTGGAGCGCCTGGCCGAGCGCTACACCGAACACGCCGGCTACGCCAACCCGGCTGCGGTCATCGACTGCAACCACGACAACTCGGGCAAACGACCGCTGGAGCAGTACCGCATTTGCAAGGAGGTGCTCGACAGCTGCCGCCGCAACGAGTCCATCTCCAAGCTGGTCAAGGGCTTTATGATCGAGTCCTACCTGGAGGACGGCAACCAGCCGGTCGACGGCGGTGTCTTTGGCAAGTCGATCACCGACCCGTGCCTGGGCTGGGAAAAGACCGACTACCTCATCCACGAGATCGCGGAGCGGGTTTAGTTACGCGGGCCGCATTTGGACAATCTGACGTTCAACTTCAAGGGCGCGACCAGAAGGTCAGCGCCCTTTCGTTTCACGTCACCTTGTCTCAAATGCGGCCCGCTCGCTGTCCGTCCTCTACCTGCGGCGTTGTCTTACTCCGGATGCGGCAGTTAGGGACGTTCCTTTTAATATGAGCAGGACATTGTCAAGAGGCAAAATCGGGCCTGGCCCCAACGATATGGGGTCAGGCCCTCTCCCTATATCAGCCCGTCCGCGGCGACCTCGGCGTGTCTTACCGACGCTCGTCTTTGCAGTTTAATATCCGCCCGCGGCGATCTCTCGCTGGGCAATCCGTTGCTACGGCTGAGGCTTCTACGTCGAACCGACAGTCTGTGCACGCGTGTGGCGCCCTGGGCGCTCGCAGAAAAGGGACCTGAGGTTCGCCTCAACGGCTTCGGATCGAACCGCTTCCGGGGTGATCGGCTTATGTGCGGGGGACCGGCCCCCTACGCCTCCTCGGCCATGAGGCCGACCGCCCACACCCAGCAGGCGAGCTCGCGCGCCGTGGCCACGTTCGCCTTGTTGCCGTGGACCCCGCGCGCGAGCAGCGCCTCCCGCCTCTCGGCCAGCCTCCGCACGCCCTTGGCGGCATGCCTCCGGGCGCCCCGGTCCGGGGCCTGGCCCTTGGCGAGGTCCTTCGGCCGCCCCGAGCACGTCAGGTAGTGCCACGCGGCCTCGACCAGCGTCTTCCTCAGGTGCTTGTTGCCGGCCTTGGTGATCGCGCCCCTGCGGTCGCTCTCCCCGCTGGAGTGCTCGGAGGGCGTCAGGCCGACCCACGCCGCGAACGAGCGGGCGTTCCTGAACCTCGAGAACTCGCCGGCCTCGAACACGAGGTCGGCGGCGGTCGCGGTGTCGACGCCCTTGAGGCAGCGCAGGGAGTCGACCCTCCTCCTCCACCTGGGCTTGCGGGCCTCGGCCTCGACGAGCCCCTCGAGCCTCGCCTTCTCCTCCGCCGCCCGCCTGACCGCGTCGACGTAGTAGGCGAGCACGTCGTTGTCGGCCCTCTCCGCGAACCTTATCGACTCGATCCAGGACCAGTGCGCCCGGGTCCAGTTGCCCTTCCTGCGGCCGGTGGGCGTCCTCTCGTCGAAGGCGAGCCCGTGCCTGAGCAGGAACTTGGAGAGCCGCTGCTTCGAGCGCGAGAGGTCGTCCCTCGCGTCCTCGAGCGCCCTGGTCAGGTCGCGGGCGGCCTCGCACTCGTCGTCGGGGACCCACACCTCGACCACGTTGCCGACCGACAGCATGCGGGCGAGGAACTCGGCGTCGTTGCGGTCGTTCTTCCTGCGCCTGTCCGCGCTGGGCTTGATCATCTTCGAGACGGCGCCGACCGCGCAGTCGACCCCCAGGCCGGAGAGCCTCTTCTGCAGGTCGAAGCCCGTGACCCCGGACTCGTACACGCACCTGGCCCTGGGGTCCACGGAACGGACCCACTCCGCGACGGCGCCGGCGTCGTAGCCGAAGGTCGCGGCACGTACCTCCCCGGTCATGACGTCGAGGGAGACGGCCTTTATCGAGCGGGCGTGGACGTCGAGGCCGACGAAGGTGGTAGTATCGAGCATGGGAGCCCCTTCCATGAATGCGGCGTGGCCGCCACGGTTGGATTAGACACTCACCATTGTCGGCCTAATCCGCGGTCTTTCATGCAGCAGGGGCTCTCAATGTTTTTATGTCCTGCTCATATCGTCTCTGCCGGCACCTGGGGACACTCCTTAGCCGTTGGGGGCGTTCTTAAACGACTAGTCTGGGCGGCGGCCGTGTGCTGCTGTCCGCGTGGCGGCGTATAATCGGCGGCAGATGACTTGGACGTTAGGAAACCATGACCGATAGCATGCAGCAGATGGCGCTCGACACGCTCGGCGCCTATTTTGGCTACACCTCGTTTCGCCCGGGGCAGGACCGCATGGTCGATGCGATCCTTGCCGGTCGCGATGCGCTGGGTGTTATGCCCACGGGCGCCGGCAAGTCCATTTGCTACCAGGTGCCCGCGCTCATGCTGCCCGGCATCACCTTTGTGGTGAGTCCGCTGCTGTCGCTTATGGAGGACCAGACCCGTGCGTTGCTCGCGGCGGGTGCGCGACCCAGCTATCTCAACTCCAGCCTTACCCCGGCCCAGCAAAACACCGTGCTCAAGCGGGCGCGCGAGGGCCGCTATCAGCTTATGTACGTGGCGCCCGAGCGCCTGCTCGAGCCGCGCTTTTTAGCCTTTGCGCAGGAGGCCGCGGCGGACGGCGGCATTGGCGTGCCGCTCGTGGCCATTGACGAGGCCCACTGCGTGAGCCAATGGGGCCAGGATTTCCGCCCCGCCTACCTGCAGATTCGCGAGTTTATCGATTCGTTGCCGCGGCGCCCGATCGTGGCGGCGTTTACCGCCACGGCGACCGAGCGCGTGCGTGCGGACATTCAGCAGATGCTCGGCCTGCAAAATCCTGCGACGGTGGTGACGGGCTTCGATCGCAAGAACCTCTACTTTGGTTGCGAGGAGATGGACGACAAGGCCAAGACTGCCTGGGTGCGCGACTACGTGATTGCGCATTCGAGCGAGAGCGGCATCGTGTATTGCTCGACTCGCAAGACGGTCGATGCGCTGGCGGGCGAGCTTGCCGAGGCACTGGGCCCCAGCGGCATTCGCGTGGGCCGTTACCATGCCGGCATGGGCAACGACGCCCGCCGCCAGAGCCAGCGTGCCTTTATCGACGACGACATCCAGGTGATGGTTGCCACCAACGCCTTTGGCATGGGCATCGACAAGCCCAACGTGCGTTACGTGATTCACAACAACGTGCCCGAGAGCATCGAGGCTTACTACCAAGAGGCGGGCCGCGCCGGCCGAGATGGCGACCCGGCCAGCTGCCATCTGCTGTGGAACGGCAACGATTTTCGCATGCGCCGCTTTCTGATCGACCGCGGCGATGCTGCCGATGAGGCGCTTGACGAAGAGCAGCGCGCGTGGGCGCTTCAGAACCGTTATCGCCTGCTCAGCCAGATGGAGGGCTACTGCAATACCACCGGCTGTCTGCGCGAATACATGCTGCGCTACTTTGGCGACGAGGCCGCGGCCGAGCATGCGGCTGCGGCCGGTGCGGGCAGCGCCGCCACGGACGATGCCGAGGGCTGCGGCAACTGCAGCAACTGCCTTACGCAGTTTGAGGCCGAGGACGTCACCGATATGGCCCGCGCCGCTGTGCGCTATGTGGCCAGGCGACCCATGCGCTTTGGCAAGTCGCTGATCGCCGACGTGCTCCACGGCGGCAACACCGAGCGCATTCGCCAGATGCATCTGGACGAGGACCGCGGCTACGGTGAGCTGTCGAGCGAATCGGTCGGGCGCATCAAGGACATCATCGGGCAGCTGTGCGGTCGCGGTTATTTGGCCACCTCGCAGGGGCAGTACCCGGTCGTGGGACTGGGTCCGCGTGCCGGCGAGGTCGAGGACGAGGCGTTCGCCTTTACCGTTAAGCGCCGCGCGTCCAAGCGCAAGGCCTCGGCCCGCGCCCGCCGCGCCGTCGATCTGCTGCGCGAGGAGGCCGAGCTGGACCAGCACCCGCGCGTTGGCGACGATGCCGAGCTGTTCGAGCGCCTGCGTGCTCTCCGCAAGGAGATCTCGACCGAGCTGGAGATGGCGCCGTATATGGTCTTTTCCGACAAGGCCCTGCGCGGCCTGTGCCGCCTGCGTCCGCAGACGCGCGAGGAGCTGATCCAGGTCAACGGCATTGGCGAGAAAAAAGCCGACGCCTTTGGCAATCAGTTTATGGCGGCGATTGAAGTGTTTGAGTCCGAGCATGCACGGAATGGAGCGTAACGATGGCATCCGACGATAAAACCGAGCGCACTGAGGTGTCCGCCGTGCCGCTGTACCAGCAGGTAATGGACGACCTAAAGGGCGAGATCGCGCGTGGCGTGTACGTATCCGGCTCGCGCATTCCTTCCGAGATGGAGCTCGCGAAGTACTACGGCGTGGGACGCATCACCGTGCGCCGCGCCATCGAGGAGCTGTCGCGCGCGGGGTATCTCAACCGCCAGCAGGGGAGGGGCACGTTTGTGTGCGCGCCCAAGCTCAAGCGCAAGATTCGCCAGAAGGGCGACGTTCAGAGCTTTACCGAGGGTTGCGCCGCCAACGACATGGTGGCCGGAGCACGCCTGGTGTCGCGCACGGTGGTTGCGGCGACGCGTGAGGACGCGGCGTTTTTTGGGGTGGAACCCGGCTGCGAGCTCATCGTTGTCGAGCGCGTGCGCACGGCAGACGGCGTGCCCGTCATGCTCGAGAACAACGCCTTTGTGCTGGCCGACCATCCCTATCTGCAGACGCTTGCCGACAAGGACCTCACGGACAATTCCATCTTTGCACTCGTTGCCGAGCATTCGGGCCGCGCGCCGCTCAAGTCCGACCCCTGTACCGTGGAGATTGCGCTTGCTGATGCTCAGGCGGCCCCGCTGCTGGAGGTGCCGGTCGGCGAGCCGCTCTTCTATATGGAGGCGTACTTTACCGACGAGGGCGAGCGGCCCCTGCTGCTCGGACGCCAAAAGATCGTGGGCTCGCGCTACGTGTTCGACATCTAACGTCCACAGATAGAACAATATAGAACAAGTTTGGTGAAATGGCTTCACGGGCGTCGTCGTACGTGCTATAAATAGGACAACATAGAATGACCGCAGGTACGAGCTGCCGTCGTTCAAAGCCGCCACACAAGGAGGAGCATCACCGTGAACGCACACGATCTGGTTCAGGAAATTATCGAGCGCAAGGGCAAGATTGAGAACGTCTTTTGGATCGCCTGCGGCGGTTCGATGATCGATCTCATGCCGGCCAACGAGCTGCTCAAGCGCGAGGCCACCACGTTTACCTCGACGGTCTACACGGCACGCGAGTTTTGCCTGATGGCCCCCAAGAGCCTTGGCGAGAAGTCGCTCGTTATTGCCTGCAGCCACAGCGGCAACACGCAGGAGGTCGTCGACGGTTGCGAGATGGCGCTGGCCGCTGGCGCCGAGGTCGTTGCCCTCACCGACTGCGAGGGCTCCAAGATCGATAACGGCAAGTGGACCACCTGGGTCTACCCCTGGGGCGAGGGCGTGCCGCAGACCGAGGTGCCTCAGGGTATCGGCGCTCTGATCGCCGCCGAGCTGCTCGACCAGCAGGAGGGTTACGAGGCGCTCGCTGACATGTACACCGGCCTTAAGCAGATGGATGTGCTGTTGCCCGCTGCCCGTGAGAAGGTCAACGCCGAGCTGGGCGATCGCTTTGCCGAGCTCTGCCAGCAGCATAAGTTCTTCTATATCCTGGGTTCCGGCCCCAACTTTAGCCAGACCTACGCCATGGCCATCTGCTCGCTCATGGAGATGCAGTGGCAGCACTGCTGCTATATCCACTCCGGCGAGTATTTCCACGGCCCGTTTGAGGCCACCGAGCCCGGCGTGTTCTACTTTGTGCAGCTCGGATCGGGCGAGTGCCGCCCCATGGAGGAGCGTGCGCTCGCGTTCCTCAACACGCACACCGACATGATCATGGTGCTCGACGCGCTCGAGTACGGCGTGGGCGAGGTGCCTGCCAGCGTGCGTTCGTACCTGGAGCCGATCTTCTTCTACAACATGAGCTGTGAGCTGCGCGCCGCCCGCGGCAAGGTGTTTGACCACAGCCCCGAGGTTCGTCGCTACATGGGCATCGAGCAGTACTAGGTAACGGGAAAAGTATTCACCTTCGATTCGCAAGGGCACTGCGTGAGTCAAAAAAGCGGGCCGCGCCGGGGATTTCCGGCGCGGCCCGCTTAGTATCGCGCTTAGATTCGTAAAGTTGCGGCAGCCAGCGGCCTACTTGCCGACAACGCCTTCGGCGTCCCACCAGTCGAGCTGGGCGATGTTGTCGCGAATGTGCTGGCAGCTCTTGTGGAAGCCCTCGAGCTCATACTCGGAAAGGTCGAGCGTGTAGACCTCCTCGACGCCCTCGGCACCGATCACACACGGCAGGGAAGTAAAGATGCCCTCCTCGCCATACTGGCCGGTCATAAGCGTGGAGGCGGAAAGCACGGCGTGCTCGTTGTGAAGCACGGCGGCGCAGACGCGCGCGGCGGAGTTGGCGACGGCGTACTCGGTGCACTGCTTGCCCTGGTAGGTCACATAGCCGCCCTTGCGTGCAAGCTCCTCGACCTCCATGTGGTCGAAGGCGTACTTGTCGGGGTTCTCGGCCTGAAGCTCGTTAAGGCTCTTGCCGGCGATGGCCGCGGCCTTAAAGGCTGCAAGCTGGCTAAAGCCGTGCTCGCCGATCATATAGGCGTCGATGGACTTGGGGCTCACGCCGACCTTTTTGGAGATCTCGGTGCGCAGGCGGGCGGAGTCCAGGCCGCAACCCGAGCCGATGATCTTCTTGGGATCGTAGCCGGTCAGGTGCCACAGCTCGGTGCACACGACGTCGCAGGGGTTGGAGATGCTCACAAAGATGCCGTCGAAGCCGGCGTCGACGATGCGCTTGGCAAAGGTGCGGGCGGCGTCGGTGGTAAAGAACAGCTCGCCGTCACGGTTGCCGGCGGCCAGCGCGACCTTGCCGGCGGCGTTGACGATGACGTCGCAGCAGGCCAGCTCCTCGTAGTGGTCGTAGCAGTTGACGATCTTGGTGTTGTACGGGACAAACGAAAGGGAGTCGCGCAGGTCCTGGACCTCTGACGTCACCTTGGCCTCGTTGATATCGCACAAGTACAGCTCATCGGCAATGCCCTGCATAAGTAGGCTGTTGGCGACATGTGCTCCTACGTGGCCCTGGCCGACCACACCGATCTTACGCGTCTGGTACATATATGTATCCTTTCGGCCGAGTTTTTCGCATCGAACCATTGTAGCTTCCTGCTGTCACTTTGCTAGGCTAAAGCGCCGTAGATTTTTGGGACATGCCTTAATCTCTACTTTTGGAGTGATTTGGGCCGCTGACGGCATCGCTGGGCGATGCGCTCGCGCGGATGGGGCCGGTCGTTGTACCATAGCTGCAACTGACTCGTAAGGAGCATCCATGCCCATTCGTATTCCCGACGCCCTCCCTGCCGCCGCGCAGCTCGAGAGCGAGAACATCTTTGTCATGACCGAGTACCGCGCGCTGCACCAGGACATCCGGCCGCTGCGCGTGCTCATCCTCAACCTCATGCCCACCAAGATCGCCACCGAGACGCAGATCATGCGCAAGCTCTCCAACACGCCGCTGCAGGTGGAGGTGGACCTGCTGCGCACCAAAACGCACGAAGCCACGCACGTGAGCGCCGGCCACCTGGAGACGTTTTACCGCACGTTCGACGACATCCGCGACATCCACTACGACGGCCTGATCATCACGGGCGCGCCGGTGGAGCAGATGCCGTTCGAGGAGGTCGACTACTGGCCCGAGCTCTGCCAGATCATGGATTGGTCCACCACGCATGTGCACTCTACGCTGCATATTTGTTGGGGCGCGCAGGCGGGGCTCTACCATCATTACGGTATCCAGAAGTACGATCTGCCGGCAAAGGCGAGCGGCGTGTTCGAGCATTATCTGGTGAAGCCGCAAAGCCCGCTGGTCCGCGGCTTTGACGACCGTTTCTATGCCGTGCATTCGCGCAACACCGATGTGCGCCGCGAGGACGTGGAGGCCGAGCCGCAGCTTGAGGTCGTGGCCGTGTCCGACGAGGTGGGCTTGTACATCGTCAAGTCGACCGACAGCCGCCGCTTCTTTGTCTTTGGCCACCCCGAGTACGATACCGACACGTTGCGCCTGGAGTACGAGCGCGACGTGAAGCGCGGGCTTAACCCTCAGGTGCCGGCTCATTACTTCCCGGGCGACGACCCCACCGCCGAGCCACGTAACGTCTGGCGCAGCCAGGCTCAGCTGTTCTACACCAACTGGCTCAACTACTACGTCTACCAGACCACGCCCTACGACCTGGCCCGCGCCGGCGAGGAGCACTAGGCTGCTGCCGCGGCAGTTGCTGTGCTCGCGGCGTGACGAGCGTGGATTATCGGACACACGAGCGTGGTTTTTCGGACGTTTACAAATCGAGCGTGGATAATCTCCCGTTTTTGGCTCGTAAGGGGGCTCAAAGTGGGAGATTTTCCACGCTCAACTTGCGGGTGCGATACAGCGGCGATCAGGCGCTGATGATGTGGGGTAGCGGCAGGTCGTGGGCGTCGGTGGGAACGTGGCCGACACGCTGCTCGTCAAAGGCTATGCCGATGATTTGACATGCGGACGAGAGCATGGGCAGGTAGCGGTCATAGCAGCCGCCGCCGTAGCCCAGGCGCGCGCCGGCGCGGTCGAATGCTACGAGCGGCACGATAATCATGTCGAGAGCCTCGGCAGGCACGATAGGGAAGCGGCCGCTGTCGATGTCTGTGGCCGCGAAGGCCCGCGTGGGGTGGGCGATAAACGGCGCCGCGGACGCATCGTCGGCGGCAACTGCCCGCATGCACATGCGCTGGCCACAAGCTGCGGCGTCTGTTGCCGAGAACATGCACGGATAGGCCACGCGCCAGCCGTGTTTGGCGGCCGCAGCGGCAAACGCGGCTGGGTCGACCTCGGAACCCATCGCGGCATAGACGGCAACGGTGTGCGGCGCTGCGGTACCCAAGTGATCCAACAGCTCAACAAGCCGCGCACAGATAACGGCAGACTTCGCTGCCCGCACATCCAAATCAAGAGCGTCGCGCCGAGCAATCACCGCCTTCCGCAACTCGGCCTTGTCCATCCCAACCTCCTCTAGCAAACCTGCCAAAAAGGGACAGGTTTATTTTGGCAGGTTTTATCTGGGCAAACATCCAAACCACCACACAAACCATCGTAAGGGGGGCAGTTCATGGACACCTTCGTGGGTTTTGACGAAGAGCGGTTGTTCGCGGCGGTTTGTCTCGATCTGTAACAGTAGCTCGGCAAAATCGGACCTAGATGTTACAGATTGAGACAAAGGGCCGGCATCATCCGAAAACGTCTCGATTTATAACATCTGGAGCCAATATTGCCGCCTTGGCGTTACAGATCGGGACAAACTGGTGGGATGGGCCGAGCTGCCCCGCCCAAGCAGCGGCAAAAGAAAAGGTAGATTTTCAGGCATATCCCAAAAATCTACCTTTGTGCGTTAGCCCAACAGGTCGACGACGTTAAAGCCGGCGTTGCTCTTGGCGATGACGTCTCGGCCGCCAAAGACGCACGTTGGCGACTCGGCTGCGATACGCGCCACGTCGGCGCCGAGCGAGCGCAGCTCACCAGGCGTGGCGGCGAGCATCTGGGCGCGGCGCTCCTCGCGTGCATGCGGATCGAGCCCGGCCAGGTAGGTCGTGTTGCGCCGCTTGGTGAGCGCATACGGCTTCACCGGCGCGTCCATGCCGCTCACGCAGCTCACGATAAAGCCCTCAAAGGCGGCCTCGTCGGGCTCAAAGCTGCCGAGCCACTCGCCTGCACGCGCCACGCGCTCAATCGAGGGGTCGATTGCCGGGTCGCGGTAGGTGTAGAACGCCGTCTGACGCTCGCCTGCCGCACGGAATCCGCAGCCGTATGCGCCGCCCTTTACGCGGATCTCGTTCCACAGGTAGTCGTAGGAGAGTGCGTTGGCGGCAACCGCCCAGGCGCCCGTCACGTCAACGCCCAGGCGACGCGGATCGCACGCGCTTGCCGCAAAGCAGATGTCGCTGGGGATGACAAAAGCCTCGTGGCGGTCGCGCGGCGTCGGCACCACGAGCGCGTCGCGGCCGGCATCGGCGCCGTCGCCAGCCCCCAGCCCCAGGTCGCCCGCGGCGGCCCAGTACGCGTTAAAGTCCTCGTTGCTGCCGGTAAAGCTCGCCAGGCAGCCGTCGGCCACAAAGATGCGGCCTGCCAGCTCGGCAAGCTTGGCACGCAGGTCGTCCAGTCGCTCGTCAAAGTGCTCGAGCAGATCGCGCAGGAACAGGTAGAAATCCACGCCCGAAAGCTGCTCGCGCACCACGGCCGAAGGCGAGCTGTAGCTCATAGCGCGGCCGAGCGCCGCCGAGTGACCGTTGTTGATAAAGCCCTGCTCAAGCCCAATGCGAATCTGCGTGAGCACGTCGCGCATGCGGTCGGCATCGGCATTGAGCAAAAGCGTGCTCGACCACACCTCGCGCGGCAGGCTCGCCAGCGCATCGATCTTCTCGGACAGGGCGCCCGCGCTCACCAGCAGATAAGGGCGCACGCCGTCCACGTCGGGCTGGGTCATGACCTCGGTCGTAAAGCTCAAAAAGCCCAGCTTGCCGGCGAGCAAGTTGTCGAGCTCCTCGGCCGAGTGCTCGCTCGTGGGCAGCTGTTTGAGCAGGCGGCAGAGCAGTGTCACATAGGGCAGGTCCTCAAACGCGACGCAGCTCAGGTCGAAATACTGCATGGCGTAGGCCAGACGGTTGGTGGGGATGCCGTGGCGTAGGCAGGGGATGGGCGCGGTCGTGTCCACGACCAGCGGCGGCTCGGGGCGCGCCTCGCCAATGTCGGACACGCGCAGGCGCGGCAGTGTGGCCTTGGTCTCGGGCGTGTCTTCCGCCTCCTGTGCGGCACGCAGCGCGGCTGTGCGCTCGACCACGTCGGCCAGCTCGGCATCGGTCATGGCATCGCGCTTGGCTGCCAGCTCGGCGGCTTCGGCACCCTCCGAACCTTCGGCGGCGTCCACCGGCACCAGCTCGACCAGAGCCATGTGGTCGTTTTCCAGCACCAGCTCGCGCAGCAGGTCCTCAAAATAGCTGCCGTCCAGCTCGCCACGCAGCTCCCCGTACACCGGGCCGTACTTGAGTGCCAGCGTCGCGGCGTCGTCATCGTAGAGCCAGGTGCTCAGCGCATCGCACGCGATGGCCACGCCGTCGGCGATACCGTAGTCGCGCTGGCGCAGGTCGTATTCGTTGCTGCTGATGATGGCCTCCAGGCGCTCGCGCGGAACGCCGTGCTCGCACAGGTCGCGGCAGGCGTCCTGGAACACACGACGCAGTTCGCGCGCCACGCCGGGCTGTGCGTTTTGCAGCATGATGAGCTCGTAGGGCTGCAGGCTCTCGGCCGCGGTGTAGCTCACCACGTTGCCGCCCAAGCCGGCGGCCAGAATGGCCTTCTTAACCGGTGCCTCGTTGGAGCCCAACAGTGCCTCGAACAGAATGTCCGCCGCGATCGTGCGCTTACGGTCGAGCGCGCTGCCCAGCACCAGGCCCAGGCCAACCAGGGCGTTCTCGGGCGTGGTGGCCATCTCGATGCGCTTATACTCGCAGGTCACGGGCGCCTGCACGCCCAGCGGATTGGGCGCCAGCGTGGACGGGTCCTCGCCGGCGGCGACGGCTGCGTCCATGCGGCGGCTCGCAGCGCTCGGCTGCGACAGATAGCGCTCGTCCAAAAATGCCAGCGCGCGGTCCACATCTAGGTCGCCGTAGAGCGTGATGTAGGAGTTGGAAGGATTGTAGTGGCGCGCGTGTGTGTCCAGGAACTGCTCGTAGGTGAGCGCGGGAATCGCGCGCGGGTCGCCGCCACTCTCGTACGCATAGGCGGTGTCGGGATAGAGCGCGGCGTTGACGGCGTCGTCCAGCACGCTCATGGGGTCGGACAGCGCGCCCTTCATCTCGTTGAACACCACGCCGTTATAGCGCAGCGTGCCCTCGCGCAGGCTGGCGGCGCTGCCGTCGCCCTCGCCCTCGACGCCCTCCGGCAGGTCCAGCTCGTAGTGCCAGCCCTCCTGCTCAAAAATGGTGGGCTTGGTATAGATGGCCGGGTTGAACACCGCGTCCAGGTACACGTCCATCAGGTTGTACAGGTCCTGCTCGTTGGTGGTGGCAACGGGGTAGATGGTCTTGTCGGGGTAGGTCATGGCGTTGAGGAACGTCTGCATGGAGCTCTTGATCAGGTCGACAAACGGCTCCTTGACGGGGAATTTGGCCGATCCGCACAGCACTGAGTGCTCAAGAATATGGAACACGCCGGTGGAATCGGCCGGCGGCGTCTTAAAGCCAATGGCAAAGGCCTTGTTTTCGTCGTCGCATGCCAGGTACAGCAGGCGAGCGCCCGAGGCAGTGTGGCGCAGCACGTAGGCGTCCGAGTCGAGCTCAGGCACGGTCTCGCAGCGCTCGACGGCAAAGCCGTGGCAGGTAGTGCCGGGCACCAGCAGCGCGGCGGCAGCGGCGCGCGGGTCGGTTGAGGTGGTGGGCATATGCAGTCTCCTTTGACGCCCCAGCGGGGGCGAATCGAGTCGAATCCTCGAGAGTATACCCATATGGAGCCGCGGCACTGCGGCGAACTGAAGACGATGCCAACGGAATGGGTAAAGGCCCCGCGTGACCGCCGCGCGAGCGTGGAAACTTGGACGCCTATCGAATGAGAGTGGATTTTCGGACGGACGAGCGAGGATTTCCGGATACCTATCGAACGAGAGTGGATATTTGGACGGAATTTGCCTCAAAAGCCCCAAAAACCGTCCAAATATCCACTCTCGATATCCGACCGTCCGAAAATCCTCACTCGTCCATCACCCGCGTATCTCTCGTCTCTCATTCGTCTCTAATATGAGAGATGACAGGAAGATGAGAGAAAAATATGAGAGATAACTGAGCAGCAAAGAGACAGGCAATCATGGTATTGTCTCAATACCGATTGTTCTACCAGCAAAAATATGTATAAATGAAGCAAGTGGTAGACATTCCATCTCTATCTATCTCTTATCTCTAAGCCGAGAGATAGAGAGATAGATGAGAGATAATTACGAGAGATAACTGAGAGACGAGGGAAATCTATCCGCGGCATTCTCCGCAGGACCGAGCGAAAGGACGTGCAGATGAACGAAAACGAGCTGACCGGTCTGCTTGAGTCTTTAAGGCGTATGGGCTCGGATGATCTTAACGTCGAAGTGAAGGAGAGCGCCACGACGCTTTCCCGCGACGTGTGGGAAACGGTGAGCGCATTCGCGAACACTGCCGGCGGAATCATCGTGCTCGGAGTGAGTGAGCGCGCAGGTTTTGTCCCGGTTGAGAACTTCGAGACCGAGAAAGTGCTCAACCAATTTGTGTCAGGCATGGGTGATGCGGGCGGTCGAGGAAAGCTAGCCAATCCGCCCAAATACACGATCGAGCGAGTGGAGCTTCAGGGCGTCATCGTTCTCGTCATTACGATTGAGGAGCTCGATCCGTCGAGCAAGCCCTGCTATGTCATAGAGCGAGGCGCCCAGGGCGGCAGCTACAAGCGCATCGATGACAAAGATGTCCCGCTTTCGTCGACCGAGGTTTTGGCACTGCCGTCATATGAGCGGACGAGTCCTAGCGATCGCGATGCGGTGCCCGGCACGAGTGTGGGCGATCTCGACGAGTCGCTGGTCGACCGCACGATAGAGCGTGCCTATTCGTTGACGCCTCGAGCGATGCGCGGTGCGGCGGACAAGAAGACAAAGATGGAGCGTCTGAATTTCCTCGACTTCCAGGGCAATGTTACCAAGGCCGGCCTCCTTGCCGCGGGCGTTTACCCTCAGCAGTTCTATCCCAAGCTCTTCATTGACGTGGCTGTCCACGTGGGAGCTCAAAAGGGAGCTGTGGGGTCGCTGAGGTTCATGGACCGCACAATCTGTGAGGGAACGTTGGGCGAGATGATCTCGGATGCCGTCGCAGCTGTCGCCAAAAACCTGCGCCGCATCTCGACCGTCCAAGGCATCTCGTGTATCGACTCGCTGGAGATTCCCGAGGAGGTTCTGCGCGAGGCAATCGCCAACGCCGTAATCCATCGAGAATACGGGGATCGGTTCTGTGGACAATCGATTGCCGTCGACGTCTTTGACGATCGTGTCGAGGTGACGAATCCTGGCGGCCTTTACGGGGGAAAGACTCGCGAGAACTTGTTTGACGGCAGCTCCCGATGCCGTAACGCGACGCTTGTGAAGCTCATGTCGATTGTCCCGCTGCCGGATGGCGCAGGTTCGCCGGCTGAGGGCAATGGCTCGGGCATCCCGATGATGATCGATGCCATGCGCGCGCATGGTCTGGCCGAGCCCCTGTTCTGCCCGGGGTTCGATCGGTTCAAGGTCGTACTTTACCGTTCAAAGATCGAGCCGGTCGATCATGGCGGGGGCTTAATTGTGACGGCACTCAAACATTACGGCGAGCTGGGGACGCGTGAGCTGGCAGAGCGCACGGGGCTCACAATTACCCAGGTTAGGTCGCGCGTCAACGCGCTCATTGCTCAAGGCGAGCTTGAGCCCACGGCGCCGGCGACGAGCCGCAACCGCAAGTATCGACTGTTGGAGCGCGTGGAATAAATGCGTTAGCGGACGAGGCGACCCAATAATCGACCCTCGATTGGCGCCCACTAAGGTTAAGCGGTTGTTGCCCAGTTGACGGTGATGCTAAAGACTCGGCTTACGCCGGCATGGCCGCGAACCCGTCCATCAAGAACAGCCTAAGAACCAGCTTGATGACATATCCCGGTTTGACTTCAGCCGCGTCAAAGACGTGGCGCTCGGCGAGCTCGCTGCAGTATGCATAGATGTCGCGGATAAGGTCCGCGCCCGAGAGCGTAAACATGTAGCCTGCGTCCGAAAGCGCATTGGGCGCGGCAGGCAACTTGGCCATGTGACAGAACGTTTGCAGGTCGGGCGCCATAACGTTCTGGTAGCCAAGATGGCTGCCGTCTTCTTGTGCGACGAGTTCCAGCTGGCGTACTCGATTCAGCGCCGCTGCCAGCACAAAGCTCGGTGTGGGAGCATTGACGTCCTCCGTGCTCGCCACGAGTCTGCCTGCTGCCTGCGTGACAAGCCAGGCGACCTCGCGCTGGCAGCGCACGGCCTTGCGTGTAACCGGCTTGATGGACGAAGAAGAAACGCTTCCCTTAGGCGGATTCGAAACAGCCACAAGAACCTCCCATGAACGACCCGGCCCAACAAGTCCGGATGAAACACGTGCTACATCAGTATACAGGGAAGTGGGGTAGCGGGGTACAAGCGCGCCAGCGGCAAGCCGAGAGCATCAACGATGTGCCGATCGCGGAATGAGATCTCGTAATAATTGACTCTCGGCCATATTATTGAGGGGCATGACTCGCGTTCGTATGGTTGTAGGTGCTGGCGATGAACGACATTGACCTTGCTGTTCCGTTGATGGATGGACCAAGCTATGACCGCGCCTGCAGCCTCGTGCCTTCCGAATACGTTGAGGCATGGGAGTGGTTTCTGGGCGAGGAACAGCGCGGCGGCGTTTGGACCAGCCTTCCGCACCACACCAAGGAAGATAGCCCTCAGTATCAGTATCGTTTGAGAATTGGCTCGGACTTCTTTCCCGTAACGCGGGATTCAGGGATCTTCTGGCCGGGCCGGGATCGGGTGAAGCAAGATCCCAATAAGATCTTTGCGCTTTCGGTCCATAACTCTAAAAAGAGCTTCTACACCGATGTGCCTCCGCTCTATTTGGACGATGGTACGTGGGTCATTAAGTACTCGGTTCAAGCGCCGGGTACCGTTGGTTTTCGAGACCAGAATTACAACCGTAAAATGCTCAACTGCATGGAATGTGGCGTTCCAGTCGGAGTCATATTTGCAACCGAGGTGGGCTACAAGGTGCTCGGCCTTGCGTTTGTTGAACGGTTCGAGCCCGAAAACGGATGGTTTGTTCTGCACGGTCCTGTTCATAAAGGCGGACCGGACCCCCGTTTTGCGCCCGACATGAGTTATCTGAAGCACATGCCCGTCGATATTGAGTTTGCCGGACAGGGTACGACCGACGACGAAAAGGTCCGCTATGCGTTAAGGCGCGAGCGATTGGGGCAGCAATGGTTCCGCAAGCAGCTCGTTGCCGCCTATGATGGCCGTTGCGCGGTGTCGGACTGCGGCGTCAGCGAGGCTCTGGAAGCTGCGCATATCGAGAATTACTCGGGACCCAAATCGCAGGTTGCCAGCAACGGCATTCTGCTTCGGCGCGATCTTCATTCCCTATTTGATGCTCACCTGATTTCGTTTGAGCCTGTTTGCGGCGAATATCGGCTGTGCGGATCGTACCTGCTGGATAAGACCGACTACGCTTCCTTTGCGGGTGCGACGCTAAGGCAGCCGAATGAGCGTCAGTGGCGACCCGATACGGTGTTTCTTGAGGCCCATCGCATTGAGTTCGATCGCTCGGAAAAGAAGCGTGAAAAGGCGGGGCTTCTGCCGTATTAGCGTATTTGGCTTTGGCATTCTTTGACGATCGTGTTGTTTGATCGGATCGCGTGGCGATGCAATCTCGCGCCCGCCCGCCGGTGCATGCTCTTCCTGATTTGTATAGCGAGAAGGGGCATGTATGAGCTGGCGAGGCGATATTGCGATGGGGAAGTACGGAAAACTGCCGTGTGCCCTTATCGACAACAATATGTTTCCGGGCGTAGAAGTGGATTGCGGGTCGTTTGCTGTCGCCTGTCCTTGCTGCGGCTCGCAAATACCGTGTCTCGACATTCGGTTCATCGATGCACGCGACAGGTTCAGCGACGAAGTGAGGAAACGCACGGGCGTTCATATGCCGGTGTATCCGGAGAAATGCCCTGTTTGTGGCCTCGATATCGTGTACGACGCCGGCGACGAGGGATAGGTGATGCGGAGGAGTTGGCTGTGAGTGTCTTTTGCCTCTACAAATAAATCCCCTCACCGAGTTGCCTGTGGAACTCGGCGTGATGGTCGCGTGCCCAGGTAAAGAGCGCCTGGTCAAAGTCGGTACGCGTGGCCGGGACGCCAAAGACGCCGGCAACTTCGACGCGTATAAACTCCAGTGCCGGCAGCTTGTTGATGGCAGTGAGGGCAAACGGGGACGAGGGCTCCTCGAACAGATAGCGGCTGCCTTGCAGCGCGTCGCAACTGGTGCACGTGTTGCCGAGCGACGGGGCTTTGGAGGCTCGCGCGCCTACGGGCTTGTAGCCGCAGCGCTTATGAAGGTAGTCGCGGATCTCGCCCGGCACGCAGCCAAGAGCGGGCACGATGGCGAGTGCGTTGGCGTTGGCCGTGTCGATGGCAATGTGCCCGGCTTCGTTGGGCGCGTGCGCGATGGCGATGCTCTCGTCGTTATCGGCTCGATAGGGAATGCCGAAGGCCGCGACCGAGGTCTCTTTGTGACACTTCCAGCACTCGCGCTTGCCCAGTACTAGATATATATACGGTGCTGAGGGGTCGGATCGGTCAACACCGGGCAGCCACTCGGCAAAGGGCTCGGGGTTGACGCCGCTGGGTACATACCAGATCTTTTTGGTCCGGTCCCATTTGGCGCCCAGCGCCTTGGCTTCTTCTTTGTGCGAAAAGGGGACATCGAGCTCGGTGCGCATGGCGGCTCCTTGGTGCTGCAGGTGCAAGTGGCTCAAGGATACCGCAGGGCGCAGACATCGCGGCGTTTTGCCGAGAAGCTGCGGTGCGGATGGGTTCGAGACGTGTTGGTCTCGGCCTCGGTGACTATTGGGGCGGTTTTGATTGACTGCGGAGTCAGCCGGGATAGGCACTTGGGTCGCTGACGCGGTTTTGTGTATGGGCAGGGTGGTTGTTTGGGCGGTTGGAGCCGCCAGCTGATTTGGCGACATAAAACAAAACAGCCCAGAGGACATAGCCACTGAGCTGCGAACATTTGGTGGGCGTTAGAAGATTTGAACTTCTGACCTCTTCCGTGTCAGGGAAGCGCTCTCCCCCTGAGCTAAACGCCCGATCAAGGGTGCGCAAGCGCGCAAGGGATAATATAACGGAGCCTGAACTCGGTGGCAAGAACATTTTTAAAAATCGCTTACATTGTGGAATTCGGGGGCTTTGTCATAGCCATCTCAAAAGTGCCTGCTGCCGCGATTTGGCTGTCGCATAATGCAAGGCCATTGCGGTATCGAGCTATGGAAAGACGCCTGCGGAATTGTCCTACCGATAAGCGGACAAGCCTCCAGCTGGTGCCTTCGCCGTGGTAAGGTAAGCCGAATTGTTTCCAAGCTGTTTCGGGGGAGTGGAATGAGCAAAGAGTGTGTCGAGCAGGTCGAAGGCACAGGGGCTTCGGTGCCGATGACCGATATATCGAACATTGATGTGCCCGAGGGCACCGACGAGCTCAGCCGCAACACCCGTCGCGCCTGGCGCGAGCGCCTTAACGATGCGTCGTCGCGCAAGATGATCACGGGCGTCTTGGCTACGCTGGTGGGCGGTTCGTTTTGGGGCTTCTCGGGCACCAGCGCGAGCTTTCTGTTCGATATCTACCACGTCGACACCTTGTGGCTTATGAGCGTGCGTCAGATTCTCGCCGGTCTACTCTTTATGGCCGTGGTTGTTACGCGCGACCGCGAGCGCCTGATTAAGCTCTGGACCACACCCGCCGATCGCAAGCAGCTGCTGCTCTTTACCGCCTTTGGCCTGCTGTTCAACCAGTTTTGCTATCTTTCGGCCGTGCGCCTGACGAACGCCGGAACCGCGACGGTGCTCCAGTGCCTGCAACTCGTTATCATCATGGGCTACGCCTGCGTGACCGATCGCCGCATGCCGCGTACTCGCGAAGTCATCGGCATTGGCCTGGCTCTGGGTGGAACCTTTTTAATCGCCACCGGCGGCGACCCCACCAGCCTGAATATCTCGCCGCTTGGCCTGGCAGCAGGTCTTATGTGTGCGGTCAGCGCCGCGTGTATGGCGGTGATTCCCGCCAAGATCCTGCCCGAATACGGTAGCCCCATCGTCACGGGCTCGGCAATGCTCACGGCGGGCGTGGTCTCATGTGTCTTCGTGCAGCCCTGGGCGCATATGCCGGCGCTCGATGCCGCCGGCATCGAGGCGCTCGCGGTGTTCGTGGTTATCGGCTCGTTTTTTGCTTACATGCTTTATATGCAGGGCGTTAAGGACATCGGCTCGGTGCGCGCGAGCCTCATCGGAACTGTGGAGCCGGTTTCGGCGACCATCACCAGCGCCGTTATGCTGGGCACGGTGTTTTTGCCGACCGACCTTATCGGCTTTGCCATGATCATCGTGATGATGTTCCTCACGGTGTAGTTGACGCCGCCGCCAAGACAGAAAAGGTGTTGTGCCGCATTTTCGCCAATTGATGTCCGTGTCTGGAGTTTAGCTGTCGATGCTCAAAATGCCATAAACTAGTAACGTTATGGACTTTTTCATTGCGACTCAATTGCGAGGATTTCTTTATGGCTGGTAATCACTTTAAGGGCAGCGATAGCGGCCGTCCTGCAGTTCCGCCGCGTCCGAACGGGGCTGGTAAGGCCGGCATGCCGGGCGGCGCTGGACAGGGCGGTTCCGGTAAGCGCGTGTCCCCGGGCGAGACGGCGATGTTTACCGCTCTGTACGAGCAGTCTCAAAAGGCAAAAAAGACCGGCCGTGCAAAAGGGAATGTCTTTGCGGGCGGTGCAACCTCCACGTCGCAGCCGAGCGGGGCTCCTTCGGTACCTGCGAACAACGCAGGTGCTGCCAACGCCGCGAATGCCGCCGGCAACGTTAATGCCGGCAAGGCCGACAACAATACTCCCTCTGCCGGTGGCGCGGGGCTTACGGGTAACCTTGGCACGATCTACACCGGCGCCTCCGAGACTGGTACGTTCGCCCGCCTGGATGATAGCGGTGCCGAGTTTGCGGGCTCGGGTTCCAAGGAAGATTATTACGATTTTGGCTTGAACTACGGTAGCGACGCTTCGTCGAGTTCGACCTCTGACGGTCTGGTCCGTCATCGCCATCGCAAGGGCGAGCACAAAAAGCGTCACACCGGCGCCATTATTGCCGCTGTAGTCGCGGTGCTTCTCGTTGCGCTTGGCGCAAGCGGCTTTATGCTGCTTAACTCGGCAAAGACCGTAAAGAGCGAAGCGAAGGAGGCTGTCGAGATCGTCGGTGGCCTTAAGGACAAGGTCACGTCGGGCGATTTTTCGACGCTGCCTGACGACGCGAAGAAGATCGATGAGCTCTGCAACAGCATGAAGGCGGAGACCTCGAGCCCGCTGTGGGCGGCGGCTTCGTTTATCCCGGTGTATGGCAGCGATATCAATGCGGCCCGCACCATGATTGACGCCCTGTCCGATGTCTCGAGCGATGCGCTGGTTCCCATGGCCGATAACCTTTCGCAGGCTACGCCCGGCAAGCTGTTCCAGGACGGCATGATTAACGTGTCCGCGCTGCAGGCGGTCGCCGATTCGCTTTCCAGCAGCTCGAAGGTGTTCAAGAGCGCCAACGAGAAGGTCCAGGGCATTGGCGATACTCATATTTCCCAGGTGACCGAGCTGGTCGATAAGGCCAAGGACGGCTTTGCCACCCTCAACGGCGCGGTTGACGCGGCGGAGAAGGTTGCCCCCGTCCTTCCCCAGATGCTCGGCGCCAACGGCCAGACGCGCAACTACCTTATGTACGCCATGAACAACGTCGAGATTCGTGCCTGCGGCGGCTTTGGCGGTTCGCAGGGTCTGATTTCGGTCACCGACGGCCAGATGTCGATTGGCGAGTTTGTTCCCCGCATTGGACTCAGCGAGGATGAGGCAGTCGAGAGCGTCGACGAAGAGGATGAGGCGCTGTTCGGCAACCACAGTAACCTGTACAACTCGGGCAATACCTATTCGCCTGATTGGCCCCGCAACTCGCAGCGTGTCGCCGCGCTGTGGAAGTCCCAGTATGGACAGGACGTTGATGGCGTCATCGGTATCGACCCGGTGTTCCTGCAGTATCTGCTGGGCCTGGTCGGTAATGTCTCGCTGCCCGACGGAACGGTTGTCGACGGCACCAACGCCGCAAAGGTCCTCATGCACGATGTGTACTGGAACTATCCGGTCGAGGAGTCGGACGGCATCTTTGCATCCGTCGCCAGCGCTGCCTTCGACAAGATCCTTGGCGGTATCGGCGATGTCGATGTTACGAAGCTTGTCAGCGCCGTTGAGCGCGGTGCCGAAGAGGGCCGCCTGATCGCGTGGATGAGAAACGATGATGAGCAGAATGCCATCAAAGAGACGGGCATTGACGCTTCGCTGCCCAATCCGGATGACCCGAGTGCCGATCCTGTTGCCGGCGTTTACTTTAACAACCTGAGCTTCTCCAAGCTCGACTGGTACCTGAACGCTGATACGCAGATTGGCCAGGGCATCAAGAACGGTGACGGCACGTGCTCCTATCGCATCACCGTTACCCTGACGAACATCATGACGCAGGAGGAGGCTGGCAAGCTGCCCGACTACGTTGCGGCGAGCGCACCCGATGCCGCGCGTGACGACGAGCGTCTGAATGTCTCACTGTTTGCCCCGACGGGCGGCAACATTACTGATCTGACCGTCGAGGGCACCCAGTTTGGTCTCGGCGCCGCTACGTGGCATGGAATCCCCTTCTATTCGGGCACCGTTGACCTGCATGCTGGCGAGACGACGACGATCACGTATACGCTGACCACGTCGGCCGAGGCGGGGGACAAGCCGCTTACGCTGCGTCAGACTCCTACATGCCAGGCGGCTCGCGACAGCGCGTCGGCGTAGGGTTTTTCTGGTAGCGCAGATAATCGAGTACCATTTTGGGGCGGACAGGCAATCTGTTCGCCCCTATTTTGTAAGGAGAGCGCATGAAGTACTTTGGCACCGACGGCTTTCGCGGCGAGGCCAACGTTGGGCTGACGGTAGAGCACGCTTATAAGATTGGCCGTTTTGTGGGCTGGTATTACGGCGCCAACCGCGAGCGCAAGGCGCGCGTTATCGTGGGCAAGGACACACGTCGCTCGAGTTATATGTTCGAGGCGGCGCTGGTGAGCGGTCTGGTCGCGAGCGGTGCGGACGCCTATATGCTGCACGTGATCCCGACGCCGGGCGTGGCGCATCAGACCGTGGAGGGCTGCTTCGATTGCGGCATCATGATCAGCGCGAGCCACAACCCGTTTTGCGATAACGGCATTAAGCTCGTCAATAGCGACGGTTTTAAGATGGACGAGGACGTACTGGAGCTCATCGAGGACTACATCGATGGCAAGAGCGAAGTTCCGTTGGCCACGGGCAACCACATCGGTGCCACGGTGGACTACATGCAGGGCCGCAACCGCTACATTGCTTCGCTCATTGCAAGTGCGAACTTTTCGCTGCAGGGCGTCAAGATCGGTATCGACTGCGCCAACGGCTCGGCTTCCTCGGTGGCCAAGCCGGTGTTTGACGCGCTCGGTGCCGACGTGCGCGTGATCAATGCCGCGCCCGATGGCTTTAACAACAACGTCGACTGCGGCTCCACGCATATGGAGCGTCTGCAGCGCCATGTGGTGGAGCAGGGCCTGGACGTGGGTTTTGCCTACGATGGCGATGCCGACCGCTGCCTGGCCGTGGATGAGCGCGGTCGCGTGGTAGACGGCGACCAGATCCTGTACGTGTGCGGCGTGTATCTGAACAAGCACGGTCGCCTTTCGGGCGGTACCGTGGTGCCGACGATTGCCAGCAACTTTGGCCTGATCAAGTCGTTGGAGCTTGCCGGTCTGAGCGCCGTGACCAGCGGCGTGGGCGACCGTCACGTGTATGCCAAGATGCGCGAGGGCGGCTACAGCCTGGGCGGCGAGCAGACGGGCCATACGATCTTTGGCGATATCGAGCGCACGGGCGACGGCATTATGACCTCGCTGCGCGTGATGGAAGTGATTCGTGCCGAGCGCGAGACGCTCTCGCAGCTCACGGCTCCGTGCAAGCTGCTGCCGCAGGCGCAGGTGGCCGTGCGCGTGGCGGACAAGGACGCCGCGCTCGAGAACATGGGCGTGCAGAACGCCATCGCCGAGGCCGAGGTTGCGCTGGCAGGCGAGGGCCGCGTGCTCGTGCGCAAGAGCGGAACCGAGTCGGTTATCCGCGTGCTGGCCGAGGCGCCCGACCAAGCATCCGCCGATGCCGCCATGAAGCGCATCGCCAACGCGCTCGAGGCTCTGTAAGGTAGTCATTGGGGACGTTCTTAAACAACTAGGTGGAAAGGGGGCGCCGCGGATTGGTTCCGCGGCGTCCCCTTTGCGTTGACGTGTCGGTTATGCCTTACAGCTCGTAGAGCGTGGTGAACTTGTCCTGCAGGTAGCTGCAGTAGTAGCGGGCATCGAACGCCATGCCGCACGCGCCCTTGATGAGCTCCGGCGCGTCCTTGGCGCGGCCCCACTGCCAAATGTGCTCGCCCAGCCAGGCGCGGACGGGTGTCAGGTCGCCGCTCGCGCAGGCGCCGGTAAGGTCGACGCCGTCGCGGCACATGGCCGGCACAAACATGGCATCGTAGGCGCTACCCAGCGCATACGTGGGGAAGTAGCCAAACGAGCCGCCGCTCCAGTGCGTATCTTGCAGGCAGCCGCGTGTGTCGTCGGGAACGGGAATGCCCAGGTACTCGTCCATAAAGCGATTCCAAAGCGCGGGGATGTCCTTGGCCGTGGCCTCGCCGGCAAACAGCATGCGCTCAATCTCGTAACGCACCATGATATGCAGCGGGTAGGTGAGCTCGTCGGCCTCGGTACGGATCAGCGACGGCTGAGCGATGTTCACGGCGCGGTAGAGCGTGTCCTCGTCCACGTTGCCGTAGACCTCGGGCGCGTGGCGGCGCAGCACCTCGAGCAGCGGTCCCATAAAGGCGCGGCTGCGGCCCACGGTGTTCTCGAAAAAGCGGCTCTGGCTCTCGTGGATGCCCATGGAGGTGCCGCCCTCCAGGCACGTGCGCGCGTAGGCGGGGTTCACGCCCAGCTCGTACATGGCGTGGCCGGCCTCGTGGATGATGCTGTAGACGTTGGAGATGCAATCGTCCTCGTAGATGTGCGTGGCGATGCGCGCGTCGCCCACCGAGAAGCCCTCGCTAAACGGATGCTCGGTAAAGGCAAGCGTGGTGTCGTCCAGGTCTAGGCCGACAAGCTTCATCAGATCGAAGCTCATGGCGCGCTGGGCGGCCTCGGGCACGCGGGCGTGCAAAAAGTCTGCAGCGGGCTGCTGGCCGCGCTCGCCGATGGCGTGCACGAGCGGCACGACCGTGGCCTTAACCTCGTCGCAAAACGCATCGAAGCTCTCGGTGGAAAGGCCGCGCTCGTACTGGTCGAGCCACACGTCGTATGGGTCGCGCTTGGGGTCCATGAGCTCGGCCTGATGCTTGAGCTGGCTGACGATTTTGTCCACATAGGGCTCAAAGCTCGCCCAGTCGTTGGCCGCTTTGGCCTTGTGCCACACGGCGTCGGCCTCGCAGGTGAGCCTGGTCCAGGCCTCGGCCTCCTCGGTGGGGATGACGCTTGCCTCGCGCTGGTCGCGGCCGAGCACGCGAATCTCGTCAAGCAGCTGCGGGTCGTCGATCTTTCCGCCGGTGACGGTCTCGCGTGCCAGCGAACGTACAAGTTCGACAGACTTTTCGCTGGTCAGGAGCTTATGGTGCTCGCCGGCAAGGGTGCCCATGGCGTCGGCACGGGCGGCGGCACCGTTGGCGGGAGCAATGGTCGCGCCGTCAAACTCGGCAATCTTGAGCAGGTACTCGCGGGTCCACAGCTTGCCCTCGAGCTTGCGGAATTTTTTGACGGCCTTATCGACCTTCATGCCTTTGGGCGTCTTGCCCGCTGCGGGCTTGGCCTTCTTATCGTACTTCTTTCCCATACCATATCCTTAATCTCGCAGGCCGAGCGCCGCAGGCGGGTGCACGGCCAGTTTGCACAGCTACTTGCCTTGTACCCAGCGCGAACAAAACGGAACGCGGCGATGCGCTCGCGAAATGTGTTATCCTATAGCCCAATGCGTTGACGGAGAGGGTTTTGCCCGCCGCGTCGCCGGCGAGAGAGGGAAGGTCATGGGCTGCAAGCCTTCCTGCGGTGGCAAGGGCCAAGCGTTCACTCCCGAGCAGCGACCTCAACGGGCGCGCGGCCAGTGGCAGCAAAGCCCCAGTAGGGAAGCCGTGAGCCTCGCGACAAGAGGCGCAGAGTGGGCACGGCGGGCCAGACATCCGCCGGGTCAAACAAGGTGGTACCGCGGAATTCAACCGTCCTTGGGCAATGCACATGCCCGAGGGCGGTTTTTTGTTACCGAACCGGGCCGCGTTTTCGCAGTGCCAGACGGCGACAGTCGTCCCGGCAGGCGGAAAGCGCGAGAGACGAAAGGGAAGACATGAGTCTGATTGATGATCTGGTCAAACTCGAGGAAGAGGCCAAGGAGCTCGTCGCCGGTGCCGACGACGCCGCCAAGCTCGAGGCCGCGCGCGTTGAGCTGCTCGGCCGCAAGGGCCGCATCACCGGCCTGATGCGCATGATGGGCAAGCTCGCCCCCGAGGATCGTCCCATGATGGGCAAACGCGCCAACGAGATGCGCCAGCTGATCGAGGGCATGCTCGACGAGCGCACCACCGAGATGAAGGCCGCCGCCCTCAAGCACGCACTCGAGCACGAGGCCGTCGACATCACGCTGCCGGGTATCCGTCCGCAGATCGGTCACCAGCACCTGATCAAGCAGATCATCGAGGAGGCCGAGGACATCTTCTGCGGCATCGGCTACACCGTCGAGTCCGGCCCCATGGTCGATACCTCCTACTACAACTTCACCGCGCTCAACGCGCCCATGGATCACCCGAGCCGCTCGGCTCGCGACACGTTCTATGTGGTCGACAACAACCCCGGCAGCGTTGCGCATCCCGAGGCTCACGCTCACGGCGAGTCCGACGTGCTGCTGCGCACCCAGACCTCGGGCGTGCAGATCCACACCATGGAGTCGCAAAAGCCGCCCATCTACATGATCTGCCCGGGCACCGTCTATCGTCCCGACACGGCCGACGCCTGCCACCTGCCGCAGTTCAACCAGATCGAAGGCCTGGTCGTCGACGAGGGTATCACCTTTGGCGATCTTAAGGGCACGCTCGACTACTTTGTTAAGTGCATGTTTGGTGAGGATCGCAAGACGCGCTATCGCCCGCACTTCTTCCCCTTCACCGAGCCTTCCTGCGAGGTGGACGTGAGCTGCCACGTGTGCGGCGGCAAGGGCTGCAACTTCTGCAAGCACAGCGGCTGGATCGAGATTCTGGGCTGCGGCATGGTCGACCCCAACGTCCTGATCAACTGTGGCATCGACCCCGAGAAGTACACCGGCTTCGCCTTTGGTATTGGCGCCGAGCGCGTCGCGGCACTGCGCTACGACCTGCCCGACCTCAGAACTCTCATGACGGGTGATATGCGCTTCTTGAATCAGTTCTAGGCTGCGGCTTGCCCAAGCACGACACCTCGGCGCTCATTCGTCGCTTGCGTACCAAAGTACGCGGCGCTCCTCTTTCGGGCCGATCTGCCGCACTTGGACAACCCTCGCTTTGTAAGGAATGTTCACAAAGTTGAAGTTTCCACCTGCATCTCTTCGCAGGCTTTCAGTATGAAAGGAGAGCTAGATGCGTGTTTCTTACGACTGGCTCAAGACCATGATCGATATTCCGGAGGATCCCAAGACCCTTTCGGACGAATATATCCGTACCGGCACCGAGGTCGAGGCGATCGACACCGTGGGCGAGTCCTTCGACCACGTGGTGACCGCCCAGGTGCTCACCAAGACCCCGCACCCCGATAGCGACCACATGTATGTGTGCTCGGTCGACGTGGGTGACAAGAACCTCGACGCCGACGGCAACCCCGCTCCGCTGCAGATCGTCTGCGGCGCGCAGAACTTCGAGGCCGGTGACCACATCGTCGCGGCCATGATCGGCGCTGTCCTGCCCGGCGACGTCAAGATCAAGAAGAGCAAGCTTCGCGGCGTCGTGTCCATGGGCATGAACTGCTCCGCGCGCGAGCTCGGCCTGGGCGGCGACCACTCCGGCATCATGATCCTGCCCGAGGATACGCCCTGCGGCATGCCGTTTGCCGAGTACGTGGGCTCGAGCGACACCGTGCTCGACTGCGAGATCACGCCCAACCGCCCCGACTGCCTGTCCATGATCGGCATGGCCCGCGAAACCGGTGCCATCTTCGACCGCGATTTCCACGTTGAGCTGCCCGCCATCAAGGTCGAGACCGGCCGCGCGACCGACGACGAGCTTTCGGTCGAGATTGCCGACGAGGGCCTGTGCGACCGCTACGTCGCCCGCATCGTGCGCAACGTGAAGGTCGGTCCCTCGCCCGACTGGATGGTCAAGCGCCTCAACGCCCTGGGCGTGCGCCCGCACAACAACATCGTCGATATCACCAACTACGTGATGATGCTCACCGGCCAGCCGCTGCACGCCTTTGACCTCGACACCTTTGCCGAGCGCGATGGCCACCGTCGCGTGGTGGTTCGCGCCGCCCAGCAGGACGAGAAGTTCACGACTCTCGACGGCGAGGAGCGCGTGCTCGACGCCGGCATGGGCCTCATCACCGACGGCGAGCGTCCCGTGGCGCTGGCCGGTGTCATGGGCGGTATGGATTCCGAGATCGAGGACGATACCGTCGATGTGATGGTCGAGAGCGCCTGCTTCAACGCCGGCCGCACCTCGCACACCAGCCGTGACCTGTCGCTGATCTCCGACGCCTCCATTCGCTTTGAGCGCCAGGTCGATGAGACCGGCTGCGTGGATGTCGCCAACGTTACCTGCGCGCTGATTGAGGAGATCGCCGGCGGCGAGGTCGCTCCCGGCTACGTCGACGTTTTCCCCGCGCCCAAGACCATCGATAGCATCAAGCTGCGCTTGGCCCGCGTGCACGCCATCTGCGGCGCCGACATCGAGCCCGACTTTATCGAGCGCTCGCTCACTCGTCTGGGCTGCACCGTCGAGCGCGACGGCGAGGACTTTATGGTTACCCCGCCGAGCTTCCGTCCCGACCTGCCGCGTGAGATCGACCTGATCGAGGAGGTCCTGCGCCTATGGGGCATGGGCCGCGTTACGGCGACCATCCCGGCTGCCAAGAACCACATCGGCGGCCTGACCCGCGAGCAGAAGCTCACCCGTAAGGTCGGCGAGATCCTGCGCGCCTGCGGCCTCAACGAGACCACGACCTTTGGCTTTGCCGCCCCGGGCGACCTGGAGAAGATTGGTATGTCCACCGAGGGCCGCGGCTGCCCCGTGGTTCTCATGAACCCGCTGGTGGCCGAGCAGACCGAGATGCGTCGTTCGCTGCTGCCGGGCCTGCTGCAGTCCGTGGCCTACAACGAGGCGCACGGTACGCCCAACGTGCACCTGTACGAGGTCGGCAGCTTGTTCCACGGTCGCGAGAACGCCAGCCTGCCCAAGGAGACCAAGTCCGTGGCGGGTGTGCTCTCGGGCCAGTGGAGCGAGCAGTCCTGGAGCATGAAGTACCGCAAGCTGCGCTTCTTCTTTGGCAAGGGCATCGTCGAGGAGTTGCTCGCCCAGCTGCGCATCGAGAAGGTTCGCTTCCGTCCCGTCGAGGGCGAGGGCTATGCCTTCCTGCAGCCGGGTCGTGCTGCCGAGGTGCTCTCGGGCGGTACCGTGCTGGGCTGGGTTGGCGAGATCCACCCCGAGGCGCGCGAGGCTATGGGCATTGACGAGGTCGTCGTTGCCTTTGAGCTCGACCTGGACAAGCTGATCAAGGGCGCCCGCAACCAGGAGAACTACCGCGAGTTCTCGCAGTATCCGGCTGTTGAGCACGACCTTGCTATCGTGGTCGACAACGCTGTGACCTGCGAGGATCTTGAGCGCCGTATTACCAGCGCCGGCGGCAAGCTGCTCGAGGGCGTGCGCCTGTTCGATGTCTACCGCGATCCCATCCGTATCGGTGCGGGCAAGAAGTCCATGGCCTTTGCGCTTACGTATCGCTCCGACGACCATACGCTCACCAGCGAAGAGGTCGAAAAAGCGCACCAGAAGATCGTCACCAAGGTGTGCAAGGGCGTAAACGGCGAGGTCCGCGGCTAGGATTTGCGCTGGGTATAGGCCAGCGGTGGCTGCCGCCGAGTCCTACGTGACTGCTATGCTCGATATAAGGCGCTGCTGAGCCTGCATATATGACACGCGCATTACATAACGGCGTGCTGCTTTGTCGGCAGTGCGCCGTTTTGCTATGATAGCCCGCGGCGTGTTACGAATCTAACAATACGTAACACTCTTAAGGTGATTTAAGCGGCGTTGCAATTCCGTGCGCCGATAACCGGGAGGCGTACATGCACATTCCAGATAATTATCTGTCTCCGCAGACCGATGCCGTCATGGCGGTGGCAATGGTGCCCGTTTGGGTCCATTGCATCAAAAAGGTGCGCGCTACGCTCGATCGCGAGCACATGGCGTTCTTGGGCATTTGCGCCGCGTTCTCCTTCTTGCTCATGATGTTCAACGTGCCGCTGCCCGGCGGTACCACTGGTCACGCCGTTGGTGGCGCGCTCATCGCACTGCTGCTGGGCCCCGAGGCCGCGGCTATCGCTGTCTCGGTTGCGCTGGCGCTGCAGGCGCTGCTGTTTGGCGACGGCGGCGTTCTGTCGTTTGGCGCCAACTGCTTTAACATGGCCTTTGTGCTGCCGTTTGTCGCTGCTATCGTGTTCCGTGCGCTCAACAGCCGTCTGCACGACAAGAGCTGGGGCACCTCGGTTTCGGCCATCGTAAGCGGCTGGGTCGGCCTGTGCCTGGCGGCCCTGTGCGCGGCGATTGAGTTTGGTATTCAGCCGATGCTCTTTACCAACGCTTCGGGCGCGCCGCTGTATTGCCCCTTCCCGTTGTCTGTGGCTATTCCGGCCATGTTGATCCCGCATATGCTGGTTGCCGGCGTGGTCGAGGGCGTGGCGACGGCTGCGATCTACGGTTTCATTAAGAAGACGGCGCCGAGCATTATCGTCGGACCCGAGGCCGTCGATGGCCAGCTTGCTGCCGAGGGCGCTGCTGCCAAGAAGACCTCGCTGGTCCCCACGCTCATCCTGGTCGCCGTGCTTGTCGTGGCCACGCCGCTGGGCCTGCTGGCCACGGGTGACGCCTGGGGCGAGTGGGACGCCGAGGGCGCCGCGACCGCCGTTCAGGAGGCTGGTGACGACAGCCTGCAGGCTTCGGTCGGTCTCGATACCCCGACCTTTGCCGACGCACTGCCCACGGGCGATTATCTGCAGGCCTATTCCGAGGAGCAGGGTCTTGGCTTTGCCGGCCAGGCTGCCATGTATATCCTTTCCGGTGTGATTGGCGTGGCGGTGCTCACCATCGCATTCCGCCTGATTTCGCTGACGGTTAAGGAAAGCTGAGCGCATGCAAATGGTCGAGCTGCCTAGCTGGCTTGCGGCCGAGGAGCGATACGAGCCCGCGGGGGCTCGGCATCGTGTGATGCAAAAGAATGTCCTGCACCTGGCGAGCCTGCTTGAGCGGGTTCGCCTGGGTGGAGGTGCGCACGAGGGCGGGTCGATGGTCGACCGCGCCCTTTCTTGCGTTTCGGCTCCGGTGCGTCTGGTGGGGATGTTCGTTTGCGTCCTGTGCGTGTGTCTGACGCAAAGCCCGCTGTACCTCATGTTGATGGCGGCTATCGTGTTGGTGCTCGTTGCCGTACGCCCCGTACGCGGGCTGCGGGCAACCTTTGTGCCGGCGCTTGGCGCTGCGGGGCTCGCAGTGGTTTTGGCGCTGCCTGCCCTGCTGCTGGGTGCTTCCGCTACGGGCGCCATGCTCAAGATTGCGCTCAAGACCTTCATTAATGTGTCGCTGGTGCTGGGCGTTTCGTGGACCCTCACGTGGAGCCGCATGTCGGCGGCGCTCAAGATGCTGCATCTACCCGACGAAGTTATCTTTACGTTTGATATGGCGCTCAAGCACATCGAGGTGCTGGGTCGTACGGCGCACGATCTGTGCGAATCGGTCATGCTGCGCAGCGTTGGCCGTGCGCCCGAGGGATTTTCGCGTACCGATTCGATCGCGGGTATCATGGGCATGACCTTTATCAAGGCGATGAAATGCAGCCGCGCGATGGACGAGGCTATGCTTTGCCGCGGCTTTGCCGGTGCGTATCCGGCTCCCGCGCGCGCCAGGTTTGGCTGGCGCGATGCGGCCTATGCGGCCGGCGTGGCGCTGCTGACAGTGTTGTGCGCCGTGCTGTAGGCGCTGCTGGTTCCGACTGGGGATGTAAATGGGGAAGGGCGACGTTTTGACGATCGATATGAATAGTGCGGCGGGCACGAACGGTGTGGGCGGCGCCGAGGTCGTTCCGCTCATCGAGCTGCGCGACGTGGTGTTCTCCTATGCGGGGCATACGGTTGTCGATGGCGTGTCGCTGCAGGTCGATCGTGGTGAACTCGTTGCCCTGCTCGGTCCCAACGGCTGCGGCAAGACGACGATTATGCGTCTTATTAACGGCCTTGAACTCGCGGACGCAGGGGCATACCTGTTTGACGGGCACGTGGTCGATGCGGCGTATCTGAAGGATTCTGCTGCTGCTCAGAAGTTCCACCAGCGCGTGGGCTTCGTATTCCAAAACGCCGATGCCCAGCTGTTCTGCGCCACGGTGGGCGAGGAAGTTGCTTTTGGTCCCGCGCAGATGGGGCTGCCGGCAGACGAGCTCGAGCGCCGCGTGCGCGATGCCATGGGGCTGTTCCAGGTTGCCGACCTTGCCGACGCCTCTCCCTATCAGCTCTCGGGCGGGCAAAAGAAGCGTGTGGCGCTGGCGGCAGTTGTATCGATGAACCCCGATATCCTAGTGCTCGATGAGCCCACCAATGGGCTCGACGAGGATTCATGCGACATCGTGGTCAACTTCTTGCTGGCCTACGTCGCGGCGGGTAAGACGGTCTTGATGAGCACGCATCACCAGGATTTGGTGCGACGCCTGGGTGCCCGTGCAATCTATATCGATCGATATCACCATGTGGTCGAGACGCCTTCGCCGTCGTATGGAACCGAAAGCGGTACTACGGACTAGTTGCTGCGTAGAGCGTGCGTAGCCGCCCGCGCGGCTTTGCCGTGATGGTATAGTTATCCAGGTTTTTTATGGGGGTGGCTATGCCAAGTTGGAACATTCATATCGCTCAGACGGAGCGTTTGCTGGAGCGCACCGGTGCACTTGCCAATAGCGTGCGCGACCGCAATGCCTTTTTGTTTGGCTGCGTGGTTCCGGATATTTTCGTGGGCTATATGGTCCCTGGCATCGCCGATCCCATCCCGTACCGCATTACGCACTTTGCCAAGCCCGAGCCTATCCCTAAGCCGCGTGAGCACGAGTTCTGGGATACCTATGTGGCACCGTTGCTTAAAAGTTCGCCCACCGGTGCGCCAGCCGCGGCGACCTCGATTATCGAGGAGCGCGAGCGACTGAATCGCGTGCACTATCCCCAGCGCTACAGGGATGCTGAGCCGGTTGTCGGTCCCGGCGCTCGTGAGTTCTCGCTTGCGTCCGAAGATGTGGCGCAGTCGTTGCTCGATTTGACACTGGGTGTCTGGTCGCATCTGGTGGCCGATACCGTATGGAATACGCGCGTGAATCAGTACCTGGAGGCGCACGGCGGCAAGCCGTGCGAGGAGTTCCGCATTAAAAAGCAAGGCGACTTTGACTGGTTCGGCAAGACGCTCGGCATTGTTTCGATTCCGCGCGCGACCGATCGCCTGTATACTGCGGCGACGCGTTTTGGGCAGTATCCCATCCATAAGGAGTATGTGCTCAAGACCATCGGCGTTATGCACGAGATCGTGCGCGAAAACCCCGGCGAGCCCGACCATCCGCCATACCGCCTGCTGACCGAGAAATTCTTCGACGCAACGTTTACCGAGGTCATCGAGCTGACCGAGGCGGGCTTTGCGGCTCGCGTTGCCGCTTCTGACGTCCCCGCAGTCCCCCTGATCGCTAGCTGCTAGCCGGCCGGCTTGACGGTGAACAGTTCAACCCAATCGACCAACAGCTCCCGTCGCAGGGCATTTTCAGCGGTACGTTCCTGATCGGTCTTTGGGATGTAGGGGAGCCCCGCCTTTTTATGAATGAGCTCGGCGATGTTGTTAAAGCTCTTCTTGTCCTTGATCTGGTCGTAGGTAATTTGTATGACATCGTAGCCCATGCTGGTGAGCGCGGTGGTGCGTTCGGCATCGGAGAGGCTTGCGGCTTCGCCATCGTGGGCGGAGCGGCCTTGGCATTCCAAAATGACGCCCATGCTGTCGGTGGCGCTCTCGATGAGGATATCGGCGTAGCAGCAGGTTTTGTCATACAGCGAGCGCGCGGCGTCGCTGAGTGGGATGCGCACGTTGTTGGTGATGCCGATACCCAGGCCGCCCTCGTCACGGGGGAGTGAGACGAGTATGGATGTTTGGACTTCGAAAGGCGAGGCGGTCTGCCCCGTCATGTGCTCGGCCGCCCAGCGGAGCTGCTTAACGCCGCGCAGGCCTGCGGCCTGCTTAGCGAACGCGGCGATATCCGCCGCGCTGAGGAGCGGTTGGCGCTTCCACAAGTTGGTGTCATTGCCCTTGGTGTCGTTAACACGCTCCCAGCCGCAGTCGGGTGGAATGAGCTTAAGCGAAATAGCTTCATCGAGTTGTTGGTGCGTTCGCTCGCAGGGCTTAAACACTGCAAAGGAGCCGCACATCTCGTAGCAAGCCATGAGTAACTGGTTGCGTGAGACCTGCGTGGCAAGGCTGAGCAGTGTGAACTCCGGGGACGTGACATCAAATCCATGCTCAGTCTGCCTAAACGACCCGGGAGGTGGTTCTTGGGTCAGCAGACGGCTATGAAATAGCATTCCGTTCGCGCGCTGTTTTCTTTCGCCCACGAATCTCCAAACTGGTGTGCCGAGCAAGTCTTTAAATACTGGCTGTTTTGAGTAATGCACCAAGCGATGGTCATGGTCGGGCGGCAGGATTGCCGGATAGAGTCCCAGTATCTGGGGCGGGATGCGATAGTACTGAAAAGCTGTGGGTCCGCAAGCGAGAAATGACATGACAATCCGATCGTTCGAGCGTTGTTTGGGCTAGAAAGGCTATCGGTTTCGGAAGTGCGGGGAAAAAGACAAACAGGCAAAGCACAAGCGGTATTTGAGCCAACTTTATCAGGGGTTTTGTTGAAATAAAAGGGCTTGTGCTCGGGGGTAAGCAATTTTTCCCCGCACTTCCGAAAACCAGGTCGATCTGACTCTTGCTAAAACGATTTAGCAGCGTCGGTCAAGGTGCGGGTTTGCCACCGGGCGAACACTTTTAGCGCTTGGGGCTTTATTTATTGGGCCTCGAAGGGTGGATTTCGCGTTTTTGGTAAAGAAATGCGTGCGTGTTTTGCCGTGGGGCGGCATTGGCACAGAAAAAGGGCCCGGAAGGCTTCGCCTTCCGGGCCCTTTGCAATGCAAACTTGCCTGCAAGTGCGATTAGCGCACCTGAGCGACGTAAGCGACGTTGGTCGAGGAGACCTTGTCCTCGAGCTGGACGCTCATACGGGGATCGCCGGCAGTAGCGACAGTCAGATCGCCCGTCTCGACATAGCCGAGCTCCTTGGCGGTCTCGATCGCCTTGACGATCGTGCCGTTGACGGTGCCCTGGGTAATCTCGGCCTGGTGCGGGATAACGCCCCAGTACATGATCATCTGCTGGACGGCCCACTCGTGGCGGGAGAACGCGCAGATCGGCATGTTGGGACGGAAGTGCGAGATCAGGCGAGCGGTACGACCGGTGGTCGTCGGCACGGTGATGCACTTGGCGCCAACGGTGGTGGCCATGTTCACAGCGGACATACCCACAACGTTGTTGACGACGCGGGTGCCGTGAGCATCGGCCGGAACCTCGAGCGGAGCGTGGGCCGGGAGGTACTTCTCGGCCTCGAGAGCGATGCTGGCCTGCATCTTGACGGCCTCGACCGGGTACTTGCCGGCAGCGGACTCGCCGGAAAGCATAACGGCGTCGGTGCCGTCGTAAATGGCGTTAGCAACGTCGGCAACCTCGGCGCGCGTCGGGCGCGGGTTCTGCTGCATGGAGTCGAGCATCTGCGTAGCGGTGATAACGGGCTTGTAGGCCGCGTTGCACTTAGCGATGATCTCCTTCTGGATGTGCGGAACGAGCTCGGGCTTGATCTCGATGCCCAGGTCGCCACGGGCGACCATGATGCCGTCGGAAGCCTCGAGGATCTCGTCGAAGTTCTCGACGCCCAGGGCGCACTCGATCTTCGGGAAGATCGTCACGTGCTCGCCGCCGTTCTCGCGGCAAAGCTCGCGGATGCCGCGGACGGACTCGCCGTCACGGATGAAGGAAGCGGCGATGTAGTCGATGTTCTCGGTCAGGCCAAAGAGGATGTCCTGACGATCGCGCTCGGTGATGGCGGGCAGCGAGATGTTGACGTTGGGCATGTTGACGCCCTTGCGCTCGCCGATCAGGCCGTCGTTCTTGACGACGCAGGTCATGTCCTGGCCGTCGACGGACTCGACCTCGAGGGCAACCAGACCGTCATCGATCAGGATGAGGGAGCCCTTCTCGACCTCGGAGGGCAGAGCCAGGTAGTCGAGGGAGATGTGCTCAGCGGTGCCGTGGAAATCCTCGGACGTGGGCTGAGCGGTGACGACGATCTTGTCGCCGGTCTTGACGGCAACCTTCTTGCCGTCGACCAGAAGACCGGTGCGGACCTCGGGGCCCTTGGTGTCGAGCAGGATGCCGACGGGCATACCGAGCTCCTTGGAAATACGACGGACGCGCTCGATGCGACCGTGGTGCTCGTCGTAGGAGCCGTGCGAGAAGTTAAAACGGGCGACGTTCATGCCCGCCTTGATCATCTCGCGGATGGTCTCGTCGCTATCGCAGGCGGGACCCATGGTGCATACAATCTTGGTGCGCTTGTACATTCAGACCTCCATCTGACATCGTCTTGCGCTGATAGATAAACCATAAGAAATAAAACTGACTTGATTATAACGAAATGACGACCGAATACCCCCAAAAATCGACCGTATGCCGAATTAGAAGTTCATTTTTTGCGGAAAAACGGTATATGCAAAAACTTTACCAACCGTTCTAACCGCTGCTATCTGGGCGATATTTCAGTTTGATGATGCGCCGAAGAAAAAACGTTTTATCAATGTTGAGCATCATACGGTCTGCATCGTTGCGAATGGACCCTATTTCCAAATGGATTGTTTTGGCTAGACGCGTCGCTTTGGGGTACCATAGCCCCACTATCAACTGCCGCTCAGCACGGCAGCCTTGATGAGCCCTTGCCCTTCTCCTGGGAATTATGATCGGGCATCAATCTGCTGAGTGGCCTGAATCCCAGGAGGGGACTCTATATGCAAAAGGAATACCTGTCCGCCGCGGCGGAGGTGCTCAGCGACCAGGGTGTCGATGAGAACCTCGGCCTGAGCCACGACGAGGCGTCGTCGCGCCTCGCCAAGACAGGCCCTAACAAGCTCGAGGAAGCCGAGAAGACGCCGCTGTGGAAGCGTTTCTTTGAGCAGATGGCCGACCCCATGGTCATCATGCTGATCGTTGCCGCCGTCATCAGCGCGCTCACGGGTATGGTCAAGGGCGAGCCCGACTTTGCCGATGTCGTCATCATCATGTTCGTCGTTATCGTCAACTCGGTGTTGGGCGTGGTTCAGGAAGCCAAGAGCGAAGAGGCCCTTGAGGCTCTGCAGGAGATGAGCGCGGCGCAGTCCAAGGTGCTGCGCGACGGCAAGCTCGTGCACCTGCCGAGCGCCGAGCTCGTGCCCGGTGACGTGATCATGCTCGAGGCGGGCGACTCCGTCCCGGCCGACTGCCGCGTGCTCGAGAGCGCCACGATGAAGATCGAGGAGGCCGCCCTTACCGGCGAGTCCGTGCCCGTCGAGAAGCATGCCAACGTGATCGAGCTCGCCGCCGGCACCGACGACGTGCCGCTCGGCGACCGCAAGAACATGTGCTACATGGGCTCCACCGTGGTGTACGGCCGTGGCCGCGCCGTCGTAGTCGGTACCGGTATGAACACCGAGATGGGTAAGATCGCCGGCGCCCTGGCCGAGGCCAAGGAAGAGCTCACGCCGCTGCAGGTGAAGCTTGCCGAGCTCAGCCGCATCCTCACTATCATGGTTATCGTCATCTGCGTCGTTATCTTTGGCGTCGACATCATCCGCCACGGCGTGGGCAACGTTCTCACCGACCCGACCGCGCTGCTCGATACCTTTATGGTCGCTGTCTCGCTTGCCGTCGCCGCCATCCCTGAGGGTCTGGTTGCCGTCGTGACTATCGTGCTTTCGCTCGGCGTGACCAAAATGGCCAAGCGCCAGGCGATTATCCGCAAGCTCTCTGCCGTCGAGACCCTTGGCTGCACGCAGACCATCTGCTCCGACAAGACCGGTACCCTTACCCAAAACAAGATGACCGTCGTCAAGCACGAGCTCGCTGCGCCTAAGGAGAAGTTCCTGGCCGGTATGGCGCTGTGCTCCGATGCCCAGTGGGACGAGGACCTGGGCGAGGCCGTTGGTGAGCCGACTGAGTGCGCGCTCGTCAACGATGCCGGCAAGGCTGGTCTTACTGGCCTGACTGCCGAGCACCCGCGCGTGGGCGAGGCCCCGTTCGACTCGGGCCGTAAGATGATGTCCGTGGTCGTCGAGACCCTGGATGGCGAGTACGAGCAGTACACCAAGGGCGCGCCCGACGTGGTGATCGGCCTGTGCACCCATATCTACGAGGGCGATAAGGTTGTCCCCCTGACCGAGGAACGTCGTGCCGAGCTCGTGGCCGCCAACAAGGCCATGGCCGACGAGGCCCTGCGCGTGCTGGCGCTGGCAAGCCGCACCTACACCGAGGTCCCGGCCGACTGCAGTCCCGCCGCGCTCGAGCATGACCTGGTCTTCTGCGGCCTGTCCGGCATGATTGACCCGGTTCGTCCCGAGGTCGCCGACGCCATCCGCGAGGCGCACGATGCCGGTATCCGCACCGTCATGATCACGGGCGACCACATCGACACCGCCGTGGCCATCGCCAAGCAGCTGGGCATCGTCACCGATCGCAGCCATGCCATCACCGGTGCCGACCTCGATCGCATGAGCGACGAGGAACTCGACGCGCACATCGAGGACTACGGCGTGTACGCCCGCGTCCAGCCCGAGCACAAGACACGCATCGTCGAGGCTTGGAAGTCGCGCGACCAGATCGTGGCCATGACGGGCGACGGCGTCAACGACGCCCCGTCCATCAAGCGCGCCGACATCGGCGTCGGTATGGGCATCACCGGCACCGACGTCACCAAGAACGTTGCCGACATGGTGCTTGCCGACGACAACTTCGCCACCATCATCGGTGCCTGCGAAGAGGGCCGTCGCATCTACGACAACATCCGCAAGGTCATCCAGTTCCTGCTTTCGGCCAACCTTGCTGAGGTGTTCTCGGTGTTTATCGCCACGCTCATCGGCTTTACCATCTTCCAGCCGGTGCAGCTGCTGTGGGTGAACCTGGTCACCGACTGCTTCCCCGCGCTCGCGCTGGGCATGGAGGATGCCGAGGGCGACATCATGAAGCGCAAGCCGCGCAACGCCAAGGACGGCGTCTTTGCCGGACATATGGGTCTGGACTGCGTGGTCCAGGGCCTGATCATCACCGTGCTGGTGCTGGCGAGCTTCTTTGTGGGCGTGTACTTTGACATGGGCTACATCCACATCGCCGATATGATCGCCGGCAATGCCGACGAGGAAGGCGTGATGATGGCGTTCATCACGCTCAACATGGTCGAGATTTTCCACTGCTTCAATATGCGCAGCCGTCGTGCGTCGCTGTTCACCATGAAAAAGCAGAACAAGTGGCTGTGGGCTTCCGCCGCGCTGGCACTGGTGCTGACGGTGATCGTGACCGTGCAGCCGACGCTTGCCGAGATGTTCTTCGGCCCTGTGACGCTTGAGCTCAAGGGCGTTCTTGCCGCTTTGGGCCTGGCCTTCCTGATCATCCCGCTGATGGAGATCTACAAGGCGATCATGCGCGCTGTGGAGAAAGAGTAGCGTACTCGTCCGGGCCCGCCCCACGCCCTTTCTCCCTCACTGGTCCTCGCGCTTCGCGCTGCGGGATCGTTCGGGAGAAAGGGCTTCCGGGGCGGGCCCTGCGGTATCCTTGCTGGCTTTTCTTCCGTGCGGATGAAAAGGGCTGAGGGAAAGTTTGTGAGCTGGTCGGGCTTTGCCCGGCCAGCTCTTTTTGATTTAAAATACCTGCTCAGTTGTGATTTATGGTGCTGGGAGGCGTTTGTGGGCAAGGCTAAGGCTAAAGCGAAGAAGAAGACGACGGGGGCACGGGCTAAGCGTGACCGTCGTCGGAAACTCGCGACCGAAGCGCCCGTGTCTGCCGAGGAGTTGTTGGCGAGCGTACCGGGGCTCGATGCGCTGCAGGACGTTCCGGCGTTTGATGACCTGCCGGTCGATGAAGCCCAGCAGACTGCCTTTGATGATTTCTGCGCACATGCCGAGGAGCCCGAGCAGATGCAGCTGGGTGCCGTTATTCGCCTGGATCGCGGGTTTCCGCTGGTGGCCACTGCCGACGACACCTTTCGCGCCGAGCATGCCGTGGGGTTTGCCAAGTCGCGCGGCGAGGACGAGGTCCTGCTGCCTGCCGTGGGCGACCGTGTGGCGGTGCGCCGCGCTCCCGGGCACGATATGGGCGTGATTGAGTGCGTGCTGCCGCGCCGTACGAGCTTTGAGCGTTGGCGCGGCCGTGCCCGCGGAGAGCGCCAGGTGCTCTGCTCCAACGTGGATAGCGTGCTAATCGTGCAGGCGCTCGGTGCCGGCGAGGTACTGCTCGACCGCGTGGCGCGTTCGCTGGTGTTGGCGCTCGACTGCGATGCCGAGCCGGTGGTGGTGCTCACCAAAGCTGACCGCTGCGATGCCGAGGAGCTCGAGCGCGATCTGGACCGCGTGCGCCGCCTGGTGGGTCCGGACGTGCGCGTGATCGTGACATCCTCTGCCGAGGGCCGCGGCCTGGACGAGGTCCGTGCCTGCGTGCCTGCCGGGAGCTGCGCCATGATTCTGGGCGAGTCGGGTGCCGGCAAGTCGACGCTGCTCAATGCACTGCTGGGCCACGATACGTTGGCGACCGGCGGTGTGCGCGAACGCGACGACCAGGGCCGTCACACTACCGTCGCGCGCGTGATGGTGGCGCTGCCGGGCGACGCCGGCGTGATCGCCGATGCCCCGGGCCTGCGCAGCCTACCGCTCGTGGGTCACGAGCGGGGCCTGGCGCGCGCCTTCCCCGAGATTGTCGAGGCATCGCGCGCGTGCCGGTTTGGCGATTGCACACATACCCATGAGCCGGGTTGCGCCGTTCGCGAGGCCGAGGACGCCGGGCAGATCGACAGCCTGCGTCTGGAAACGTTCCAAAACTTGGCGTCATCCATGCGCGTGAGCGCTCAAATGCTCGATCCCGATGTCCATCTGTAATTGATTTTTCCTATGACAGCCGTCTCCCAACTGTTCGGGAGACGGCTTTTTTGCTGCGGAAAAGCCTCGAAACATGCAGTTTGCTGACGTGCTGACCAAAACCTTGCCACGAGCTTGACGGGCTGGTCAGCTTTTGGTCAGCGATTGGTTTGACATCGAAAACCAAGATTGCGATTGCGCCGCTTTGCACTCTGACCGCCCAGACAATGGTGGTACGGGCATTCGCCCGGCACTGCCATGAGAGGAGCGGCCGTGAACAAGAGCAAGCGCATCGCCATCAGTCTGGTCGCGGGCGTGCTCGCTGCTCTGCTCTGCATGGTTTACGGCTCGTCGATTCGCTCGCAAGCCGAACAGGTCCAGGCTGAGACCTTGGCCAAGTACGGTGGCGATCGCGTCGAGGTATGCGTCGCTGCGCGCGATATCGATGTGGGCGAGACCCTCGATGAGACCAATGTCATAACCCAAGAATGGCTGACGAGTCTGCTGCCGCGTGACGCGGCGACCGAGCTGCGCCAGGTGCGCGGCGACGTGACGACTTCGCGTATTCCCAAAAACGCCGTGATCTGCAATGTCTACACCAAGGCCGAGAGCCACAAGCTCGAGGTGCCTAAGGGCAAGGTCGCCGTTTCGGTGGCGGTCGATGCCGAGCACTCGGTCGGCGGTGCTACGGGCGTGGGCAGCTACGTGGATGTGTATGTGCAAAAAGACGGCGTAACCGATCGACTGTGCGGCGCGCACGTGATCGATACCAGTGAGGATTCCGGTGCCACGCGCGAGGGCAAGATCGAATGGGTGACGCTGGCGGCTGACCCCGAAGACGTCAAGGAACTGCTGGGAGCCTCGGGCAAGGGAACGGTCAGCTTGACGATTCCCGCCACGGCGCGCGGCAAAAAGAGCGGAGGCGACGAGTGATGAAGGCGATCTGGCTTGCGTGCTGCGCGTGCGGCGATTACGGGCTGTTGCAGCGGGAAGTCGAGGGCCGTGATGCGGGCGCACAGGTGCTTCGCGTGGGTGACCTGGACGGGCTGGTTTCCATGGCGCGGGCGTTTCCGTCGCGCCGCGGGGCTGCCATCATCGCGGCGTCTCTGTTTGATACCGAAGATGTGCGCAAGGCTGTTGCGCGCCTGACGGCCGAAGGCCGCGTGAGTCGCGTGGTCGTGTTGATAGAAGCGCTCGATCCGTCGGATATCGAGGGGCTGTTTCGCGCGGGGGCGACCGAGGTCATCGCTGCGCACAGTATATGCGGCAACGGGCGCGCGGGCGAGGGAGCGGTTGATTCCGATCGGCGCATGACGATTGAGCCCGATGCTTTTGTTGATAGGGAACCCGGGGCGCCTCGCGCTACAAGAGGCCCGCGTGTTGATGATTATGGAAAAGCGGAAGCCGAGCATGGTCGGCGCCCCCGGAACCCCCTTGTATACGATGATGCTGGAGGGCCGGCGCAGCATGCTGGCGACTCTCCGGCTGTAGATATGGGATACGTGCACGGCGTGAATCTGGCGGATGAACTCGACGAAGTTGAGGGCTTTGCCGGGTGCGGCGAGTTGTCGCTGATGCGGCATGAGCAGATTGCACAGAACGAGCCTGCCTCGCAGACCGAACAAGCCGCCATGCCGGCTTGGACGCAGCGTGTGGTTGCGGCGGGGGAGACGGGGACGCTGTCACCGACGCCCGCTCCGCCGCCTCCGATGCCGCCGGCAGACGCTGCCGCTCCGCAGCATCGAGCTCCGGTCATCTGCGCCATTTCGGGTTCGGGCGGTTGCGGCAAGTCGACGATCGTTGCCACCATGGCACACGCATCGTCGCTGTTGGGCTTGCGTGCCGCCGTGCTCGACCTGGACCTGATGTTTGGAAACCTTTACGACTTGTTAGGCGTCGATGCTCCGCGCGATATGGCGGCACTTATCGAGCCGTCGGCGGCGGGCGCGCTTGCCGAGCCGGATATCGTGGCCGCATCGATGCGCGTGGCGCCGGGCGTTACGCTCTGGGGTCCCGTCGCGGCGCCCGAGCAAGCCGAGCTCATGACACGTCCGGTGGAGCTACTACTTGATGTTCTGCGTCGCGAATCCGACGTGGTCTTTGTCGACACCTCGGTCTTTTGGGGCGATGCCGTGGCGGCTGCGGTGGCGGCGAGCGACCGCTGCCTGGTCGTTGGCGATGCGGCGGTGTCGTCCGCGACATCGGCGTCGCGCGTCATTGAACTGGCAAGTCGAGTAGGTGTGCCGCGCACGCGCATGAGCGCCGTGTTCAACCGGTTCGGTGCGCGCGGGGCAGACGAGGACGTCGCCATGCGCTTTGAGATTGTCTGTGCGTTGAGCTCCAAGATTCGTATCGCCGATGGCGGGCAGGATCTCGCCGCGCTCATGGCGTTTGGGCGCGCTGACGAGGCAGTGGGTCAGACGAGCGCTTTCGCGACCAGCGTGCGCGAGGCCACGCGCGAGATGCTCGTGGAACTGGGGTGCGCCGTCGGCCCTTGGAGCGATATGGTCGCTGACCGCGCGACCCGCACCGAGCGCCCGCGTATCCGTCTTCCCTGGTCGCGTGAGGGTGATTCGCGATGAGTCTGCAGACGAGGATTAAGGCTGCCGGCGCTGCAGCGGCGGCAGCGCCTGTAGATGCGGGGCGTCGCCGCGCGGTGAAACGACGCACCAAGCGCGCCGTGATGGACCGCATGGGTTACGACGAAGTGGCGCGTATCAGCGCCTATGCCGACCCGGCACTTGCCCGCTCGGAATTGCGTCCCGCGGTGGAGGCGGCGCTCAATGTTGAGGAGCCGACCGATCTCGCGACGCCCGAGCGCGAGACCATCATCGACGAGATTTTGGATGACGTGGTGGGCTTGGGGCCGTTGCAGCCGCTCATCGAGGACGATACCGTTACCGAGATCATGATCAACGGCTGCCGTTCGGCTTTCTTTGAACGCGGCGGCGTCTTGTACCCCATCGAGCATGCGTTTGAGGATGATGAGCAGATCCGTGTGCTTATCGACCGCATCATCTCGCCACTTGGCCGCCGTATCGACGAGCGCAGCCCCATCGTCAACGCCCGCCTCAAAACGGGCTATCGCGTCAACGCGGTGATTCCACCCGTGGCGATTGACGGACCGATTCTCACCATCCGAAAGTTCTCGGACCGCATTTGCTCGCTGGACGAGCTTGTGGGGCTGGGGTCGCTGCCGCTTTGGTATGCGCAGCTGTTGTCGTGCGCGGTGTCGCTGCGACAGGACCTGGCGGTTGCGGGGGGCACGGGGTCGGGAAAGACCACGCTGCTCAACGCGTTGTCATGTGAGATTTCCACCGGCGAGCGCATCGTGACGATCGAGGACTCTGCCGAGCTCAAGTTTGCGCATCATCCGCACGTGGTGCGTCTAGAGGCGCGCGAGGCTTCAATTGAGGGCGAGGGCGCGGTGACGATCCGCGACCTGGTGACCAATGCCCTGCGCATGCGCCCCGACCGCATCGTGGTGGGTGAGGTGCGCGGTGCCGAGTGCTGCGACATGTTGCAGGCCATGAACACGGGCCACGACGGGTCGCTCACCACACTTCATGCGGGCTCAGAACAGGAGACCGTGGTACGTCTGACGTTGCTTGCACGTTATGGCATCGATCTGCCGAGCGAGCTCATCGAGGAGCAGATTGCCATGGCGCTCGACGGCATCGTGATGTCCGAGCGCCACGCCGATGGCAGGCGCTTCGTCTCCTCGTATTCGGGGGTGCGTCGCGCCGCGTCGGGCGGCGTAGAGCTCGAGCGCTATGTGACTTTCGATGCCGCCGAGCGCACCTGGACGCTTGACCGCGAGCCGCCGTTTATCGCAGAAGGCCTGCGGTCGGGGACGCTCACACAAGAGGAGGTGGACGAATGGAGGTCGCTGTGCCCCTCGTCGTAGGGGGTTTGGCAGGGTTTTCTGTTGCGACGGCGTGCGGGGTGGAACCTCGTGTGCCGCAGGTGCCGCCGGCGGAGCTGGCGCGTCAGGTGCTCGAGACGGTGGCAGAGAAGCTGCCGCGTGAGCTGGTGGAAAACGATCTGCTGAAAAAGATCGCCCGTTCGTGGGCATCGCTGGCTCCGGCACATCGCCTTGGCCTCGTGATCGAGGATGCTTCGGGGCGTTTGGCGTTTCTGCTGCTATCGAGCGGTGTCTGCTGCGTTTTGCTAACGATGGTGTCGTTATCGCCCTTCGGATTTGCCTTGGGACTTGTTGCTCCGATTGCCGTTGGCGCCGCTCGGGATGGCTTTGAGAGCCGGCGCGAGCAACACGATGTAGAAGAGGCCATGCCCGAGGCGTTTACCGCGCTTTCCATGTCGCTTGCCTCGGGACATTCGCTGGCCCAGGGCATGCGCTTTGTGGGCGCTCATGCGCAAGAGCCGGTGCATACCGAGTTTTTGCGGGTGGCGGCGGCGATCGATTGCGGCATCTCGGCGACCGACGCGCTCGATGACTTGCTCGTGCGCATCGACGCCCCCGGCCTTTCGCTTGTGACCTTGGCGCTTAAGGTGTCTCAGCGCACCGGCGCTCCGCTTGCCGACTTACTGTCCGAGGCGTCGAGCATGGTGGGGGAGCGCATTGAGCTCAAGCGCCGCCTGGATGTCAAGACGTCGCAGGCTCGCATGTCTGCGCATATGGTCGCGGCGATGCCGGCGGGCATGTGCGCGGTGTTGGCGCTGCTTTCGGCAGATTTTCGTCGCGGTCTTGCGACGCCTGCCGGCGCGGGCGCTGTGGTGCTGGGTCTTGCCCTCAACGCCGTTGCCCTAGTGGTTATCCGGCGCATTATGCGGGTGGAGCTATGAGCGCCCCGGTTGCAGTTGCGGCTTGCCTGTGCGCCCTGAGTGTATTTGTCGCGACGGGTTTGGATCGGGCGGATGTACGCAAGATCGCAGGGGCCTGCAAGCGCGAGGCGGTGCTGGTCGCTGCCGCGGGTCGCTCGGTGGTTGATGCTCTGACCGCGCGAATGAAGGGCGCGGTTGGAGCGGGTGGCCCGGCGCGAGTGTCGCTCGGCGAAGTGTCCGAGATGGTCGATGTTGTGCGCTTGGGTCTTTCGGCCGGTCTTTCGTTTGATGCGGCGCTTGAGATTTTCTGCGCCAACCGCCGGTCAGTGCTGGCTCTTCGCCTTGAGCGGGCCTGCATGGCGTGGCAGGTGGGCGTGGGCACGCGTGAGGACGAGTTGTTGGCCGCCGCGCGCGACCTGGACGTGCGAGCGCTCGAGACCTTTGCCATCACGGTGGGGCAGGCGCTCGCCCTGGGTGCCCCACTTGCCGAGACGCTGGCCGCTCAAAGTCGCGAGATCCGTGCGGCTCATCGCGCCGCGGTCGAGCGCGAGATCGAGCGTGCGCCCGTCAAGCTGCTGATTCCCACCGGCACGCTCATCTTGCCGGCGTTGCTTCTGTCCATATTGGGCCCGCTGCTGGGAGCAGGCGGGATGATGTAGGGAGGAATACATGAACACGATGGTCGAAGTTGCTGACAAGGCTTGGAACTGGGCTTTTTGCCGGGCGATCCGCGCTCGCCAGCATGCCAAGGAGCTGTTGCGGGAGGAGAGCGCGCAGGGTACCACCGAGTACGCCATTTTGGTGGGCGTGCTTGTGGTGATCGCGATTATTGCCATCGTTGCATTTAAAGGCAAGGTCCAAGATCTATGGAACGCTATCAGCGAGGGCATCAACAGCCTATAGAGGGCGAGCGCCCCATCGGGGTGCTGCTGGTGTTTGCTTGCCTGACCGTGGCGATAGCGGCGGTGCTTTGGGGGCTTAACGCCGCGCGGCAGCAGCGTCCTGGGACCGCCTTCGATTCGGGCTCAGATTCGGCGGTGGCGTCTCAAAAAGATGAGATGCGAGATGCGGACGATTCGGATGTCGCTGTCACGGCGCAAACCTTTCTGCGGACGCTCGACAAGCGGTCTGGCACTGCGACGGATTCGCCTGAGGACAACGCGATTGCGGTCCGGCTTGCATGGTCCGAGGACCGACCGATGACCGAGGCAGCGGCGGATATGTTACGCGCCTACCGCGAGGTGCCAACGGCCCAGCTCGCCCTGAGCGGCTATCTCGATATTAAGGGCAACGTATGGGGCGCCATCGTGCGCGATGGGCGCGGCTGGGTCGATATGGTGACGGTTGCCGCGGATGCTGGCGATGCTTCGTGTCGTCTGCGCGCCGTGCGCCTGGTCCCGCAAACAATAAGCTCAAAGGAGGGATCGTGAAATGCATGGCGTTCTGCGTGAGGAATCTGCCCAGGCGACGGTCGAATACGCCATCGCCACGGTGGCGCTGCTATCGATCGTGCTGGCGATTGCGGGACTTTGGCGTGCTGGCACCGATGGACGCTTGGCGGCGCTGGTTGAGCGGGCGGCATCCCATGGCGTTGCCTCGACGTCGGTTATCGACGCCGCTGCGGGCGCTAAGGACATCGCGTTGTATTGATATCGCGCGCGAGGACCGGGCGCAGTCTACGGTCGAGGCCGCTTTTTTGCTGCCGACGTTTCTGACGCTCATCCTTCTCGCACTGCAACCGGTGTGCCTGCTTTATACGCGCGCGGTCATGGAGTCTGCCGCCGCCGAGACCGCGCGGCTCATGACCACGACGACGGCGGAGGACGACGATCTTAAGGAGTTCACCCGCCGCCGGCTTGCCGCAGTGCCCAACGTTTCGATCTTTCATGCCGGCGGGCCGTTGTCGTGGGATATCGAGCTTGGCCGGGCCGGTGCGGGTGGCGTCTCGGCCGTGTCCGTTTCCGGCGAGGTCAAGCCGTTGCCTGTGATCGGTGCGTTTGCTCGGGCTATGGGTGGTACCGCCGAGGGCGGCTACGTTGAGCTCAAGGTCGATGTTTCGTATCAATCGCGTCCCGAATGGCTGGAGGGAGATTATGATTCGTGGATTGCTGCATGGGATTAAGCGTTTCTGGTCTAGACGCGTTTTGACGCGCCGTCCGAGCTGCCATCGCAAGCGAGGCGGCTTTATGGGTCGAGCCGGTATCGACCTGTTTATCGAAGACGGTGCCTACACCACGCTTTCCTCTGCGGTGGTCATCTTGGTGGTGCTCACGCTGCTGTTTTCGTCGACCGCGGCGATATGGAGCATGTCGCGTGCCGGGGATACCCAGGTGGCGGCCGATAGCGGCGCGCTGGCGGGTGCCAACGTAGTGTCGTCCTATCACACGGCTGCGACGGTGGTGGATGCGAGCATCTTGAGTCTGGGGCTAGCGGGGTTTGCCACGATCGGGACGGGCCTGGTCGCCATCCTCATCCCGGGTGCCGAACCAGTTGCCGGCAATATGGTCGACACCGGGATTGAGATTATTAAAACGCGCAACAAGTTTGCCAAAAGCGCATCGGAAGGCTTACAGAAAATCGAGACGGCTCTGCCGTATCTGATCGCCGCGCGTGCCACGCAGGCGGTCTCGGCGCAGGATACCGATAATGTGACCTATACCGGTACGGCGCTTGCCGTGCCCAGGACATCCGAGTCGGACTTCGCTGCGCTCGAGGGGTCCGAGATCTCGACCGATGCCATTAAAGACACATCGGATGATTTAGAGCGTGCGGCCGAGGAGCTGCGGAAGGCTTCTGAGGACACGGCGAAGGCTAAAGAGCGCGCTTGGCTGGCGGATTGTGGCGGGTCGGACGAGAGTTCGATTGGCAAGTACTCGTGTATGTGGGAGCGTGCGAAAAAACTAGCAGAACTATCTGACAGCCAGAACCGTCATGAAAAGTCGAGCATCACGTGGGAGCCGCAAATAGCGCTCGATCGCGCGAAAACCTATTACCGACAGCGCTTGGCGAATGAAAAACCTCAGGGATCGAGCGTCGAGATGAAAGCGCAGTCAGCCGCTCGAAAAGCGTTCTATGCCTATGCGATTGAAGAGGTCGATCGAGCATACATAAAAGATGATGGCGAACGGTTTTCTGCCTATATCCCACTATTGCCGCGTGTCCCAAACGAGGTGCGACCGACCGAACTTTACACCGATGCCGCATGGCCTGTAAGCAACAACGACGGCAGAACATACCTGCATTATGGAGTCGAATGCCCCGTCTATCAGAAAGGGACTCCGAGTGGGCTGGCATCTGTTGCTGATTATGATGGTCGTGATACATGCGAAGCGTGCGGCTTCGGCGTGGTTACGCTTGGAAGCGCCCTCATGCCGCCATCGTTCATCGAAAACGGCTTCGAGTACCACTTTGACAAGTTCAAAGAGGCTCTGGAAGACTACGTCGAATGCCGCAACAAAGAGCTCGAGCTCGAGCGTCAGACCGAAGACGAGGCCGATCGTGCGGGCAATACGTTTGACCAGGCCATCAAGGAGCTTTCGGGCGAGCGCCCGCGTATCGCTCCGCCCGGTCGTAACGGCGTGGTCGCCTTTGCGGTTTCGGGTGCCATCTCGAGCCCCGATGAGCTCAACTCTTCGTTTAACACGGCAGTCAGGCTTGGCGATCGCGGTGCTATCTCTGCCGCGGTGTTGGCGCCCGATGAGGCGACGGCGCAAAACAACGTGCTTTCGCGATTTTTCTCGACATTGAAGGAACGCTCGGGCGGCGTTGCCGGCGTGCTCGACGGCGTCATGGATGTTTGGGGACGGCTACTCGTGGGATACGGTGATATCCAAGGCTCAGCCGACGAACTTATGGACGAGATGATTAAAGGCCTAGGAGGGGGCAGCGGCGCGTTGGGCTCCATCGCATCGTGGCTCGGCGATACCGTTTCGGCGTCCGTGGCGGCGTTGGGTCTGGAGCCGTGCGACTTGCGCCTGCGAAAGCCAGTGCTGACCGATTCCGCCAACGTCATTAAGAGTCCGGGGTCTGACATTGCTGGTTTCTCTCAAGCGCAAGACAAGCTGCGAGGTATTCCGTTGGGAGTGACCGATCCCAAGGCGCTTTGCGAGGCATTGGAATATCAAGTCGAACGCACCATTAGCGGTACGGTGTTCACGCTTGCGGAGATTCCTCTGCCCGGCGGCGGCTCCATCCCACTCACCGTCGATGTCGCCACGCTGGTTGGCGCTCTGGGCGGTGGGTCGTAATGAGTATCCGCATACGGCTGCGTGAGGAGCGCGCCCAAGCGACGGTGGAGATGGCAGTGGTTACGCCCGTTTTACTGGTGCTGGCGCTCATCGTGTACAACGTCATGATCTTTGCCAGCGCTGTCGCGCGCTTCGACCGCGTGGTGCCCGACATCGTGCTGGCGCACGCTGTGGCGCCGGGCGGGGAGGGTGACGAGAGCTCTGCCGATGCCTCGGCGACGGTTCAGACTCAAATTCTGAATGCCATGGAAGGCTATGACTTGCAGATCGAAGTGTCGAGCGAGCAAGGCGCGAAGGCATCGGATGGTGGCCTGCTCTCCCTATCCGGTACGTTTAGGACCTACACCTGCACCATGCACTATGAGCCGTGGCCGACTTCTCTCAGCATCGCTGGCGTTCCGCTGGGGGCGCCGACAACGTTGTCGCACGAGCGTGCGGTGACGGTCGATCCATGGCGTCCGGGGGTGGTCATGTGACCGCGGTCTCGTCCTACATCGCCTACGCGCGGGCACTCAATAGGCTGGGTTGGACGCCGGCCGAGTTTGTGGTGGCGGAGTCGTTTGTCGTGCGTCTGCGCGGCATGCTGGGACGGCATCCGGTTGCCGCCAACGGCCTGCCGCTCGTCATGGCGTTTCCACGCTGCTCTTCGGTCCATACGTGTTTTATGGCCTATCCCATTGACATCGCCTTCATCGATCGCGATGGCAATATCCTCGCGCGCTACGAAAACGTCCGTCCTTGGCACATGTGTTCCTGTCCCGGTGCCTGGGCGGTATTGGAACGCCCTTCAATCCTCGCTACACCTCCCGCCCTCCAACAAGTGCCGGCGTAAGAGATTGGCGACAGCGGACTTTCGTCATACGAAATTGGGTAAGATGGAGGAGAAGATGCATGGATGTTGAGATCCATCCGAACGCCAAAAAACACTTGACGGAAAAGCAGGTGCTTGGTGCCTGGTTCGCGGTTACTGAGTGCATTCGCCGCGAGTCGGAGGACGAGCCGCCGAGATGGCTTGCCATTGGATGGCTTCCAGATGGTCGAAGTGTGGAACTTGTTGCGGTCGAACTAATTCGTGGATGGCTCATTATTCATGCCCTGTCTCCGGTTCAGAAGAAATTCTGGCAAGAGATCGAGCGAGCTCGGCAGAGGGGTTGATGATGGGCAAGACGTATACGGCCGCTAATGGTCAGGTTGTAACGGATGAAATGATTGACGCGTGGTGCGAGTCGTACGAGCGCGGAGAGTTTCCGGATGGCGAACACACCGTTGGTGGGATCATGCGTGGACGGCCCCCGCTCTCAGGTGAGGGGACGGCAACGCTGTCGGTCAAGATTTCTCTGGGAATGAAGGAGGCCATTCGTCGACGGGCGGCTGCCGAGGGGATGACGCCAAGTGAGTTTGCCCGTGCGGCTCTGAGTGAAAAACTTCTTGCTGCCGGCTGATGCCTCTGACGTGCCGATTTATAGAACCGAGGCTGTGCTCAAAAACTTTTTTAAAATTCTCGGTTGACCGGAACGCGTCCTTGGTTATACTAATCAAGCCTTGAAACAAGGCACACCTCAAATGGCTGGGTAGCTCAGTTGGTAGAGCAGAGGACTGAAAATCCTCGTGTCAGGGGTTCGATTCCCTTCCCCGCCACCTTGAATTGACTAGGACCTCTGCAAAGGGGTCCTTTTCTTTTATGTGGGGTTCCGCGTAAAATGCGTCTCAGAATTGGGTTTTAGAGCGGGATGCGCTTTCCGGCGCTTGCTTCCGACGTGCGTGCACATCTCGGCGCACTAGCTCGGGTCCGCCCCAGACATTCCTCCCGCTTTTGCGCCACTTTACAGACCGTTCGGTCGTCTGTCCGCACGCGCGGGTATACTCAAAACGATACTTTTCCTATGCAATACGATGCAGGCTCGACCTGTACGATTCGAAGGGGGCAGTGATGGAGAGGATACTCGGCGTTAATCTCTCTGGCTGGTTTATTCCCGAGCCTTGGGTGACCCCGTCGCTATACGCGGCGACCGGCGCATCCAATGCGGCCGAGCTGCAGGAGGCCATGGGCACCGCCGCCTATAACGAGCGCATGCGCCGTCATTACGAGACGTTTGTGAGTGAGGACGATTTTCGCCGTATGGCGCAGATCGGCCTTAATGCCGTGCGTCTGCCGGTGCCCTGGTATGCTTTTGGCTCGCAGGAGTCCGATGCGTCCTACATCTCGGTTGTCGACTACATCGACCGTGCGATTGAGTGGGCTGCCAAGTACGACATCCGCGTGCTGCTCGACCTGGCAACGGTGCCCGGTGGCCAGGGCGATTCCAACGATTCGCCCACTACGCCAGAGGCTGTTGCCGAGTGGCATTCGTCCACCAATGGCCGTCATGTCGCACTCGACGTGCTCGAGCGCCTGGCCGATCGCTACGGCGAGGCCGAGAGCCTGCTGGGCATTGAGCTGCTGGACACGCCGCAGATGAGCGTCCGCAAGAGCCTCTTTACCATGACGGATGGCATTCCGGCCCACTACCTGCGCAATTTCTATCGCGATGCCTACGAGCTCGTCCGTTCGTATATGCCCGAGGATAAGATCGTCGTCTTCTCGTCGTCGGGGCATCCCAGCGAGTGGAAGCATTTTATGCGCGGCGCCAAGTACAAGAACGTCTACATGGACCTTCACCTGTACCATTACCGCGACGAGTATGCGCTCGACATCACGAGCCCCCGCGGGCTGACGACGGCGATTTCGCGTAACAAGCGCGAGCTTAAAGAAGCGATTTCGACAGGGTTCCCCGTGCTGGTGGGCGAATGGTCGGGCGCGGCGATCTTTGCCAACTCGTCGGTTACGCCCGAGGGCCGCAATGCCTACGAGCGCGTGTTTATTGCCAACCAGCTGGCTTCGTTTGCGCCGGCTGCCGGTTGGTTCTTCCAAACGTGGAAGACCGAGAAGCGCATTGCAGCATGGGACGCCCGCGCGGCGCTCGGTACGCTCGAGCGCGGCATGATTGAATAGGTTGATATGACGCAAAACAGCGCCCATACGGGCAAACTCTATGTGGTCGGCACGCCCATCGGCAACTTGGGTGACCTGTCCCCGCGCGTTGGCGAGGCCTTTGCCGCCGCCGATGCCATTTGCTGCGAAGACACGCGTGTGACGTCAAAGCTGCTGATGCACCTGGGCATTTCCAAGCCGCTTGTCCGTTGCGACGAGAATGTGATTGCCAGCCGCGCCGCCGGCCTGGTCGACCGTCTGCTGGCGGGGGAGACCCTCGCCTTTGCCTCGGACGCCGGCATGCCGAGCGTGTCCGATCCCGGCCAGGCGCTGGTCGAGGCGGCGCGTGAGGCCGATGTGCCCGTCGAAGTTATTCCTGGGCCCTCTGCTTGCGTCACGGCACTCGTTTCGTCCGGCATTCCCTGCGAGCATTTTTTCTTCGAGGGCTTTTTGGGCCGAAAGCACGGCGACCGTGTGCGCCGTTTGCAGCGCCTTGCCGTGGTGCCCGGCGCACTCATCTTCTACGAGTCTCCACATCGCATCGTGGCGACGCTCGAGGCCGTGACAGAGGTCTTTCCCCAGCGTGAGGTTGCCGTCTGCCGCGAACTCACCAAGCTGCACGAGGAAGTCTTGCGCGGACCCGCCGCCCAGCTTGCCGAGGAGCTGCGTGCTCGCGGCGAGGTAAAGGGCGAGATTGCACTGATCATCGCACCGCCGAGCGAGGATGAGGAGGCCGGCATCGTGCCGGTTGGCGCCGCGGCAGCGGATCCCGACGAGGCCCTGCGCGAGGATATCCGCGCCGCGCTTGAGGAGGGGGAGCCCGCCTCTGCGGTGGCCAAGCGCCTGTCTCAGAAGTATTCGCGCCGCAAGCGCGATGTCTATGCCATGGTGCTCGATATGCAATAGATGGAGGATATCCAGCCCTTGCGCTAGAATCATCCCCTGTATGCAACGTTTTTCTGGAGGACAAACCCCATGGATCAAAGCAAACCTTCGTTCTTTATCACGACGCCCATCTACTACGTCAACGCCGATCCGCACCTGGGCACGGCTTATTCCACCATCATCGCCGATGTTCAGGCTCGCTATCGCCGCTCCGCCGGCTATAACGTCAAGTTCCTGACCGGCATGGACGAGCACGGCGAGAAGGTCGCCGAGGCCGCAGCCAAGCATGGCATGACGCCGCAGGAGTGGACCGACAGCCAGGCCCCGCACTTCAAGGAGCTTTGGAACAAGCTCGAGATTTCCAACGACGACTTCATCCGCACCACCGAGCCGCGCCAGCATCATGCCGTGCAGTACCTGTGGGAGCGCATGAAGGAGTCCGGTTACCTGTATAAGGGCAGCTACGACGGCTGGTATTGCGTGCCTGACGAGACCTACTTCACCGATACGCAGGTCCAGAAGGGCGACGAGGAGTACGGCAGCGTCGGCCAGCACCTGTGCCCCGACTGCCACCGTCCGCTTGAGCGCGTGCAGGAGGAGTCCTACTTCTTTAAGCTTTCCGCCTTCCAGGACAAGCTGCTCAAGCTTTACGACGAGCACCCCGACTTTGTCGAGCCTGCGTTCCGCATGAACGAGGTGCGCAGCTTTGTCGAGGGCGGCCTTAACGACCTTTCCGTGAGCCGCACGAGCTTTGACTGGGGCATTCAGGTCCCGTTTGACGAGGGCCACGTGACCTACGTGTGGTTCGATGCGCTGCTCAACTATATGACGGCCGTCGGCTACGGCGTCGACACCGACGAGGCGCGTGCCGAGCTGGCCTATCGTTGGCCCGCGCAGTTCCACATCGTGGGTAAGGACATCATCCGCTTCCACTGCGTCATTTGGCCCGCCATGCTCATGGCCATCGGTGAGGCCCTGCCCGAGCACGTCTTTGCCCACGGCTTCCTGACCGTGCGCAATGCCGAGACCGGCAAGGCCGAAAAGATGTCCAAGAGCCGTGGCAACGCTATCGCTCCGCAGGACGTTATCGACATGTTGGGCGTTGAGGGCTATCGCTACTACTTTATGACCGATGTCGTCCCCGGCACCGACGGTGCCATCAGCTTCGATCGCATGGAGCAGGTCTACAACGCCGACCTGGCCAACAGCTGGGGCAACCTGATCTCGCGTTCGCTCAACATGAGCGGCAAGTACTTTGACGGTTGCGCGCCCGCCAAGCCCGCGTCGTTCGATGCGTTCGACAACCCGCTGGCAAAGATCGCCGATGGCCTGGTCGAGCGCTACATGGCCAAGATGGACGTGCTCGATTACGGTGGAGCCAAGGACGAGGTCATGGAGCTCATCCATGCCGCCAACCACTACATCGAGGACTCCGAGCCCTGGGCGCTTGCCAAGGACGAGACCAAGGCTGACGAGCTGGCATTTGTGATCTACAACCTGCTCGAGGCTATCCGCATTGCCGCTCACCTGCTGATGCCGCTCATGCCCCAGACTTCTGCCGAGGCCCTGCGCCGCCTGTCGTGCGAGGACGAGGCCGCGAGCGACGACCTCAAGGGCATTTGCGCTTGGGGCTTGCTTGCCGGTGGTCAGCCCGTCGAGAAGGGCGAGCCGCTGTTCCCGCGTCTGGGCTAAGCCGCCGCGCGCCATATCGGCAATTTGCTGTTTAGATGTAAGGGCATGGCCGCAACGGTCCATGCCCTTTTGTTTCAAGACGCCGCCACCATGCTAAGGAGGCAACTATGACAACTTCGCCTTTGGCAAACCCCACGGCAACAAGGGAGCTGCTGGAGGAGTTTGGCCTTGCGACCAAGCATCGCCTGGGCCAGAACTTCCTGATCGACAACCATGTAATTGAGCGCATTTGCGAGCTTTCCGAGCTTGCGGGCGATGAGCGCGTGCTCGAGGTCGGTCCGGGCGTTGGTACGCTCACGCTTGCGCTGCTGCAGGAGGCGGCGTGCGTCACGTCGATCGAGGCCGACCCCGAGCTCGAGCCGGTGCTCGATGCCCATGCCGCTGACTACGCCAACTTCCGCTTTATCATGGGCGACGCGCTCAGGGTGACGCCGGAGCAGATTGAGCAGGTTGCGGGCGGTGAGCCGACGGTATTTGTCGCGAACCTGCCCTATAACGTGGCGGCGACGATCATCCTGCAGTTCTTCCAGACGATGCCCGCGCTCAAGCGCGCCGTCGTCATGGTTCAAAAGGAGGTTGCCGATCGCATTGCCGCAGTGCCGGGCAATAAGACCTATGGCGGCTATACGGCAAAGCTCGGCCTGTATGCGCAGGTGACGGGTCGCTTTGAGGTGCCGCCGCGTTGCTTTATGCCGGCACCGCACGTGGACTCGGCCGTCGTGCGTATCGACCGTGTTGACGGCGTGGTGCCCGAAGGACTCGATCGCGAGTTTGTGGCCCGCGTGATTGACGCCGCATTTGCTCAGCGTCGCAAGACCATCCGCAATTCCATGAGCGCCAACGGCTTTGCCAAGGACGTGCTCGATGCCGCCTTTGAGGCTTGCGGTATCTCACCCACCACGCGCGCCGAGACGCTCGATGTTGCTGACTTTGTCCGCCTGGCCCAGGAGCTAATCCATGACGCCTAATGCCGAACGCGTGACGTTTACCAAGAAAAAGAAGACGGTTGCCTGCCCCGTGCCCTTGGCACCGCTTGCCGACACGCATGCGCATCTGCTTTCGTTTTGGGGCAAAGAAGTGCCCGAGACGCTCGTGCGCGCGAAAGCCGCGGGCGTCGACCTGTTGGTGACGATGCTCGACCCCATCGCCGACAAGCGCAGCGTGACGGACTATAGCGACTGGCTGGTGCGCGAAATTCTACCGATGCGGGATATTCCGCAGATCAAGTATCTCGCTGGCGTTCATCCCTATGGCGCGCCGGATTATACCGACGACATTCACGCGCAGGTCGTTGCCGCGCTCGATAATCCTTTGTGCGCCGGTATCGGCGAGATCGGCCTGGACTACCACATGGATTACGATGACGACATCGCGCCGGCGCCCCATAGCGTGCAGATTGATTGCATGGCACGTCAGCTCGAAGTTGCCGTGCGCCGCAATGTGCCGGTGGAGCTGCACCTGCGGCACGAGGACTCGGATGGGGAGCGTACTTCGCACGTTGATGCGTACAACGTGCTGCGCGAGGTAGGTGTGCCTCAGGCCGGTTGCGTGCTGCACTGCTTTGGCGAGGATCGAGCCACGATGGAGCGCTTTGTGGGTTTGGGCTGCTATATCGCCTATGGCGGCGCGGCCACCTTTAAGCGCAACGACGACGTGCGCGAGGCATTTGCGGCGACCCCGCTCGATCGCATTTTGTTCGAGACGGATTGCCCGTATATGGCACCGGAGCCCATTCGTGGTCTTGAGTGCGAGCCGGCAATGATTTCCATCACAGCAAACACGCTGGTCAACGACCGTGTCGATCGTACCGGCGAGGATGCTGAGGCAATCGCGCGAGCAGCTTGGGAAAATGCCTGCAAACTTTTTCAAAAATAGTTCTTGCGTTCGCGGTAGCGCTCCGTTATTCTAATTCCTGCACGCGGGCGTGGCGGAATTGGCAGACGCGTACGGTTCAGGTCCGTATGGGGGCAACCCCATGAAGGTTCAAGTCCTTTCGCCCGCACCATTAAATGAAAGAGCTCCCAGCAATGGGGGCTTTTTTGTTATGGGCCCATCGCAGGGACTTGAACCTGTGAAGGAGCGAGCGTAAAGAAAACGCGGAGCGTTTTTAGCGAGCTGGCGAGTCCGCCGGCAGGCGGGCGAAGCCGGTGCGGATCCGCGAAGCGGATACGCGGACGTCCTTTCGCCCGCACCATTGATTGAAAGAGCTCCCAGCAATGGGAGCTTTTTTGTTATGGGCCTCCTGTTGGTGTCACGTGGCTGCTTCGTGCGGGTATCCTAGTGCCAACGTGCGCCTATCAGAGGAGAGACCATGCTGTTGTCCGGTATCATCGCTGCCCTTACGAGCTTTCTACTTCCCATCATCATTTTGTTGCTGCTGCTCCCCAACGCCTGCTATGTCGTTGAACAGCAGCATGCCGTGATCATCGAGCGTCTGGGCAAGTTTAACCGCATCGTCAACGCGGGCTTCCACATGAAGGTGCCCGTGATCGACCGCAAGGCCGCCACGGTGAGTCTGCGCACCATGAAAAACGGTTTTGGCATCGACGTTAAGACCCAGGACAACGTGACCATCGGCCTTGAGGTCTCTGCTCAGTACCACGTGAGCTATGACATGGGCGCCGGCCCGGCAGATTCGGGCATCTACAAGAGCTACTACATGCTGCAGGAGCCCGTCGACCAGATGCGTGATTTCATCACCGACGCCCTGCGCTCTTCCATCCCCGTCTATACGCTCGATGAGGTCTTTGCCAAGAAGGATGACATCGCCAAGGACGTTAATGCCACCGTGTCCGAGCAGATGGCTGCCTACGGCTTTACCCTCGTGTCGACACTCATCACCAAGATCGCGCTGCCGACCGAGGTCGAGAACTCCATGAACGACATCAATGCCGCCCAGCGAAAGCGCGCTGCTGCGCAGGAGCTCGCCGAGGCCGACCGCATCAAGCGCGTCACCGAGGCGACCGCCGAGGCCGAGGCGATGGAAAAGGCGGGCGAGGGCATCGCCAACCAGCGCAAGGCCATCGCGCTGGGCATCAAGGATTCGCTCGAGATCATCCAGGAGACGGGTGTCGGCAACGACGAGGCCAACCAGTTGTTCATGTTTACGCAGTGGTCCGAGATGATGACGGAGTTTGCTCGTACGGGTAAAACCTCGACGGTCGTGCTGCCGAGCGATTTCTCGCAGTCGGCCTCGATGTTCGAGCAGATGCTGACCGCCGGCAAAGTTCAAAACGATTCGAAGGAGTAGACGCGCGTGAAATATACCGTCGTTTGCGTCGGTAAGCTCAAGGAGCGCTTTTGGAAGGACGCGTGTGCCGAGTACACCAAGCGCCTAGGTGCCTATGCCAAGGTGGATATCCGCGAGGTGGCCGATATCGACCCGGTTAAGGCGGGCGGCGTGGATGCCGCGCGCGACAAGGAGGGGGCGGCGATTCTTGCAACCCTGCCGCCTCGAGCGCATGTGATCTTGCTGGCCATTGAGGGCAAAGAGCGCTCGAGCGAGGAGCTTTCGGCGCGGCTCGATGATCTTATGCTACGTGGTAACAGCGACATCGCCTTTGTGATTGGCGGATCGGACGGCGTGAGCGATGATGTGCGCGCACGAGCCGACGAGATGCTCAGCTTTGGACGCATTACCTTGCCGCATAACTTGGCGCGCGTGGTGCTGCTGGAGCAAATCTACCGCGCCTGCAAGATCAGCCGTGGCGAGCCGTATCACAAATAGGTCGGCAATACGAAACAATGCCGTGGGACAATAGCCTTCGTTTTGAAGAGCGTGTCTGAGAGGACTATGAGATATGAAGATTGGATTTGTCGGTTTTGGCAATATGGCGAGCGCTATGGCTGATGGCTGGATCGCCGCCGGTGTGGCTGCGAGCGATATGTGCGCCTGCGCGGGCCGCTACGACGCCTTGGTTGAGCGCTGTGAGACGCGTGGGATGGTTGCCTGTCGTGACGCGGCGGAGGTTGTCGCCGCATCCGATATCGTGGTTGCTGCGGTCAAGCCGTACATGATCGAGAAGGTCTTCGCTCCGCTCAAGGACGTCCTAGCCGACAAGGTTGTCCTTTCGGTTGCCTGGACTTGGGATAGCGCCAAGTGGGAGCAGGTCCTGCCGGGTGTCGCACACATCTCGACGGTGCCCAACACGCCGGTTTCGGTGGGCGAGGGCGTCATCGCCTGCGAGAAGTCCTCTACGCTCAGCGACGAGCAGCGTGCTGTTGTGCTCGACCTGCTCGGTAAGCTTGGCACCGTCGTCGAGCTCGACACGAGCCTGCTGTTTGTGGGTGGTACCGTGGGCGGTTGCGCGCCGGCGTTTGTCGCCATGGCGATTGAGGCGCTGGGTGACGCGGCCGTCAAGCACGGTATTCCGCGTGCTGACGCCTATCGCATCGTGAGCCAGATGGTGCTGGGCACGGCAAAGCTGCAGCTGGCAACCGGCCAGCATCCCGCCGCAATGAAGGACGCCGTGTGCTCGCCCGGTGGTGCCACCATCAAGGGCGTCGTCGCGCTCGAGGATGCCGGCATGCGCAGCGCCCTGGTCAAGGCCATTGACGCCACCCTCCAGTAAAACCGACTAAAAAGGACATGTTTATTTTGGCAGGTTTTTCCTGCGGTTTTGTCCCTTTAGCAAAAAGCGCCCCGCAACCGGCTCGATTCCGGTTGCGGGGCGCCGGCGTTTGCCCAGATAAAACCGACCAAAATAAACCTGTCCCTTTTTGGCAGGTTAGTCCCAGAAGCTGTCTTCCTCGTCCTCGGACTTGGGTCCACGGTCGACGTACATCTTATGGGTGCGCTTCTCCATTACAAAGGCAAGAATCGCAAACAGCAGGATGCCGCCGGCGAAAAGGATGGCAAAACCGGTGCGGGTGCCAAACAAAAAGGAAAAAACTGCGTCCATTGGGTGCCTTCTTGCGTAGTTGAGTTGGGTCGTAAACGCTCATAAGTATATACTTGCCCATACATGTACAAGGTTGCAACCTAAATGGAATGTATATCGCCGGAGGATCTAATGCTTGATATCAAGTTTGTTCGCGAGAACCCCGATGCCATCGATACCGCCATGGCAAAACGCCAGACGTCTTGGGATCGCGAGAAGTTCTTTGAACTCGACGACGAGCGCCGTGCCGTCATCACCGAGGTCGAGGAGCTCCAGGCCACGCGTAACGCCGAGTCCAAGAAGATTGGCGCCCTGATGAAGGAGGGCAAGAAGGACGAGGCCGAGGCCGCCAAGGAGGCCGTGCGCGCCGTCAACGAGAAGATCGACGGTCTGGCCGAGCGCCGTACCGCTCTTGAGCAGGAGCAGTACGACTTCATGTCTCACCTGCCCAACATTCCGTGCGAGGCTACCCCGTACGGTAAGGACGAGGACGAGAACATCGAGCGTCGCCGCTGGGGCACCCCGCGCGAGTTCGACTTCGACTTTAAGCCGCACTGGGATCTGGGTACCGATTTGGACATCCTCGACTTCGAGCGTGGCAACAAGCTCTCCGGCAGCCGCTTCACTGTTCTCGGTGGCGCCGGCGCCCGCTTGGAGCGCGCCCTTATCAACTTCTTCCTGGACACGCACACGAGCCGTGGCTTCAAGGAGTGGTGGCCGCCCATCGTCGTCAAGCGTCAGACCATGTTTGGCACGGGTCAGCTGCCCAAGTTCGAGGACGACGCCTATCACGTCTCGGGCGATAACTTCCTGATTCCCACCGCCGAGGTCGTGCTTACCAACCTGCACGCCGGTGAGGTTCTCGACGCCGACACCCTGCCGCGCCGCTACACCGCCTTCACCCCCTGCTTCCGCGAGGAGGCCGGCTCCGCTGGTCGCGACACCCGCGGCATCATCCGCCAGCACGAGTTTGACAAGGTCGAGATGGTCAAGTTTGCCAAGCCGGAGGAGTCCGACGAGGAGCTTGAGAGCATGACCGCCGAGGCCGAGTTCCTGCTTCAGCAGCTGGGCCTTCCGTATCGCGTGATTAGCCTGTGCACCGGCGACCTGGGCTTCTCTGCCCGTCAGACCTACGACATCGAGGTCTGGCTGCCGAGCTACAACGCCTACAAGGAGATCAGCTCCTGCTCCAACTGCGGCGACTTCCAGGCCCGTCGCGCCAACATCAAGTATCGCGACCCCGAGAACTTCAAGGGCTCGCGCTACCTGCACACCCTCAACGGTTCCGGCCTGCCGGCTGGCCGCACCATGGCCGCCATCCTGGAGAACTACCAGAACGCCGACGGCACCATCACGATCCCTGAGGTTCTTCGTCCTTACATGGGCGGCCTCGAGAAGATCGAGCCGGTCGCGTAGGTTGCCTGCATAAGCGATTTGCGAGGGCGCTCCTTTTTGGGGCGCCCTTTTTGTGCGCAAAGCCTTACCATATCGTGCGGACAGCTCAATAGAAAACACACGAACAAACGTTCTGTATACAGCCATCTACCTGCTATGCTTTTGTTAAATTGAAGCGAGAGGAAGGGGATGCGATGGAGCTGTTTGATGAACGGGTAGTTTTGTTTGAGAGCGATGAAGGTGGGGAGCACCTACTAGTTACGTGTGAGCCATCGGGTATGGGTGGTTTGGTGGTGCGGCAGACGAGCGAGGGTCCGTTAACCCAATGGTGCTTTGAGGAGTCGCTGCATGTAGTTGAGACCTTTGTGACGCACGAGGGGCTTGTGGCGCTTGAGCAGTTCTATGGAGTTGGGACTTCTAACCAGGTAGCGCGCATGCTGAGCATCTCGTTTGCCGATTATGACTGCGCCCAGCGGGTGCGTTCGCTTTTGAGGGAACTCGGTGCCGGGTTCGATGTGGTTGAAAAACCGATTGATCGCATTGGGGATGTTGGCGCATGCGGAGCTGCGTGAGGAGCATATTCTCGAAAAAAGTTTGAGATTGTGCTTGACTCCAACTAACTAAAGTGGTTTTATATGTCTTGCGCTGCGGCGTTACCTCAGCTGGATAGAGGGCCTGACTACGAATCAGAACGTCATAGGTTCGAATCCTATACGCCGCACCAATCGAACTTGAAGCCTCCGGCAACGGGGGCTTTTCTTTTATGGCAACACCGCATGGATTCGAACCTCGGTCGAGGCGCGAGCGTAAAGAAAACGCGAAGCGTTTTTAGCGAGCGGGCGAGCACGCCGGCAGGCGGGCGAAGCCGGCGCGGATCCGCGAAGCGGATGCGCGGAATCCTATACGCCGCACCAATCGAACTTGAAGCCTCCGGCAACGGGGGCTTTTCTTTTATGGCAACACCGCATGGATTCGAACCTCGGTCGAGGCGCGAACGGTTTAATCACTACTTCGTAAAATTTTTTCAAATTATCGCTTGACCCATCGGGGGCTCGCGTGCATAATAATCCGTGCGTTGCGGCGTTACCTCAGCTGGATAGAGGGTCTGACTACGAATCAGAACGTCATAGGTTCGAATCCTATACGCCGCACCAATTGACTTTAAAGCTCCCGGCAACGGGGGCTTTTCTTATATGGGAGCATTGCGGAGATTCGAACCTCGGTCGAGGCGCGAGCGTCAAGAAAACGCGGAGCGTTTTCAGCGAGCGGGCGAGCACGCCGGCAGGCGGGCGAAGCCGGCGCGGATTCGCGCAGCGGATGCGCGGAATCCTATACGCCGCACCAATTGATCTTGAAGCTCCCGGCAACGGGGGCTTTTCTTATATCGCGATGCGTCGAAGATCGCGCCAAGTGTCCCAAATGAGTAAAAATCAAATTCAATAACTTTTTTTGAAAAAATGCTTGACCATTATTCAGTCCCTGTGCATAATAATCAACAAGTCGCGGCGTTACCTCAGCTGGATAGAGGGTCTGACTACGAATCAGAACGTCATAGGTTCGAATCCTATACGCCGCACCACTTGAGCTTGAAGCCTCCGGAAACGGGGGCATTTCATTTATGGCAACCATGCATGGATTCGAACCTCGGTCGAGGCGCGAGCGTGAAGCGGACGCGGAGCGTCCGTAGCGAGCGGGCGAGCACGCCGGCAGGCGGGCGAAGCCGGTGCGGATCCGCGAAGCGGATGCGCGGAATCCTATACGCCGCACCATTTGAACTTGAAGCCTCCGGAAACGGGGGCTTTTCTTTTTGACAACCATGCATGGATTCGAACCTCGGTCGAGGCGCGAGCGTGAAGCGGACTATTTCTTATCGACTCGTGTAAGATTCCGAGTAGGTGTCGCGGCCCATCCGCGACCGCTCCTTCTCTAGACGACCGATCAGGGTGATATTTCGTGGCAGAGCGTCCGACATACAAGCTCAGGTTTTTCGACCCCAAAAAGCGTTTTCCATCGATGCCCGAGCAGCCTGCGGGGCGCTCGTATGGTGTTGTCTGGAAAGTCTTTGGCGAGGATCCTAAAGAGTCGTGCTACGTCGTCGAATTCGTCGGCAAAAGCCACATATCGCTCTTGGGCTACGTGAGCGTGTCGGGCAAGGTTTATAAGGTTGACCGCCCTGTTCGGGAAGCACCGTTGCCCGAGGACCCCGACATGGAGCTGGTCCTTCACGAGTCCGATTCCAGTATTGGCGAGATTATGGTGAGGGAGGCCAACGGAGCAATGCGCGCGTGTGCGCGAACTGCCGGCTCTCCCGAAGGCCCCATGCGCGAGCAGTCCGACCTCGAGACATGGAATTCGACCCGCGCCCTTCCTTACGGCGAGTTTATGGCCTCGATGTTCTTGCGCTACGTGATATTTGCCAACTCCGAAAGCACTATTGCGAACACGGCGGGCGTCGACGGTCTCGATGCAGACATGCAAAACGCTGTCGACAAGATCAAACTCGTAAAGTTGCCCGAGCCGGTCGAGGTGTTTTTGGGCTTTGACACGGCGCCGCTCCCCGATGCTATCGAGACGCTGCTTTACCGTGTTGACCATGCCGAGAATCCGAGCGGTATCGAGCGTTATGCCGCCGCCCTGATGAGCGAGATTGACTTGCCCCGCCTGCGCACCATTGCTGCCAAGTCCGAAATGAGCCTAGCGCGCATCGACCGCTCAAAGCTTTTCTATCTCAATTTTGATCGTAGTCTGCTGGACCAGGACGAGATTGACATGCTGCTTGCCGTCGAGTGCCATCTCAACCGCCTCTCCGGCATCCTTGAGCGCATTGGGGCTGGATTGGTCCCCGCGGCGTCCTCGCCGAGCTTTGAGGGTTGTGCGCTCTTTGACGCGTGGCATATTGCCAAGACGACCAACGATGTTCCTCGACTGCTCGATACGACCTCGAGCGATAACCCATGGGCCAAACCGGGGACGGTGACTTGTCAGCCGGGCGGTGAGTGGGACGTGCGCACCCGCTTCGCGCATATCGTCGAGGCACTCAACGTGGTCACACGGCTCGACTATACCTATCGGGCAAACGTTGCCGAGGGGATTATGCTCGTTCGGTTTGGGCGCTCTGTCGTGGATGCCATGCCGCAACGTGAATACGACGCTCAGGATGACGTCTGGCGCGAGCTAGACGTGGACATGCGCGCGACTTGGGCCGCGGAGCACGACGCGCGCGTGGCGCTTACGCTTGCGGCGGCGTGTTTTGCCGCAGGTGCCTGCATTTCGCGCTGCTATGTTCAGATTGCGGCTCCCGACGGCGAGCGGGGCGAGCGCGTTGTCGCAACGTATTTCTTTGGGCGCGCGGCCTATCTGGCCGATTGCGTGCCTGTCGCCAAGGATCTTGAGAGCATGGACATGGACGATATGCCGTGCAAGCGTGTACTTGAGGCGTATGAGTCAACTGCTCCGGAGACGATTGAACCTGCGGAGGTTCATGCTCGTCCGCGTGATGACCATCGCACGCTTCCGCCGGCGCTGCGCGATTTGCTGCTTGCCGATACGGCTGACGAGTTGGAGGTCATGGAAGAGGACGACGACCCATACGTGGCCCGTGTTGTTGAATTGCGCGAGCAGGCAAAAGTCGACCGTACAGGTGCTTTTGAAGGCTTTTCCCGTCTTGTTGAGGAGTTGGAGGCTAAGTGCGCCGTCGCCGAGCTTTTGGCGACAGGTCCGGTTCAAACGCAGTTTTGCGATAACCAGCTGGTGCGCATGGTGCTACCGGTGTTGGAAGAAGACCGCTCTGTGCGAATCCTTCGTGCGCCCGATGCGCTGTACTTTGCCCAGCACGAGATCTGCAGCTTTTACGTCGAGCAAGAGGACTTTGAACGAGCGCTGCCCGAGGTGCGCCATCTTTACGATCTGGCGCGCTCGTCCATGCAATCGCACTTTGCGCTCATCAACGTTCTTGCGCGTCTGGAGCGCTTTGACGAGATTATCGAGGTGGCGCGCCACGGCCTACGTATTGCCAGCGATCGCTCTGCAATCGGCTACCTGTTCTATCGCCTGGCGTTTGCCTATTGGAATTGCGATCAGCTCGACCTTGCGCTGGCTTGTTACCGTCTGGTGCCACGTGGCGAGGAGTCGGGCAGCAGCGCGCTGGAAGAAATGCAGGGCCTTATGAACGAGATGGGCGTCAGCGAGCCTCCGACGTTCGAGGAAGCGGTCGAGACCATTCGCAAGGCTGGACTCGAGCTGCCGCCAGTGTCCGCCGTGACGAATCAGCTGGCAGATGCCGCTGTTCAACTGGTCGACAACGGCTTCTTTTTCCTGGCACGCGGTTGCATCTTCCAAATGTGGCGCACCATGGGCAACGACGAGCTCGGCTCCCTCAACCGCTCGCTGGGGTAGGCGAAGCTTCCAATGAGGAAAGGATGCTAGGCAATTAGAAAATTTCCTCTTGCCCATCTTAGGCTGTTTGGTTACTATAGAACGGCTGTTACGGAGAGCTGACCGAGAGGCCGAAGGTGCTCGCCTGCTAAGCGAGTATGCCCCAAAAGGGCATCTGGGGTTCGAATCCCCAGCTCTCCGCCAGTACGAATTTGAAGAAGGGTCCCATTTGGGGCCCTTTTTTGTGCGGAGAAAGGAGGCTGGGGATTCGAACCCGAGAGGGCACGGGCGTTAAGCAAACGCGAAAGCGTTTGTAGCCCGTGGGCGAAAAGCCGCCAGGCTTTGAAGCCGGAGGGCATGCGTAGCATGTCCGGACATCCCCAGCTCTCCGCCAGTTTAACTTTAAAGAAGGGTCCCATCGGGGCCCTTTTTTATTATCGAGAAAGGGCGCTGGGGATTCGAACCCTCAAAAAATGAGGCGCCCCGTTGGACGCCTCATTTGGTTCGATGTGATATCGCTCCGGCCCTACGCCTTGGGCGCCTTGGCTACGGTCTCGCTCTCTGCCGTGAGTGGCCGGTTGTCGATGCGGCGGCCCAGGCGGTCGAGCTTCACGAGGAGCCATTCAATGGGATTCGGCCCTGTGCCTTCCTCGTCGGCAACCAGGTCCATGACGGCGATCTTGGTGCCGTTCTGCTTGAGTGTAACGCTGCCCACCTTGTCGCCCACATGCACCGTGCCCGAAAGATCGTCGTAGCTAACCTTTTCGGTCACCTCGCCGGCAAGGGAAAACACGGTCGCTTGCGCCGTAGGATCGGCGAGTGTGGCGTCGATTGTCTTATCCGTCCAGTCGGTTTGGCCAACGCGTGCCATAAGCGGGTTGCCGTTGGCGGTCTTTTCCTGCGTGTTGGCGATTGCGACCGTCACCTTGTGACCGTAGTACCAATTGGCGAGGGTTGCGGTATCGGTAAAGCGCTGGTCGGTGGTGGTGGAGTTCAAAACGACGGTGTAGATCTCGTCGCCATCGCGGTTGTAGGCACCCGTAAAGCAATAGCCCGCATCGTCGGTGGTGCCGGTCTTGCCACCGATGTTGCCATCTTGGCCCAGCAAATAGTTATGCGTGTCCATGGAATGCGAATGGTCGGTGCCGTCGGCGCCCGTGACCTCGATCCAGGAATCCTCGCTCGCTACGACCTCGCGGATCGTGTCGTTTTTCATGGCCTCCTGCATCATCAGCGCCACGTCATGTGCGGTTGAGTGCATATCGCCAGCCCACTCATCAAAGTCCAGACCATGCGGGTTTTCAAAAAGCGTACCGGTACAGCCGAGCTTCTTAGCGCGCTCGTTCATGGCCTTCACAAATGTGGCCTCGGCGTCTTTGGTCTTAGGGTCGATCTTCTTGCCCACATATTCGGCGAGCACGATGGCGGCGTCGTTGCCCGAGGGAATCATCAGGCCGCGCAGCGCCTGCTCCACGGTAAGCTCGTCGCCTTCGAGCAAGCCGGCGGTCGAATTGCCCACGGTGGCTGCGGCGTTGCTCACCGTGACCTTCTCGTCCATCTTGCAATTCTCGACGGTTAGGATTGCGGTCATGACCTTGGTGATCGAGGCAATCTTGACCTGCTCATCGGCGCCGCGCCCATAGTAGACGGTGCCGTCTTTGCCCATGACGAGGGCATTGGTCGCATCGATATCGGGCAGGTTTTCGGCCGTGATGCCGCGCGCATAGGCGGTTTTGCCGCAAACATTGTCGGTCGTGAGCACTTGGGCGCCGGCGACGGTGGGCACGCCAGCGGCAAGGGCGATAGCGCAGACAAAGCTGGCGGCAAGCTGGGCTGAGCGCTTTGCAAAAGGGGTGAGGGACTTCACGGATTTCGCTTTCGACGGGATGGTCTCTTCTGGAACTAGAGTATATCGTTTGCCGGCGTCGGCGATCATCGCGTGCGTGCGTGGCCCACATCCGCTCCCGAACGGGCACAAGGGCGCTTAAGGCCGACTTAATCACCCACGCTTGTTGTGTGTGGCGTGCGTCGCCTCGGGCATAATGGAGCGCGAGAGGAGCACGCATGAACGAGCGCATACTGGTAGTTGATGACGAGAAGGCCATCGCCGACTTGGTTGGTATCTACCTTACAAAAGAGGGCTTTGATGTCCAGATTGCCTATAGCGGGGCCGATGCTGCCAAGGCGATTTTGGAGCAGGAGTTCGATCTGGCGCTGCTTGATGTCATGCTGCCCGATATCGATGGGTTTGAGCTGCTGCGTACGATCCGTTCCAGCCATACCTATCCCGTGATCATGCTGACGGCGCGCGATGCCCAGCAAGACAAGATCGGGGGCCTTTCGCTTGGCGCGGACGATTACGTGGTTAAGCCGTTCCGTCCGCTGGAGCTCATCGCGCGCGTGCACGCTCAGCTTCGCCGCTACACCAGCTACGGTAGCCGTGCACAGGCGGCCGAGTCGCCGACCATTCAGCTCGACGGCTTGGAGATCAACCGCGATGCTCGTTCCGTGACAGTGGACGGTTCACCGGTTCGCCTCACGCCCACCGAGTATTCAATCTTGCTGTATCTGGTCGAGCATCGCGGCAGCGTGGTGGCCGTGGAGGACCTGTTCCGCGCGGTGTGGAACGAGGACTTTATGCCCGGCTCCAACAATACGGTGATGGTGCATATTCGCCACTTGCGCGAAAAGATTGGCGACGACGCACAAAAGCCACGCTTTATCAAAAACGTCTGGGGCGTCGGCTACATCATCGAATAACGCTTTTCGCTTGTGAGGATCTTGATATGACAAAAGACGATAGGCAAGCGTTCGAGGTGCCCGATCGGCTCTTTGAATACGTGAGGTCGGTCGTCGACAACCGCGCGCTCGCAACGGTGCTGCTCTTTTTGCTGAGCCTGCTGCTGATTGGCATCGACAACATCGTCGGAATCTTGGCGGTGCTGCTTGTCGGCTTTTTGCTGATCGATCGATTTGAGATCGTGTGCCGCTGCGTGGTGATTGGCGGCGCCGCGTGGGCCATGACGTTGGCGATTGGCGCCATGGCGCTCGGCGGCATCGAAGGGCCGGTGCTGTTCGATGCCGGCTTTGTATTCAACATGCTTGGCTTTGTGCTGGCGCTTGCCGCGTGCGTGCTGTTCTTGTGTGGCCGCGCCCTGTACTACCAGGGCTACGAGCAGGGCGAGCAGCATGCCGATTGTGTGCTGGCCTCTCGTATTCATGATCGTCTGATCGATCACCCCGACACCTGGGATAACATCGACGGCGACTTCTTGGAGGTCGAGGGCGCCCTTAACCGCGTGCGTGACCGTGAGCGCAAGGTGCAGCAAGCTCTGCGTGACGAGTCGCATCGCAAGGACGATTTGGTCACGTACTTGGCACATGACCTACGCACCCCGCTTGCCAGTGTGGTGGGCTATCTTTCGCTGCTGCAAGAGGCTCCCGAGCTGCCGGTTGAGCAACGTGCGCACTTTACGGGCGTGGCGCTCGACAAGGCGCACCGGCTCGATACGCTCATCGAAGAGTTCTTCGATATCACGCGCTTTGACTTCCACGATATCGTGCTCACGCGCGGCTATGTTGATCTGGGGTTGCTGCTGGCTCAGGTGGCTGACGAGTTCTATCCCATCCTCAACGAGCAGCATAAGGAAGCCCAAGTTGATATTCGCGAGGACCTGACGGTGCTCGTGGATGGCGACAAGATGGCTCGCGTGTTCAACAACATCATGAAAAACGCCGTTGCCTATAGCTATGAGGGCTCGACCATCACGATCGAGGCCAGACGCCGGGACGGCGGTGGCGTGCGCGTGCGCTTTATCAATCAGGGCGATCCCATCCCTGAGGCAAAGCTCAAGGTGATCTTTGAGAAGTTCTATCGCCTGGATGCGGCGCGTGCGACCAATCGCGGCGGCGCTGGACTGGGGCTTGCCATCGCCAAGGAGATCGTATGCGCGCACGGCGGTGCCGTTGCATGTGAATCGACGCCCGAACACACGATATTCACCATCGAGCTGCCCGCCGCATAGCCAGTGTGCCCTTACAAACACTTGACAATGCGCTCACGTGCATATGAGCCGCGATTCCTACTATCGATACTGCTGAATTGATATCGATGTGGAGGTATGCGGTATGACGGCTGCTGCGGCTGTGGAGCCCACGGAGCTTGAAGAACTCATGAAAGCGCAGGCCGAGGCCGCGCGCGAGCGCGAGGTTGGGGATGCGACTCGCCCCACGGCAGAGGATCTTGCCGCCTCGCCGACGCGCATCGACGTCGAGGGCCTCGACCTGTTCTATGGCGACCATCATGCGCTCAAGGACGTGAATATCAAGATCCGCGACAAGCAGATCACCTCGTTTATCGGGCCTTCGGGCTGCGGAAAGTCCACGTTGCTGCGCTGCTTTAACCGCATGAACGACGGCATCAAGGATTGCCGCATCGAGGGCAAGATTGCGCTCGATGGTCAAGATATCCTGGGCGATTACGACATCTGCCGTTTGCGCCAGCGCGTGGGCATGGTGTTTCAGCGCCCCAACCCGTTTCCCATGAGCATCTACGACAACGTCGCCTACGGTCCTCGCGGCATGGGAGTGCGCGACCGCGTCGTGCTCGACGAGCTGGTCGAAGACTCCCTGCGACGCGCCGCCCTGTGGGACGAGGTCAAAGACAAGCTCAAAGAATCGGGTCTGGGTCTTTCGGGCGGCCAGCAGCAGCGTCTGTGCATCGCCCGCGCACTTGCCGTGCAGCCCGACATTCTGCTGATGGACGAACCGACCTCGGCGCTCGACCCCGTATCGACGCTGGTGGTGGAGCAGCTGGCCTGCGAGCTCAGGGAGACCTGCACGCTCGTGGTCGTTACGCACAACATGCAGCAGGCGGCGCGCATCTCCGACTCGGTCGCGTTCTTTTTGCTGGGCGAGCTGGTGGAGCATGCGCCCACTGCCCAGCTCTTCAAAAACCCGATCGATCCGCGCACGGCGGATTATTTGACGGGCCGTTTTGGCTGATACCATCTAGTACAGGCACCTTTAGGGTTAAGATGCGGTCATGTCGGCCGCAAAGGGGTTCAACATGATCTATTACGTCGAGGACGATGACAACATCAGGGATTTGACGGTCTATGCGCTGCGCAAGCAGGGAATCGAGGCCGAGGGCTTTTCGTGCGACGGCGAGTTTAAGGCTGCCGTGGCGCGACGGGTGCCCGATGCCGTGCTGCTCGATATCATGCTGCCCGATACCGATGGCTTGGCGATTATGCGTCGCCTGCGTGCCGATCGCCTGACGGCGACGGTGCCCATCATGATGCTTACCGCCAAGGACACCGAGCTCGACAAGGTGATGGCACTCGATGGCGGTGCCGACGATTACCTGACTAAACCCTTCTCGCTCATGGAGCTTGCGAGCCGCTGCCGCGCACTGCTGCGTCGCGGCGGCATGGTCAAGCAGGCGAGCGATGTGCTCAACGTGGGCGACATTGTGCTCTCGCCCAGCCATCGCGAGGTGACCGTTGCCGGCGAGCCGCTTAAGCTCACCCTGCGCGAGTTCGACCTGCTCGAGTACCTCATGCGCAAGCCCGGCGTGGTCTTTACCCGCGAGTCGTTGCTGCAGAGCGTGTGGGGCTGGGACTTCGACGGCGGTTCGCGCACCGTTGACGTGCACGTGCAGACGCTTCGCCAAAAACTGGGCGAGCATGCCAGCGCCATCGAGACCGTACGCGGCGTGGGCTACCGCTTGGCCGAGCCTTCTGCCGGTGATGGTGCCGAAGGTGAGGGCACCGCGGCCACCGCATCAGAGGAGTAACCCGTGGTCTTCGCCCCCCAGGGAAAACATACGCTGTCGCACCGCGTTTTTGTGACAATCTTTGTTTGCGCCATGGCGGTTATCGTGGCGTTTACGGTGCTGGGCGCGTTCTTTGTGCAAAACACCTTGGCGGATGCCACGAGTGCCAACCTGGCGCAGGAAACCGAGCTCATTGCTGCCGCCCTCGACGAGCAGCAGGAGCCCATCCCGTTCTTGCGTAGCCTCGATCGCGAGGACTTGCGCATCACGCTGATTAACAAGGATGGATCGGTTGCCTACGACAACGAGGCGTCGCCTTCCACGCTGCCCAACCATGGCGATCGCCCCGAGGTCATCGAGGCCTTTGAGAGTGGTTTGGGTTCCGCGGAGCGCGCAAGCTCTACGCTCGACGAGATCATGCTGTATCGCGCCGTCGCCCTTGATAACGGCCAGGTTGTCCGCTTGGCGCAGGCCCAGCCTGGCGTTGCGGCGATTTTGCTGTCGATGGTGGCGCCGATGCTGCTTATCGCAGCAGCGGGTGCGGTACTCTCGTTTTTTATGGCGCGCCGCGAGTCCCGTGCCATCATCGCGCCGTTGCAAGAGGTGGATTTGGACCACCCACGCCGTAGCTATGAGCACGCCTATGCCGAGATGGTCCCCATGCTTGAGCGTATTGAGTCGCAGCGCCAGGAGCTCAAGCGCCAAATGGCGGTGCTGGCGGACAACGACCGTATGCGCCGCGAGTTCACGGCGAATATCACCCATGAGCTCAAGACGCCGCTTACGGCGATTTCGGGCTATGCCGAGCTCATCGCAAACGGCATGGTCGAGGGCGAGGGCGACCTGCGCAACTTTGGCGGTCGCATCTATCGTGAGGCGGGCCGCTTGGCAGCGCTTGTCAACGATATCCTTACGCTGTCTAACTTGGACGAGGCCGAGCGTGCAACTGAGGGCGAGGCGGTGCCCATTGGTTCCACGGAGCCTATTGAGCTCTCGCGTGCCATCTACGCGGTTGAGCAGCGTCTTGAACAGGTCGCCCGTCAGGCGAATGTGACGATAAGTCATGAGACCAAGCCTGTGGTCATCGAAGGCGTGTCGCGCTTGATTGACGAGCTCATCTATAATCTGGCGAGCAACGCCATCCGCTACAATCGACCCGGCGGTGCGGTTACGCTGCAGTGCGGCACCAACGACGAAGGCCATCCGTTCCTTGCGGTCGCCGACACGGGAATCGGTATCGCGCCTGAAGAACAGGGCAAGGTATTTGAGCGGTTCTATCGCGTGGACAAGAGTAGGTCCAAGGCGCGCGGCGGAACCGGTCTGGGGCTTGCAATTGTCAAGCATGCGGCCCTGTATCATCACGCCACGCTCGATCTGTCGAGCGAGTTGGGCGTGGGAACCACCATTACGGTGACGTTTCCCATACGGCAGGACGAGCCATTCGCATAGCGATACAACATAGATATTGATGCAGACGCCGCATTTGACTTTCGGGTGCGGCGTTGTTGTGCAATTTTACGATTGCTTCCGACATTTTTACAGGAGAGCCTGTTTCTTATGTATAGAGTTTGGTCTCGGTAAAAAGATGCGATAACATACGGACAGTTTTGTCAATCCGAACTGGGGAAATGAAAGGCAAGCTGCATGACCCTTCTCGAACTGTTCCAGCTGCTGAAGAAGCACCTTAAGCTGGTCATCACCCTTCCGGTGGTCTGCGCGATCGCCATGGGCATCGTGTCCTTCGTTGCGATGGACAACACCTACACCGCGACGACGAGCATGTACATTCTCGCCAAAACCGACGATAGCGGTCAGATGAGCTACAACGATCTCTCGGCGAGCCAGATGCTTTCCAACGATATCGCCACGCTGCTGGATAGCGATAGCGTTAAGAGCGGTGCTGCCAATGAGCTGGGCCTTGCTGACCTGGATGACTACAAGGTGTCTGTTTCCTCCGAGACCACCACGCGTGTCATTACGCTTTCGGTTACCGGCACCGATGCCAAGGAGACGGCTAAGGTCGCAAAGGCCATGGCCAGCTCGGTGAGTACGGTCGCTCAGAACGTCGGCGCTGCCCAGAGCATCAACGTTATCGACGAGGCTAAGACTCCCGAAGTCCCCAGCGGCCCCAAGCGTATGCTGTACGTTGCTGTCGCGTTCCTCGCGGGCATCTTTATCGCAGTTGCCTATGTCGTTTTGGCAGACATGCTCAACACCCGCATCCGCGGTGCCGAAGAGGCAGAAGAGCTCCTGGGCATTCCCGTTGTTGGCCGAATTCCGGCTATGAAAGGTGGTAAATAGGCATGGCTAAGGCAAAGAACACCGATAAGCTCGTTGTACAGAATGCCGCCAAGACCCTTCTGGCCAACATCCGCTTTGCGAGCGTGGACGACCCCATTCGCACCATCACCGTTACGTCCTCGATTCCCAACGAGGGCAAGTCTACGGTTTCCATCAACCTTGCCCAGGCTATCGCCACCAGCGGCAAGAGCGTCCTGCTGGTCGAGGCTGATATGCGTCGCAGGTCCCTTGCCGATATGCTCGGCGTCCGCTCCCGCGGCGGACTCTATGCAGTCCTTTCCGAGCAGGTTTCTATTGACCAGGCGATTGTCGAGACGGGTCAGAAGAACTTCTACTTCCTCGATGCCGAGCCGCATATTCCCAATCCTGCCGACATCATCGTCTCTCACCGCTTTGCCAAGCTGGTAAAGGCACTGTCCGCCAAGTTCCAGTACGTCATCTTTGATGCTCCCCCGGTCGGCACCTTCATCGATGCTGCCGAGATCGCAAGTCTGACCGACGGTGCGCTTTTTGTCGTGCGTGAGGACTTCACCAAGCGCGAGGAGGCGCTCAACGCCATCGGTCAGCTTAAGAAGTCCGAGAAGGTCAAGCTCATCGGTACCGTTATGAACTACTGCGAGACCGAGACCAGCGAGTACTACTACTCCTACTACACCAAGGACGGTAAGAAGGTGAAGAAGGGCTCCGACGATCAGGGGACTTCCAAAAAGGGCATCTTCACCAACCGAGCAAACGTTTAGTTGATTAAGGCTGACCTATGCGTGACATTCATTGCCATATCTTGCCGGGTGTAGACGACGGCGCCGCCGATCTCGATGAGAGCTTGGCGATGCTCGAGGCTGCCAAGCGGGCCGGTGTAACCAGAATCGTTTGCACTCCTCACTGCCGTGATCCCTATTTTGATTACGACAAGATGTGGGATGCCTTTGAGCTGCTGCGTGATAACGCTGACGGTTTTCCGCTCCAGATGGGCTTCGAGGTCAACCATCGAAAGCTCGTTGAGCTTGGTATCGATGCCGCGGAGCACTTGCATTTCGATGGGACCAACGAGTTTCTGCTCGAGCTTTCGACGCATGCCGATGCGTATGCGTTTAGAGAGTACGAGAACACGATTTACGATTTGCAGTGCCGTGGTTACCAGGTGATTATCGCTCATCCTGAGCGCTATCGTGCGGTTCAAAAGGATGTAAGCGTGGCGGAGCGCCTGGTCGATATGGGCTGCAAGCTGCAGGCTTCGGCGGACTTTATTGCCGGCGGTCGCTTTGGTCGCGAGAAAAAGCCGGCACAGCGCCTGTTCGATCAGAACCTGTACAGCTTCATCGCGAGCGATGCCCATAACGTGGGTCATTACGACTGCCTGGCGAAGGCTCGCGCGAAGTTTAGCGTGCGCGGAGCTCATTTTCGCTAATATCTGTCCTTAACGTTCGCATTGAATGAAAGGGCAGCCATGGATATCCAACTTAAGACGGGATGCTTTGATGACGCGGCGTTGGTGCGCCGCGTCGTTTTTATAGACGAGCAGGGCTACGAGAATGAGTTCGACGCTATCGACGAGGATCAGAGCTGCATTCATGTGACGCTCTATGTAGACGGCGAGCTTGCCGGTTGCTCGCGCGTGTTTCCCGAAGAGCTTGAGCGCGCGGCAGATTCAGAGGCTCCGGTTTCGCCGTCGTGCGATTTGGACGAGGGCGTCGCAGCGGGGGAGACCTATATTATGGGGCGCGTGGCTGTGCTGCCGAGCATGCGCCGCCGCGGTCTGGCGAGTGCGATCGTCGATGCCAGTGCTTTGTGTGCACGCGATGCCGGCGCAAAGCTTATTAAGCTGCATGCGCAGGAATACGTGCTGCCGCTCTATGCAAAGGCGGGCTACACGCAAATTGCCCCGGTAGATTACGAAGACGAGGGCCAACCCCATGTCTGGATGGCCAAGCGCGTAGATGGCAGATAGGGACGTTCCTTTTCTGCCGGCAGCTGGGGACACTCCTTGGCAATTGGCGCATCGGAGCGCTTAGACATACAGTTTTTCGATTCCGTATGTATATATGCGCGCTAATGGGTTATAAAATCTAAGTCTGAACATAGCAGGTCTGCGATGCGGCTCGGGCAACCGGGCCGTTTTTGCGGACGGGGGTAGCGCGAAAGGACTGCATATGCGTCAATTTAAGACCGAGAGCAAAAAACTGCTCGACCTCATGATCAACTCCATCTACACCAATAAGGAAATCTTCCTGCGCGAGCTTATCTCTAACGCGAGCGACGCCGTCGACAAGCTCAACTTTAAGAGCCTGCAGGACCCGAGCGTCAAGCTCGACCAGGGCGACCTGGCTATTCGCGTCTCCTTTGATAAAGATGCCCGCACCATTACTATCTCGGATAACGGCATTGGCATGACCGCCGAGGAGCTCGAGCGCAATCTGGGCACCATCGCCCATTCCGGCTCCGAGGAGTTTAAGACCGAGAACGCCGAGCAGCAGGGTTCGGATGTCGACATCATCGGCCAGTTTGGCGTGGGCTTCTACTCGGCTTTTATGGTCGCCAGCCACGTGAAGGTCGTCAGCCGCGCTTATGGCGAGGATACCGCCCACGTTTGGGAGTCCGACGGTCTTGAGGGCTACACCATCGAAGATGGCGAGCGCGCCGAGCACGGTACCGATGTCATCCTGACGCTGCGCGAGAACGAGAAGCTCGATGCCGACGGCGAGGCCGAGACCTACGATCGCTTCCTGACCGAGTGGGGCCTCAAGAGCCTGATTCAGCAGTACAGCAACTATGTGCGCTACCCGATTCAGATGATGGTGTCCAAGAGCCGCCAGAAACCCAAGCCCGAGGACGCCGGCGACGATTACAAGCCCGAGTACGAGGACTACCAGGAGCTCGAGACCGTCAACTCAATGACACCGATCTGGAAAAAGCGCAGCTCCGATGTCGAGCAGAAGGACTACGACGAGTTCTACAAGTCCACGTTCCACGACTTTGATAATCCTGCGCGCACCATCAGCTTCCATGCCGAGGGCACGCTCGAGTATGACGCCCTGCTGTTTGTGCCGGGCCGCGCGCCGTTCGATCTGTACAGCAAGGACTACGAGAAGGGCCTGGCGCTCTACAGCTCCAACGTGCTGATTATGGAGAAGTGCGACGACCTGCTGCCCGACTACTACAACTTTGTCCGCGGTGTCGTGGATTCTGCTGACGTGTCGCTCAACATCTCGCGTGAGACGCTGCAGCAGAACCGACAGCTCAAGGCAATCGCCAAGCGCGTGGAGAAGAAAATTACCGCCGATCTTGAGGATATGCGCGACAACGACCGCGAGGCATATGAGAAGTTCTTTGAGAACTTTGGTCGCGGTCTTAAGTACGGTATCTACTCGAGCTACGGCATGAAGGCCGACGAGCTCGCCGACTTGCTGCTGTTCTGGTCTGCCAAGGAGCAGAAGATGATCACGCTGGCCGAGTATGCCAAGGGCATGCCCGAGGGCCAGAAGGCCATCTACTACGCCGCCGGCGATTCGCGCGAGCGCCTGGCCAAGATGCCCGTTGTGAAGGGCGTGCTCGACCGCGGCTACGATGTACTGCTGCTGACGCAGGACGTGGATGAGTTCACCTTCCAGGCCATGCGTGAGTACGTGGCTGCCGATATGCCCAAGGTCTACGAGGATGACGCTGCTCGCGAGGCTGCCGAGAAGGCGGTTGCCGACGGTGCCGAGCCCGAGGTCGAGGATCATCATCTGGAACTCAAGAACGTCGCGACCGGCGATCTTGATCTGGCGACCGACGACGAGAAGAAAGAGGCCGAGGACGCCACCAAGGAGAACGAGGACCTCTTTAGCGCTATGAAGGAAGCGCTTGGCGACAAGGTCGAAAAGGTCGCCGTCTCCGCGCGCTTGACCGATGCCCCCGCCTGCATCACCACCGAAGGCCCGCTTTCGCTCGAGATGGAGAAGGTGCTCCAGAAGGGTCCCGAGGGTGCGCCCGACGGCATGCCCAAGAGCCAGCGCGTGCTCGAGCTCAATGCCAAACACCCGGTCTTCGCCAAGCTTGTCGCTGCCCAGAAGGCCGGTGACGCCGATAAGATCAAGCAGTACTCCGGCCTGCTCTACGATCAGGCCCTGCTGGTCGAGGGTATTCTGCCCGAGGACCCCGTTGCCTTCGCGGCAGCCATCTGCGAACTAATGTAATTGGTTCCGCCGTTCTAACGAACGGCGGACCAGTCGACACTGCGCGGGCGCCAGAGCGACAACTTGTCATTCAAAGAGGACGGCATGACTAGGAGGTCTATGCCGTCCTCTTTTCATGCCAATTTGTTCGCTCTGGCGCCCGCTCGCTGGCATTGCAAAAACATCGACGGTCCAATAATGATCCCTTGGGGACGGAGGAAAAGTAGTCGTTGGGGACGTTCTTGTTTGACTAGTCGTTTAAGAACGTCCATTACAGTCGAAATTGTCAGCCCGGGACCGTCTCGGGCTACGATTGAGGCGCGCCCAGAACGGGCCGCCGACCGGGCGCCCGCGCACGGCCGAACGTCCCTGCCCCGAGAGGGCCCGTT